>CAYYXA010000001.1:0-15652 GCA_964475465.1 uncultured Brevinematales bacterium
TATTTTCTTTATCATTAGTTGGCTGCAGAAGCAAACAACCTGACAATCAGGTAGAACAGGCAATATCAGAGCTATCCCAAAAGGAGGAAGAGTTGAAAAATATAGGTGTCCCGTCGTTCATTACTCAGGAACAGGCAAAAATGGATAAAGAAGAAAAAACTTTACCTATTCCTGAGCTGTCAGTGTCAAAGGAAGAGCTATCAAGAGAGATGAAAACGGAAGCCAAAGATCGAATTGCTAAAGAAGAACTTGTATCAAAGGAAGTTGTACCTTTAGAAGTTAGAACTCAAGTTGAGCAGTTAAGTAGCCCTGAAGTAAAGCCATTATCTGAGTCAATGCCTAGGGAAATGAAAACTCAGGTTATAGAGAAGAAGGAAGTTAAGGGGAGAGAAAGAGAGGTTAAGGTTGGTAAGTATCCACCAAAATCATACACGAAGGTGTACTTTTCCTATAGGAATGGCTACGATTATGTTTCCAAGGACAAGCCATGTAAAATAACTACTGTTCTATTCGCAAGTGAGGAAGTTTGGTACGCTGATTACAATGTTTATGCAGTACCTTTGAGCAAAGCTAAAGAATACAAGAAATACCTTATACAAAAGTACTTAGTAGGTATCGGTAGGAACATAAGTGTGGTTGAGGGAAGGAGTCAGTTAACTGTTTATTGGTCGGGGATCAATATTGCTAAGAAACCTTTGCCGAAAGGTAAGTACATAATAGTTACTTCTACTCATCTGAAAAACAAGAATAAGAAGATTATAGGTAAAATCGTAAAAGTTCTAGGTAAGGAGAAGCCTCTTGTTGTCGTGCTAAAATAGAATTTTTAGTTTCATCCTTCTTATAAACGAATTACCGAACCTGTGAGCTTCGTCTCTTACTCTCTGTAGTAGCCTCAGAGCATACGAATTTTTTGGTAGGATTAATTCGTTGCCGTCTGGTAAAATTATTTTTTCTTTCTCTTTAGCTAGTGAGACTATTGGTAAGTTCAAATTTAACTTTCTTAGGGCATTAATTGCTGCGTTTAGTTGCCCCTTACCACCATCTATCAAAACTAAATCAGGTAGTTGCCCTTTACTCTCTAGTATTCTTCTGTAGTGCCTTGATACCGTTTCTTCTATCATTCCGAAGTCATTTTGTCCTGTAGTCCACTTCATTTTAAAAATTCTGTAATCTTTCTTGCTTGGTATGCCATCAATTAGCCTCACTGCTGATCCTACAGCCATCTCATCACTGTAATTTGCTACATCGAATCCATCTATTATTGATACGTAATCCCCAATTTTGAGTATCTTTGCTAGTTCTTGACCTTCTTTTGAGTACATATCAAATTTGGAGAAGTGGTTGTTGAAAGCAATTTCAGCGTTCTTTATTGCTGTTTCTAATATTCTTAGCTCAACTTCATCGTTTGGCTCTCTAACCAGAACGTTTGTACTTAGCTTTTCAAAGAATTTAGTGATTCTTTCTTTAGTTGATGATGTAGTTATTAATTGTACATCAAATGTTTTAATTGTTCCTAACCTCTCACTAACTAGGTAGATATCGCTTAAAAACTTTTCGATGTAATCTTCTTCATCATTTTTGCTAACAGTTATAGCAGTTTTACCTGAAACTTTACCATTAACTATGTGCAACACGAAGAAACTGGCAAGTTCTTCGCTTTCAAAAATTCCTATCACGTCAGCATTTAAGTTGCTTCCAGGTAAGAAGACATTTTGTTTTTGCTCTTCTAGTGATTCAAGTAGTTTTATGCTATCTCTATAAAACGAAGCTTTTTCAAAGTTTAAGTTTTTAGCCTCTTTCCTCATTTCTTCAGATAGTTGCTCTATTACTTTTTGTACGTTTCCTCTCAGTACCTCTCTGGCTAGTTCGCAGTTTTTCAAGTATTCATCTTTGGAGATTTTGTTTTCACATGGTGCGGAGCACCTGTTGATATAGTAGTTAAGGCATACCTTCTTGGGTAATTTCCTACATGTTCTAATCTTAAAAACTCTTTGTATAACGTCGACTAGATCATAAGGTATCCTCGAATCTGTATACGGTCCAAAGTACTCATACTTTTCAGGTTCATACTCTCTAGTTGCGTTTATGAACGGGTATTCGTCTTTTGATATCATTACGAATGGGTAAAATTTGCTATCTTTCATCAGGATGTTGTATCTTGGCTTGTACCTTTTTATTAGATTTGCTTCTAGAATTAGTGATTCAGATTCGTTATTAACAACGATGTATTCTATCTTTTTTATGTTGTTTACCATTCGTCTTATTCTCGTTGAGAGATGCTTTTGATCATGAAAGTATGAGGAAACTCTGCTTTTTAGGTTTCTTGATTTACCGATGTATATAACATTACCTTTCTCATCGTACATTATGTATACGCCGGGTGCCTCGGGTAATGCTTTAAGGAAATCTTCAACTTTATTCATAGGTAATATTACTAAGAAATGAATTCTTGTTCAACAGTTACAGGGACGCTCGTGCGTCCCTTAGTATTATTTAGAACCCTAATTCTCCAAAAATGCTAGATCTAAGTTGTATTGATACGCTGTCTTGGTACTCAGTGGAGGAGATAAAGAATCTCTTGTAAGCTACTGAGATGTCTAGATTCTCATCAATGCTGTAGGCTATCTCTAGTGTTACTGTTGAGTCTCTCAGAGGATCGCTGAAGAAATCATTTATCGAAGGTATGTTGTTCCTATAATATGTTAGTTTCCCATAAACAGGTACACCTACGAAAGTTTTTATTATTTGTTTATCAATCTTGAATCTGCCGACTAATTTGTTGATGCTGTAATCTGAGAAATCAGCTTGTGGCCATAGTTGTTCGTATTCAATGTTACCTTCGGCTATTCCTTCAATATTTACTCCTAGATTTCCGAGGATGCCGTTAAACGGTGGGGGAGTGAATGTTAGCAGTGAGACGAGTTTCTCTGATTTTTGAGAATCATAAAGTGTGTCAAAGTAACCGGGAATGAAGTTGCCTTCAGTCCTTCTGTATTCTATTTTCCACGGTAGTATTCCGATTATTGTTCCTTTGATACCTGCTGATAAGCCATAGCCATCAAGTAGGTTAAATCCATTTTGGTATCCCTTCGTGGTGATTACATAGGATAAGTAAGGATTTTCGTTTGTGTTGTTTATGTAAATTCCTGCTTTTGCAATATCTGCGAATATTGTAAGTGATAATACATATATATCGAAAACTGGGAAATCAACATCGGCACCTATGAAGAATACACTAGGATTCCCTTCGAATGCTTGGTTGCTCAGAACGAATGGCTCAAGATCTATCACTCCAGATACGCCAAAGCCGAGATTACCTAGAACAGGTGTACCGTAGAGAGGTCTAACGTAGTGTCTTGTTCCAAACAGTCTAGTTCTTGACAAATCGGAAAACACGGTTTCAAAACCGTATATACCAAAATCTAGATCAAATTGTAGTCCGATCTTCCTTATTGATGGGAAGCCTAGCATGTTAGAGTATCTGTCAAATATGAATCCGTGCCCTAGTGTCATATCAGGAATATTACCTAGCCTTATAAATACTTTATCGCTTTTGCTCCCATAGCTAAGGAATAGTATCTTTAGAAGTAGGTCATTTCCGAAGTCCTTTATGTCAAAGCCATCTTGATAGAAGCCGAAATCGTACTCTTTTGCATTGTACCATTTTGTTGTGTCGTATATGTTATTTTTGCCATCCCAGTAAGATACAAGGTATAGACCTACACCGAACTTACCAAGGTAGAATACTGGTGAGAGAACTATCTTATTCCATACTACACCGTTGATATTTTCTGAGCTTATGCCCCAGCCAAAGTTGAATTTTGGTGTTGCTGGCTCTGAAGGTGTTTCTTTTGGTAATGATGGTTGAGGGCTAGGAGTTTGGCTTGGTGAAGGAGGTGCTGATTCTTTTTCTTTCTTTTCCTCTTCTACTTTTTCTACTTTCTGTGGTTGTTCCTGTGCTTCAGTTTTATCAGCAAAGTATTTTTCGAACTCTTCTGGTGAAATTGGCCTTGGTTCTTCGATTTCCGTTATGTTTAGGTACCTGCTTATACTACTGGAGTAACCAGCATTAATGTCAACGGATCTACCTGTTGGATCAGTTAAGGATACAATACCTTCTTTAACGAAAACCTGCATTATTGATGCCTGACCAGTATTGTAGATGACACCAAACTCTGTACCTCTTACAGCTGCTATACCTGTCTCTGTTCTCACTTTGAATTCATCAAAAGTGCTTGTTTTCTTCACTTTAGCTTTTAGTTTTCCTACTTTTAGTTCGATGCTACTGTCTGTTTTAAATTTTGATAGTGATACTGTTGAGAATTCGTAGATTTTTATAATCTTGTTAGGTTCGAGAGATATTTCTACATAACCGTCTGGGCCTGTTCTTATGATAGAAAAGAGAGGTATACTCTCTCCAGATGAGAGATCTTTATAGACTAGATTGCCTTTTGATTCGTCGCCTGAAACAGCATATTGGACAGAGCCCAGGGCAATTTCTACGTACGGGTACTTGTCTACTTGAGCAGAAGCACTAACAAATGCGAACAATGTCAAAGTAAAGGCTATTAAAAATTTAGCAAATACTTTCATAAAAAACCTCCTTAAAACTGAATTTCAGTTGAAATAGAAGTGCTTTCAAGTGGTTTGAGTACCATCTGGCCATTTTCTTCAAACCAATCGAAGGACCTGGTGTATGACATGACTATATTTACTGTTTCTGAAACTCTATATGATAGTTTGGCGTTTATGACTGCATCAGTTGATTCTGTAGTGATAATATCCCTTAGTTCCTTTATGTTTTTCCTATCATATGTGAAATCGAAATTGACAATCCTTGTTAGAGCCCTGTCTAAGTGGAATCTTACTATCATGTGAGGATATGAAGTGTCATCGAATGAATCATCAATTGTGACAAGGAGGCTTATATTTGTGCTGAAACTAACACCGGTGGTGAACAGAAATCCTGCGTAAGAGTTTGTTATGTTGTCTAACAGGTCATACTTTGATAGAATGTTGGATTGTGATAGTATTACATACCTTTCGCTCTCATAAAGTGTGTCAAAGAATGAAGGCATGAATTTTGGTTGTAGGTATCTAATTTCAAACTTGTATGGTATGAGTGATATTATGGTCCCTTTGAATCCTGTTGATTCACCAGTTCCTTTGTTGAAAATATAGCCAAAGTCAGCAAACCACTTTAAATCAAATATTGATGGGATATTTACTATTGGTAGTCCGAGGTCGGCTCCTGCTATGTAAATTTCTTTACCTATGCTTAGCTCACTGTCAGAGAAGTTGTAAGGTGAATTTGTTGGTATTGGGTTGAATGGGTCGGTATCTACAACTATTGATGCTCCTATTTCAAGTTCTTTGAGAAGGAATATGTCAGTTCCGTAAAGAGGTCTTGCAAATCCCCTTAACCCGATTATGTCGACGTCAAACACGTTGTCAACGAAGGATTCAAACCCTCCGTAGCCCAAATCAAGATCAAAGGCAATACCTAGTTTCTTCATGTTTGGATAGTTTAGGTTGTTAGCATAATTCCACATTATGAAACCATTGCCTATTGTTGCATCCTCGATTTGCCCTATTTTTGCGTAAAGGGGTTTTGCTCCTTTGTAAGCCCATCTCATATACCTTATTTTTGACAATATAGCTTGCCATGAGTTCCACTCTGTTTCTCTTAGCTTCCAATTGCCATCGAACTCTAGGTTTATGTCTAAGCCTATCCCAAATAAACCTATGGAGAAATCAGGTTGACCTTTTATCTGGAAGTAGGTAGTGCCATTTATGACTACTGTACCGAACGAGAAACCAAAGCCGAAAGAAGGACTACTCCCAGAAGCTTGTTCGGAAGTTTGTACTGATTCGTCAGCAAAGATATAGGTAGTTGACACAAATAGTAGAATTAAAATGAAAAAGGTGAGAATTTTTCTTTGCATAATTTTCCTCCTCAGGGAATATAATAATACAAAAAAAGTAAAGTTTCAAAAATTTTCCAAATTACTCGCTAGAAATTGAAAAAAATTATCTTTGCGTTTCATAATAATTCTACAACTGGAGGATTGTGATGAAAGTAGATGTCTTTAGGTTGGACGGGATAGTTTCTAAGGGGATAGAAATAAGTGATGAGATTTTTGGTGTTGATTACAATCCTGATCTTGTTTATAGGGCTATAGTTGCTGAGCTTACGAATAGGAGGCAAGGGACGGTATCAACTAAGACAAGAGGTGAGGTAAGTGGTGGTGGTAGGAAGCCTTGGAGACAGAAAGGAACAGGTAGAGCTAGGCATGGTTCTATAAGGTCACCTATATGGGTCGGTGGTGGTGTAGCACATGGGCCTAAGCCTAGGGATTTTGAGTTTAGTTTGCCAAAGAAAATGAAAAGGAAGGCATACTTCTCACTTCTTTCTGAGAAGCTAAGAAGAGGGGATTTGATAGTTGTTGAAGATTTTTCATTGACGACTATAAAAACTAAAGAGTTCATAAAGACATTTTCTAACTTCCTGAACAAGATAGAATTCGGTTATGGTGTTTTGGTTTTGCCGGAAAATGACAAAAACGTAATTCTTTCTGCTAGGAACTTGCCAAATCTTTTACTGTTCACTTATAACAATCTCAATGTTCATGATTTGTTCTACTCAACAAAGATATTCTTTACTGAGAGTGCTATAAAAAAGTATGAAGAGATGTACCTTCCTTTGGTTAAAGCTTAATTAGGTTTTAATGAGGGCGTAAGCCCTCATGTATTTTTTAAATCTTTATCTTTATAGCTACTCCTGCAAATTTTGAGTTTCCGCCAATCTGTATGGTTATGCTATCGATGTAAAACGATAGGTTTACGGTGAAGAATGCGGAGAAATGTGGGTTTGCTGAAAGGGAGATATTTGGCCCGAATCCCATTGATAGGGATAGAGGAATTCTCTCTTTCCTGAAGTCCAACGAGAAGAGTCCATACGCTCCGATGTCAAAGTCAAACGAAAAGACTGTTTCGTTTTGCCTATTTTTTTCAAACTTAAAATCCATTCCTCCGAATGGTACTACTGCTATGCTGAAAATGTCTTGCTTAAAAACTTTGATAGGGAAGTCAACTTGTGTACCGAATCCGAAGTTAGGTCCGTATCCCCCAATGGTAAACCATGGGTATATGTCAAGCTTATCGCTTAATTCCAATTCGTAACCTAGCGTTGCACCAACACCAGTGTAGACATAGGTGTAGCCGAATCCTACTTCAAGCCCCTTATTTAAATGTACTTCTTTAAATCCGAATGAAGTAAGAGGTAATGTTATCAAGATTGACAGGAATAAAAACCTTTTCATTTCCCCCTCCTGATGGAATTAAAGAAATTTAAATTATGTTATTTCGATGCTTCAACTAACTAGGTGGATAGTTGTCAAAATTGGTTTTTGTACTTATTTACACTTGCTGCAACCCATCCTATGGCGTTCATAAGCTGTACTTGGTCTAGGTGTTTTTGCCTGAGTTTTATGTTGTAGTCAAGATACCAAACGTTTTTTTCTTTGTAGAGAGAGAAGAACCCCCATTCACCGGTGAAAGAATTTATTTCCATAGCTGAGATTATCTCAGGAAAAGCTTTTGAAAGTTCTTCATCGCTTTCATAAGTTTTTACGTTGCCGTAGATGTATACTATGTTAAAGTCTGGTGCAGCTTCGTTTGGGCTAACGTAAACATAAACGAACTCTTTCCAGGAAGCTGTACCGAAGCTAACTTTCCATGATGCTACATCTAGCTTTTTCTCAAACTTGTATCCCTTTTCTTGGTATCCTTTTAGTGTGTTTTCTATTTCTTCTTTGGTTAGTGAAAATGTTAGGTTACCGAAAAATGTTATTAAAACAATTGCGATTAAAAACTTTTTCATATTTTTCCTCCTTGACATTAGGATAAACAAGTTTTTCCTAAAAGTCAAACTCAATACCTACAGAAGTCTCACTTCCTAGTTCAGATAACCCAAGAGTGTAAAACATACGTAGAAACTGCTTACCTAAGTTTATTGAAAAGTAGTTATCAAAGGAAATTATGCTGTTTAGAATGTCGTACTTGAAGGATGTACTAAAGGTTAAGGAGTGTCTTAGTTCTACTCCTAGTAAAATTGTTTTCTCTGTGTTTTTGTAGCTAAGGTATGATGAAATACCTAATAACCATTCACCTAATGCAAGAAATTCGTATTTGATTAATGCACATACTTTTGAATCTAAGTTTTCATTATTACCGTTATAGATGTTTATACCTATTTCTTCAATTGAGGTAGCAAGTGAAAAGTTGCATTTTTCTTCTTTTTCTCCTATTAGTGGTAGTGTATCAAAATAGGATAGTCCAATACTAAAGCTTATTCCGTAAAGAGTGGAATCTATTATTCTTAAGCTGCTTATGTTAGCACTACTTATCATGACTAGATTGTTTTGTGATTCTTTATCTGCTAGTATGTGTAGGTAGGAAAATAATAAGCTGGCTCTATATGGGAACTCTCCTCTTCCTTCTGAAGAAATGAAGTTGCCTTCTAGTTTTAGATACGAGAGGTCTATGAAAAAGTTGTCTTTTTCGTGTAATAACCCAAAGGTTATTGTATATTCAATGTCTTCGCTTGGAAGTTTGTAAAATTTAGTAGCTAGAGAATAGTTATAATTTTGACTGATTAGGTAGGGTAGAAAAGTTTTGTTTTGGCTTGGTATTTTAATTATCGTTTCGCCTACTCCTACGGAGTAGGTTAGAATAATTTTAATAAGCAAAATTGCAAAAAGTTTTGTTTTCTTCATTTTTACCTCACTATTATGAATTTTACTTTATTGTCTGTGTCTCCTCTTTTGAACCTTAGGATATACACTCCACTGTTTAGTCCTATTTCTTCGGGTGATAACTCGTAATATTGTCCTTGGATTAAGTAGGTGTTTGTTATGGTTTTGATCTTTATGCCTTTGAGTGAGTAGATAGAAATTTCGTAATTTCCGGAGTAGTTTATAAGGAAAAGTAGTTTTTCATTTCCTTTTATTACGTTTCTTAGAGTTTCTACGTTGTTAATTCTTGCTTCACCTCTTATTGTGTATTTTAGGAAGTTTGTCAAGGTTGCTGGGGAAGTACTTTGGGGTGAAGCTGATGAATTGTAAGGTGTTGAATCGCTTATTCCGGGATTACTTTCATTGTACCTGTAGTAATGTAAGATTTTTATCTCTCTTCCTTTACCTACTTCAAGCGTGTTTAGAGGTATTCTGATTTCTGCTATTCCGGGGATGTTTTCGTAGTGTTCATCTTCTCCGAGTGATCCTAGAAATTTCCAAGAGTTGTTTTCCCATTTTCTTAGTTGTATATCCCTAAGGCCGTTTTGTGAGTTGTGATAGGAAGATATTATAAAGTCTGGTAGTATGTTTGAAAATTTTGTTTGATTTTGCCATGGGTCGTAGTTCCCACCACCTTCTTTTGTGTCGATTGCTATGATACTATGTGCAGAAGCTCCATCACTTGCATTTTGATCCCCTTGATACCAGTAGAGTATGTACAAATAATATCCATCGTCTGTCACGTATAGGTACTTGCAAGGGTCGTTGTCGAATCCTTCTCCTTCGCTTGTTGCATCTGGGGTGTTTCCCCATTCTGCTTCTTTGTTACCGTCAATTTTTGGTGTGAAAACTGGTGCTGAGAAACCTAATACACAGAAAGTTATTAGTGAAAGGGTGGCTATTACTTTTTTCACATTAAAAATTTTTATCTAGTGGAAAGTTTTATTTCAAAAACTGAAGTTTTTGGCTAATTTGATCTTAGATGTTTTTGTTTGTTAGTGGTTTCTAAGGGGGAGGTGGCTGAATTTGATATTGTGTTTCTTTGCTTTGTTGTTAAAAAATAATAGATTCAAAGATGGAGAGGTATGTAAGAGAAAGAGAGTTTTCGCTAAAGGTTTCAGTGATAGAGGGAGCTGTTGCTTCCTTTGCTGGTGCTATAATACACCAAGGTTTCTTTTTGCAAGCTTTTGGAATTTTCTTAGGGCTTCCTGATTATTGGTTTTCGATATTGCCGAACTCTCAGTTCATTTTTTCTTTTCTTGGGTTGTTTGCTGGGTATTACCTTGCTAGGGTTGGAGAGAGAAAAAAGATAGCTTTCGTTACGGGGATAATATACCGTGGAATTTGGTTTTTACCTGCTGTATCTGTTCTTGTCTTTGGTAAATCTAGCTTTACGGTTGCGGTTTTTGTTGTTTCAACGTTGGTGTCTTTTTTGTTTTTCAGGATACTCATGGTAGTATGGATGAGGTGGATGGATTTACTTGTTTTTGAGGAGACTAAGGGCACCTATATGGGTATTAGAAAAGCTGTTACTACTTTTGCACTGCTTTTAGGGTTCTTGTTGGGAGGGTTTTTGATTAAGTATTTTTCTGCTCAGGGTAATGAAAATGTTGCTTTCTTTATACTTTTTTCTTTAGTTGGTGTTGTAGGTTTTGTTTGTAGTGGGCTTTATCTTCTACAATTTGATGTAAAGACGAGAACGAGAAAAATATCGTTTTTTGGTTTCTTGAAGGAATCATTTGAGGTTCTTGGTAGGGGTAAAGCTAAGAGTATAGTTTTGTTTTTCTTATTTTTTGAGATGGTTTCGTCTATAGGTGTTCCCTTTATACCTGTTCAGATAATGAAGAATTTTGGGCTTGGTCCCGAATTTTTGAGTATTCAATTTTCAATATATGCCATAAGCATGACTTTATCAAGTTACTTTTGGGGAGTTTTGCTTGATAAGTTTGGTGCTAAATCTGTGCTTAGCTTGTCTGTTGCTGGTTTGAGTTTCACCATGTCTTTATGGTTACTTGTGCCTAAGGATTTGTGGTTCATTTTGACTTTTGTTGAGCCTTTCATTTCTGGTGTATTTTCGGCAGGATATGAATCTGCTTTTGTTTACATAATGTTTTCTGATATTCACCCGAGGCATAAGGATAACTTTTTCTCAGTGATTAGTGCTATAACCGGCTTTGGTATTATGATAGGTACTATTTTTGCTAGTGTTGTTTCAGCATCTTTGAGTGGGTTTAAGGTTTTTATTCTGTATAAGGATTTTAAGCTTTATGAGGTGCTTTTTGGTATAACGCTTTTGGGTAGACTTTTGGCTCTTTGGTTCTTCATTCCTAGCGTTAAGTATAGGAAAAATATTAAGAGGGGTATAGATTTGTTGAGATATATAGTTTTCAAGATTTCAGATTTTTTTAGAGCTTAAAGATTTCTTTACAATATCTTTACAATTTTGTTTAAAAATTAAACATCCATTTGGTTTGGGTGATGGTATGGAAAAGAAAGCTTTTAAGTTCGAGGGTAGCTTGAAGTTTAGAAGGAAGCTATTTGATTTGATTTGGAGGGGTTTTGTTTATTTTATAGCCTTTGTGTCTATATTGTTGATTGTTTTTGTGATATTTTTTATTCTGAGAGAGGCTTTTCTTTTGATTAGCAAGGGGTATATAAATTCTCATGCTAATCTGAAGAATTTGTTTTCGTATATTTGGCAGCCGGTTTCGGTTGAGCCGAAATATGGTATAATACCTTTGGTATTTGGTTCTCTTAAGATAATGATTGTTGCTACTTTGATAGCTTCTCCTTTAGCTGTTTTTGCTGCTCTTTATGTTTCTGTTTATGCTAATGATTTTTTTAGGGAGACTATAAAGCCAATAATAGAGTTGATAGCTGGTTTGCCAACTGTTGTTATAGGATTCTTTATGCTTATGATTGCTGCCTCGTTTTTGCAGGATGTTTTTGGCTGGGATTTTAGGCTTAATGCCATTGTAGGTGGTATTGGTGTAGCTTTAGCAATTATACCTCTGATATTCACCATATCAGAAGATGCTATGAGAGCTATACCTAGGCATTTGATAGAATCAGCTTATGCTCTTGGTGCTTCTAAGCATCATGTTGCTTGGAAAATTGTTCTTCCATCTTCTTTATCTGCCGTGTTCTCTTCTATTATACTTGGTGCTTCTAGAGCTTTTGGTGAAACTATGATAGTTTTGATGGCTACGGGAAATTCTCCTATAGCTGAGTTTGATTTTACTTTACCTGTTAGGACTATATCGGCTACTATAGCTTCTGAGATGGGGGAGGTGCAGATTGGTGATGAGCATTATGCTGTTCTGTTTTTCATAGGCTTTGTTCTTCTAGTGGCTACTTTAATTTTTAATCTCATTTCTATCTTTGTGTACAGGTATATAAAATCTAAGTTGGGGGCTTAATATGGGATTGATGGATTATTGGAGATCCATAAAGTTTAGATACAAAGTTGGGGATTTAGCTACGTACTTTTTACTTGGTTTTTCCGTTATTTTGATAATAGGTTTCTTTTTTGTAATTCTTAGTATTATTTTCATTGGGGGGTATAAAGAAATTACTTGGGAGTTTTTGACAAAGGCACCTGAAGAAGGAATGACTGAGGGGGGTATTTTCCCAGCAATTATTGGCACTGTTTTGTTGGTTATTGTTACATCTGTTTTCTCTATACCTTTAGGTATAGTGACAGCGATATATCTTGTTGAGTATGGTAGAAAGGATTCTACTTTTTATAAGTTTGTTAACGGTGCTATAAATCTTCTTGCTAGTATTCCTACGATAGTTGTAGGACTTTTTGGTTTAGCTTTTTTCGTTGTGTATATTGGTGGGATGATAGATAGAGCTTTTTACGGAGGTAATTTGAATTGGGGTAAGCCTGCTTTGATATGGGCTGGGCTCACGATGGGGTTAGTTACGTTACCAGTTGTTGTTGCTTCTGTTAGAGAGGCGTTAGAATCTGTTCCTGTGAGTTTGAAGGAGGCATCTTTTGCACTTGGTGCTACAAAGATGGAAACGATTTTGAAGGTTATTTTACCTAGAGCTTTTACGGGGATACTTACGGGTACGATATTGGGAGTTTCAAGGAGTACTGGTGAAGTTGCACCTGTTCTATTTACAGGTGCTGCTTACTTTTTGCCTTATTTGCCTTCATCGTTGACTGACCAGTTTATGGAGTTGGGATATCACATTTATATAATGTCAACACAGTCAGTAGATGTTGATGCTACGTTACCCATACAGTTTGCTACTACGCTTGTTCTTTTGGCTATAACCTTTCTATTGAATGTCTTGGCTATAATTGTTAGGAGGAGGTTAAGGAGGGGATTGTATGTCTAATGTTTTGCAGAAGAAGAGAGATAAGGTGATTGTTGTAAGGAATCTGAACTTTTATTACGATTCTGTTCATGTTCTTAAGAATATTAACTTGGAGATAGAGAAGAATGCGGTGACTGCTTTGATAGGGCCGTCAGGATGCGGAAAAACTACTCTTCTTAGGGTTTTTAATAAGATGTATAAGTTTGTTAATGGTGTTAAGGTTGAGGGTGAGGTGATTTTTGAGGGTAAGAATATACTTGATGATAACTCTATTGATGATTTTGAATTGAGAAGTAGGATAGGTATGGTTTTCCAGAAACCGAATCCTTTCTATATGAGTATTTACGAAAATGTTGCTTTTGGGCCTAGGTTGAGAGGTATAAGGAAAAGGAGTGTTCTCGATGAGATTGTAGAGAAATCTCTTAGAGCTGCTGGAATTTGGGATGAGGTTAAGGATAGGCTTCATAAACCTGCTACTTCGTTATCTGGTGGGCAGCAACAAAGAATTTGTATTGCTAGGGCTTTGGCTGTTGAGCCTGAGGTTCTTTTGATGGACGAGCCTACTTCTGCCTTGGATCCTATATCTTCTGCGAAGATTGAAGAGCTTATATTTGAGCTTTCGAAGGACTATACTGTTGTTATAGTTACTCACAATATGCAACAAGCCTCAAGGATCTCTGATTATACTGGATTTTTGCTTATGGGTGAACTTATAGAGTTTGGCAAGACGGAGAAGATATTTACTTCTCCTTCTGATAAAAGAACAGAAGATTACATTACTGGTAGGTTTGGTTAATTTTTAGAAGTTTTAGGGGGTTTTTATGATAAAGCTTGAGAAGGAGATAAAAGAGATAAAGGATGAGATAATTAACCAATCTTCGATTTGTATCGAGATGTTGCATAAAGCTATAACTGCACTTATGACTTTTGACAAGGAATTATGCCAACAAGTTATAGATGCTGATAAGAAGGTTGATGAGTTGGAGATAGAGATAGAGAACAAAGTGATAAGAGTGATTGCTCTTTACCAACCAGAGGCTGAGATGCTAAGAACTGCCATAATGGCCGTGAAGATAAACAAGGACTTTGAGAGAATAGGTGACCATGCTGTTAACATTGCTAGTAATGTTTTGAAATCTATCGACTTGGGGAAAGTAGATATTCCCGAAGAGGTGACAAAGATATTTAACTTGCTTACAGTTATGACTAACAAAACTATTAGGGCGTTTATTGATCGAGATTCGAATATTGCTAGGGAAGTTATAAACATGGATAAGGAAATTGATAATTACAGGGATATAGGAGTTAGGAAGGTAATAGGAACCTCTTCTAACATTGAGGAGATAATATTGAAATTGCTTGTTTTTAAAGATTTGGAGAGAATAGGGGATCTTTTGACGAATATAGCGGAGGATGTTGTTTACATTGTTGAAGGTAAGATAATAGAGCACAAATATAAGTAGGTTTATTTATATTTCCACACGTCTATATCTTCGCCGGGGTATACTTTTATTTTGTCTGTTATTACGTCTCTTATTACCTCGGCTACATCCTCTGGTGGTCTTCCTCTAAAATCTGTCATTCGTGTTTGGGTCATGTCAGGATTAACAACTATGCATACAGGGTTTGATATTTCTTTAGCTAGTGCTTGAGTGAACCCTCTTACGCCGAACTTTGTAGCACAGTAAGTTGTTAGGTCGGCGAATGCTGTTTTTCCGGCCCCGCTGGATATGTTTATTATTTTTTCTTTGACGTAGGGTAGGAGTATTTTTGTTATTTTTATGAGTCCTTCAAGGTTGACTCTTAACTGCATTGTTATTTCTTCAAATGATTGTTCTTTGAGAGGTTTCCAAGCTATGACTCCGGCATTGTTTACGAGTACGTCGATTTTACCGTATTTACCTACAACATCTGCTGCAAATTTTTTGATAGAGTCGTCGTTTGTTAGGTCAAGGTAATGATAAAATACTTCTTTTGCTCCTGCTAGTTGGCACTTTTCGGCTGTTAGTTTTGCTTCTTCTTCGTCTTTGTAGTATGAGAATATGATGGTAAAGCCTAATTTTGAGAGTTCTATACATGTTGCTCTTCCTATTCCTATGCTTCCACCAGTTATTAGAACTATTTTGCTCATGCTATTAATTTTACATTTTATCAAATTTGTTTTTTCAAATTGAACTTTAGTTTAGTTTTTACGATACTTAAGATCCCTTTATTTAAGCGGTCTCTCTGATGATGCTTGAGATACGGAAAATACGAGGCAAACTCAATTTTGCAGCGAACCTACTTTTCAAAAAAATCGTTCGTTTTCCCTTTTCTGAAGAGGCCTAGAGTGCAAAATTTTTGACACTTCAAAAAAACCTATTGGAGGTTCGCTGCAACTCACCTTCTATCCCGAACGATCAAATCAAAAAATTCCTTCATTCGCAAAAACTCTTGACAACTAGGATCTCAAACAAGTATAATTAAATTGTAATTGATTGGGTTTTATCTGAAAAATGTGGGATTTAAAGAAAAGCAACCAGCAACAA
>CAYYXA010000002.1:0-59074 GCA_964475465.1 uncultured Brevinematales bacterium
TGTCATACCAATGTAGAATAAATTTTCTACAGCAGGGGGGTTTTATGGGGCACAAAGTTGATATAGAAGGTATGCATTGGGCAGGGTGCATATCAACAGTAAAATTTGCTCTATCTGAAATACCATCAGCAAAGATCTTAAATATAAAGCCTGGCAAAGTTGAGCTAGAATCCCAAGAAGACATAAAGAACGAAATAGTAAAGAAGATAGAATATTATGGATACAAAGTAAAAGAGATAAGTGTAGTTTAAAACTCTACCAGAGAGGCGTAGCCTCTCTGAAACAAAATAATACAACATTAATAATATTTAATTTGATAACTTTTTCCAGAGTTGCTTAAAATCTTCGATTTATGCCGATAGATGTATTCTATATATTATTTGGTGGATTCATATTAAGTCTCATTCATGCAGCTATTCCTAATCACTGGGTACCTATTTCAGCACTTGCCAAAGCAAACGAATGGAACAAAGGGTTTACCAACCTAGTAGCAGTGATTACAGCATTTTTCCATTCACTTAGCACGATAATTATAGGCACACTAATAGGAATAGTTGGAATAGCTCTGTGGCAAAAGTATGAAATAGTTTCGAAGCTTTTAGCAGTAGGGATATTCATAATCATGGGTATAATTTATGTATCAATCCATATATTTAATGCATCGAAACATTACTATTACCATGATAAAGAACTCCAACTACTACACAGTCACAGAGTCAGCATAATAATGGTAATATTACTCATAGTCGGGATAATGATAACTTCACTTTACTACTTAATTGAATCAAACGACAAAGTTATAGGCTTAACATTAACAGGAATATCAATAATTTCAATAATTTCCGTCATAATAGTATTTTTGATCAATAAGAAAAAACATTTCTACGGTTATAGCCCTAACATCCACAATAACGATAGTGAGGCTTGGCATATACATGAACACGAGCATGGTAATCACCATCATCATCATCATCATCATCACCATCATCACAAACATCTAGAGATAAATCAACAAAGCAACCAGATAAAAAAAATATCGCCTATCATAGCTTTGAGCCTGGCTCTTTTCTTTTCACCCTGTACCGAAATAGAGGTTTTTTACTTCCAAGCAGCTAAAATAGGTATCTATGGAATAGTTTTATTATCACTAACGTATCTAGTGACAACAATATTGGTTACTGTTTTACTTGTAAACTTAAGCAGTATGGTTATAGAAAAACTTAAACTAGACAAACTAGAGCACAATGAAGACTTAATAACGGGAATAATTATGATCTCACTAAGTGTTCTATTCCTAGTGCTCTAGCAAATAATATTTATTTGGGAAGATCTAACTTCACATTCCTAGATAAGGAATTATCTTCACATAGCTTAAAAGTGTTTCAAGCAGCTAATTAAAAATGTCACCACCACAAGCCACGCATTAGCTACTGAAGCAAAAAACTTAGGTTTTCTTTACTTCCAAGAATAAATAAAGTGACACTTAGCACATTGCTTTTATTTAGAAGATTTACACTATTTCACGAAAAGAAGCAAAGCCTCTCTCACCCTCGAGAATGTGTAAATAACCAATACTTAGTGCAGCACGCTATCAGTACTTAATGCACGAAAAAGAAACTTTAAAAAATCCGAATACTTCATTTAGAAATAATCGTATGTTTGATATTGACTCTATATTTTCCAGAACCCTGGAAAGAGTATTCATTGTAGCAGAAGTTGGAATAAACCATGGAGGTAGTCTTGATAAATTAATAAAACTGATAGAGGCAGCAAAGAAGAGTGGTGCCGACGCAGTAAAATTCCAAATATTTTCAGAAGAAGGATTTTACATCGACAGAAAGTATATTCCTAGTCAATATCTATCATCATACCCTGACGAATTATTCAAAAAACTGTATTTACCGTTCAAAGCTTACGAAGAAGCTTTCAAGTTCGCTGAAAGCATAGACATCCTACCTTTTGCTACCCCTTTGGATCTGGAAAGTTTTAACTTTCTGATTAGAATGAACGTTAAGATTTTCAAGGTAGCTAGTTCAGACATAAATTACGTACCACTGATCGCTGAGATAAAAAAAACAAAAAAGCCAGTAATAATATCAACAGGTTTTAGTAGGACAACTGAGATTGACAATTGCAAAAGATTCTTTGGTAATTATCCTCTTATATTGATGTACTGTGTCTCAAGATACCCATCAAAACCAGAAGATTTTAGTCTGAACGAATTCAAAAAATTTCTAAAAAGGTACAAGTATGTAGGATTTTCCGATCATACGAAAACTCTTTCATTGCCAGTCGCTTTTGTAGCATTAGGTGCAAGAGTCATTGAGAAACATTTAACACTTGACGAAAACGATGATTCCCCAGACAATCTAGTATCGATAAATTCTGAAAAGTTTGCACAAATGGTAAATATGATAAGAGAGGTGGAAACCTCTCTAAAAACTCCAAAAAAGAGTTTCCCAGATAAATTAACACTAACACTATCCAAAAGAAGTTTCGTAGCAAGAAGAGACATAAAAAAAGGGGCAATAATATCCAAAGAAGATATAGAAGCAAAAAGACCCGCAATATTCAGAAAATCCAACTTCAGAAACTACAACGAAATAACTGACAAAGTAGCCAAGAAAGACATAAGCAAGGGAGAGCCATTTTAGTAATACACTCTATGTAGGAATAAACCATTCGGAGGAACCAAAGTAGGCTTGTTTTTTACGTTTCCACTCAAAAACTCATCTATAACCTCAATATTCCCTAGTTTGTAAGCCTCGAGCGTACACGATACTATCCCTCTCATCATGTTGTACAAAAAACCATTAGCTTTGACAGAAAAAACAATAAAACTTCCGTACCTAAACACTCTCGCCGTTTTAACAAACCTCGTTGTAGTTTTATAATCCCTCTTTGAAGATATAAAACCGAAATCATGCCAACCAATAAATTTCTTTATTATTTTGTTCAACAAGATAACATCATAGTACTCCTTACTTATCATCGAATACCTAGAGACAAAAGGTAATACAACATTAGAAACTCTTTGATCAAGAGAATACAATAAGTAAATGTATTTCCTGTAATATGCCGAGAACCTAGAGTGAAAAGAAGTAGGCACTTCCTCCGAAGAAATAATTCTTATGTCTTCAGGTAAGGAATTGTTAAGAATCGCTTTAAATTTGTGTGCAGGAATAGAAAAATTGCTAGTTTTGAAGTTAGCAACTTGTCTCAAAGCATGTGCTCCTGAATCTGTTCTACCAGCACCTATTACGTGTATCTTCTCACTCAGTATACCCGATAAAGCGTTTTCTAAAATTTCCTGGATAGTATTCTTCGTTCTCTTCTGCCTTTGCCATCCCTCATAGTCATGACCGTCGTAGCTAAGTACCAGCTTTATATTTCTACATCCCTGGTTTAACATATCCATAGCTACCGCCGAGAATCTCTACTCTGTTCTTATCTACATCCAAAACTATACAATTCGCCGAGATACCCATTTCGTCCTTGCTTAACACTCTCGGGTCTCCAACAACATACATGTACTTTGAAAGTTCATCGTACCTCGCTATCTCACCAACTATCTTTACACTTTCGGTCTCTATAACAACATTCTTACTCATATAAACTAATTTATCATTGATTAATCTCTCAATGATCTCAGCTTTAACAGTTACCCCCTTTTCCTTAGAAACATATTCAGCATCTATCGATACAACCTCGTAATTATTTACCTTATCAGAAAAAAGGTACTCACCCTTTATAATATCTCCACTCCTTAAATCTCTAAATACAACATTCGTTAGCCCAATATGGTAAATATCTTTGTTCTTGTTTGTAAAAACCGACCTAAAGTACTCAGAAGAAATTAGAGTATTACTATTCGATATCAATACATTACCAGTAGCAACGTAATCCTTTATTTCTCCATTTGGGAAAAAGTTGATGACTATATTCCTTGATTTAAGAAAAGAACTACCATCAAAAATTTCAACTTCACCCACACCAATGTACTTTTTAATCGATGTTTCTTTGGTTTGCTTATTTGTTGCAAAATACACTATTCCTAGGCTGCTTTTAACATTAATGTTTGATGAAACAATGTTAGCATTAGAAATAAATATAATCCTGTTTTCTTTACTAAGAACCTCAATTTTATGGGAACTACCAATAAAAGATTCATTGCTCAGAATAGCATTACCTTCTGAAGCTATAAGTTCATTTTTCTGATCCAAAATAATAGTATCACCACTCAGAAAGATATTCTTGTTTGTCAGGGTAAGACTGGGACTCTCATAAAATTTTATGATATTAGAATCACCAAAGTATTCACTATACCCACCATAAACCCTTAACCCATTTCTACTCTCATTTAACACCACATTACCTCTACAAATAGCTAAATTATTCGTCTCAAAGTACTCTATGATATTAGCCGTCATTTTGACAGTTCCTTTTTCTACGTAGGCGTTCCCTTCGAACCTTGTGTAATTCTTCCTGAAGTACCCAACATCTCCACCAACAGTCATTTTTTCTTTACTAGTTTCCTGAGCAGAAAACAAAATAGGCAAGAGAAACAGAAAGAAAAACAAAAAAAGAAAAATTATTTTCGAAGTTCTTTTTATCATCGTAATATTATAATTAACATAGATAACTAAAGTCTAAACAGATTGAATCAGTACAGAGAAGCTATTGCCTCTCCTCAGGAAACCAATTTGAGGCTATTCAAAGCAACTATTGCTAAAAAACTCTCTAGGCTACAAACCATCTATAAAAGAAAAGAATAATTCGTAAATCTCTAACCGAATCCTAGCAATTTGTAATACCTTTATATAGATTTTTATAATAAAGAAAAGCACTTAAGGAGAATGTATGGCATTATTTGACAAAATTCTTGATGCTTTTAGGAATGAGATAGGAATTGATCTTGGCACCGCTAACACGTTAATATACATAAAAGGTAAAGGAATAGTTCTATCGGAACCTTCGGTTGTTGCTATTCAGACAACCACAGGTAAGGTCATAGCCGTAGGTTACGAAGCCAAAAGAATGCTAGAAAAGACACCCGGAAGCATAATTGCCGTAAGGCCAATGAAAGAAGGAGTAATTGCTGATTTTGACGCTGTTGGTAAAATGATCAAGCACTTTTTACTCAAAGTACAAGACAAGAAATTAACGAAACCTACCGTAGTTATAGCAATACCTTCGGGTGTGACAGATGTTGAAAGAAGAGCCGTGAAAGAAGCTGCAGAAATGGCTGGGGCAGCAAACATATACCTTATACCTCAGGCATTAGCAGCAGCAATAGGTGCTAACCTACCTATACACGAACCAGCAGGGCACATGGTCATAGACATTGGGGGTGGCACAACCGAGGTAGCAGTCATCTCTCTAGGTGGAATAGTCGTATCAAAGTCTATAAAGATAGGTGGTGACAAATTTGATGAAGCCATAATTCAATACCTAAAGAAAAACCACAACTTGATAATCGGTGAACTAACAGCCGAAGAAATAAAGAAAAGAGTTGGTAGTGCATTTCCTCTTCAGGAAGTGCTTAAAATGGAGGTCAAGGGTAGAGATAGCATATCCGGGCTACCGAAAACATTAACCATAGATAGCACAGAAATAAGAGAAGCACTCCAAGCCCCCCTACAAGAGATTCTAGACGCTGTAAAGCAAGTTCTTGATCAAACACCGCCAGAACTAGCAGCTGATCTCGTGGATAGAGGAATAGTTTTGACTGGTGGAGGTGCATTACTCAGGAATATCGATAAATTTTTCCAATACCACACAAAAATACCAGTATTCATCGCCGATAACCCAATGGCTTGTGTTGTCATAGGTGCAGGTAACTACCTAGACTTTGTCAGAAACAATAAGTTAGGATTGATATCTTAACATGGAAAAGTTTTCAGCAAAGAAACCAATAAGTTCAACATTAATGTATTTGATAGTTTTATCTGCTTCCATACTGCTATTACTCTTCTCTTCCATAACATCTTACGTTACGATGTCCATAAAGTTTCTGGGTAACATTCTGTTGTACCCTATTAACCTAGCTTTATCTGCATCATCGCAAGCTATAAGCTCACTGCAAAAAAATTGGCAAAACTTTACCTCCACCTATCAAAAAATTGTAAAACTTGAAGAAGAGGTAGAAATACTATCAAAGAAGGCTGCTCTTTCCGAATCCCTGGAAATTCAAAACAGAGAACTAAAAAATCTACTAGGCATCTCAACACAGTACAACTATACCATTGAAATAGCCAACATAATTTCACCAGATTTCGAAGTAGCCTCGGAATCAATAATCATCGACAAAGGTATTGCCAACGGCATAACCAAAAACATGCCGGTACTTGCTTACTTCGGTGGTAACATTGGGCTAATAGGAATAGTCAGAGAAGTCTACCTATCGACGAGTGTTGTAGAAACAATCTTATCGCCTACAATAAACATAGGAGTTGTCTTGGAAATTTCTGGAGAAGTAGGGCTACTCTCCGGAGAAGGGAAACTGAATGGTACATGTATTGTAAGGTATATTTCCTCTAGCGTAGGAGTAGCTGTCGGTACAGAAAGAGTCTTCACTTTCTCCAGAAGTACTTTAACTCCCCCTGGGATCTTAGTAGGAGTAGTACTTTCAACAAAGAAGAAAGAGTTTAGCAGGTTCCAAGAAGTTATAATAAAACCCGCTATAGACATCAAAAGTATATCAAAGGTTATGGTCGTAAAAAGTTTTTAGGCGGTTTGCTTCTTAGTTTTCTTTTCAGTTTCAGAAGCGTAAGTAAAGATAGGATTCCCCGTCTTTCTGACAGCATCCCTCGTTATTATACAACTTTTAACCCCTTCCATCGATGGCAACTCGAACATTACATTTAGCATCACATCTTCAAGTATTGCTCTCAATCCTCTTGCACCTGTTTTTCTCTCTTTTGCCAACTTAACTATTTCATCTATAGCTTCATCCTCAAATATTAAATCAACTCCTTCATAATCAAAAAGCTTCTGATATTGCTTTATCAAGGCATTTTTCGGCTCCGTTAATATCCTCTTCATCTCTTCTTCTGTAAGCTCATCGAAGACTGCTATTATAGGAGTTCTACCTATGAACTCGGGTATCATACCGTATCTAACTAAATCTTCTGGAGTAACATACTTAAGTATATTCTCATTCTCATAACCCTTTGCTTTTCCTTCACCAACAAAACCTATCTTGTTCTTACCTAATCTTTTCCTTATTATATCCTCAAGGCCCACAAAAGCTCCACCCACTATGAAAAGTATATTCGTTGTATCGATATAAATAACCTGTTGGTTCGGATGTTTCCTACCACCTTGTGGCGGTACTGAAGCAATTGTTCCTTCCATAAGTTTTAAAAGAGCCTGCTGGACACCCTCACCCGAAACATCTCTTGTTATCGAAGGGCTTTCACTCTTCCTCGAAATCTTATCAATCTCATCGATATACACTATTCCCATTTGAGCTTTCTCTATAGCTTCCTGCGTTATATTACCATCACCAGCATTTAGTATAAGTCTAAGCAAAACATTTTCTACATCATCTCCCACGTATCCAGCTTCTGTCAACGTCGTAGCATCAGCAATTGCAAAAGGAACGTCCAGTATCTTAGCCAATATCCTAGCCATATAGGTCTTACCACTACCCGTAGGACCTATCATCATAATATTACTCTTCTCTAATTCCACATCACCATTGAAGCCTATCTCATTTGCTATAAGCCTCTTGTAATGATTATATACCGCCACTGAAAGTATTTTCTTCGGCAATTCCTGACCAATTACATATTGATCTAATATCTTCTTTATTTCGATAGGTTTTAGAAGCTTCTTTATTACTTTCGTGGGAGTTACTGCCTTCTTCTCCGTCTCAATTATATAATTACAAACCTTTACACAGTCCTCACATATATTCGCTTCCTTACCTTTTATTACCCTTATCCCATCTTCTATTGTTTTACCACAAAACGAACACTTTATTATCTCCTCTCTCTGCCTCTCCTTCTCCTTTTCACCTTCCCTCATATATTACCTCAGTTTTAGTAATTATAAACAAGAATACCAATTTATTCAAGTTCAAAGGGTCAAATTCCAGTAAACTTCCGGTTTGTTCAAAATGATCAAATTCTTGTATTCCTCAACCTCGGTAATAAAAAATTAACAGCACCTCACAACTTTTTGAAGTACTAAAAACAAAGTACTATTAAGCCATCACTCTCTTTGATGTTATAACACTGAACATCTCAACAATTTCAAAAACTTGAAAATTGGAGAAACTTTTAGTATTATTATAATACTAACGCGGGGTAGAGCAGTCCGGTAGCTCGCTGGGCTCATAACCCAGAGGTCGTTGGTTCAAATCCAACCCCCGCAAATTTTTTTATTTCCGACTTATGGAGCTAAAAATTCTTTTTAGAAGCAAAGAGCATGTTATTGATTTCCCATCTGACATTGTAAAAGCCAAAGATGTTCTAAAACATTTTGATCTATCACCCGAATACGCATTTGTGATCGTAGACGGGAAAGTTGTTCCTGAGGACGAAAATCTAAAACCCAACAGCAAAATCAAAGTCGTTAGTGCTATATCCGGTGGTTAATATGAATGTTTTAAAAAGAGGTTCACTTTGCCTCATTTGCAAGACGAAAGGTTCTAAAAAAGAAGCAGATATATACCTTCCAGCCCATAGGCTACCTATATGTAAGGAACATTACATCGATTGGGTGGTCAAAAGAGTTGAAGAAACAATCAAAGAATTCAGGATGATAAAAAAGAGCGATAAGGTTCTCGTTGCTGTTTCTGGCGGGAAAGACAGCCTCGCTCTTTGGGATATCCTAGTCAAGCTAGGATACGAAGCTGATGGCTTCTATATAAACCTAGGAATAGATGAATATTCTGAGGACTCCAAAGAGTTAGCAATAAAGTTTGCAAAAGAGATTAACCGCACTTTACACATAACTTTTCTCAAAGATGAGTTATTGCCAATCCCGAAACTAAAAGAAAGATTCAACAAGCCAACGTGTTCCGTATGCGGTACAGTAAAAAGATACTACATGAATAAAAAGGCAAAAGAACTAGGATACAACGTTCTAGCCACAGGTCACAACTTAGATGACGAGGTAGCTGTGTTGTTCAAAAATGTTCTTACTTGGGACATTAACTATCTGAGCAGGCAATACCCAGTTCTAGAAGAAGAAGACGGATTTGTCAGGAAAGTTAAGCCTCTGTGTAGGCTAAGCGAAAAAGAAGTGGCACTATACTCATTCTTTAGGGGAATTGAGTACATAGAGTACGAATGTCCATTTGCCGAAGGAGCTTCAACCATAGAAACAAAAAAATTTATAAGTGCACTCGAAGAAAAGTCACCAGGAATAAAACTACAGTTCTACAATTCATTCCTTAAAAGAGCTTATCCGTTAATAGAAGACAAAAATCAAAAAGTGATGCTAAAAAGCTGTAAAATTTGCGGTGAACCTTCGGCAAACGACATTTGTAGCGTGTGCAACATGAAAATAAAAATAGGCGATTCCATAAAAGGTTAAAAAGGTCAAAATTCATATCCAACACATAGTTTCAGTTAACTAGCCAAATTCCATTACTTAAGAACAGACAGCACTACTTGCCGTTGCACAACACGTTACAAGCAAAACTCGACTAAACACCAATCACAAAACTAATACTAAACAATTTAATTCCGATAAAAACTTAGAGGGGTGGACGTATGAAAAAAGCACTGTTATTCTCTTGTCTTCTACTAATACTCTCGGTTATGGCAACTCATAACTTGAATGCTATAGTCAAAGAGGTATTGATAGACTTTTCTAAGTCGGACGACAATTTCCTTAGATACATGCCAGAACCTAAAGAAACATATGACACAAACGAGCAAGGTGTCTATAAAGTATACGTAAGCGCAAAAGAATACTTTTTAGAGAACTGGAAAGTAGATCTGGCTAGTTCAGCTAAAAACATGTCTATAGATAACATGATCAATAGTTATACCAAAAAAGTTGAAAGTGCTAACTATGGATACGTGCTTGGCATAAGAGCAAGATTTCCTAAAGGAAACTTCCCTTCATACGCAATAATAAAACCCAATTTCCCAATACCCGTTTACGATGAAAAAGGCAAGTTTATAAACGTAGGGAATGGTGTAGCTGTAAATGTCAACGAAATAAAATCTCTCTCTATCAGAATAGCCGGTAGAAATTACCCATATCAGATAGCCATAAGGTTAATGGATAGAGATTTCAATGTTCACGAATACTTCTTTGGAGATCTCTTTTTCCAGGGATGGAAAACACTGGTATGGTATAACCCTAACTTCGTTGATAATGAAAGGCTAAAAATCCTAAAAAGAGACCCCCTATATCCAAAGCCAATACCTTTCTACAGACTAGATTCTATAGTCATCTACAAGCCACCACAAGCACCAGGTGGCGATTTCATAACATATATCCAAAGTATAGAGATCGAATACTCACCTTTCCTTATAGAACCTGTTGACGACATAGATGATGAAAACGTATGGCAGATTCTCGCCAAAGAAACTATAAGAAGGAAAAACATAGAGCAAGCTAGAATGAGCGACTTCTTCGAACTACTCCTAAGGGAAAGAAAGAGGCTACAAAGCATGTATAATGAACTTCTACAGGAAATGAAGTCTAGTGAAAATCAGTAGAAAAAATAAAATCTAGGGAAGGCTACCACTTCCCTTTAACAACAATGTAAACAAATCCCTAAGATTTTACACAATTAAAGCTACTCTATCATAATACTTACATGAAAGTTCTGGTAATAGGAGAAGGTGAATTTGTAGAGAAGTTTGTATATAAAGCAATTGAAGCAGGATTAGATGTATATGTAATCTCACGACAAGATATAAAGCTTCCCCCAGCAAGTAACTTCGAAAAAATCAAAAGTTATAGAGTTATAGATGAAGATTTCCTAGAAAACAGAGAGATCTCATCATTTGAAAAGGTCATAATATCAATACCCGAAGAGGATATAGCAGAAGCAATTTCAATAGTTTCAATAATCAAAAAAGAAGAGATAGACACATTAGTTATCCTTACCACCTCGAGATATAAGAACATCTTCAATACTCTAGGAATAAGGACCATCGTCTTAGCCATAGAGATAATCCCAAAGGTAATAACAGAAATAACATTTAGCAAAGATGTTGTTAAAAACATCAGTCCATTTTTCGAAGATTTGTTCATAGCTCAGATTTCAATACCCCCCAATTCAAAGTACTCAAACTTAACGATAAAAGAGGCAAAGCTGAGAGAAAACTTTGGATTAAATATAGTTGTAGCATACGATAAAGTAATAGTAACACTTGATAATGGTTCTATAAAAGTATTAAATTCTAGGACAAACATTACCCCTCTAACAGTACTAAAACCTGGGATGAACATCGTTGTAGTTGGCGATTTCGATGGAATAAAGAGATTCATTACTGAGGTGAATCGTGAAAGCTAACCTCAAGTATCGATACATCTTTTTGGCTTCTCACAAACTTTTCGAAATTAAACCTTTTCACTTCCATATTTTGCATCTCTTCGAACTGTAGCAATATATCCTCAGATGTAACAAAGAAAAAAGTATCTCCCCCCTTCACCTTGTTAAACTCAAATAATCTTTTCTGTTTGGGCATTGGCACTACAGACCCCTTGTTTGTCCGTAGAAATATAGAAGTCTTACCATCATTCACAACATTCATAATCATAGAATCCCCTCTCACAAAGCCAGTTGTTATATTGAGATCTATATCTATACCTCTGGTAATCGATGCCATAACATTCCTTATTTCTCTAGGTAGCCTATTTATGTTAACCCCCCTCAAGCCCCGGCTAAAGTAGTAATCTACCACTCCTTTGAGTACTGACATAAGTATATACGACATCACATCTTTCGAAGGGATCCAGAGCAAGCAGAAATATATGTCCCCATTAAACTCCTTCAACTTGTAGAACAAAGGCCTATACCCTTCATGCCTCTCACAAAGATAACATCTCACAGAAGAAATACCATTCGACAAAAACTCTTCTTTCATAAATATTTCTGCAAAGAGCTTATCAAGATACGGTATATAAAGCCCCTTTAACTCCTCAAATACAAAATCACTTGTCGTAGACAAAACGATTATATAGAAATAGTAACTCATAAGCTTCATAAGAGTATCCAGCAATTCTAATTCCTTACTAGAAAATGGCTCACCTAATACCCTTTTCCCTATCAATATGCACCCGAAGAACTTTCCTTTAACTTTCAAAACACCTACATAGTCAACTGGTAAAAATTCTCTTTTTACCTCACTAGAAATAAAACTAAGATTACCTATATCCTTTGCATGAATAAAGTGACCTGAAAAATAGTATAACTTTCTCTTATCCACTTTTTCCATGAAATTATGAGGAATAAATTTGGCAAAAGAAACCTTCAAAATTCCAGCAAGTTTACTATTAACAAAGGAGCGGAATGAAGGAACATCGTTTAAATCCCTAAGGTAAAGGATAACATCCTCAATAACCGAGTACGTCAAATCATAAACAGCACTACTCCTAGCAACAAAAACATTTCTAAGGGTCGAGTAAATAACCACACTTAGAACCGTTATTGAAGTTGTGAGAATCAAGAATCTAGGGAAAATAGCTAAAGAATTAAGGTTAACAAATAACAACCAAAAGATCACACTGAAAACTCCAGAAATACTGATAATCAAAGCTAAATCCTTCACAACTAACCTAAGGAAGTTGAAAGATTTTCTTAGCGTGAATGCTGCTATAATTACCGGATAACCAGCTATGATAGAAGGTATGTAATACGAAGGAATATCAAAAAAGTTTATAAGCACAGCTATAACAGATGGTATTAACAAAAAAGTTGATGAAGCTAGTGCAGACGGAAAAATATAACTTGATATCAAAACTTGATTTTTCCTTCTTAAAGCACGTACATAGTCATATATACTAGCAAAAACCCCGAAAAGCCCAGCAATCCCTGGATAAATATAATAAAACATCTGGATTGTTGCAGCTTCTTCTGTGAACAATGCCAAAATTGACACAACAAGAAATGAAACACTAATAGAAAAAGCTAGAGGGACAATAAAAGACCTCATAGCCCTAGAAAATTTCCTAAGTGGGAACTCTAGAAAAAGCACTACTACGAGCGCCGGGAAAATAGCAAACGACAACCTTTCAATTAAAATCACAAATATGTTTTCTGAAAGGAAAGAAGACATAGGCGTAGTAATGAAATTAAAGCCTAAAATTGTGGCTGCTAGAAACCAAAGCAAACCTTTTCTACCCTTGTTC
This sequence comes from uncultured Brevinematales bacterium, assembly GCA_964475465.1. Classification (GTDB taxonomy): domain Bacteria; phylum Spirochaetota; class Brevinematia; order DTOW01; family DTOW01; genus JAPYWX01. Next base: position 13,327 of record CAYYXA010000002.1, read on the forward strand.
CCAAATAGTATAACAGTACCAAGCAGAACAAACAGCAATCCTGAAAACTGCCACGAAAGAATAAACCTTACATAGTCATCAAATGTAAATTTCTGAGAAATAAAAAACGAAACATACCTTTCACCATTAGAAATGTATTCAACAACAAGTTCTTTCTGCCTATCCTTATTTCTCTCAACAACCTCCCAAAAATCTTGCACATTATCAATATACCTATCATTTATCTTTTTCAAGACAGCATCGTACGGTATTTTCTTTACCTTTACATTCCAATTCTCAGGTGCATCATATGAATTTATCACTTTGTTATAGTAAATGAAAAAACCAGGAAAATATTTATTCATGAAAAAAATACTTTTATAAACAGTCAACCCTATCAAGAAAAGAGCAAATAACATCGAGAATATACCCACAACCTCAAAAATCCTAGTTTTCATAAAAGAATTATTTATAACCTAAAAACGCATTATCAATAGTTCTAAGAGATTACTCAAAACTCAAAAAGCCTAGAAAGAAATACTACCCCCTCTTTTTATGAGAAATTACAACCAAGCTAGAAGTGAATATAAAGTCTATCTCACCTAAAGAAGCAATCAAAATTCCCTTCAGAATCAATTCACAAATTCCTTCACAAAACTGAGTTTTAATCGTAATGGTATGATTAAAATACAAACTATCAGATTGAGCATATGAGTGTAATTGTTAAGGAAAAGGTGATTTCTATAAAATTACTCAACTGGAGGTTGTATGCCTGTTGACTTCCTTTTCGAACTAGGAACAGAGGAAATACCACACCATTACCTAACAAAAGCCGAAGAAGACTTCAAAAATCTTTTCATAAGCTTCTTCAAGAACAATAACCTCAGCTACGAGAGCATAACTTCGTTCTCAACCCCCAGGAGACTCACTGTACTAGTTAAAGCACTCGATGAAAAACAGAAAGATAGAAAGGTAACCAAGAAAGGCCCAGCAAAGGCATTAGCCTTTGATAATAACGGTAACCCCACTAAAGCCTTAGAGGGATTTCTTAAATCTGTAGGCGCATCATTAAACGATATAAAAGTTATAAAAGAAGGAGAAAAAGAATTCATTTATTACGAAGGTACTGAAAAGGGAAGAAGCACAAAAGAAATACTCAAGGAAGGCATCCCCGACATAATAGCAAGCATGAAATTCCCAAAAACCATGAAATGGTCAGATATTGGATATTCATTTGTAAGACCCATAAGATGGATTGTGTGTATCTTAGGCGAAGAAATACTTGATATAGAAATAGCTAAAGTGAGATCCTCCAACATTTCAAGAGGGCACAGATTCATTGGCGAAGATGTTACAATATCAACTCCAAACGAATACGAAAAACTTCTGGAAGAAAAAGGCAAAGTTATACCCTCACCTAAGAAGAGAAAACAAATTATAGAAGAACAAGTTAGAGAAATTTCTAAATCATTGGGTGCTGAACCTATACTTACAGATTCCCTTCTTGAGGAACTCATCAACTTAACGGAATACCCACAATGTTGCATTGGTAGCTTCAACCCTGACTTTCTCTCTGTACCACACGAGATCATAATCTCCGAAATGATCGATCACCAAAAGTTCATCCCCCTAAAGAAAGATGGAAACCTAATCAACCAGTTCGTAATAGTCGCCAACACAATACCAAACGAAAAAATAGTAAGAGGCAACCAAAAAGTCATTTCCGCTAGATTGAACGATGGTAAATTTTTGTTTGAAGAAGACTTAAAAAAATCAATAGACTACTTCGTTAACAAAACAAAGGAACTCATCTTCTTCGCAGGTATTGGCACAATGTTCGATAAAGTGAATAGAATGAAAGAATTAGCAAGAATCGTATGCGATACTCTTAAAGTAGAAAAAGGCAAGGAAAACATCATCAGAGCCTCATACTTATCAAAATTTGACTTGACAACTGGTGTGGTCTATGAGTTCCCCGAACTTCAGGGAATAATGGGATATTACTATGCCAAACACTTTGGTGAAAATGAAGAAGTTGCAAACTACATAAGAGAACACTACAAACCAGTTTCTCAAGATGATGAACTACCATCAACATTGGGCGCTTCCATAGTTTCAATTGTTGACAAACTCGATAACTTGTTTGCTCTGTACTCGGCAGGGAAAAGAGTATCTGGCTCAAGCGATCCCTACGCTCTAAGAAGACAAGTCAACGGTATCGCTAGAATATCAATAAAATACTCTCTCGACTTGGACATTATGAAAATATTCGAACACTCCAAGGACATATACTCAAACCTTCTCAAAAAGTCCTATGAAGAAATATACAACGATATAGAAAGTTTCGTTGTCGGTAGATTGAAAACTTACTTAAAAGACATGGGATTCGAAACCGATGAAGTGGAATCAACCATAAGGAAAACAACAAATCCTTTAGACGCATACAAAAGAGTTAAAGCTATAAACACCTTTAGAAAAAGGAATGAGTTCATCGACGTAGCAATCCTCTTCAAGAGGATAAGGAATATCCTAAACGATGCTAATTTCACATCTCCTACAGAGATTGACACTAAAATCATGTCTCGCGAAGAACTAAATTTAAAAAATTTCATAGATTCAAAGAAAAACCTAATACTTAACAAAATCGAATTAAAAGATTACGAAGGCGTGCTAACCGAATTTCTTTCATTCAAAGACCCTGTACACGCGTTCTTCGAAAAAGTTTTCGTAATGGATAAAGACGAAAAAACCAGAAACAATAGACTATCGCTGATTTATGAACTTTATAAAATGTTCGACGAATTTGTAGACTTCAACGCTCTCAGCTTCGAATAGGAAGAAATTGCTTCAGAAGCAAATATTTGCCTCAAGGTAATTACTGTCTACTTTTTTGATTACTCAAGATGCCTAAGGAATTCGTGCTTAAGGTGCTTTGTTATACTATTCTTAAGCTAATACGAGAGAAAATATAAGCTCTGCCTACGCTCTTAATTAGAGCACTAAGGTAAATGATTGTTAAAATAAGCACGTAGTTAATTAGCACTTGGATCCAAATAATGCCAACTGAAGTTAGAAAAACTAACCTTTTATGCTTATTATAGGTCTAAGCTTTGCAACCTTCGTTGATATCCCCAATTCAGTTATCGATTTAACAACTTCATCTATGTCCTTGTATGCTTGCGGTGCCTCCTCTGCTACTCCCTTTTTCGATGCCGACATAAGCTTTATTCCTTTCATCTCCAGCTGCTTAACAACTTTCTCATAAGGGAAGTTCTTTTTTGCCTGATTTCGTGATAATGTTCTACCTGCACCATGGATAGTTGAACCAAAAGTTCTCTCCATAGCCAAGTCAGTACCTGCAAGTATATATGAAGCCGTACCCATAGAACCACCAACTATTACGGGCTGTCCAACCTCCAAGTACTTTTTAGGTATCCCTTCTCTACCCGGTCCAAACCCTCTAGTACTCCCCTTCCTATGTACAAAAACCTTTACCTTTTTACTGTCAACCACATGTACCTCTTCTTTCACTGTGTTGTGAGCAACATCATAAAGCAGCGACACCTCGACATTCCTGAAAATCTTCTTCACAGTTTCTCTCACTAAGTGTGTTATCACCTGCCTATTTGCAAATGCGTAGTTTATAGCACATCTAATTGCTCCGAGGTACATCTGCCCTTCTTTAGAGCTTATCGGAGCACAAAGCAATTCTTTTTCTTTTATTGGTATCTTATACTTCTCAACTGCCGTCCTGAACACCTTTAGGAAATCTGTATTTATCTGATGTCCGAAACCTCTGGAACCACAGTGAATTGTCATAACTATCTGCCCTTCAAATAGCCCGTATATCTCAGCTATATCGCCATCGTATATTTCCTCAACAACCTGTACCTCTAAATAATGATTACCTGAACCTAGAGTACCTATCTGTCCCTCTTCTCTCTCTATTGCCTCCTCGCTAACATAATCAGGCACAGCACCACCCACTCTACCCCTCTCCTCAGTAAATTCTATATCATCCTCAGTCGCAAAGCCATTCTCAAGACACCACCTAGCACCTTCTAACATTACCTTGTTGAGTTCCTTCCTAGAAAGCTTTATTTTGCCTTCTTTACCTAGCCCAGCCGGTACGTTCTCAAAAAGCTTCTGAGCTAACTTTTCTATATCCTTATGGGATAATTTATGATAAACAAGATTTGTCTTTAAAGTCCTTACACCACAATTAATATCAAATCCTACACCCCCTACAGTTACAACTCCTTCGTCTTCATCAAAAGCAGCAACTGAACCTATAGGAAAACCATACCCCCAGTGAGCATCAGGTAAAACTATAACATCACCTACAATACCAGGCAAATGTGAAACATTCACAGCTTGGTCAAGCACTGCCTGATCCATACTTTCTAATATCTCTTTGCTACAGAAAAACCTTACATTCGAATTCATCAACCCTCTCTTTGAATACACCCACTCAAAATCATTTATCTTTTCCAACTCTTTTATTGTCATAATAAAAATATAAAAGACCAAGCAGTTGACCGTAAACATTGTTAATAAATTTCTTACTTACACTTCTAAAACATTATTACCACACCAACTACAACCTTGCACTTAACATTATCACCCCAAAACACTTCTATGGGCCAAAGAATATAGAACCCACAAAACCCCTAGAAGTTGATACAAGAAGTACCTCAAACACGAAGCACTACAATACGGAGTATCTCAGATACAGGTATCTCCGATACAAAGTATCTACGATACAAAGCATCTTTTACATGAAGTTTGGTAACTAAAACATAAACAATTGCTTAAAGTGAATTAGGAAAAGAATACTCAATCAATGCTTAATAGTGTCTTCTTAAAAGAAAAATAGCCTCACCTTACCAAATCCTTGAGAAATCTCACAAGATAAACAGCAAATCATTAATAATTTTGTATATGAGAGATAAATTGCTAGTCAAATATGACAAGACAATAGCCAGAGAGATAGCACTTCAAGGGATATACCAGTTGCTTCAAGGCCAACCTCTGGAAGAGGTGTTAAAACTCGAATGGACCGATGACAAGGAAATATTTGAAGACGAACTTAAGTACAGAAATAAAGAGTTTATAAAATCCTTTGCAAAAAAAATAATAGAGAAAGCAGAGCAAAACCTGGAAGAAATAATCGAAATAATCAACAAACACTTCACAAAGAACCCCGAAACAATCTCGACAATAGACAAAGCACTAATAATCTTAGGAATAACATCTTTAAAATACTTCAAGGAGATCCCCCCGGCAGTGTCAATAGACGAGGCCGTAACATTAGCGAAATCCTTTGGCTCAACAAACTATATGTACAAAGTAATTAACAAAATATTAGATTCTATAAACAAAAACCAAAATGCTTAGAACTTTTAATTAAAAAAGATCGACTTAAAGATACTGCAAAGGTTGTTTATGAAAAATTTTTTTCATTTAGTTACGATCTGATACCTAAAATAAATATTTCAACAAAACCACTATAAAAAACTATTTTTTCAAAAATCTAACTAGTTTTGCTCTTGAAAAGAAAGAGTCCTGTAATTTATAAATATTTTCGCCTTTCTAGCCAAGATATTCATCGTGGTCGAGATGGTTTGAGGAAATTATGAATAGTCTTTTGGGGATATGGGAGGAGTTTGTCAACATAGCGACGTTAGGTAACAGTCTTGACAAAGCCATTTTAAGCAAAGTTAAGCTAGATTTTACAAACAATGAGGTAAGAATTTTAGTAAGTGATGAATTCACAAAAACATGGATAGAAAACAACTACTTAGACAGGATAAAGGCACTGTACGAATATTATGACATGAAAGTTTCAATTGTCTTAAGCAAAAACAACTCCGTAAATCAACCAGAAGAAAAGAAAGAAAAAGTTCGCAAAAAGCCTAGCAGGAATGAAACCAGAAAAACAACATCAATACTTGAAGTAGAACCAGAAATAAAGGTATCTGATAGCGAAAATAAAAATCATGGAAATCTAAATCCAAAGTACACGTTCAGTAATTTTGTTGTTGGCCCTAGTAACGAATTTGCTTACCATGCAGCTCTCAATGTAGCTAGGATACCTGGAGGCATGTACAATCCACTTTTCATATACGGTGGTGTTGGTTTAGGTAAAACCCATTTACTACACGCTATAGCCCATGAAGTACTATCAAAAAATAAGCTGAAAAAAGTAATGTATGTAACCAGTGAGCAGTTCATAAACGATTTCTTTAAGGCAATGAATGAAAAAAATCTACACTCGTTCAGGTTAAAGTACAGAGAGGCAGATGTACTCCTTATAGACGATGTACAGTTCTTTAAATCATCAATGAAGCAGGTAATGGAGGAGTTATTCCATACATTTAATAAACTTTTCCATGACAGAAAACAAATGGTTTTCTCTAGTGATAGGGCACCAAAGGAATTAGAAGAATTCAGTGACAGAATGAAGAGTAGATTCGAGAGTGGACTAATAGTTTACATAGATAAACCAGACCTAGAAACGAGGCTTAAGATAGTAGAGGCAAAGTTCAAAAATGAAGGTATAGAAGCACCCGAAGATGTGATAAACTTCATAGCAAACAACATAACAGACAATGTAAGAAGCTTAGAATCTGCTGTTCTAAAAGTAATAGCTTACATGTCGTTCTCTAAAAAGCCAATAGAGCTAAAGACGGTAAAAGACATTCTATTAGAAAATTCTGGAACAAAGAGTATCGAAAGAAATGGAGAGAAGGCACCAGAAAGTGAAATAATAGTAACCTACACGATTGATGAAATTATAGATGCAGTAACCTCCTATTACGGGATAACAAAGGATGAGGTACTTAACGGTTCAAAGCAGGATGGGTTGATAGTAGCTAGAAATCTAGTTATCTACATAGCAAAAAGGATAACAAACATGTCTTTCTCACAAATAGGTGAAGTCTTAAACAGAACACACTCAACAATCTTGAGAGCCTACGAGAAAACAGAATCCCTATTAAGAAGAGATTTGATCCTAAGGGAACAACTCAAAGAGATACTGACGTTGCTAAAAAGCAAAAAGAATGTAGCATAAAATGAAGTTCTCAATAATCAAAGAATCAAAAACTTCGGCTTCTAGAGTCTGCAAAATTGAGATAGGCGGAATAGAAGTAGAGACACCTGTCTTCATGCCTGTTGGCACCCAGGCAACTGTAAAATCTCTAGACTCAGACGAAGTAAAAGAACTAAGCAACAACATAATACTTTCAAATACTTACCATCTCTATCTAAGGCCCGGCATCGAAGTGATAGAAGAAGCTGGCGGTCTACACTCATTCATGAACTGGGACAAATTGATACTGACAGATAGCGGTGGATTCCAAGTATTCAGCTTAAAAGATTTAGCCAAAATAGATGATGAAGGAGTACAATTCAAATCACACATTGATGGATCTTATCACTTTTTCTCACCAGAAAAAGTTGTAGAATTACAGCTAAGAATGGGATCCAACATAATAATGCCACTTGACGAACCAGTGAGTCCACAAGAAAACCAAGAGCAAACAAAAGCAGCACTCCAAAGAACTCATAAATGGGCCAAAAGATCACTAGAAACATTCAAGAAACTAAAAGGTAATGTACCGAGAAAAGAGGTAAAAAACTTTAACAACAAAGAATCAATTGAAAGAATAAGAGATGAAAACTATCACTTCGGAATAGTACAAGGGGGATTTATCAAAGAACTCAGGGAAGAAAGCGTTGAGTTTATATGTTCCCTAGATTTTGATGGATTTGCAATAGGTGGGCTAAGTGTAGGCGAAGAAAAAGAAAAAACCTATGAGATACTTAATTACACTGCTTCGTTGATGCCAAAGGAAAAGCCAAGATACTTAATGGGAGTAGGTACTCCCGAGGACATAATAATAGCAGTAGAGAACGGAATAGACATGTTTGACTGCGTGTTCCCAACAAGAGCAGGCAGAAGAGGCTTATTTTTCACATCAATTGGCAGGATAAACATAAGAAACAGGAAATACGAAAAGGATTTCTCTAAACCTGACCCAAATTGTAACTGCTACACATGCAGAAATTACTCTAGAGCGTACATAAGGCACCTCGTAAAAGCAGAAGAACTCCTAGCTTACAGATTAGTAACAATTCACAACCTTTACTTCTTCAAAAAGCTAATGGAACAAATAAGAGAAAGCATCAAAAATGATTCATTCCATGAGTTAAAAAAATCAATACTTGATACATTCAATAAGAACACAGAAGAAAGTAAATAATTAGCTTAGAGCATTGAGTTCAGTACTCCTCCACTAAGTCTCTGTTGAAATCTTTCACCTACATATTCTTGTTAAAAACCACCATACAAAAATTTTGATCTACACACTTCACCTAATCAAGTACTCAAAGCACCCATATCACTCACACATTCTCAAGTGTTGTATCCAATTCCTCTTTTATTAAAATTTCAGAAAATGTCAAAACTCAATGAAGAGAAAATCAAATATCTTGTATCAGAGTATCAAAGTGGTAATCAATCTGTACTGAACGCAATAATAAAAGAAATATCTCTTTACGTTTACAACTTTCCTTTGGTTGTTTACAACAAGCCCCCAGATGAAGCTGGGGAATTTTATCTCTATTTCATGGAAAGACTAGAATCGTGTATTCTAAACTTCAAAGACAAAGGTTATAAATTTTCTACCTACCTAACTTCAGTGCTAATAAACCACTACAAAAACTTTCTACTACAGGAGAAAAGAAAAACACTAAAAGTCATGTACGAGTCAGAGCTAAAGGACATAAATATATTCACTATCCTTTTAAACAATATCGAAAGAGAAAACGAAGAAATAACAAGATACCAAAAATTAGAACTAGCCACGTTGTTTTTTAACTCCTTAGATGAGTTTTCAAAACTCATCATAAAAGTTTTCATTTTTGAACTTACGCCAGATGACTTGATTCTTATAAGCAAATATACACAGAAACCAATAGAACATGTGCTCAAAGAGTATGAAGAAATACTAAAAAGAGTACAGAAGAAATACGAAAAGAGAAAGAAGATAATAGAAAAAATTCAAAAAACTCAAAGCCAAAAATACTTGGATAAGCTCAATTCGCTAAACACTCTTTGTAGCTACGCCGATGTAGCTAAACTTCTAAACCTTTCAATAAGCAATGTAGGAGTAAGCCTAAAAAGACTGAGGGAAAAGTTTCACAAGTATCTGGAATCAACTAAAAAACCTACCTAACTGTACCCATTCTGTTTATTATGGTATCGAGCATTGAATCAATATATGTTATAAACCTCGCTGATGCCTCGTATGCTCTCTGATACGAAATCAGCTTTGTAAGCTCTTCATCAAGGTTAACGCCAGAAACAGCCTCTCTTAGTTTCTTAAGGTTCTGAATGACTAATTCCTGTTTTTTCATAGCTATCTCAGAAATATTTCCCCTACTTCCAACGTCTCCAACCATGAACTTAAGGTACTCTAGGAATGTCGAATCTTTTTCAATCATAACTTTCTTATCCCTAAGCCCAGCAATGAGAAGGATATTAGAGTTATCACCTATGCCATTGCTAGTATCAGGAATACGATCCCCGTTCAAATCTCTACCACCAGCAGCAGCTATAAGCCTCGGATCCTTCTCTATAAGAGGATTCAAGTCTATCCAAGCAGCAGGATCATCAAACGGAGCAACCGAATAATTCACAGCAGTACCTCTTATCTGTACAAGGCCCTCAACATTGTTCCAATCAAAAGCATTAACCTCTCCAGAAGCATTAAGTATCCCCGCAAAACCAACCAAGAAATTACCTGTATCACTTATATGCCTTATAGCAAAATCAGGGTAATTTGGATCCTCTGAGGCCTTGGCCTTGAGTGTCAACTCCCCACGATGATTTAGATAAGCAACCACATGAGCACCTGAATTATTGATTCTCTCTATTACGTCCTTTACCGTGTCGTTCTCGTTGTACTGAACAATAATATCAGGTCCACCGGGATAGTTGGGACCAAAGTTAATAACCCCCGCCGAGTTAATAAACATATCTTCCGTAAGTTTCTCAACACCAGAAATCTTGAATACAGCTGTTTTCTCAAAAATACCATCCTGATTGTAATCGTAATTGCCTCTTATGTCAGGTGTTATAGGCTTTTTAACCCAAAAGTCTATACCTGTAACACCATTCAAACCGAAACCATCCCTATGAATCTCATTAGTAGATTCAACCAAATTTATAGCTAAGGAATTCAATCTTTTCAAATCCGTAAGCAAATCAACATCCCTAGCATAAATAAGCCCTAAAAGTTCACCATCTGAAATCTGTAATTTTCTCTCAGTAGAACCAATATAGATATCAACAAAACCTTTATTTCTGCTATTCGGTATACCAATAATCTCATGATAAAAGCTACCTTGTACAAGCACTTCACTGCCCACCTTCACTACGAACTCATCTTTATCACTTCTACCAACCGTTATGTTCATTATTTTCGATAGCTTCTCTATTAAAGCATCTCTCCTGTCGTACAAATCGTTAGGATTATCACCTAGAGCCTCAAGCTTCTGTATCTGATTATTCAAATGTGCTATCTCTCTTATATAACCATTGACTTCGTTTATTCTCTGCTTTATAAGTTCATTCGCTTGTTCCCTAAGCTGCGATATAGCCAGATAGTCATGTCTTATCTGACTAGCCAAAGCCTTAGCCTTCTCAACTAAAACTACCCTACTCGACATTTCTGTGGGATCATTAGCTACTTTTTGCAGCGCTTCCCAATATTCGTCTAGCATTGTCCTTATACTAGGCCCCTCAGGCTCATTGTACACCAATTGTAGCTGATAAAGGAATCTCCTTCTAGCTTCCCAAAAACCTAAATTACCACTCTCAGCCACTATTCTATCGTCTATAAAAATATCCCTAGCTCTAACTATATCCTCAACAACAACACCAGTGCCAATTTGTCCCGGCGTAGCTTCTCTATTCCATGAAGGATCATATATAGGATGGAAATCCCTTAAATGCACTACCTGCCTCGAATACTCCCCATTGTTGAGATTTGAGATGTTATGACCTGTGGTTTTCAAAGCATCTGAATGAGCTAAAAGGCTCTTTCTACCGACCTCAATATTATGGAAACTTGAAAGTATAGCCATCCTTGGCCTCCATAAATAAGTTCGTAATGTTTTTACAAACCTTTAAAAATTTTTCAAAGGTAATAAAACAACTTACCAAACAAGAATCTTAACTACCAACAAATCAGCACTTAACTCTCTACACTTTACATAGAAAGGTTTTATGCCAACCAAAAGGTGCTAAATGGCACTATCTAATCAATAACATCACATACTCACAACTCTTAGCACCTTCCAGTTTATTTTGTTAAGGATCAAATGAGAATAGTAATATTTAAATCCAGTATCACCAAGAAATCATATCTTATAAACAAAATACATACTCCTAGAAACATTATACATAGCTTCAGAAATAGCTGAATCACCATAAACGAACGGAAACCTTATATTACCTCTTATAAAATCTTTAACTATGTCTCTTATAACACCTGAAATCCTGGAAAGTAAATAATTCCTAAGCTTCTCGTTAAGAGCCTTAGAAACAATTAGAAAATCCCTCAAAGATGCTTCGTTTATAACATAAAAAACCTTTTCATTGTCAATATAATCAATAAGATCAGAAAACCTTATCTCCCCCTTTTTATACATTTCATCAAATATCACACTTTTACAACCATCCAAAAGCGCTATTCTATCGTCAACATAATCACCATTAATACTTCTAAAATACTCTATATCCTCCTTAAGTTCACTAAAACCTTTCGACGAGAAAGAAGACCTAAATAGCTCTATCACGCTATCATCTACAAAAACCAAACCCTTTGCAAGGGTAACTCTTGACACATAATTAAGCAGATTATACAATTTGCCCCTTCTATATATGTTTTCTAGAAGCTTTGAAATTTGAATAGCCGAAGATTTAGTCTCAAAAATCACTCTTTTCGAAATATTCCTAAGAGTAGAAAGCAAGCTAAACGAAGGTATATCCAATTTTTCCTTAGAAAAGACCTGCTTCATGTTAAACCGTGTTATAAAGTCCACTTCCCTAACCCATCTAAATTCTCTTATACTCTCCTTCTTACATATCTCGTCTATCTCATTTATAACATTCGTAGACAAATTCTTCCTTATCTTCATTCCAACCTTCCCCAGACTCATAACAAGCGTAGCAAGCATATCATAACTTATAGCATTACTCTTAAGTAAGGTATTAAAAATAAGCTGGATTGTCTTATCATCAAGGTAAGAAATAAAATCTTCCATGTCCCAAGGAATACCAGATGAAAGAAGATAAATTTCCTTGAATAAACTTTCAATGTCCGAAGCTTCACCAGTAGAAACGTTTTTGTTTATTATAACTCTTGAAATATCAATCACAAACCTCCTAGGAACCACAAGCACACTACCATTACCAAGGTAGACAGATAAAACATTACTCTGAGGATTTATAACAATATGGGAAGGCAAAGCTTCCTCCAACAAAGAATATTTAACCTTCTTCAAAGTCAGTAACTCTATTGAATCGAAATCAATGCACTCATCAACAGAAGAACCTAAAACAATAAAAGAACACTTCACAGGGTATTTAACCTTAACTATCTGAGACTTTTTACCACTGGTAACCAATACTTCCTTTTCATTAATATCCAAAATCTGATTCTTAACAAATATGCTAAGCAAACTTCTAAAGTAATTCAGCACAGTAGAATTATAAAAAATTCTTCAAGCACTTACAGCACCTTTCTACTCACACCCTAGGATATTATGTATAGATACAAAACAACATTACAATAAAACCCACCAAGCAACGAATTCATAACCCTATACATACAATACTACGTCTAAGTATCCTAGCAAAAAATAAGAAACGTCAAACATATTAACTAGTACAATCTCGAGAAATATTGATTTAGCATACGCAGCCTTACCAAAGCATAGTTTTATTTAGTAGAACCAAAAATTTGATATACTTCATAATTCACTTTCTATGAACATAGAGAAAATAAAATCCTTCATAGTGATGGATATACTAGAGAGATCCTTAGAAATCCAAAAACATGGTATCGAAATAATACACTTAGAAATTGGAGAACCTGACCTACCAACTCCACAAAAAGTACTAGAGAGAATACCAGAGATTTTAAGCAAATACAAAATGAGTTATACACCAAGCCTAGGAATAACATCCCTAAGAGAAGCCATTTCAGAATATTACCTAAAGGAGTATGGCGTAGAAGTACCAGTGAAAAACATCGTAGTCGTTCCCGGCAGTTCAACGGGAATGGCTCTGATGATATCACTACTCCTTGACAACGGCGGAGAATTCATAATAACTGATCCATCTTATCCATGCTACCCTAACTTCATACTACACTCAGGTGGAGAAGTTGTCAGATTGAATATCTACAAAGACAACAATTTCCTACCGGAAATTGATAAGTTAAAAAACTTAGTAAACCCAAAAACGAAAGGATTAATAATAGCCTCTCCGTCAAATCCTTGTGGTGTCGTGCTACCTCAGAAATTAGTTGAAGAAATACTAGAGATAGGAGTACCAACGATAATTGATGAAATATACCAAGGAATAGTATTTGATATTCCTAAAAAAGAGTCAAGCTCCATAAAATATTTTTCGCCAGACGGAAATTTGATAGTATCAAACGGCTTTTCAAAGTACTTCTCAATGCCTGGTTGGCGAGTAGGTTGGCTAGTAGTACCAGATAGATATATATCACCCCTCCAAAAACTTCTTCAAAACATTGTTATCTCCACCGCCACACTATCACAAATACTAGCTGAAATATGTATAAAAGAATGCATAAGCGAACTAGAGGAATATGTAAAGATATACAAAAAAAGGCTAGAAACAGCTACAAACTTCCTGAGTAACTTAGGATTAGAACTTGGTTACAAAATAAACGGAGCATTTTATATCTACCTAGACCTAAGCAATTTCATAAGCGACTCCTTAAAATTCTCAAAAAAGATGCTCGAAGAATACAGTGTCGCTTTAACACCAGGCCTAGACTTCGGAATGAACCAAACAAACAAATTCATAAGAATATCCCTCACAAACTCAGAAGGTAACATACTAACAGGACTAGAAAGACTAGTAAACGCACTTTACAACTACAACCCTTCTCCTAGAAGTATATGAAACGTTAAAAAACAACTCACTATACAACAAAACTTAATCTATCGTAACACAAAGTACTGCAAAACTAACACAACATTAACTAAAAATTCCCCAACACAACACTAATCATTTGACTAACTATTCAGTTAATAATTATAATTATCAAAAAGGCGATTATAGCTAGGAGTTTTTTATGATTTCGGTACTGATACCTGTCTACAAAGAACCCAAATGTCTTGAAGATATTTTATCCAAGTTAACTAAGAACAAATTCGAAGAGAAGGAAATAATAGTTGTTGTCGATGGGGAAACATCAGAGAGTATAAAAGAGGTGATTGATAAATTTTCCGAGAATATAAAGGTTATAGAAAATGGTACTAGAAAAGGGAAAGTAAATTCTCTAAATGATGCTGTAAACTTTGCAAGTGGTGAAATATTGCTATTTTTAGACAATGACGTTGAGATACCAGAGGACATGCACTTCCTAAATAAGATAAATAAGGCAATGAAAAGGTACGATATCATTGAAATACCGAAAGAAGGTAAAGCTAAAAGCTTATTTGGTAAAATCGTTAGTTATGACTACCTTGTGGGCGCTATTGCTAGTCTAACAATAACCAAAATACTCGGTAAGAACCTATTTTTATGTGGCTCAGCATTCGCCATAAAGAAAGAAACTTTCATAAATCTAGGGAAATTCTCAAGAGTAATAAATGAAGATTGGGACTTAGCACTCAAGAGTCTGAACAAAGATATAAAGTTTGGGTATCCTACTAATATAAAAGTTAAAACTCTCGTTCCTGAAAACATATCTGATTGGGTAAATCAAAGGAAAAAGTGGACTTTAGGTATGAAATACTGGTGGAACACAATACTTCTAAACATCACTAACTATCTTAAACATTTACCACTAATTTTGCTAGTTGGTATAGTTCTCTTCATTTCAGGTATAGTGGGCGGACTAATATGGTTGTTATTATCTCTTCCCGAAATCCAACTTACTCTCTTTGGGGTAATATCTCACCTAGGAATACCTCTAGGTATAACTTCTTTCGTCAGCTCTTATCTAGTTATCACCTCTTTACTAAGAGGTTTAGCATCATTTGCCACTGCAGTATTTATAAACTTAGTCGTTTTCTTCATTTTTTCTAGAGTGTTCAATTTCAGGTTCAATATTCTCGAAGTGCTCGTGTATTCTATCATCTACTATCCATTTGTCGTTGTATTTTACCTAATTTACGGAGTAATGATAAGCAACATAGTCAAACCTAAATTAGACTGGGTGTACTAAATAACTCACAAACCAGGTACAGAATTTCAGGTACCGAACAAATACTTTATCCCGGTTGTGTAATTTCTACATTTCATTCATTTGAATCTCCACGTCGGTAAAATCTATTAATAGTATCAAAGAGGTTATGCCTAATCCAATCAACAGTGTTGTGTCTATATCACTATGTTAATTTAGAAGTCAAGAGAGAGATATTTAACTAAGGTTAGAACCTCAAATAACATCTTCTTACCAAATTTAGTACTTCTAAGTACAAAGCTCCCTTTATTAATACACTTTCAAGAATCTAGAAAGATAGAAAATTAGCACTAAAAGGCAATCATCACAAAATAAAAAAGAACACCAGTTCAAAAAATGTAGGTTCCCTGTAAATTTTTCGATACAACTGATCTCCTTTGATACTTAGAGTAAGGTTGTAATAAAATCTTTATAATGAGTTCCCTCAGCAATCTAAGCGAAGTAATAAAAAATATCTTGCTTAAAAACGGGGTATCTCCGGAAATATCTGACGAAGCATTGGAAATAATAAAGAAAATATACAAGGAGTTTTCCGAAGAAGAAATTTTCTTCTCCCTATCACCATCAATATCTTCCATAAGTTCGCCCTACGCCTTTCCGGAAATGGAAAAATCCGTAAATAGGCTTGTAAAAGCTATCAAAAGAAATGAAAACATTCTCGTTTTTGGTGACAAAGATGCAGATGGTATAATTGGTACATTTATACTGAAAGACTTTCTCGAAAAATTAAAAAAGATTCTTAACTCATCCTCAGAGATATATTTCAGAGTACCTGAAGAAGATGAAGATTATGGAATATCACCGCACCATATTGACGAGTTCCTAGGTAAGGTATCACTCATAATAACGGTAGATAATGGGATATCGGCTACCGAGGCGGTGAAGAAAGCAAAAGAAAACGGGATAAACGTAATTATAACAGACCATCATGAATACCACGATACAGAAATAGCAAAATGGGCATTTTCAATAATTGATCCCAAGAGAGATAAAGTAGGCAAAGAATACTTATCAGGGAGTGGCGTGGCTTTCTACCTGATCTTAGGCACAATACTCCACATTTACTACAAAAACCTAGAACTATGGTACCTCAAAGAAGGTAAAGAAAACACAAATTTTGCAAGGTTAAGGAATTTTGTAAGTGATGAACACACTCTAAGTGAGATCAGAAGCCAAAACACAAAAATCAACTTACTCCTGAGAGACTTAAACGAAAAAGTAACTTTTGAGAAAAACGTAAAAGACGCAAAGGAAATTGTAGAAAAACTAATATTCATAAGTGACATATATAGGCACTTCGTAAACAAAAGCAAAGATTTTAACAAACTACTTGAAGAATTTGGGCTACCCCCGTCATTCCCAAATGCCATAGAAAAAGTATTGTTCTCAATACATCTAAAGTACGATAGCAATATATATAAATTCATAAATCTCTATTCACCACTAGTCGGCCTAACAGTCCTTTCTGATAACATGCCTATAGTTGCAGAAAATAAGTTCTTCGTTCTAAACACTCTATCAAAAATAACAAAAAGTGAGTTCGAATCTATTAAATATCTTCTATCGTCGCTATCCAGTAAAGGTAAGGTAAGAATATTCGACTTAACAATGAAAGTAATACCATTTTTAAATGCTCCCGGAAGAATGGGAAAAGCAAAAATGATGTTGGAATTCCTAATGGAAACAAACATCGACAAACTATATCAAATCTTTTCAGCAATAGAAGAATTGAACAAAGAAAAAATAAGGATAGTTAACGAACTCGTAAACAAATTAATAAGCAAAGTTGATGAAGTAGTCATAGTAGAAGAAAACGCCAACAAAGGAATAATAAGCTTATTATCCACAAAGCTATCAAATTACACAAATAAACCGGTAATAGTAATCGGTGAAGGTGGTGATGATGGTAAAATGGTTGGCTCTGCAAGGTTCAAAAGAGGAGATATATTCTCTTTACTAAAAGAAGCACAACACTTCTTTTCAAACTTCGGAGGGCACAAGAAAGCAGCAGGATTCGTAATAGAGAAAGTGAAATTAGAAGAGTTCGTAAGCCTGATAAAAAACAAAGATTTCGAAAACTATTCAGAAAAGCCAAAAGCTATAGTAAGAATAACAATAAAGGACTTCTACGATAAATTCCTCAATCTGATAAAACTCATAGAGCCACTTAATCCTGATATGAGGCCTGTATTCGAAAGCCGCGAGGTAATAAAGAACTACATAGCCTATGAAAAAATAAAATACGTTTTCATTGAGAATTACAGAATATTATGCGAATTACCCGAAGAGAAAATAAGAAATAATTTGAATAAGAAAGTGAGAATTGTTTATTCATACGATTATAAGCTTGCCCAAGATATACAAGAAGAGGTTATATATCCGAAAATTCTAGAAATAGAAAATGAATAACTTTATAGATGATCCTACCAAAATAACTTCGTTTTTAAAAAGACTTAGATCATCTAACATCAGTATTGATGTAATATATCAAAATAAAAAAACAAGAGGTATTGTAAGATACGTAGGCGAATTCAGCTTTGAAGTCTACTGTTTAGCAAAAATCGACATAGAAAAACCAGAAATAGAGGTGGAATTCAACTTCGAAGGTAAGACCTACCATTTTTCTACAGAACTACTAAATCAAAAGGACACGGTGCTGCTCCTAGTGATACCCGCAAGAATAGATATCTGGACACAAAGGAAATATCCCCGAAAAAATGTTTACGGACAAGTATTCGTAAGCATATCCTTTATAAAACCTATCGAATACATAAGTGAAATCGAAAAACTACCTGAACTGGAAGAAATCCCCGAAAATCTAAGAGACATAAAATCTGAACTTAATAAAGAGACGCCAAACCTAAAGAAAGTAGTTAACATGGTTCTCAGAGAAATATCGAAAATTAGCGACACCTATGATTTTATATTCTATAAGAGAGGTATGACGTTACCTTCCTCCGCAATTATATCAATGATCTTTAAAAAACCTTTACTTGTCGAGGATACAACAAATCTAGAGAGCTACATAACAACCTACGAAAACTTCAACATAGTCACATACGGTGACTACATGAAAAAAGCTAACTGGAATGAATCAAAAGTGCTAGAACAGATCAAGAAACTTAGATCAACATTCATGTCTCAAAATATAAGGAGCTTCGTGTGCATACCAATAAAAATAAAAGGTGACACAATAGGTTTCATATTCTGCAAAAAGAGCTTAGGGAAATTTACATTAAGAGATGTAATATACCTAGATGCTCTTAGCTCAATAATTTCGGAAGCATACATAAAAGAAAAGATAAACAACCTAAAAAATTCAAAAGAACTAAAGCTACCTGTAATAGACATAGGCGGTGGTGGACTGAGGTTCGAAATAGACGGGATAATAGGCAAGCTAATAAAAGTAGAAGACACACTAAGGCTATTTATAAACATTCAAAACAAAAACATACAAGCTATTGGGAAAGTCATAAGAATAGATACTACCAAAAGCAGTTCAAAGCTTTGGATAGCATGCCAGTTCACATATATCTCACCCGAAGACCAACAATTTTTAGTATCAATAACATCAGCATAAGTGTTTAAAGCTTTCGTATCGCTCAATATCCTTTTTTAGGACTCTTTAAGCACAGAAACTGAAACTTTCTCACAAAACCATGGTGAGTAGAGTGTTCTACTAAAAGATTGCCCCAAAAAAGAAAGAATCCGAAAATCGAAATTAACAACAGGCTGAGCACATCATAATCTTGAATTTTCAAATAAATTCACAAGATAATTGACAAAAGGAGGGAAAAATGAAAAAGAAAGCAATAATAACTATACTCCTACCATTTCTACCATTTATATACTCTTGTGCATACACACCAGGAGGAGAAATAATAAAGAAAGGAACTCATGAAGTTTCTATCTCACTAGGTGTACCAGTTTATTCAAGTTTTCCGACAGTTGGCGTGATGATAACCCCCTTTCCAGCAGTAGGTTATAAGTACGGCATAACTGATGATTTAAACCTCTTCGTTAGGAATTATCCAATATTTTTTTACATGGGAATACTATTTGCCGACACAGGAATAGTAGGAAGGATATACAGGTTTTTGCCACATTTACACTTAACAGGATTACTAGGTACCCAGGTCATGGCTAAACTTTTTGAGGGAATTCAATTTTACGGCAATACAGGCTTATTCCTTATTATAGACGGAAATGACAAATCGCATTTCTACATAGGTGGAGACATAGTTATCTTTCCTATAAGAAACTCAATTGATCTTAATGGTAACATAAAAGGGGGTGGGAAAATAAAAATAAACGAAAACTGGGGGCTTGCTTTGGAGGTATCACTCAACAGCGTAGGTCGAACAACATTCGTCAACACTGGTTTTCAAGGTATAGGGTTTCCAACAATCTACTTAGGTGCATCCTATAAATTTGGTAACAAGGAGGCAAAAAATGAATAAGATAACATTCCTTATAACATTTTCTCTTTTAGTACTTTCTAGCTGTACACTTGACAATGCTCTTTTGTACGCACCAGATAAAGTAGATGAATACTACTATAAGCAAAATACTTTTTCAGTCGAAGTGGATAACAACACAATTTACGGTGTTTTCTTACCAGCACCTGCTGATAGCTCCATGAGCAACATTACAGTAATATTCTTCCATGGCAACAGCTATTCAATGAACAAATTTACAGATGTAGCAGCACTTTTCAATGATATGGGCGTAAACTTCGTAATGTTTGACTATAGAGGTTTCGGCAAAAGCACAGGAACACCTACAGAAGAAGGATTATACAACGATTCAGAAGCAATCGTCAAATACGTTCTATCAATTTCCAACATAAACACAAACAATATATTTTACGTTGGTTATTCCCTAGGGAGTGCCACCTCAATAGAAACAACTCTAAGAATAAAACCAAAAGGGCTAATAGTGGTTGCAGGTTTCACTTCAATGGACGACATGTCAGATTACTACATAACCTATAGCATACCAGGCAGCTGGGTACTAGAAGGTAAGTACGATAACTTCTCAAAAATTGATAAAATAAGTGTACCTGTAATTTTTATACACGGCAATAAAGACACTACAGTTCCCTACTGGATGAGCAAAACAAACTACGAAAAAGCAAAAGAGCCAAAAAAGCTAATCATAGTTGACGGTGCCAACCATGGAAACATATTCGTCTATAAAACTTTTTACGATGAAGTCAAGAAGTTTTTAACCTCTTACTCTAACTAGTTTTCAAAAATTTCGCCTTAGAAAAAATTCTAAGGGATGCTTACACATCCCTTAAAAAAACTCTACTTTCACAATACCTCATCAACAAATATCGTTTTAAGGATTTCGTCACTCTTGATAAACGCTTTCATTTCTTTTCTCATCTCCTCGACATGTACAGTAGTGTACCTATTAGGCTTAATCGAAGGTGCGTTATCTATAGCTAAAAGCCAAGCATTAATATTAAACTTCTCTTTTCTGACAAAATCCCAGAATCCAGTTTCATCAAACAGTTCTTTAACCTCATCTTTGCGAGGGTTATCCTGCACATTTACTGTGATATATGTAGCCAAACCAACCTGTATACCATGCAAATGCGGATTAGGTAAGATCTTATCCAATGCATGAGATATCAAATGTTCAGAGCCACTAGCAGGTGCACTATCTCCCTCCAACTCCATAGCAATACCACTCATTATAAGCGAATCAACCAGCTTACCAAGGAACTCTTCATCCCTAATGTTGGAAGTCTTAAAATACAAAAGGCTATCAATAGATTTTTCTGACACCATCCTAGCAAAATCATCATGCTTGATATCAGAATGAGATTCTTCAAAATCCAGGTCATATATAGCACTAATTTTCGAAACCATATCGCCAATACCAGAATATATGAAACTTTCAGGAGCACTACCAAGGATCTCAGTGTCAGCAACAACCCCAAAAGGTATTCTAGAAGGAACTGTTGTCCTTCTACCTTCAATGATAAGGGAACACAACGGACTACAAATACTATCATTAGAAGGAGCCGTAGGGAAAGTAATAACAGGTATTTTCCTTATATAACCAACATACTTAGCTATATCTATAACCTTACCACCGCCAACACCTATAATTACACTCGTATGAGGAACCTTAAAAGCAATATCATAGACATCATCCAGCCTATTTGACTTGCCTTCAAACCTACCAAGAACCTTTATACCTTCCAAGCTACTCTCCACCTTCTTACCGAATAAATCATATATTCCCTCTCCATAAAATATCACAACATCGTCAAATCCATGCTCTTTGAGTATCTTACCCAAATCCCTAACCACACCTTTATAAACCTTAAGAATAGAAGGTACCGATATCTCCCTAGAAACCAATATTCTTTTCATAGTACAACTCCTTAAACTTACCATCTCTAATAAATGGTATAAGTCTTTTCGTTTCTTCCATTATATCTCCGAAATCCTTAAACTCAAAGAAACTTATCCCCTCTTGCCTAAGTATGTCAGCAAGCTGATGCTTAGCAAAAACGTAATCAGCAACTTTAGCAGCATAGTAGTCAGGCCTAGAATCACCAGCAAAGAAAACAAAATCACTATCCCTCTTTATCATCTCAACTGCTTTACCCTTATCCACCCCAAACACCTCAGAATAATATTCTTTTGTACTGTCAGGAACCATATATATACTGCCATCCTTGTAGTATCCAGGATTAGCAATAACCTTAACAATATCCTTTATCCCATACTTCTCAAGAAGTATGTCAATATAATACTTACAGCCAGCACTGATAAGGTAAAAGTCACCAACATTCTCAACAAACCACTTTATAAACTCAATAGCCTTTACGTCAACAGGTATTGAGTAAATATCATTAAGAACCGTCTCGTAGTCCCTGTTTATACTGTTGAAAACCATATTAAGAAAATCAACATCCTTTATCTCCTTCCTCTGCCATCTCTGATAAAGCTCTACATACTCCTCGCCTAGATACTTGTCAATAACTATCCAGTAAAAATCTCTCAGTGATACCGTACCATCAAAATCAGAAGCAAAAACTATCTTCATCTTTCCTTAACCCCCTCTAAAAATGTTAATTCATTTTAAATGTAAAAGTTGCAAAAGTAAAATTTTTTAAAATTCACAATTTAGAAAATCTAAATCAGTGCTTAAGTGCTTAACAATTTCTTCTTACTCAATTTGAAATCAAAGAAGGATGATCCCTTTTTCTTAAATTAGCCAAAGTTAAAAGGTTACTAAACCGGATATGCTAGATAGCACTATGCTCTTAAGTGACGAAAATAGCATCTTTCCAACAAATGCCAAAAAACTCTCAAGAGTAATTAAATCTAATTAAGGAACAATCAATTAGAAATTCCTGCGAAATAAATTATACATTCTTAAACAAGATACTCAATCCTGACTTATCAAGAAGATTTTCGAATTCTATTTCCTCTTCCTGTTGGAGATACTTAACTATGGCATTAGGTAGGGCAAATGAAGCTATATGCACCTCTTTAGTGTAGAACTTAAGCTTTTCATAATACTCAGAGATCATGTTTGTATATTTAGGATACTTAGGATCTGTGTGTTTAGAACCAATGACGAAACTCCAAGGCGATATATACGAAGGTATAATAACATAGTATATACCACTGAAGGGGAAAATATTTTTCATAATATTCCAGATATGTTTCGGAACCTTAGGTGTAAGGAAAACTGATTCAGATTGGATAACAAAAGCACCGTTATCTGAAAGCAATCTATAAACATTTTTGAAAAACTTTTCAGAATAAATATCCTTAGCTATATCTATAGGTGCACTTATATCTGCAAAAATGATATCGTACGTGTCATTATCCTCCAAAACAAATTTAAAACCATCCTCAAACACCATTTCCAGAATATCAAAATTAACTCCTTCCCAAGTGTTCATATACTTCTGAGTAGCTTCAACTATTTCAGGGTCTATCTCAACTAACCTTATTTTCTGAAGAGTACCATACTTCGAAAGTTCCCTGACAACACCGCCATCACCTCCACCTATCACCAGCGCTTTCTTAGGATTCGGTACGATAGAACCAGGAACATGTACCATCATCTCGTGATATATAACCTCATCAAGTTCCGAAATCATTACAATACCATCAGTGATTAAAACCTTTCCAAAAGGAACAGTATCAACAATTTCTATCTTCTGGTACTTGCTAACCTTATTATAAATCTCATTTTTCAGCTCTACGATATAACTCAAACCTTTAAATTCCTCATTTATTATACACTTATATCCATCAAAATAACTACCCATAACATCCCCCAA
The DNA here is from genome assembly GCA_964475465.1 of uncultured Brevinematales bacterium. Classification (GTDB taxonomy): domain Bacteria; phylum Spirochaetota; class Brevinematia; order DTOW01; family DTOW01; genus JAPYWX01. The sequence goes on from CAYYXA010000002.1 coordinate 37,144, forward strand.
CCTTCTATCACTCTAGAGTGGCAAAACCATATTGGAACATCAAAGGTTTTCAGAAATTTTATAACACTTTCAACACAACTTTCATATAAACTAAATTCTGCTAAAAAACTATCTTAATAGCGAAAGAAATATTTTCCCATATCTGTGTGATTTCTCGACATCCAATCTTTGAAGTTACGCAAATTATTCACGTTCTGGACCGAACAGAACACATTTTGACAAGTTTCCTTAATGTATAAATAGGCAATGCATCTCCTACAAGAATATTCCAAGCACTTGAAGGTGTCTAGGACATAAACCACTAAAGTAAACAATATTCAGCACTTAATAGCACACTTCCAAAAAACTAAATTCAAAAAATCCCCTCCTTTCCAATATAATTCACCTATGCTCAGTGGTAAATTTGCCATCGTAAGCGTTTATGATAAGGAAAATATTGTTGACGTTTGTAAAGAATTAAACTTTCTCGGTTACAGAATAATATCAACATCAGGAACCTACAAGTTGCTAAAAGAAAACCAAGTCGATGTAATTGAAGTTTCATCAATAACTAATTTCCCAGAAATACTGAACGGGAGGGTAAAGACTCTCCATCCCAAAATACACGGTGGAATCTTATACAAAGACAAGGATAACCACAAAAAACAGGTAGCCGAAATGAGCATACCTGATATTGAAATAGTCATAGTAAACCTCTATCCTTTTGAAAAAACTGTAGATAGTACAACAAACTTTGAAGAAATAATAGAAAACATAGACATAGGTGGTCCTACTCTTCTCCGGGCAGCAGCCAAAAACTTTGAAAGAGTTATGGTAGTAGTAGACAAAAATGACTATCCAGTCCTCGTAGAAAAACTAAAAAATAACGAGAATACTCTAGAATTCAGAATGAAACTAGCAGCTAAGGCATTTAACCACGTAGCTTATTACGATGCAGCTATATCAAAGTTTTTCAATAATTACCTTTCTGAAAAATTCCCAGTAGAGAACTCTATAGGTATAAAAAAAGTACTCGAACTGAGGTATGGCGAAAACCCACATCAAAAAGCTTCAGCATACATAACGCCAAATACTCAATGCTCAATTCTAACAAGCAAGGTTCTAGGTGGCAAAGAACTCTCCTACAACAATATTCTAGATGCAGATGTTGCATTAGAAATGATACGAAGGTTTCCTAATGAAAACTTTTGTTGCATCATAAAACATAATACTCCTTGTGGTGCAGCTATAGGTAATGACCTAAAAGATGCTTTTCTCAAAGCTTTTAATTCCGATTCCGTCTCCGCATTTGGGGGTATTATAGGCCTATCGAAGAAGGTAACAAGAGAGGTTGCAGAAGAGATAACAAAGTATTTCTTTGAAGTGGTAGTAGCACCATCTTACGACGATGAAGCAGTCGAAATATTAAAAACCAAGAAAAATTTGAGAATAATAGAGATAGGGAAACTTATATCGTGCTCCGAAGAAGTTGAAGTAAGAAGCATAAACGGGGGAATACTAATTCAGGAAAAGGATAATTCAGAAGAAAACCTAGAAGAATCGAAAATTGTCACTGATGTCAAACCAACAAAAGAAGAAATGGAAGATCTGAAATTTGCTTGGGAAATAGTAAAGTTCGTGAAGTCAAACGCCATAGTAATAGTAAAGAATAAACAAACAATAGGCATATGTGGTGGTCAACCCTCAAGAGTTGACGCCGTAAAGATAGCAATAAGCAGAGCAAAAGAGAGAGGATTCAGTACAGAGGGAGCTGTAGCAGCTTCCGACGCGTTCTTCCCATTCAAGGACAGCGTAGAGATGCTCGGAGAAGCCGGAATAAAAGCGATCGTACAGCCTGGTGGCTCAGTAAGAGATCAAGAATCAATAGAAGAAGCCAACAAAAGAAACATATCAATGATATTCACAGGAATAAGACATTTCAAACACTAAAAACCTTATACAACTTTCTATCTTTCAAATAGGTATGCTATTTAATTTTTTTACAAAGAAGTTAAGTTTGCGATAAGACAGCATAGCTTTTAATGTCATCAATTTTTTCAAAGTAAACATAACCAAAAAGTTTTCTTGGTAGCTACTCATGATACACAAGAGAACCAGACCCCAATTCCATTTGAGCAAAATTAAATTCATAAACTAACCCGTTAGAAATTATACTGAATGGAGAATAGTCATTTTTGAAAAATGAAACAGGATCGACATATATTCCATTTATACTAACGCCAAAGTGCAAGTGAGCTCCTGTTGATCTACCAGTTGACCCTACAAGCCCTATAATATCATTCGTAGTAATATATTGACCTTTTCTAACCAAAATCTTACTAAGGTGCATGTAAACAGAAGAAACACCGTATCCATGATAAACTGCTACAAACTTGCCAGCTCTTCTATCCTTCCCCGTACTAATAACAATCCCATCAAAAACAGAAAAAACTTTCGTTCCCCACGCCTTAGGAATATCCACTCCTAAATGTATTCTACCTGATATTATACCACCCCTTGACCTATTAACCCCATAACCATCCTTTATCTCAGAAATGATATCCTCGGAATTAGGGAAAGGAGAGCAGAAAGTAGTTATAAACTTGTTACCCACAAACTCAGAAAATAAATCTCCATAAAAAGAAAACCTGTTTGTCTTAACTACAAATGAGTTACTCACAACAATATCTTTTATCACCTTAGGCTTCCTCTTAGCATAAGAAATTGGATCGACAACAACTTCTATTGGGATAACTAAGTTCGTATAAAATTCTTCTCCATCAGTTAATCTTAAACCTAAATTAAAGTTAGTTAAAACGGTATGAGGAATAGGCACCAAAGAGTAAAAAGTCCCCTCGCCAATCTTATAAGGGCTAAAATAAAGTTTGTCCTCCAAAGAAACACTTTCTAATTCAAAATCTCCTCTGACAACAACACCAATGACCTCTCCCTTCTTTAAAATAACATTAGAAGGGTAAAGGTAAACTTGAATACTACGGCTAGCAAAAACACTACCCCCAAAAAGTAAAGAAATGCAAATAAATATCAGCTTAAAAAGCCCCCTCATATTCAGGTAATTATAAAAATTATCGTCAATGTAGATCAAGATATGAAGAAAACTTAATAGACCAAAACTCTTGTTAGAATTTCTTAAACGTTTTGAAACTCTACTTTAAAAGTATTATAATACTCTACAGGAGGTTATTATGAAATACACTTATAGTCTAATTTTGATATCTACTTTTTTACTGCTGCTAGGAGCATGCACAGTAAACCTTTTCTCACCTTTAGCTGCAAAAGACTATCCAGAAGCAAACGAGTATCAAGCTCAAAACCTTATCGATCAAGGCAAATATGAAGAAGTGTTAAAAGAGGCTGACAAATATCCGCCTCAGGATCACGTTGCAGCAGCATTAGGTATAATGGGATTTGATCTAAAACTACTAACTAATTTCCTAAAACCAACAAACACATCACCTACCGAAATACTAATAAGTTGGGTCAATATTGATGATACAAACTATATCAAAGACTTATCATATGGATTAATAAGATTAAGAAATGAATACTCCAGCAGTATAGATAAATCAATTACATTATCGCTAGCTGGATCAGCACTATCAATGTTAGGAATAATAATACTCGCTGATATAGCAAACACAAATGCAATAAACACAAGAGATGGTATAGAAACTACTGAGCTTGACGTATTGGGATATTGGCTATCAAATCCTCCCGACAATCTCACAAACTTATTCAGGAACGTAGGAGATCTAAACAAAGATGGGCAAGATGACACGATTGCTGGAGTAATTGGAGGTGGAATTGTCAATTTCTTCTTAGGATATCAGAGTACATTATTGCTGTCAACTGAATTAGCCAATCAGGAAATTCTGACAAACCTATCAAACATCATCTCATCATTAGATCCTGATGGTGACGGTATAATAACCGAGTCTGACGTTACCAACTTCATTGTTTCATTCTTAAGCAACCTAACAGGTTCAGGCCAATAATAAATTTTAAGGAGGCTTTATGAGAAAAGCATTATACGTTTTTACCATATTGTTGGCTTCACATTTTGGGTTTAGTACAACATTTCAACCATACGAGCACATAAATCTATTTCAAGGAACATTTTCAACAGGAATGGGCAAAGCAATAACAGCAATAAAGGACCTAGGCACAGAATCGTTTTTCGCAAATCCTGCAAATGGTGGAGGTAAACTTTCAATTGATATAATATCGATAAATCCATTTCAGTTCAACAACGTTACTCTAGAAATACTTGGCAAACTTAATGAAATACAACAAGATGTATCCCAACTTTTTGACTATATAGGTAGGCCAATGAATGTAAGAGCAGGTGTAAATTTAATTGGGATCAACATACCTATTCACAATTTCTCTCTTAACCTTGGCACATTCTCTACTATTTATACATATCTTGAAGTACATAACCCCTTATCAAGTGCAGGTCTTTTAGATATACTTGGATTCCTTAGCATAGGGGCATACATTGGAACTTCATATTCACTCAAAAACCTTACTATTGGAGTTCCAGAGCTAGAAAAGCATCTAAAGCACGCATCAATTGGTATTAATATGAAACTTGCTACCTCTAGTTCAATAAACAGAAAAATCCTTCTTAGTGACCTTTTAAGAAGTTCAGAATACCTACAGAATGTTATTAATGAGCAAGTCAACACCTTATTGACTGACATAAGGAAAATTTTATTTATACCAGATATAGGTATTTCCTACGAACTACCAATAGACGAATTGCAAAAGATCAACTTTGGGCTCTCAATCCTTAACATCGGCGGACTACCAATCGGAGATTCTTATATACCAACAACTGTTAATCTAGGAATAGCATACCATTATGATCTGTCTACTCTAATAGGCAATAGCCAACTACTACAAAATTCTTACATTTCGTTAGACATTCATGACATATTCTTCCAGAGAAAAGATAAAGATTTCTTCAAAAGGCTACATATAGGAATAAAAAGCGATCTAGCAAACTTAAACGATATCGTCTTAATAACTCTAGGCCTAGGAATAAACCAAGGCTACCCAACTTTTGGATTAGGAATCAAGCTAGCTATTCTCAAATTTTCATATAGTATATCAGCAGAAGAACTAGGTGTCTATGCTGGACAAGATCCTGACTTAAGGCAAAACTTATCAATTTCGATAGGGTGGTAAGATAGTTTTCAGAAGGGGCACAAGCGTGCCCCTTTATGCTTTTATAACCTACCGGTAAGTGAGACTTCAAAATTGATACCTTTCTGTGGGAAGGCAGCAGGGCTAAGACCTATACCACCATTCCTTGGATTCAGATTCCACCAATCCTGATTGAGTAGGTTTCTAACGGCTACAACTAGATCGTAAGAAACACCAGAGATGTTTGCTACGTTATTCCATAGCAGTGAAGCATCAACTATCCAGTAGGCCGGTAACTTGCCAAGAGTTGTTGAAAGTGAGTTAGCAACGCCAGGATCAATTTCACCAACAATGTAATTCATCAAAGATACATAGACATTCTCAACAACTTTATAAGAAACAACAAATGTACCTTTGTGCACCGGTATGCCGTAATAATCTGAATCAACCCAATTTGAATTTGTAGTTGTTCCTACAATTTCTGTCTTCCAGAAGGATTGATTACCTTGCTCATAAGTATAACCTATAGTTAACTGTATATTCTTGAAGAATGGTAAAGTGACCTTAAGGTATTCCTCAACTCCCCAAAGCCTAACAATTGGAACTTCTGTAACTCCAACACCATGTTCTGGTATAGTAACTTTGAAGTTTTCAGCATAGTTGTAATAGATAGCTACAGAGTTTTGTAACCAATCTCCTATTATCTGGAACCAGCTTGTCTCAAACGTCCAAGTGCTAGCAGCTTTTATTTGTTGTATACCACCTTGCCTATTGGCAGCTCCCCAAAGCTCAAAAACAGTAGGTTCTCTATAAGCTCTACCAATTAGTAGCTTAACAGAAGAATTATCCGACAACTTAACAACTAAACCACTTCTTGGGTTAATTTCAGTCTTTATGTCAAATCCTTGATTATTTGTAACTACTATGTAATTATCAATTCTACCTCCTAATGTAAGTAGCAGTAATTCGTTAAACAAAGGCAATTCCCACTGTGCATAAGCACTAACTTTCGTCCACGAAGATTCGTTATTAGTTGTAACCTCTGGATGCTCAACTATGTTTGTTGAAGAAACTGGACCACCAACAACAGTTGACCAATCAATTCTGTTCCAAGAAGCAGATACTCCATCAAGCCTATCAAAGAACAAACCTGCAGTTATCCTATTTTTCTCAGAGAAGAAATACTTAAGCTGCAATTCAAATTGGTACTTTCTCGATCCAGGTGACTTAAGATTTGAGTAAAACCCTCTCCACAACTCTATGTCAGCTCTAGAAATATTGGTAACTATGTTTGTAGTTGCATTACCGTTCGAATCAACAGAATAAATTTCCGGCACTTGGGTGTGATTACCCCAAAGGTAATCTTGATAGAATCTGAACTCTGCCTTGAGATTAAGCTTAGAAGGGATCAAATAATCCTCAAAGCCAACAAACGCAATTCTCTGATCTCTTCCATCAAGATCACCTGTGTATATCCACTGAACATCTTGAGCACCCCTACCATCAATTTGGTAGTTATAAACAGCACCAAGATAGAATGGCCCATAACTTAACTTAGCATAGAGATATCTATTATAACCAGTATCATCATAATCCCACATTGTATAATCAGGCCTTCTATTGGTATTTTGAATCTGAGGAGCATAAACCTCGTATTGCTTCATCTTATCATAAAAGTTAGGTCCATCAGTCAAAAGAACCCTACCAAATACCTTATACTTAATATTTCCAATAGTTCCTCCTAAAAGCACAGAAGGAACAATAGTGTTGTAAGAACCAAACTTAATACCAGCTCTTACTCCATTTATCTCATTCTCGTTGTAAGTAACCAAGTTTATGATACCACCAACAGCGTTAGCACCGTAGAGAGCAGAAGCAGGTCCCTGTATAACTTCAACTCTCTTCACGAAGAAAAGCGGATAATTGTGACTTATAAAAGATTCACCAGCAATGTTGTTATTCATTTCAAGGCCATCAAGGAGCACTATAGTGGTATCGAATGCACCTATAAAACCTCTCTGTCCACCAAAGAGGAAAAACTCAGGATCGTATACATCAACCCCTGGAACATACCTAAGAAGATCGCCTAATTCTGTCATGCCCCATATTTTCAGTTGTTTGTCATCGTAGGTATAAACCGTAGCAGGAGCCTCAGAAACCACTTGCACATGCTTAGTAGCAGCAACCACTATGCTTTGCTCAATCTTAAAAAACTCTTCTTCCGTTATTTGAGCAAAAGTTGGTGAAATCAGCAAAGTAATGAACAAAAAAGTTATTAATATCAATCTATACATACACACCTCCTTTAAGATAATTTTTTCTCAATAACTAACAAAGTATAATCGTCTTTAGGTGGCACTCCTTCAGAAAATTCCTCAATTTTGCTTAGTAAAAAACTTAAGAACCTTTTGCCGTTAATCCCTTGCCTATGTCCTTCCAAAACCATCTCCTTGAACCTCTCAAATCCTAACTCTTCTCCTTTTAGATTTCTTCTCTCAACTATACCATCAGTATAAACTATTAACCTATCGCCCTCCATAAACTCAAATCTTTCTGTACTCGCTATATAGAGACTATCATCAAGTATACCAACTATAGAACCTTCTGTTTCTTTAAGAGACTCAAAAGTCCCAGTTGCACTTCTATAAAGAACTGGCAAGTGATGCCCTCCTATCGAATAATTCATTACGTTTTCTTTTTCCAAAACTCCCAAAAATATAGTGAGATAATTCGCCATAAATTGAGAAGACACATCAGAGTTTATTATCTTAAGCCTTTTATTCAGATTCTCAATTATTTCATGAGGCTCTTGCGTCTCAAATGCTATGTTCAATACCGAGATTTTCAACATCGTTGTTATCAGTGCTGCAGGTATGCCATGACCAGAAACATCAGCTACGTAGAACAATAGCTTATTCCCCGGTATAGGGAAAATATCAAAGAAATCACCACCTATTTTTTCCATAGGCTGTGAAAATCCTATTATTGTATAATCTCTCCACTTGTAACCGCTATTAGGCATTATCCCCTTCTGTATCCTACTAGCAAAATCTAATTCCATCTGTATTATCCTATCTTTCTCTTTGAGCTTCTCATAAGCTTCTTCCAATTCCTTAGTTCTTTGCCTAACCAACTCTTCCAAGTGCTCACTATATTCCTTTATACTTTTTCTCATCTCATCGAATGTCTGTGCCAGTATCCCTATCTCATCCTTACTACTTACTTTTATTTGATAATCAAAATTCTTCTTACCAAACTCTACAGCAGCATCCTTAAGCTGAAGTATAGGCTTCGAAAAACTTCTAGCAAAGAACAAAGTAAACACCATCCCCAGTAAAATAAACAAAACAACTACAAAAACTGATATTAGTACATTACTAACAACACTCTCTACCAAATACCTTGTCGTGAATCCTAACTTCAGGAAATACTTGACTTCAGGTGAAATTTCCACTGTCATTAAAATTTCTATAACATTCTCATCACCATACTTCACTTCCCTTATCTTCACTCCTTTTTCTGTTATACCATACGAATTAGGATTCACCAAAGAAATAACATTATATTTAACCTCTTTACCTCCACTCATTTCGAGTATTTCGTCCTTTGCCAATATCCTTTCACCTTTACTATCCTCAAGCACACCATAAACAATCTCTCTATCATTGACTACACTATCCTCTATAGCTCTCTGAACTTCGAAAAATTGGAAACCCGCAATATAACTAGCTGAAAGGTTTCCTATACTCTTAGCTAAAAGGACACCTTTCTTTATGAGTGAAGCCTTCATTTCAGAAGAAGACCTGTAAATAAACACAACGCTTATAACTCCTGCTATAACCACAACTATTGAAGATATAACCAGAACTAATTTAGACCTTATACTCATTTTAAGCATATTTCCCCCCAATACTAACTACTCAATTACCTTGTCAATTGATCCTAGCATGAACTCACTAATGCTAAACTTTATCTTACCAATATACTTCTTGTTTATAGTTGTATACGTACCAACTGGAGGAACAACCCCTACGTTTGATGGTATCTCATTATCTTCTAAAATTCTTCTAACTATTATACCCAACTGAGAACCTATGCTTGGGTAACTGAGAGATACACTAAAAAATCCTGCAGCTATAACAAAATTTTCAGAAAAAACGATATTAGGTATATAAGACTTCATAGACTCCTGCAAAAAGAATGATATATTATCTTTGTTCAAAATCACAGTATCAGGAACCATCCAAAGCAAATCTGTTTCCTTGCTAGCTAAGTAGAAAGCATCCCTGAAACCATCCGGTGAGGACACTATATATTGCTTCAACTCTATTCCTATACTTCTTAAAGTTACTACATCACTTTCTAAAAACTCTCTATAGTACTTCTCACTACATATAACACCAACTTTAGAAACATTCGGAATAAGTGCCTTTAAATTGTAGAAAATAGCCTCCGAAGGCAAAACAACTGATATACCAGCTATGTTCTTGTACTTGTCAATACCAAATTTCTTATAATCGATGACCATACTAAAAACCACGGGAATGCTAACCTTCCCTGCTACACTTTCCAAAGCCATGCTACCAATGGCAACAACAAGATCTACCTTTTTTGCTAATATCGCATTAACCACATCACCTAAATACTTCCTATCTCCTTTGAAATTCACTACAAAATAATTGTAATCCTCTTGTATCGAATTGATAAACTCATTCTTGACATCATTAAAGCTAGGTATCTCATCTGAAACAAGAATCAACACGTTTTTCTTTCCGTTGTCAGGAAAAGAAAATTTTCGAAAATCTTCAAAACTCTGAGCAAATCCATAAATCGATATGCTCAAAACAACCAACACTAAGAAAATAAACTTTTTCATAACTATCCTCCTTACCTAAGTTTTGACAAAATTTTCTCACTATTAGATACACTATCGAAGCCCATTATACTCAAAAACTCCCTAGCAGAATACAAAACATTCAATACCTTTTCTTTATTCGCTTCGTTCCCCCACTTAGTTATGCAAATGACAGGATTGTATATACTTTTTGTGGAGAAAACAAATTTTAAATTCTGGAAACTCGCGGGATCTATGGCTTTGAAAATTTCCAAGCTATCTTCGGAAACCATAGCAGCATCGGCTTGTCTAAACTTAACCGCAAGCAGAGCATCCAAATCTTTAGGCACCTTTAGCAACCTAAATCTTATACCTCCTCCAATCGTATAAACAGCTTCCTCAAGTGAGGAGGAAATAACTTTACCATTAAGTGAATCCATGTCACTATATAGAAAAGAAACTATTTTCTTCTGATAGACATACCTGCCTTTCCTCACAAGTATACCAATAGGCTCCAAAGAAAAAGTTTCCCTTTCCCTAAGATAAACTAAAGAGTTAACTATAACAAAATCAGGCTTAAGTGCCATAGCAGCTCTGAAAGATTTTTCATCAGCAGCAGCAATAAACTTCATCCCAACCGCACCAAAAGCTTTATTACCTTGGACATTTATATCAAATATCCTTTTTATATTGCCGTCAGGATCATAATAAACCACAGTTTGAGCAAAAACCCCAAAAACGGCAATGAACAATATAGAAGTAGCAACCAAAACCTTCTTTACCATATAGCCACCTTCTAACTTTATTACCATATTATCAGAAATCACTTCTCAAAAATCAACAGTTTTTAGTTCCTTCTAGCAATAGAAGAAAAAATGCAGCAGCTTTTCAATCAATTAGTTTTAAGAATACAGCCTAAAGATGCTAATAAAACCTTAATATCCAAGTGCTTATAAGATACATTGATCTTAAGGACTTTCCAATTGCATATTCCTGGTAGTGGGAATAAGCGAAAGTTTCTCTACAATGAGTACATATATATAATCGAATAGCTACTGAGCTAAAGACTCTTAATTAGTTTTAACTATACCCAAGCTCAAACATGAATACTTGCTGAACTCTCCAGCAAAAATCAACCTTATCGGATTTTGAAATTTCCAATTTTGTGATTTATCTTATTGTATAAGGAGGATATATATGAAGAAAGGAAGCACAATTTTATTTTTAGCTATTTTTGCATTAAGCTTAGGGCTATTTGGTTGCCCTGGCCCAAAGCAGGAGCCAGCTAAGCCTGCTGGTCCCCAACCTCAACCTTCAAAAGTAAGGTATGAAATAATTCAAGACCAGCAAAGTGCATTTACTGGCACAACAATGCCATTGCCTGACTGGGTAATGACGGCACTACAAGGCAATCTTCTACAGTATGGTACAGACGAAACCGGTAAAAAAGTCGTCTATTTCGTCGTAATTGAGAGGCAAAAGAATCTCGAATTAGCGAAGAACAATGCGAAACTAAACGTTAACGCTAGAATAGCCGAAGCAATCCAATCACTTGTGACATCCGAAGCAGCTAAAGTATTTGAAGGAGATCAGGAAACCTACTCACAGTACATCCAAGGAGCAATAGGACTCCTAGCAAAGAACGTGAGAATTACAGGTCTAATTCCTGTAAACGAATACTGGGCAGAACTCCAAGAATACCTTGGTGATACACCAAGAGACAGGTACTATAGTTATGCAATAAGGTATAGAATGTCTCTAGACAACTTCAATCAACTTCTATCTGGTGCCTGGCAGCAGACTAAACAACAGAAACCCGATATACCAGAAGAAGCTAAGAAAAAGATGGATGACCTCATAAAGAGAATGGGCGAAGAATATTAATTAATCTAAAAGGGGCTCATGCCCCTTTCTTTTGGGGGTAGGAATGAAAAAATTTTTAAAAACTCTTTATTTTTCTGTTCTCGTAGCTTCCCTGTCTTCGTTAATGTTTGCCCAAAGCTTACCTGATTGGGTATCAAAACCTGTTTTTAAAAAGGGAAACGACATTTACTATGTTGGGATGGGAGTTGATAAAGACAAAGTAGTAGCAAGAAACAAAGCAATAGAAGACATAAAGTCTAAAGTTGTCGAAAGCATACTTGTCGAGATAACCAGCGATGTAAAAAGAGAAATGCTGATAACTTCAGAAGAAGGAAACGTAGAAGTAGTGAATAAATTAACCTCTGAAGTAGGCACTAAAGGGAAAGCAAGAATATTTGTACCAGCACCAGAAAATGAATATTCATTTCAAGACAAATCAGGTAACTACGTAGTGTACTTACTTGTAAAGTATCCCGAAAACAAAATAAAAGAGGAAAGAGAAAGAATTGAACAAATCTATAAGGACATAATAAGATCAGTAGACAAATTTTTAGAAGAAGGAGATAATTATGCAAGTGAAGGCAAATTAATAAATGCTGTGATATCTTACACCATAGCAGCAAAAAACGCCATCAACGTAGAAGAAAGGAAAATGAAATACCCAGAAATAATTAAAAGAATAGAAGACATATTGTCCAGAACATCAATTGATGTGGTAGAAGGAAACAATAAAACCGTGAATGTTGGGGATTCAGGAGAGATAAAATTCGGCGTCTTTTACAATAGCGAAGGTAAAAAAATACCCGTAAAAGATGTAAACCTCATATTTAGGGTCGTTGAAGGTGGAGCAGAAATAAATAATTCTGGAACAACTGACGAAAACGGCATAGCAATATGTAACGTAAACAGAGCCATAAGATTTGAAAACAAGAAAATATCAATAAAAGCATTTCTAAATATCGACTTCTCAAGTTTAGCAACAATAAACCAAAGCACTAGAAGAGATGCTTCAAAACTCATCAGCAAATCAAGATTAATACAAGCAGAAGCAACCTGGTATCTAAATACGACAAAAGCTAATAAAGCCACTATAATAGCTTTCATAGAAAAAAACGGAAACTACTCCTACAATTCAACTTTGTCTTCCTCACTCTTAAAGTATATCCTAAAGAAAGGATACAAAGCTTCTAAAGTGCAGATACCGAAGAAAATCTCAGATCCTTCATATGAAGATATTTCCAATTATGCTAAAGGGCTAACAGTAGTGCTAGTCAAAATATCTGAACCCAACGAAAAAGAAATAGACTTTGGCAACGAGAAAATTAAGAGAGTAACTTCTTCAATAACAATTGAAGTCTATGACAATAATGGCAATTTGCTAAATTCCGAAAATTTCGAAGTAAAAGCTAGCTCAAAAGAAAAACTAGTATCTAACTTAGACAGAAACATAGGCCAAAAAATAGAAGAAATGACATTCTAAATCTCAACCTTCTTAGATATTATTTTCCACTGCTCATCAAATTTCCTTAAGAGGTACATAATGTACCTCTTTGCTTCGTATTCCCTAGTTCCTTTAACCTCTTGTACTCTGCCTTTTAACTTCCACTCAACTCTAACAATAGCAAATTCACCTTCATAATAAGTCTCAATAATCCTATATTCCTTGAGATTTGAAATTTCTGCATCTATCAATGATTTATTACCTGAATTGTATTTGGATATTAAGATTTCTGTTCTTTTCTTTTCGTTAAGTTCCGTATAGTCAAGAATATGAGAAAAGTCCTTTTTTAGAAAACTCTCTATAACATTACTCACAACTTCGTAAGGCTGATAAGGCTCACAATAAGAGAAAGCAACAAAACCAAAAAAAATCCCAACAAATAGCAACTTCTTCATCATAACATATATTATCTAAAAATTTCCAAAAACTTTAAGTATTTAAAAACCCTATCAAGAATTTGCAAAACAAACACTTTTTTAGTTTTTTCTTGACAAATTGCTTCTACAATAATAAAATAACTCTCAGTTAAGGGGGTGTTTTATGACTAAAAAGGAGCTTATTAAAAGCATCGCAAACAAAACCAAACTATCTCAAAAAACAGTGGCTCAAGTTCTCGATAGCTTTCTAGAGGAATTAGTAGAAGTTGCTAAAAGTAAGGGGACTTTATCCTTGGTTGGTTACTTAACACTGGGTGTAAAGAAAAGAGGATCAAGAACAGCTATTAATCCAAAAACTAAACAAAAGGTAACAATACCTGCTAAGGATGTACCATTCATCAAGGTCGGTAGCAAGATAAAGGAAGCTGTTAAGTAATTTTACCTATAGGGAGGATTTCACCTCCCTTTCCCTAAAATTCAAAACATCAACAAGAATTTTGTACTCTAAATAGATCAATTTTTCACTAGTGTAGATCAAGTACTATATGTTCACCTAAATTTGCTTATTATAGCTAATCTGGCTACTCATTAAACAAGAAGTTTCTACTTATCATAAATTTCAGGATAGCCCAGCCACTTAAAGTTAATAACTTTAAATAAACCTATTCATTACAACACCCATAACAAAATTACATAGCAACAAAAATCATTAATGAAGTAATTTTCTTCAAGGGAATACAATAAATAGCACAGACAAGAGGAAATAATTAGAAAAAAATAAAGGGAGCCCTTCGGCTCCCTTAAAAATTACTGTTTCCTGTAAATTAGTACTCCATACTCAGGTATCTTTATGTAAGCATTGCCACCAGAATAGTTAACAGTACTCGTCAAATATGAATCAGCCCATGAATCACCATAAGCACCACTCGGATGTGCAAATATCAAGTTCCACGTACCACTGCTTGGGAATGGTATACCATAGCTTGAGTAATTTCTCTTGTTGTAGTTGATTATGACATATATATCGCCACTACCAGTACCATATCCTCTCCTAAATCCTATAACCTTGTCAGTGTTGTTGACATGAACTATACCTATCTGATTGTACTTAATAGCACTGTGATTCTTCCTAATCATATTGAGATCTCTCACTGCCCTCATCGTATTGGTTGCCCTTGTTCTGTTAAGGTTATTCCATGTTATCGGCCAATCATCCCTGAACCACTTTTGGTTACCGGAATAGTACCCCTCTAAAAATTCCTCTCCATAAAATAACATCGGTATACCCATCGACATAACTGCCGTAGCTATAGCCGTTATCATCTGTCCTTGTGCATCATACTCACTGTTACCCCAAGAACCTCTATTCACAAGGTCAGCACTCGGCCTCTGCTTACCATTCGCAGCCTCGTCATGTGATACATGATACTGCACAACAAACAAGCCATAAGGATGTTGATTATAAGTACCATTGTTCAAGCCACTACCTTGTATATAGTTTGCTATCTTGTTTATATCAACAGCCGATGGCCCAGATGTAAACAACTTTTTAAGCTCATGTGAAAGGTTAACGTTCCACTGTGAATCAAATCCAGCTCCACCAGCACTAACCTTCCTAGTGACCCACGCATCGTTTGGTAGATGCTCCGCTATAAGTATAACATTAGAACCATATCCATCCCTTGCAGCAGCTTTCCTTAGTTCAGTTGTAACATACTGCAAGAATCCCCAATCGTTTATGTAAGCAGTAGCGTCAAACCTAAAGCCATCTACCCTGAAGTACTGCATGAAATACCTAGCACTGTCAACCAAGTACTTTGAAACCCTAGGATTAGCATAGTTAAACCTTGGTCCCCAAGGAGTAGAACCACTGTACCAATACGTTTGAGGATTACTCCAATTTGCAGCAGGATCAAACATAGCTATAGGATCATCACTAGCTCCCTGATGATTGAAAACTAAATCAAGTATAACTGCCAATCCTCTCTTATGAGCTTCATCAACAAATTTCTTGAGTGCTATTATGTTAGTTGGAGCAGAAGAGGAACTTCCACTATACGCAGTTTCAGGTGCATAATGGAATACATAGTTATAACCCCAAGACATATCACCAGCAAATTCTTGTATCGGAAGTGGCTCTATAGCAGTAACTCCGAGGTTAGTCAGATAATTAAACTTCTGAATAGCAGTATAGAATGTACCCCAACCATTGTAGTTTGGATAAGTACTATTACCGTTAGTAACAAACGTCCTAATATGGATCTGATAAATGTTATAGTATTCATAACCAGGTCTTTTCCAAGAAGAAGAAGCCCAACTATAGGACTGGGAGACAATAACAGAATTTCCTGTAGAGTGCTTCTGTTTCTTAGCAGCAGGATCAGGTACCCAAACTAAAGTACCATCATACTTCTCTATAACAAACTTATACTCTTGCCCCGGAGAAGTGTTATTCACACGTACCCACCATATGGATCTGTCAGCCGAAAGTTTCATAGGTATACTTGTAGCATTCCATGAATTAAAGGTACCAGCTACATAGACCTTCCTAGCATTCGGAGCATAAATTGAGAAATAGGTAGTCTTGTAAGTACCACCATAATAATTAGCACCATAATAATTGGTAGCACTACTTGGTATGGAACCACCATAAAGACTTCTCTCACTACTGAGAAACCACGGGAAAGCTTCCCACCAATTCACAGGTGAATGAACATATATCGTAGCACTGTTCGAGGAAGCAAAAGTACTTGGGAGTTTAACAATCCTGTCATAACCACTCTTAATAGGCTCTTGTCTCGTCCAATTAGCATCACTTCTTAGCTTCAAACCTATCTTGTTAGTCAAGCTATAAGGTATATCAATCCTAAACACGTAATACCCACCAGAAGTGGAATATTGGTTTACATACCCACTCACCCCCTTATCAGGAAGCCAGTAATAAAGTTGCCTTGACGGCCAACTCGCAAGGTTACTATTGGTGTAAACATACACCCACAAAGTAGCAGCTTCAACCAAACTCACACTCACCAGGCAAAGCACAATCAGACTCAAAATCAACTTCAAAGGCCTTTGCCTCATAAAACACCTCCTAATATTAAATATAGCAAAAATTATACCAACTAAAATCAATATCTCACGTTTAATAACTCCATACTGTTTAAATAAAGGAAAAACTCAAAATTACACCAAAATATTATGGTGCACTAATATTGCACTATAATGCACAAAAATTGCACCAAAAAGCACAATATAATAAGATATCAGTAAATTTGTAAGACGAAATAGAAAACTTATCTTTTTGTTTAGATGTGCTGTTAACATTAAGTGGATATACTTCGATAGAATAACTTTCATCATTGATAGCCCGAGATTGAATTGTTTATATTTTTATTCATGTTTGACACACAGACGAAATATGTATTCGTAACAGGTGGGGTTTGCTCTTCACTCGGTAAAGGGGTGAGCACATCGTCAATGGCTCTGCTTCTAAAGGCTATGGGATACACTGTGAATATAATCAAAGTAGACCCTTACTTGAATGTTGATGCCGGCACAATGAACCCTTATCAGCATGGAGAGGTTTATGTAACTTTCGATGGTGCTGAAACGGATCTCGACTTAGGAACATACGAAAGGTTCCTAAATCAAAGGATGTACCAAACGAGTTCCATAACTGCTGGGAAGATCTATAAAAGTGTCATAGAAAAAGAAAGAAAAGGGGAATACCTAGGCCAAACAGTACAAGTAATACCACACGTAACAAACGAAATAAAAGAAGCAATAAGAAAAGCTGAAGAAATCGAAGGTAATAAAATCAATATACTCTTCATTGAAATCGGAGGAACTGTAGGAGACATAGAAAGTATACCTTTTATTGAAGCAATAAGACAATTCTCGTTAGAAGTTGGAAGGAAAAATTGTTTATTCGTACATGTAACACTATTACCCTACCTAAAATCATCAGACGAAATAAAAACAAAACCTACCCAACACTCCGTAGCAAAGCTAAGGGAATTAGGAATCCAACCAGACATAATAGTCTGTAGAAGTGAAAAAGACTTTTCAAAACAAGAGCTAAAAAAGATAGCTCTTTTCACAAACGTAGAGGAAAGAGCAGTTATAAAATCGCTGGACGTAAGCACAATCTACGAAATCCCGCTACTCTACAAGGAACAAGGGCTAGATAAAATAATGTGTGAGTACCTAAACATTCCATACAAAGCACCGGATTTATCATTTTTAGAAAAGAAAGTTAATATAATCAAAAACATAGAAGAAGAAGTCACAATAGGGCTAGTAGGCAAGTATATAGAACTTAGAGATTCATACAAAAGCATACATGAAGCATTATTCCATGCAGGAATAGAAAATAAAGTAAAAGTGAAGATAGTTAACATAAATTCAGAAACTTTGAGTGAAGATGAGCTTATAGAAGCACTATCAAAAGTAGATGGTATACTTGTACCTGGAGGGTTTGGCAAAAGGGGAGTAGAAGGGAAGATACTCGCTGTAAAATACGCAAGAGAAAACAATGTTCCGTTTTTTGGAATATGTCTCGGAATGCAAATCATGACAATAGAGATAGCCAGGAACGTATGTGGAATAGCTGGAGCAAACAGCACCGAATTTGATTCCAAAACTCCCCATCCAGTCATATCTCTGCTAGACAACCAAAAAAAGGTAACAATGAAAGGTGGGACAATGAGACTTGGAGCCCAAAAAATCATTTTAAAGCAAAACACACTAGCTTACGAAGCATATAAATCACTAGAAATATTTGAAAGGCACAGGCATAGATACGAATTTAACCCTGAATATATTCCTATCTTTGAAGAGAATAATATTGTGTTCTCCGGATTTAGCGAAAACGGATTAGTTGAAATAATAGAGTATCCCCAAAATCTTTGGATGGTAGGCGTGCAATTTCACCCGGAATTCCAAAGTTCAATATTCCAACCACACCCTCTGTTTGTGGATTTCATAAAAGCATCTATCTTATTTCTAAGGAAGTCACCAGATTGAAATCCAGCAAAGCTAATTAAAAGTTCGTTTATTTTCGCAGCCGGCTACGCCTGCTGTATTTTTGTTACTTCATAACAATAAGTTTTAAAATTTCCGAGAGGGCAACTATGAAAATAAAGAAAATCCTAATTTTGCTTTTTATTATCGCTCTACACTCCAGTTTATCTGCTCAGGAGCAAGAAGAATACATACCTCCATACACTCCACCATACTCACCAACAGCCGAAACCACAGCATCAAAAAAAATTCCCAGATACCAATTCCCAGAATTGAGGTTCATTCTGACCAACACCATCAACGGGAACTTTGAAAATGTTGATTTCAGGTACATACTAAATTTCCTAAAAAAGCAACTTCCCATAAATCTCTACGTTTCCCCTCAACTATCACCAAAAACCATAAGTGTAAACTTCAAAGATACTCAAATGTATGATGCAATCATATCACTTGCCACACTAGGAGATGCTTACATTATTTATACAAACAACACCTTGATGTTACTTAATTATAGCGAATACGAAAAAATGCTAGAAGAAAATTTCGTCTCAACAAGAATATACGATATACGGTTTTTAGATACAAAAGATATAAAAGAAATTCTAAAGCCTTACATTACCCCACTAGGGACAATAACCCTAGATAAGGAGAATAATACAGCAATAATAAGAGACGTAATATTCAACTTTGACAAGATAGAAAACATTCTCAAAGAGATAGGAATATCACCAAAAGTTGTCATGATAAAGGTTGACATAATACAGATAGATAGAGATGACACCATAGACTACGGATTCGATTTAGCTTTGGACAACGTCATAAAGAGCATACCAACGGTATCGCTCTCGGGAGCTCCCTCATTGTCAGCAACAGGTATCTTTTCAGTCAAATTCTCAGGAGGGATCGAAAGTGGAGGTATCGTATCAGGAATAATAAAAGCTCTGTCAACATACGGTAACGTCAAGCTTTTATCATCGCCGAGAGTCGTCTGCAAAAACGGCCAAAAAGCAAAAATACTGATAGGTGACAAAGTTCCTTATGTAAAAAGCATAATACAAGAATCAACAACAACTTCAGGGTTAACAACATCCCAAATTGATTTTATAGAAGCAGGTATAAAACTAGAAGTAGCACCCAGAATAACCATTTCCGGAGAAATTTCAATAGACATTAAGGTCGGAATATCATCTTATAGATTCATAGATCTATCCCCAACTCTTAAAGCACCTCAGATAAATACAACAGAAGGTGAAATAAACTCGGTAGTAAAAAACGGAGTGCCAATAATAATAGGTGGACTTGAAAAAATAAACGAAACTTACAAAAAAAGTGGTATACCTTTCTTAGTAAATATCCCTATAGTCGGAGATATATTATTCGGCAACACCTCAAAAACTTACACAAAATCAACAATCTTGTTAGTGCTTACACCGGAAATAGTAGATTACAACAAACCAATAACTTACTCTATAGATAATACCGGGAATGTTAACATAACAAACAAATAACGTCAAAACTGCGCTAAAGCTTCGTCTATAGATTTATAAACAGGAATAATCTTATCTATCTTATCTATTCTTAGGATATACATAACCTTGTTTTCTTTGGCAACAATGACAAACTTTTTCGAAAAAGACTTATACATTGACATCAACCTAACAACAATACTTATTCCGAAAGAATCAATCTCTTCAGCAGATGTTAAATCTAATATGGCACCCCTGACATCCTTCGGCAAATCTGGCAAAGGAGAATCTATATTCTCAACATCAAATATTGTAAGAGACTTGTCCACTCTTATTATAAGAACATCATTGACCTTAACAAACTCAAACATCTTAGTTGCCTCTTAAAACTCAGGAATAATTTTTTACATTCTCCTTACATCTTATCAAGTTAGTGTGTTCTGGTAAAAAATAATTAAAACTATTTTATTAGCTACTTTAACTTCTAAACTAATTTCTCCATCTTTTAAAATTTATGCCTACTTAGGGGGTAAAGCATGTCAAAAGATATTATTAAAGATTTTAAAGAGTTTATCGAGTCCGAAGAAGCAAACAAAACACCTACGGTATATTTTACTAATTTCTCAGATCTAAATCTAGTAAAAAGGGGTAAAGTAAGAGATATTTACGAAGTTGATGGTAATCTTCTCATAGTCTCAACCGATAGGATATCAGCATTCGATGTAATTCTACCAACACCTATTCCTCTCAAAGGAATGGTTCTAAACATGCTATCTTACTTCTGGTTTGAAAAACTAAAGGACACAGTAGAGAATGCTGTGATAACTGCCGATGTTGACGAATACCCTCGTGTATGTAAAAAATACAAAGATCAACTTCTTTTTAGAAGCATACTTGTAAAAAAAGCTAATGTTTATAAAGTTGAGTGTATTGTTAGAGGTTACTTAGCAGGTTCAGGATACGAAGAATACCAAAAATCAAAAACGATATGTGGCATCCCACTACCTGAAGGGCTAAAAATGTCTTCAAAGTTACCAGAACCAATATTTACACCATCAACGAAAGAAGACGTAGGCCACGATAGAAATATCACCTTAGAAGAAGCAGAAAAAATAGTTGGTAGCATAATTCACAAAATAAAGGAAAAAAGCATAGAGATTTTCAAAAAAGGTTCCGAATTTCTTGAATCAAAAGGTATAATACTAGCAGATACAAAATTTGAGTTTGGTTATACTAACGAAGATGAGATACTCCTAATAGACGAAGTATTGACTCCCGATTCTTCAAGGTTCTGGTTCAAAGAGCTATACAAGGAAGGCGAACCACAGGAAAGTTACGACAAACAGTTTGTGAGAGATTACTTAAAAACTCTAAAGTGGAACAAAACATACCCCGGGCCAGATTTACCTAAAGACGTAGTAGATAAAACCTCCGAAAGGTACTTAAAAATAGCTAAATTGATAATGTACTAGGTTTTTGGTAACTCCTCATATTGTTTCACCTAAACATATATATAAAATATCATCCAAGTTCTCTCTGCTATTATACCTGAATTCAGGTTGCTTCAAACAGTACGAAAAATTTGTCATACTTACTTCTTTCGCACCTGAAGAAGTTTCTTCTAACTTTACCTATAACTCTTATACCACATAAGAGACAGCAAGCAAAGGTTCTAAGTATTCCTTTAGCTCTTAGAAATTTTTATACTTTTTCTTCAGAA
>CAYYXA010000003.1:0-2473 GCA_964475465.1 uncultured Brevinematales bacterium
CTTGTAGGCGTTCTAAATTCAAAAATAGTTGAGTTTTATATGAAAACTATTGCCTACTCACTTTCAGAAGGAGCCCAAAGGTGGATTAAACAATATGTAGAAAAAATTCCCATTCCCCCCATCACCCCCCAAAACCAACCTATAGTAAACCAAATAGTTAAGCTTGTAGATGAAATCCTTTCTATCAAGGAGAAAGATCCAGAAGCTGACACAAGCAAATTAGAAAAAGAAATAGATCACTTAGTTTATAATCTTTATAACCTAACAGAAGAAGAGATAAAAATCATTGAAGGTAATTAGTGATGTTGGAAGGAGATTTTTACTTGTTTTGTCTTTGATACGGTGAGAGATTTTGATTTATCATTTATCAGAAAATGAGAGATTTTTTTGTTTTTAAAATATTTTTTTGCTTTTTGGTTTTCGTTTCTTCTTTTTCTTTTGGCCAAGATAAAATTTTATTTTCAAGACAGTTTACTTATGATTCAATGCCTATACTTGTGAACTTGATTGTTGAGGATGATAAAAAAGGAGAAGCAGTTGCTAATGAAATCTTTGAGATAATCACAAATTACATTTTTAACTACTCGTACGAAGGAAATAGCTATTTGAGTAACATAACTTACAAAGCTTACAAGGGTTTCGTGAAGTGTAATGAAGATCTTCTAAAGATTCTTGGGATCACTTTGGATTACTATTATGCTACTAAAGGAGCAATAAGCCCAACTATCGGTAGCTTGATTGAACTTTGGGGATTTGGTAAAAAACCTAACATACCAAGCAAGGAAGAAATAGAGTATGCTTTAAAAGCTTCATCACCGAAAAATTTGGTAATCTACCAGGGAGCTATAAAAATCAAAAACAAGAAAACTAAGTTTTACCTTAAACCTTTTGCTATCGGCTTAGCTCTCGAAAAAATCAGAGATAAACTAAAAAAAGAGAAAATAAATAATGCAATAGTTAGTGTTGATACTAGGTACCTCCTAGTACTTGGCAAGAAGTTTGATAATGATTGGGTTGTGGGTGTAAAAAATCCACTTGCTATAGGCGTTAATGAGTTCATCCATACCTTTAGCATAAGCGATAGCTTCGTGTCTATTTCGTCAATTGACGAAGATATGTTCAGTTCCGAATTCAGAAATTACTTTTCCATAATTGACCCTAGAACAGGTTACCCACCAAAAAACAATATTATCTCTGTCGTCGTTGTAGGTAAAAGTGGGGTTGATAGTGTAGCCTTGTCAAGAACTCTTTTGACGTTGGGAGATGTCGGGGGACCTAGGTTTGCCCAGAGCCGTAACGTGTCGGCACTGTTCGTCGTTTCCGAAAAAGGAAGGATAAACTTAATAAAAACTCAAAAATGGATAAACTTAATTGATAACCCAAAGAAAAACACAAGCCGAAGAAAATAAAGACCAAACAAGATCTTCCGAATTTTAATACATGAGAAAAAGAAGAAATAAAAAGGGAAAAGTTAGCACTAATAAATATAAGTTCCTTATTGTTTTGCTTTCTATCATTTCATTAGCCGGTGTCGGGTACATCATATATGACCTTTTCCTAACAAACCTGCTTAAAAAAGGAAATGTTGAGTTGCAAAATCCAAAATTACCTAATCTTGGATTCGAAAAGCTAGACAAAGGAAAAAATGAACTGGATGAAAACAACGAGACGATTGCATTTGATGAGTTCTCAGAAAAAAACAACGAGAAAGTTGGGAAAGAAACGGAGGATAAAACATCAGCTATTACCGATAATCTAGGAGTGAAAACCAACATTGCGAGTGTCAAGACAGAATCAAGAATTGTAGTGCAAAAGTTTAGGATATTCCTATACAAAGAAGTGGGGAACGATCTTTCTTTTTACTACGAAACATTTGAACTGACAAACGTTAGCGAGCCTGTGCTAGCAGTTTTCAGTAAGCTGAAAAATATAAAAAGCGAAGGTAATAAACTTAGTTTCATTAATCCTAAAGTTAAACTTATAGATTACAAAATTACACCCGAGAAGACTTTAATTATAAACCTTTCGAAAGATGTGAATTATAATTCCTACGGTGGTGAAGGCATACTTTATTCCATTTATCAAATTGCCTACACTCTTGGTAGTGCCGTAGGTTGTAAAGATGTTCTAGTGCTCATAGAAGGTGAAGAGCCGGAATACTTAGGTGGCGAAGGAATAATTTTCGATAACCCCATAAATATTTCAAGACTCCCAAAAATTAATTTCTAAAAAGTGGTGAAACTCTTCCGAACATTACAAATGGAGGTTCTATGATTGGCATAGACTTCGGAACTAGCAAGTGTGCTATAGCTTATTTTGATGGTGAAAAGGCAAAGATAATAACTGACAAGAAAGGTAGAAAAACGATTCCATCCGTTGTGGCAATATTGCCGGATGGTACTCCGGTAGTTGGAGAAAGTGCAAAAAGCAGGTTGTTCATAGATACCAACAATGTCATTAAATCAGTTAAAAG
>CAYYXA010000004.1:0-13503 GCA_964475465.1 uncultured Brevinematales bacterium
GAGGCTACTTCTGAGGTGTTGGTGGATGGGTACCTTAGGACTGGTGATCTTGGGTATATTGATGATGAGGGGTATGTGTATATAACTGGTAGGATAAAGAATGTGATAGTGACGCACGGGGGTAAGAATGTGTATCCTGAGGAGATAGAGGAGAAGTTAAATGAATCGCCGTATGTGCTTGAGAGTTTGGTTGTTGGTAGGAAGGTAGACGAGAAGGATATGACTGGTGAGGAGGTGTTTGCTTACATAGTGCCAGACTTTAGCTATATAGAGTTCGAGAAGGAAACGCCAATACACAAAATAGACTTCAATGAGGTGGAGAGGATAATAGCTAATGTTGTTAAGGAGCTGAATTCAAAGTTACCTGAGTATAAGAGAATAAAGGGGTATAAGATCTTGACTGAGGAGTTGCCAAAGACATCAACGAGAAAGGTAAAGAGGTACTTGTTCCAGAAAAACGATACGTTGTAGTAATATGAAATTTCCTAGGGGAGGCTATTGCTTCCCTTAAGCTTAGTACTTAGAAAGTTATTCTTGCATTTAAGCCTATTTCTATTCCGGGTATCAAGTCAAAGAGTTTTTCTTTAACTTCGTTGTACGAAGTATAAACTTCTGACATCTGGGCAAGTAAGAATTTGAAGAATAATTTGCCTTTTACGTAGTCTGAAAAGTTTATTTCTGTTGAGTGTTGAAAATTTATTTCGAATACTTTTCTTTTGAACGGGAGGAATGAGTTTGTGTTGTACCACATTTTTTCCGTGTAGAATGATATTTCTTCTCTGTTTTCTAGAGATGAGTTTATTCTAAATCTTGTGAATATCAGGTCTATATCTGAGTTCGAAGGTAGAGTTTGAGAAAAGTAAAATCTTGTAAAAAATGAGATTTTGCTCTGTAAACCCTGAAAAGTAGAGAAGCCTATACCATAGTTTGAGTGGAAAGATGGTAAATTGGTTATTACATCTTGTGGTGAGTATGAGACTTCTAGAGAGAGTAAGTAGTTTTGTTGGGTACTTATCTTACCACTAACTAGTGAAGAGATAGAATAATTGTCGTTAATTATTCTTGAGTTAAAATCTTTTTGCCTTAAAAATGAAAATGATATTGATAGATCAGATATTGATATATCTTCGCTTCTTCTGAAGATGAACCAATCTAGTTTATATATTGGTATGTATGAGTTAAATGATAGAGAGAGTTTTGTTGATTGTCTGAAGCTAGATATTTCTCTTGAAGTTTTTGTTGAGTAGTTAAATGAATAATTCCTTGGTATTACACTTAGAAGTAGGTTTTCGAATTCTTTCATGGAGATGGTTAAGTTGATGTTAGCGAATTCACTAACAGTGCTGTTAATGTCGTAAATGTTGGATACCAAGTCTAGTGCTTTCTTTAGGTTATTTTCATCCCATATATCTATATAGTCGTAGAAAGGTATTGCTATAATACCTTTGTAGAGGTTATTTGTATAGATATCATACCACTTTATGTCATAGTTGAGATAGTTTATGTATGCTTCCGTTTCGAATGAGCTACCTAATGAGATAGTCTCTATTTGGTATTTGCCTATATTTAAGTCGAATTTATACGTTATTTTTCCGCTCATTTGGCTGTCTCTATATAGTGAGTTGCTTATGTATCTAAAGTTGAAGTCTCTGAAGTTGTATGATGGTGTTAGGTAGGTGTTCAAGTTCCATATTATGCCTTGTAGCACGATTGATAAGGTATTACCTTCCTTTACCTCCCTTCTGAAACCTCTTTCTACGAATCCTTCACTTAGAGTTTTTAGAGATTCAATATTTCTTGCTATTATGCTACTCTCTTTTAATTCTGTAGCTCTATTTATAGTTGAGTTTACCGAGTTCATGAATGTTTCTGAATGAGAAAAATTGTTGTTTATGTTTACCTTGGGGTGGTTTAATGATGAGTTTAGAGATATCCCGTATATCCAGCTTTCATAGGAAGGCGAGGAGAAGAAGTAGATATTGTTTGTTCTGGTGTTGTAATTCTTTATGTAGTAGCTTGAGTTTGCATTGAATGTGTTCAGAAAGTTTATTCCGTATTTTGTCAGAAGTGGAATTTTGTAGGAAATGTTTATGGAGGAGTCTAATGATATTTCGTCAAGTAGTGAGGTTTGAATGAATAATTGATTGTTGGGTGTTGAAAATATTCCATTCTGTGAAGAATGTATTAACCTTTCTGAAAAGGAATAGCTTATTTTTGGTAGATACTCTTTGTCGAAAGCTGTTTGTATTGTGTATTTGAATGATGTAGAAAAGTTTGTTGAGTATAGGTATATAGGTAGAATTGGGTCTTCGGAGGTGTTTTCTCTTGTTGTTGAGAAGTAATTGTCTATACTCAGGTATTTTATTAGGTTAAATCCTGAATAGAGTGACATATTTAGGTTGTTTACTGCTTCCTTGCCACCATTGCCTCTAAAGCTTGGGAATATGTTTTCTATAAAGAATCTTGATCTAAAGTTTGAGAATATTGGAAAGGTACCTATAGTTAGTAAATTATCTTGGTAGTTTAGGTAGAATTCTGAATTTACGGCGCTGCTGAATTCCCAGTTTACTCCTGTTAGGTGTATTTCATTTACCCATATTTCACCGGAATTTATCGGTTCCGTTGAGTTTGAATTTACTCTGATCCCGATTTCCATGAATGTTATGTCTCTCCATGTTGGAAATTTGTTTACGTTCATTTCTATTGTGTCATAAAAGTTGTTGTTTATTATTAGTTTCCCGCTTTCTTTTATTCTTATTTCTAGCCTGTTCCAGTAATCTTTTTTGAGTCTATCCATTGGTATTACCCATTCAAAGTAGTTGTCTTCTTTTGATGCTAGCCTTAGAATAATGTTTTCATCGCTGAATGTGTCCCCATTAGTTTTTATGGCTACGCCTGTATCGTTTTGTGTTGGAATAAAGATGTAGAAAATGAGTTTTGAGTATGGTGAATAGTTCTGGGATTTGTCAAAGTTTATTACTGTGATTCCTTCATTTCCGCCTGTGTATGGTAAGAAGTTTGTATTTATGCTGACATTTGATAGGTTATAGGTTATCCTTAGTGATGCTTCATCAATTGATTTTGCTTCTGAGACGGAGAGAGTGCTAGTGCCGTGAAGGTAAGAATATTCTTGAGCTCTTTCTTTTTCTTCTTTCGTTTGCCCTTCAACGTTAAAAAATCTGTTCTTTAGATATATAGGTGAATCGTATATTGATATAGTACTTGCTGAAATTTGGTAGGTATTGTATAGTTTTATACCATCTACTTTGTAGATTTTGCTAGCTTTTGATTTTATTTGTATTTCGTCAATTAGGATTCTTCCTTTTATTCCTTGGAGTTTTTTGATTATTATTCTTACTGCTTGCACTCTTTTTAGAATTTCTGCTTGTGTTGCTGATAAGATGTTTGGGGAAATTACCAATTGTTTCCATCCGCTTCCTGATAGGTTAGTTGAGAATGATACGAATGATTCTTCAGTATCTAGCTTTCCGTTTTTGTTTAGGTCTTCTGAATCTATTTTGCCGTTGCCACCTCCTTTTCTTCCCCCACCTATTTTTGTTATTATTGAGCCGTTTAGAGGGTTATTGAACTCAAATCCATCTTGTGATGTTGATAACTCTTGATCTAGAATTCCGTCACCGTCTAAGTCTTCACTGAATTTACCAAATTGTAGATATATTTCGAGAGAGTTTGTGTTGTTGTCATCGTACAAATTTATGCTGTTGTTATCCATTTGCATTTTATACCATATTATTATTTCTTCTATATCGCTTAAGTCTATCCCGGATGATGATATATTTAGTATTGCACCTACCCATGTGCCTTCAGAGAAGTCATAATCAAATACTAGTGATGTTTGTGATACATTTGGAAATTGAGAAGGGTTTAATCTTCCTCCTGCTACTATGTATGGACCAGGTTTTTGAGAATATGGTAGTATTTGTTCGGGTGGTATGTCCCAGGTGTACGACATTAATGTAAATGATTCGTTTGCTCCGTACTGCCTATAATCTTTGTAATATAGGGTACCTCTGTTTGTTTGGTAGCAGCCTATGTTGGTGTCTGGTGAGGATAGGTACCATTTTTCTTCATCTTCGCTGAGAAGGTATGATTTTTTGCTACTGTCGAAGTCCTCTATTGTTGCCGCACCGAATGAGTTTGGATTTACGAAAGAGAACCCGTATTCTATGTTCAGTTTGCTGTCAAAGTTTTTGTTGCCTATACCTAAGAATTTTTTTATATCGAGGTTGTTTGCTATCCCGCCTATAAAACCTATTATTGGTGGTGCTGAAGTTATTTTTGGTGCTGAGCCTGTCGTTTGTGAACTCCAAAAGGCTAATGAGAATGTGGAGGATAAATAATCCGTTAGTTTATACTCTGCTATTGAGCCTAGGGATATCTTCTGAGGTCCGCCAAATAGGGGCTTATACTCGTATGATATTTCAATTTTGTCCCCTTCGTTTATGAGTGCCGCGTCTTTGAATATTATTTTCCCTATAGGGTAGTATATTGTGTATTTGTCTTTGGGTATTATCACGCCGTTTATTCTGACTTCCTCGCTTCCTTCAACGATGTCAAAATCTAATTGATACGATGTTACACTTTCATAAAACCTTAAACTTAAGGTGTATGTTGAGTCATCAATTGTTGGATCTCTGGTTAGTGAGTAGAAGTCAACGGTTAGATTTGTGAATGGGTATGGGTTTTTGAATTTTATAATTCCTTTTTGTGGTATGATTTCAAAATCCATTTCTGTGAAGTTTATAGGTGCCAGTATTCCTGGATCTCTTGTCATGTATACTTTTATCTCAAGTATTTGAAACAGGCTTATATCGAAACTAACGAGAGAGTATACATTTTTCATTTCGTAAGGTGAGTAACCTATTGACGGGTTAAATAGGTAAAGGTATGTTTTGCCGTTACTGCCTGAACCTTGATATATATTTGAAGATATTGTTATTGGTTGCCCGTTGTTGTGGGTATAGAACACTGCTAAATATGTACTCCTGTCTATTGAGTTTCTAAGTTCAATTTCGTTGTTGAAGTTGTCAAATATGAAATCGTTACCTTCTACTAATCTTCTAAAGGGTATTCCATCTATGTAGATTTCTGGTGTTGTTGTAGTGGTTGATACGTAAACTTCTAGTGTTGCTTTGTCTATGTTACTGTCTGGTAGCTTGAAATATTTTCTTTTTATGTAGTCCACATCTCTTATTTGCCTTTCTGAAATACTTTTCCTACCTATAAAAGTTTTTTTGGTCGGTATTGAAGTTGCTAGTGTTCCTATCGCTTCAATATAAAATCTGTCTGTGCTCCCTACGAATTTTATTCCTTGTGCTGATGAGCTTATAGCTGTGTAGTTTACATATTTACTACCTTGCTTTGTGAATTTCACATCTCCGAAGGTTAATTCCTTAACAAATGGTTGTTTTGGTTGAAGAGGAGTAGGAGTAGATGGAGTTTGGTGAAATTCTTTTAGTGGTGGTTGCGATGAAATTTGGGGACTTGGCTCTTTGTACGAGACATTGAACCTGTTTATTGCACTTTTTTGGTCGAACTCTATATCTACGTCTACTTTGTTTCCTATCTTGCTCGTTGATCTTATCCTCATATCCTGGTCAACATTGAAGTTTTCTCTTATAAATGTTGAGGGGAAAGTTTTTAAATCTGGTATTTTTTTTATAGTGCCGAAGGATATACCAAATGTTATATCGCCACTCGCATAGATTTTTGTCTCAGCACTTTCTATTTCTATGGCTACAGGCTGTTTCTCTAGCTTCTTAAATTTCCTCTTGTTTTCTAGCTCTTCCATTATTATATCGTCTATATCCTCGGGCAAAACTTTGAACTCTATTTTGTCAATGTTTTCAATCGTTGCTTTGTTTGGATTTTCGTTAGTATCTTGGATACCAGTAGCTACACTACTGCTAGATAAAAAATCATTTGTAACTATATCATTGCTGAAATATCTATCGAAGTATTCCTTGAATACCTCGTATCCTTTTGGTAGTTCTTCATCTAGTTCTTTTAACTTTATTTCGAAAATTTCAGAAATGCTGATAGTTTGTCTGTTGGTGTTTGTTTCTAAGGTTTCGTTGATTTGTGTTTCTTGGTTTGTGTTGTCTTTCAGCAGTTTGGGTATGTTCGTTTCACTATTGTATTGAGCAAACAATAAGGCTCCTAAAAGTAGCATTATGGTGAAGTAAATCATTACGTTTTTATTCATTGTTCCAGTTATTTTATAACACTTTTTGTTCATTATGCTAAACAATTTATAATATATCACAGGTCATAGTTTACTTAAAATTATGTTAATTTGTTTGTTTAAGAATAACTAAAGAAAGGTACTATATAGGTTCTCTATTCAGAGTTAATCTTTTTTAACTGCGTGACTTCAGAGAGTTTAGAAGAGTGTATGTAAATGAAACATAGCTATAGAAGTGAAGATGTTTAAAATTCATCTACCGATACTGATATCTTTTTGAGTAGTTTGTTTATGTTTATTGAGGGTATTTTTGATTGGATTTTTTTGCTTTTGATTTTGGATATTTTACCAAAAACTAGATTGTTGTCGATTTTGAACTTTGATGATATTAGGTATATTACTGATAGATCTATTATGTTAATTTTTGCTATGGGGATTATGTAATTTAGTTGGTTGAATATTCCCGAGTTTCTTGATGTTTTTGTCGTAGGTATTGTAGGATGTATTATTGTATCTCCGAAGAGGTTTTTTGACATTACGACTATATTTTTTCTTGATAGAAACTTGAAGAAGTTTTGTATATTTTCTTTCAGTTCTTCGTCATCTGAATTCGTTATAGTTTTGTACTGGGTTATGAAGTATGATAGGGAAAAGGTATTTGTAAATGATAGGGTTGAGAATGATAAGAACAATTCTGTTATTGAAATAGGATTTGAGTCTAGCAGATTTTCGGAGGTTGGCAAGTTTTTTATGAAGTTCAGGAATATAGAGACTACGCTATAGGGAACATAATTCTTTGAGGATATGAATTTTAGGTTATTGTCTTTGCTTGTTTGTAAATCGTTAAAGAGAGTGATTAGTCTGGATACAAATCTTATTTGGTTTTTTGATATTTTTTTGGGTAGGTTTACGTTTTCGTTTTCATATATCCATATATTTTTTCCGTTTTCTAAAATTATTTCCTTTGATTCGGGTATGTAGTTTTCGTATATGGAGTGTGTGGGAAGTATCAGGAAGTTGTTAACTTTTAGGGTTTTGAAGAGACTTTTCAATTTACCATCCATCAGAATAATTTTCTAAAATCCGACTAGCTATTTTCACTTTGTTTATTTGTGGAAGTTTGCACTCTCCGGAATGCTTTTAAGTTTTGTACAGAGGATGTAATTACTATTTTATATTTAGTTCTCTTTTTATTGTTCTTACGCTTAGTGATGAAGCAACTTTCGAAGCTATTTCTTGGTAGATTTTTGATACCTCATGTTCTGGGTATTCAGATACAACAGGTTTGCCTTGATCACTTCCTTGAGCTATTAGTGGATCTATTGGTATTTCTCCGAGTATAGGTATGTTTTTGTCCTTTAGGTATAATTCTAGGTCAGCTTTTGGGAATATGTAGTTTTTCTCTCCGCAGTGTGAGCATATATAGTATGCCATGTTTATAACTATTCCAAGGTTAGGTATTCCCATTTTTTCGAACAAGTTAATTCCTTTGAGTGTATCAATTACAGCTACTAGCTGAGGAGTTGATATTGTTACGATTCCGGATATTGGAATATTCTGAGATAAGGTTATCTGTATATCTCCGCTACCTGGCGGTAAATCCAAAATTAAATAATCAAGG
Organism: uncultured Brevinematales bacterium; assembly: GCA_964475465.1. Classification (GTDB taxonomy): domain Bacteria; phylum Spirochaetota; class Brevinematia; order DTOW01; family DTOW01; genus JAPYWX01. The sequence continues at coordinate 7,827 of CAYYXA010000004.1, forward strand.
TCCCCCCAATTTACATCTTCAAAAAGTTGCTTGACTGCTGTTGTTTGTATTGGCCCACGCCAAATAACAGGTGAAGAGTTGTCTATTAATAACCCTATTGAAAGTGTTTTGATCCCAAAAACTTCAACAGGTTGTATTTTGTTGTCTCTTATTTTTGGCATTCCAACGATTCCTAACATTAGTGGTATATTGGGCCCGTGCAAATCTAAATCGAGTAGCCCAACCTTCGCTCCTGCTTTTGCTAATGCTAAAGCTAAGTTCACAGATAACGTTGATTTTCCGACACCGCCTTTACAGCTATAAACTCCTATTATGTTCTTTACGTTTTTTATAGTATCGAGGTTTATCATTCTTTGTGCTCCTACCACAGTTTCTTTAGCTTTTCTAACATTACTTGTTAGAACTACTTCTATTTTGTACTCTTTGCTAAAATTTTCTTCAAGTGTTTTCTGAACATTTTGCTTAATTTCTGTTGCTAGGGGACAAGCAGGAGTCGTGAGAGCAATCTCGCATTTTATCTCATCTCCTGATATTTCTACATTTTTCACCATTCCCATCCTTACAATATCTATCCCTACCTCAGGGTCTATCACTGTCTTCAAAACGTCTATCACTTTTTCTTTTGTCATTATCAAATCCTCCTAACAAACTTAAATTATTTTAATATATTTAGAGTAGTTTTTCAAATTACGAGTTTATGATGCTTTTTGTTTACTTGTTGTATTTCTATCATTTGAGGATTACTTGAGCTATGAGTGTTAAAAAAGGTTCTTGACTTAGTCAAGAATATTTGACATATTAGGTAGTATTTTTTATCTTTTCATTAAAGAGGGGGTTTTTATGGCTAGGTTGTTTACTTTTTTGTTTTTATTTTCTTTATTAGCCTTGCAGGGATTTGGGAAGGTTGTTATTGATGGGTTTGTTGGTACAAATGAGTACGAAAATGTTTATGAACCTACGAAGGGGTTGAAGGTTTATGTTGCTTCTTCGGATGATACTGTTTTTATTGGTTTAGAGAGTACTTCTAGGGGATGGTTTGCTATTGGTTTAGGTTCTCCTAGGATGCATGGAGCATATATGTTTGTTATCACAACGAGAGATGGGACGAATTATGTAATTGATGAGTACGTAGGAGTCGGGCGTTCTCATAAAACTATAAAAGAAAGGAAAGTCAAAAATTTTGCTTTTAGCAAAGATGGAGATGTGGTTATAGCTGAATTTTCTATACCTTATGAATTGAATAATATTAAGTTAAAAGGGAAGGTTAATGGCATATGGGCAGTTTCAAAGGATTATAAATTCGGTTATCATTCAAAGCGGGGTAGGTTAGAATTAGAGTTTTAATCGTGCTTAATTTGAGAATGTTTTTTGCAGTTTGCCCATGGCAGTGAATTTTCTAGGCTAATTGTGAATACGTTAATTTTAGTATGTCTATATACTATTAATTAATTGAACAGGTTCATCCTGTTTGAAATGGTGTTAACTTTTATTAAAAAATTTCTTTATGGACAAACTTTTTGTTTTTGACACGAGTAACATTGTTTACAGGGGTTTTTTTGCTTTTGCTGGTAGGCATCTTAGGAATTCTAAGGGAGAGATAACCTCGGGTATATTTTCTACTCTTAGAACTATTTTTAGGCTTTACAAAGACTTTAGATTTGACCTAGTGGTTTTTTCTCTTGATGGACCTAGGGAGCAAACGAATAGGTTTAAGATGTACAATGAATACAAGATGACTAGGCAGAAAGCTCCTGATGACTTGAAGTTCCAGCTTAATGAGGTAGTTAAGATACTCAAAAGTGCTGATATAAGTTGTGTGAGTGTGCCTGGACTTGAATCTGATGATATAATAGCCTCAGTTGTCAAGAAATACTCTAGCGACTATGAGATTTTCGTAGTTTCTAGTGATAAGGACTTGATGCAGTTACTGACGAACGACAATATGAGAATAATTTCGTTTTCTCCGTCAAAATCAGAGTATGAGGTTATAGATAGAAGTTCCTTTATAAAAGAATATGGTTTTGAGCCTGAGTATATAGTTGATTACTTGGCGCTTATAGGTGATACTGTTGATAATGTGCCTGGTGTTAGGGGAATAGGTGAAAAGACTGCTAGTTATCTTATCTCTAAGTACAAAACTTTGGAAAATATTTACAGTAACCTAGATAACGAATCTCAGGCAATTAAGGAGAAGCTACTTAACGGCAAGGATGCTGCCTTCCTCAGTAAGGAATTAGTGAAGCTTGTTATCGCAGATTTGGATGTAAAACCTAGTAGGTTTTCTATAGAAAACTTCAGGAAACCTCAAGTTTTAGAGTTATTGAGCTACCATGGTTTTAGATCAATAATCAAGGAAATTCAGCCTGAACAGCAAGAATCATTTCAGGAATCACTTTTCTCTTATACTCCTGAACCTACTTCTCATGATGTTAAGCCTCATGAAGTTGGGCATCAAGATGTTCTATTTCCGGGGCTTTTTGGTCATTCTGTATCTCAGAATAAGAAAGGTAATTATAAGTTGGTAATTGCTAAGAGTGAATTAAATGAGATTTTGAAGAAAGTAAGAGAAAGGGGGATAGTCTCTATAGATGTAGAGACTGATGAAAAGCATTTCATGGAGTGTAGGTTGATAGGTGTTGCTTTAGCAGTAGAGGAAGGTGAAGGATATTATGTTCCAATACTTCACAGAGTTCAAAGGGAAATTTCTGATGAAGAAATTTTTTCTTTTCTCAAAGAAATTTGTGAATCTGGTGATATAAAGAAAGTGGGGCACAATATAAAGTACGAGTACATTGTCTTGAAAAGGTATGGAATAGAGCTTAGGAATATTCATTTTGACACTATGGTAGCTTCTTATCTTCTTAATCCTGAGCTTCAGCAGCATAACCTTGACAAGCTTGCCGAACAGTATCTTAACTACACCAAGGTTAGATATGAAGATGTTACTAGGAAAAGTTTGAATAAGTCTTTGACTTTGCTTGATGCACCTATTGAGAGTGTTCTTAATTATGCTGCTGAGGATGCTGATATCACTTTGAGGTTATACAAGGTTTTTAGAGAAAGGATTAGTGCTAATCCCAAACTTGAGAAACTTCTTTTTGAAGTTGAGATACCTCTTATAGTTGTTCTTGCTGAAATGGAGATGAACGGTATCAAAATTGATACGGAGTTTTTGAAAGGTTTGAGTAAAGAGTTAGATATTGAGATACAGGCTACTGCTAATGAGATATTTAATCTTGCGGGTGAAGTTTTTAATATAAACTCGCCGAAGCAGTTGTCTTACATACTTTTTGAAAAACTCAAAATTGAGCCGATTGAGAAGACAAAAACAGGCTATTCAACCAGTGAAGAGGTTTTAGAGGAACTAAGTGAGAGCTACGAGATAGCAAAACATTTGATAAAGTACAGGACTTTAACGAAGTTGAAATCAACATATGTTGATGAGTTACCTAATATGATAGTTAAATCTACTGGTAGGGTTCATACGTCGTTTAATCAGACGGTTACGGCTACAGGTAGGTTGTCTTCTAGTAATCCTAACCTTCAGAACATTCCTGTCAGGGATGAGGTAGGTAGGAGAATAAGGCATGCTTTTATCTCTGAGGAAGGTTGTCTTTTGGGTAGTTTTGACTATTCGCAAATAGAACTTAGGGTTTTGGCACATGTTTCGGAGGACAAGGTTTTGGTAGAACAATTCATTAATAATGAGGATGTGCATACTATTACTGCTTCAATGGTTTTTGGGGTCAGACCGCAAGAGGTTACACCTGATATGAGAAGGATAGGTAAGACCATAAATTTTGGTATAGTTTATGGTATTAGCCCTTACGGTCTATCTAAACAGCTAAAGATATCGGCTTCAGAAGCTAGTGAGATGATAAACAGGTACTTTGAGACGTACAAAGGTATAAAAGAGTACATCTTGAAGACTCTTGAGTTTGTAAGCAAGAACGGCTACGTTGAAACGATATTTGGTAGAATTAGGTATATACCAGAACTGAAGGGTAGGGTATACAATAAAACACAGATTACTCTTAACAAGAGCGAGAGGATAGCAGTAAATACACCTATTCAGGGTAGTGCAGCTGATATAGTTAAAATAGCTATGGTAAAACTTTATGAGAATCTTAGGGATACAAATGTTAAGTTGCTTTTGCAGGTTCATGACGAGATACTTGTTGAGGTTCCTGAGAGCGAAGTTGGTAAGTATGAATTTTTGATAAAGGACACTTTAGAAAGTGCGGTTGTTCTTAAGGTTCCGCTAGTTGTTGAGTACAAGTTTGGAAAGAGTTGGGGAGATATCCACTAAAACATATTAGGTAAAGCTTTTTTGTAGCTTGATACTTTTTTGGGGATTTTTTACAATTTGGCTATATGGAGGTAACTTATGGGGCAAGAAGGAGTTGAAGTTTTATTTGCTAATGCTAGGGAGTATGTTGACTATATAAGTGAGAAATATCGGGGTAGGAAGGCTCTAGGGATGCCGGTATCTGAGGATAATCTTGATGAGTACATATGGTATACGTATGATGACATTGGTAGGTACGCTAAAGCTGTAGCTTACTATCTCACTGAAGTGTTAAAGCTTAGTAAGGGGGATAGGGTTGCCTTGATAAGTGAGAACAGGGCAGAATGGGGATTGTGTGCGTTAGGCGTTGTATATAACGGATTTGCCTTAGTGCCAATTGATGTAAGAATGTCGCCAAATGAGATAAGAATGATACTTGAGCATTCGGAGAGCAAGGTAGCTTTTGTGTCTTCAGCACAAATGAAGGTGCTTTCTGAGGAATTTGATTTATTTTCAGTGGTGGAGCATGTTATTTATGTTGATAAGGCTTTTGATAATAGAGGTATTACTCTTGAAAGGATAGTTGAGATGTATAGTGGTAAAGAATTAAAAAATGTGAATGAAATTGATCCTGATGATTTGTTTGAGATAGTTTATACTTCTGGTACTACTGGGTTGTCGAAAGGTGTTATGCTTACCCATAGGAATATTATGTTTGAGGTTTCTGTTCTTCCTGATCTTGCTGATTTGACACAGGATGATAGGCTTTTGTCTATTCTTCCGCTTAATCACACGTATGAGTCAACTGCTGGGCTTTATGCTATGCTACTGAAGGGGCCAAGTATACTTTATTCTCCGACTCTTAGCCCTAAGGTTGTGCTAGAGCTTATATCTAGGAACAAGATAACCAAGATGTTCGTTGTACCGTTGTTTCTGGAGAAGATAACTGATGCAATTATTAGGAAAATAGATAGATCTAGCTTTATTTTAAAGTTTTTCGTTAAGTTTCTTTTTTCTTTGGCAAAATTATCTAAGTTTTTGACAGGTAGCAACGTTATAAGTAAGCACATTTTGGCATTGGTTAGGAATAAATCAGGTCTTGGAAGTATAAATCTTTTCGTTTCGGGTGCTGCTCCATTACCTGCGAGAGTTGCTAATTTCATGGAGCTTTTGGGGTTTAACATACTTCAGGGGTATGGGTTAACTGAGACGTCGCCTGTTGCTACTTTTAATCCCCCCAATAATCCTAAAAATGCATCTGTTGGTAAGCCGATACCTGGGGTAGAAGTGAAGATACATGAGCCAAACGAGGAGGGTATAGGGGAGATATGGATAAAGGGGCCGAATGTGATGAAGGGGGACTACCAGAATCCGGAGGCTACTTCTGAG
>CAYYXA010000005.1:0-148457 GCA_964475465.1 uncultured Brevinematales bacterium
AATTGCCGGAGATTTCTTCTCAAAGAACGCAGTACCATACAAATTTTTTGTAAAAAAATCAGAATTATACCTGGCTTGCAATGATCCAAACATTGTAACCGAGATCTATTATTTCCATCAAAATGAACTAAAGAAAAGGATTGAAGAAAAAACAAAACTAAAGATAAAAACAATAAAAACTGTCTATGATCTAAGAAAATTTCAAAAATTCACGAACCTACTCAAAAAAGCAAAAAGAGAGAACTCACATATTTCCAAACAACAAAAACCAATTAAATTACCCAAAGAAGTAGAATTTAAAATTGAAAGAAAACTAAAGAAAGTCAAAGATAGAGAATTGCGAGAAAGCTTAAAAGTGTTCTTATCAACTTATTATTTCCTAAATAGAAATAAGTAATTCAGCTATTTTCTGAGCACTATTGTTATCATACATTAGCTTTCTCCCTATTTCTCCCCTTCTCCTTCTTTCAGATTCATCCATAAATAGATGGATTATCTCGTTTGATATCTCATCTACCGAGAATTTGTAGAATATTTTCACACTCTCCCCTAACATCTTTTCTTGTCTCCTAAACCAATTAACACTTATACCAGTAGATGAATCATAAAACATCACAGAAGGTTTACCCAACCCACTCGCTTGCTCTGTAGCTGTACCACCAACAGAAAGAACCACATCACTGACGTTGAGCTTATCACCGAAAAGTCCATAACCACAAAGAACCCTTATCAACCCCTTTGAAAGCCAAAAAAGCTTATCATCCCTATCAATAACCTCCCAACCATGCTTAATCACACTTTCCTTAAGTCTCTCTTTATCTATCGTATCAGATAAAGCACAAAGAACATTTATAAAACCATATTTTTCTACAATTGCCTCAACAACGTAAAGCATTTTAACGAGGACTCCGTACGAGTAGTATTCTCTGCTTCCTGGAAGTAGTAACAATGTTTTTAGCTCTTTGTTTTCCCTAAGGTCAATACCTTTTATCTCGATAGATGAAACCATAGGATTACCAAAAAAGATAGTATTAACTCCCAATTTTCTGAAGACTTCCGCTGTATACTCATCTCTGGTTATTAACACATCCACATTTCTCTTTATGAATTCTTTCTCAAACCAGAAATGTTTCTCAGTCATCTCACTCTTAAAAAGTGAAAGAAACGCCACTTTCGTGCCTTTTGATAAAGATTTCCTTACAACGAACAATAAAAATGGATCACCAACTACCAAGATTTTTTCTATTCTGCTCCCATTCTTTTTAAGCTGTTTGACGAAATTTAAGAAATTCGAAATTTCATTTTTACTATCAAAAGGACTTAAGATAGTTCTTACAAAATTCGATAAAGACCAAAACGCAAATCCTCCAAATTTAGTTTCACCAGGAACAAAGCAAAGCTCAATTCCCTCGCTTACCCCCTTGACATTACCTATAAGAGGGAACAGAAGAGGTTTAAACCCCCTCTTAACCAACTCTCTAGCAATACCAAGTGCAACATAAGTTTCACCAAAACCATTCGAAGCTATAGCTATCATATTAGAGTATCTTGAAGATTATCATAGTCTCGTCATCATGCTGAGGTGCAGTTCCAACAAACTCGTTGACATCGGCAAGAACGGCATCTGCTATCTCTTTAGCACTTGCTTCATGATTTTTGTATATCACGTTTTGCAACCTTTCGAGGCCATAAAGGTCATGAGCCTCATTCATAGCTTCCGTTATTCCATCAGTATACAAAACACCTATATCACCTTTATCAAGAACTATGAAATCTTGACCATACTCAACATCAGGCATTATACCAACAGGCATACCTTCTGTATCGAGCAACTCAAATTCCTTTGTCTTATTTCTAAATAGCAACAATGGCCCATGCCCAGCATTCGAATAGTTCAGTATCCTTTTTTCGGCATCTAGAGCACAATAAAACGCTGTAGCATACCTATCTTCAACTATGTCGCCACTAAGAGAGTTATTGAGCTGAGCTAAAACTTGGTTTGCATCCTTTGATAGAGATGCAATAGTTCTCGTTATACTCCTTATCATCACCATAATAAGAGCAGCAGGCACACCCTTACCCGAAACATCAGCAATAATTATTCCTAGCTTGTTAGGGCCAAATTTCATATAATCGAAATAATCTCCACCTACTCCTTTAGCAGGTATGGAAAATCCATACATATCAAATTTATCACTTGTCGGGAATTTCCTAGGTAACAAACTCATCTGAATTTCGCTTGCTATACTTATATCTCTTTCCGCTTGCTTCTTCTCAACTATTTCCTTATACATCTCGAACTGCCTTATCGTTATTGCAGCTTGATCAGCAAGTGTCTGAATCAAGGATAAATCACTCTCCGTATGAGTTATACCTATAGCCTTATTGAGAACTGCCAAAACACCTATTATATTGTCCTGTATCTTTAGAGGAGCAGCTATAACAGATTTAATATCAACTATACCCTTCGCAGTTTGGATGATCCTAGGATCCGATTCAGCGTCTTTTACGAACAAAACTTCGCCAGTTGACGCAGGTATACCTAAGTATGTCTCCCCAACTGCTATCTTACTTGATTTGAATATATCAACTATTTGACTCTCTTTCAAAACTGTATAAGATTCAACTTTTATCGGCTTAACGGGTGGGAACAACCCCTTTACATACCTTACACTCAAAGAGTTACCAGATGGATCTTTTAAAAGAATTGCGGCAGCCTTAGAAGAGGTACCTTCAATCGCTGCATCTACTATCTTAGCCAAAATTCTGTCCAATTCTAGCTCTACAGACAATGTATCACTTACTTCCCTCATCAGGTTAATAATCAAATCTTTCTCTTTCTCAAGATCTTGCAATCTGAAACTTATGTCCATCACATCAGCTCTAAATATTCTATAAGCTGTCATTATCAGGAAAACGAAAGCAAGAAGCTCAAGTATCTGGTATCCCCCCCCTTTTACAGTGTGAATGAATATAATAGACGAAAAAAGGTAAACTACACCAAATAAGGCAGCAGAAGTTACGTACAAAAACTTCGAAACATATAAATGTGGCAAGACTTCTGCCACATACCCATATATCCTAGCCGTTACATATATACCATAAGACAGTATAGCAATCTTCCAAAGGCCATAGATCCACCAAGATTTAAGTAGAAAATTAACATAACTCTGAGTAACAACAACCGAAGTCTTTTCATCAAAGATATTTAACAGAACTCTAAGAGGATCCTTTATCCCTATGAATACGGCTACAACTAAACCAATTATCGCCAAGGCATTCACACTAAGAGTAACAAAATTTGCGATGTTACCACCCTTTCTTATAGAACCAACCATCAATAGATAAGAGTAAACAAATAGAATAACAAACATTAGTTCAAATATGTGCCAAATAAAAAATCTTAAGTTAAAAAGCCCTTCATTAGCCAAAGTTTTGGTTATAAAACCTGTAGTTTCGTCTTTGATAGTAAGATAATAAGCCCCGTATAGATTAATCCATATGTATACTAGCTCCTTTATGAAAAATAATCCAAATATAGCACCAAAAAACAAGAATTCTCTATTTCTATCCCTTTGATATTCTAAAAGCATAAACAGAGCCATTATGAAAGAAAGGAATAACTTGGATATTTGGAAGAAGTCTAGACTCATCATCTACCTCCTAAAACCTAAATAAATTATCGTATTCTAAACAGGTATTCATAAAGCAATCCCAACCTTTACCAGTGAATATTATCAAACAAAAAAAATTTACTTTCAATTCTTTAAATCTGTTATTCAAAATGTTGATTCTATGGATGAGATAAGGTATAGACTAGAAAAAGACAGCATGGGAGAAGTATTTGTGCCCCACAATGTCTACTGGGGGGCTCAAACCCAGAGAGCAATACAAAACTTCAAATTTAGTCCTTACACAATGCCAGAAATTATCATAAGATCGATAGCACTGATAAAGTACGCCGCAGCTCACGTAAACGAAGAGCTAGGCTTAATTCCCAAAGAGTACGCAAAATTCATAAAGTTAGCAGCAGAGGAAATAATGTATTCACCGAGAATGTCTAATTTCCCAGTCGATGTATTCCAAACTGGAAGTGGAACATCCACTAACATGAACGTAAACGAAGTTATAGCGACACGAGCAAACGAGTTAATGACGGGAGAGAAAAAAACCACATCGCCTATACACCCCAATGACCATGTAAACAAATGCCAATCATCAAACGATGTTATTCCTTCAGCAATAAGAATAGCCACAGCCATAGAAATCGAGACAAATTTATTACCTAAACTAGATGTGTTGAAGGAAGCTATCTCCAAAAAAGCACATCAACTAAGGAACATTATAAAAACTGGTAGAACACACCTGATGGACGCTATGCCTATCTCTTTCGCCCAGGAGTTATCAGGGTGGGGGAAACAAATAGAATACGGAATAGAAAGAGTAAAATCAACCTATCCGAGGTTACTAGAACTTCCCTTAGGTGGCACAGCCGTAGGTACTGGCATAAACGCTCATCCAGAATTCGCAGAAAGAGTAATAAATCTGATATCCCAAATCTCGGGAATACAATTCAGAGTAGCATCAAACAGGTTTGAAGCACAAGCATCTATAGACGTAGCATCAGAAGTTTCGGGAGCACTGAAGACTTTAGCCGCAAGCCTCATGAAAATATCCAACGATATAAGGCTCATGAACAGTGGCCCACTGTCAGGAATAGGTGAAATTACAATACCAGCACTCCAACCAGGCTCATCAATAATGCCTGCCAAAGTTAATCCCGTAATACCTGAAGCTGTAAGAATGGCATCAGCAAAAGTCATAGGGAACGACACAACTATAACAATCTCATGTTCACTCGGCGAATTTGAATTAAACACAATGTTACCAGTAATAGGATTTTGCATTATAGAATCAATAACACTTATGGCAAACTCTGCATATCTCCTAGCTAAGAAAGTTATTAACGGAATGAAAGTCAATCATGAAAAGGTAAAGAGAGTTCTAGAGCAAAACCCTATAGTTGCGACAATACTTTCGCCCGTCATAGGCTACGATCAAGCAGCAAAGTTAATCAAAAAAGCAATAGAAGAGAATAAAACAATAAGAGAAGTACTCAAAGAAACAAAAATCATACCAGAAGATAAGATAGATGAGTACCTGGACTTCAAAAAGATGATATAGCTATAGCTTCGGGTATCCCTCCTGCGTTCGCTTTGAAATGAAATAGTAAAACAGCTCTCTCACATCCTTAGAGAACCACTCAACAACTTCTCTTTCTAATGACATGGATTCGTACTTCTTCCGCAGTTCATCAATATTTGTATTAGCAAGCTCAACAATAATTTCGCCAACAATCCTATAGGCGTCTCTAAAACTCAGCCCATACTTTTTCATCACTTCTACGGCTACGTCAACAGAAAATATACTTTTGTCCATCACCTTGAATACCCTCTCAGAATCAAATTCAATTCCACCTATTGCCACCTTGAAAACATCTACTATTTCATGTGCCTCCTCTAACGCATCCATTATAAGATATTTTGTCTCTTGGAGATCCCTACTGTACCCAGAAGTTAAAGAGAAGCTTATGTTCTTAAGCTCCAACGAATACGTAAAGAAAACCTTTGATTTTGCCCTTATGATCTCAAAAACATCAGGATTTTTCTTATGTGGCATTACACTACTACCTGTCGTTATCGAAGAATCAAGCTTAATAACCTTCAATTCATCCGACGAGAAAAAAATTATATCATTCACAAATCTAACAATATCACCAATTAGATAAGAAAGAGTGTCTACTATCAAACTTTCATACTTACCTCTTGTATTTTGAGCATAGAGACTATTAACTAAAACAACGTTAAAACCCAACAATTCTTTGGTATACTCTCTATCTAACTCCAGTGGAAAACCATAGCCGGCAACCGAACCTAATGGACTCTTATCAATAATATTGCAAGAATTTCTTATTATGTCCCTGCTGTCCTCTATAGCTTCAATGAGAGATTCAACCCAAAAGCTAGCAGTCATAGGCATAGCCTGACGGCTATGCGTATAACCAATCATAGGAACCTTTCTTTCTTTTAACTTGTTTGACAAAGTAATCAGTTCTTTCAGCAAGTCATCAATACTCCTTATTATCTCTTTCAGCTTATCCTTTTCGTATAACCTAAGAGCTGTAAGAACCTGATCATTCCTACTTCTACCAGTATGAATTTTCTTTCCTAAGTCCCCCAATCTAGAAACTAAATAATTTTCAATGTACGTATGTATGTCTTCGTCCTCGATTTTCAGTGTTGGTGGCTCCTTCTCAAATTTTTTCCCCAAAAACTCCAATTCAGACAAAACCTTTACCGTCTCCTCATCACTTAGAACACCTATTTTGTTTAGCATTTTGACGTGAGCGATCGTACCCTTAACATCGTAAATAGCAAGCTTTGAATCGTAAATATAGTCTTTCCCCACACTAAATCTTTCAACTAAATCATTCAGCGAATTGTGTCCTCTCTTTTCCCAAAGCTTCATAACTTTCTAATTGTATTAGATAATAAAACTCTCTTTCTATTTCTAAGCATTTCTAAAAGATCCCAATCAAAGTAAAACACACCAATCATTGCACTTAACAGCACTTTATACCACTTTAAAAGAAATTTCTAGAAAAACTCAAAGACATAGGAATGTTACACACACCGACTCAAACATGGCGTAAAGAATCATCAAAATGTCCTTCATATCACCCTCTTAACAAATCACCTATAGAGTCTACTTCACATACCTTGAACCTAGACTTGAAATCTTTGCCATCAAGTTTTTCAATAACTCCAATACACACTTTCACTGAAAAAGTCTATAAAGCTCAGGCTGAATAGGTGGAAACTCTATACCTATACTCTTCTTAGACTTAACTTCAAACATTACATAAGGTTCAAAAAACGCAACGTTTTTTATCTCATCTTTGTATAACCTAACGCCCCCACCTATAGTAGCAAACCAATCGTAGAGGTCATAACTCAAAGAGATAGTTAAACCCTGATTCTTAAAGTTTGTTCTTCTGAGAGCGTTTATATCAAAAACATTAAAAGCATCTATTATATCCATTACGAGGTCAACATACTCTGAATTATACCTCTGAGCATACTCCTTTACATATTTGAAAAGCTTTCTATTAACAACAGAAGTACTAATTGCAAAACTCCAGTACTCATTTATCATACCACCAAAAGAAAGATTTAATGTAAAAATGTTATTTATAGGGTTAAAGTAGTCAAAGTTGAAAGAATAATTTATATTCACATAACTCACCTTGTCTAAAAGTGGCTTTAAGCTTATATCTCTGATAGACAATCCTCCACCTATCGACAAAGCAGCAGGCAAAAAAACTATATTTTCGTTGGAAATATCTATTTTATACCTTATAGTATAATTCAAAAGGGGGCCAAAAGAGATGGACACGCCTATAGGATTACTTATCTTGTTAGTCCAATAGTACTTTTCATTAATATACTTATACTCACTTTTTAGGTAAACAAAGTTATAGCTAAAACCTGTTGTCGAAATGTAGATATTATCGAAACCTATAAAATTAAGAAAACTATTGGACAACGTACTTAACTTCAACAACCTTAAGTTAGCCGACAAGGATACAGAATTTACAGTAACATCATCAATATAAGGGTCATCAATAGGATTATCAAATTTAGGTCTAGTTAATCTATACGAAAACGAATGGGAAATACCGAACGAAGGAGAAATCTGAAAAATGCTGGAGTCAAAAAACGTTTTAGAAAAATTCAAAGAACTATTAACACTCATAGATGAGTAAGTCTTTAAGTCATCTTCTTTCTTCTTTAGCGGATTCGGCGACCTACTCCACTGAGAGTTGTTAACTATACTGATGTCCGAACCTAATGAAAGCAAATTGTTCATCAAAGAAGAATTCACAGAGATACCTACACTTTCTTTATGGCTAAATGAATCCTCCAAAGGCAAACCATCCTCAATTCTATAGGTAGATGAAGGAGTAAATGAAAACGAAGCATTAGGAGAAAGAGAAAGCGAAAACAAACTAAAAATGTTTGTTTTAGGAATACTTTTTGTCTCTACTGCCCGGTTTGCCGCAACATTCGTCGTAACCTTAGAAACCACATTCGTGTCAATAGTTAAATTTGTAACAACTACAGAAACATAATTGGTCTCAAAAACTCCGTTAGAAACTTCTGAAATATTGGTTATGTAATTTGTTGAAACGACAAAAAGATCCGACAAAAATCTATCAACTTTCCTAGAAATTTCATTTGTTCTTGAAATAACCACTTCACCCTTACCTTCTTCAGCCAAAAACTTAATTTCGTTCACGTACACATTAGTTCTTTCAACCTTATATGACAGGAAATTGCCAATTGAAACGTTATATAAAATTTTTGGCCCCTCTATCCTCTGTAAATCATATCTATAATAAGAATTATCGTACCTATTCGTTTTTGTATCTATAACCACAACACCAAAAGAATTTGTGTTTGTAGTACTATAACCAGACCTAAGCTGATAAATCCAATCAATCCCTAAGCTGAAGGATGATATACCATAACTGAAACCCAATCTTACATTTCTATTAACATACTGCTTAGCACTTGGTGTAGACCAAAAGTAGTTTTGGTAAGGGAAAACTAGCTTCTCAACATCCAGCTTTTCTCTTCTGTAAATAAACTTATTAGGTAGAAATGGATCGTTCAAATCTTCCCAATAAGTACTAAGTGAAATCCCCGAAATATTATAAGATGCATTAAGAGTGTAGTGCCAACCAAAAGTTCTATACTCCCTATAATCCCCCTTACCGTACTGATCTATGAAATTTACAATTCTTCCACCCACCTCTTCAAACTTCTTGTCGTACTCCAAATTAATAATACCATTAAGACTCAAATTCGATATAACATTTATAGAAGGAAGCTCAAATCCTAGATATTCACCAAGTTTTTCATACGTATCAAACTTGATTTTCATTCTAGGGAAAACCTTCTCACCAAACCAGTTCTTTGGATAAAACGTATTCTGAATATAAAAACCTACCTTACTTTCAACACCTATATCACTTAAGATATCAGTATACCTATACAGCTGAAAATAAACGGGAAAGTATAGAAAAGAAGCTACACCTAAATAGTAGGTGTTATTCAGAGTTAACAGGTAATCATCCTTATAGTACCAAACTCTATAGGCATTAATCACATAGTGAGGCATTAAGATATCACTCTTCGTGAAAGAAACATTTTGAAAGAAGTACCTATCATTACCAAATTGAATCATTACATCGGCGTAGTAGTATTGATCATCTATTCTAGTTCTTGCATTGTAAAAAGTAACAATTCCTGAACTGAGGTCATAGAAAAACTTTTCGCCAGTATATATATCACTCCCACTCAAAAAAACAACATTACCAGCACCAGAAATTTCTTTGATATCCCTATCAACAATAAATATTGAAATTTCATTACAACTAAGTCTCTTATCCCTATAAAGGAAAGTACCTCCCCTTAGCTGAACAACATACACATTAGAATATGCTCTAATTTCAATGCTATCAAAACTAGAGATAAGTATATATTTGTTTAAATCGACTTTAGACAAAGGTATAATGTCTTCAGATTTAGCAAAAATCACTGGAGGATTAGAAAAGTTCGTTTTCACTAAATCAGTATTTCGTAACTCTATGTTAGTCGCAAAAATATTAGTCTCTGGCAAAGAATACCCTTCAAAACATCCAACAAATAGGATAAATATCGAAACCGATGAAACAAAAATGTTTCTAAAAACAGACATTTACGTAAATTATTACAGATTTTTTTATAATTTTTCACTTTATAAAGATTCTCAAGAAACTCAACATAATTTTTGCGTGCTCTCTCAATCAAGAAACTACAATCATCAACCACTCTATTCATCGAAGAAAGCTTCATCCTCCAACACCAAAGAAGCAAAGTTAAGCAAGGGAATGCCAACTAGCATAAGCCCCTTCTAGAACATCTCACTACTTAACATAACTACTACTACTAATAGCTTTCACTACATCCAGAATTCTAAGAGAAAGCAACACTTAAGAAACTACTGTTAAACACTCAGAAATCTTAGCTTTTCAACATCTTTTACAAGCTTCCGAGCACCTGAAAATCCGGAAGATAAGTATCAAAATTGTATACTCACAAAAATACTCTCTTCCTGGAAAACAAATTTTTTTTAAAAGGCAATCTCTGCCAGGCTAAAGTAGAATCACCCAGTAGTGATCTTACGAAAAGTTCTTTATTACAAGAATTTCATCAAAGTTTTTCTCTTGCCTTAGCTTCGTAATTTCCGTTCTTGTTGTCTCTAGAATAGCCATAAAAGAAGCTATCACAGAGTGTATATCTTTCGAAAGTAGTGCTATCTGAGAGAATGGAATAACTGGACTTACAGAAAGAAGTCTTTTTAATTCTTCTATCTTTTCACCTACCGAAACTTCATCTCTTTTTATAACTATTTTTCTGTCTCTATTCATGTTTATAAAGTACTTGACAGCTACTTTAAGTATATCTTCAACATCATATTTCTTTGATTCACTATAGCTGACATGCCTTATCTTCAAACCTTCTTTTTTAGAGAGGAATTTTTTCCTCTCAGACATTCTCCTCTTCAATATATCTCTTATTTCCCTAATCTCTTTAATCACCTCAAGCTGACTAAGTAGTTCCTGAGTATCACTTTCAATTTCTTCATCTTCTTCCGTTGAACCCACAAGAGCCTTTGTTTTAAGGTAAAGCAATATTGTAGCAACTCTAAGAAATTCAGCTAATGTAGTTATATCAGGTTTGTACTTTTTAGAATATTCCATGAACTGGTCCACTATCTTTATCAATGATATCCTCGTTATATCCAACTTGTTTTTGGTAATCAGAGTCAAAAGAAGCCCCAAAGGTCCCTCAAACTCATCCAGCTTGAAAGTAATTTCTAAGTCTTCGAATGAGCTCTGTAGAGGAAACATAATAAAATGTTAACTTTCAATTTTACCTAATTACAAGTTTCGAGGGAACTCAATCTCTCGGAGTCCCTAATAAGAGTTTTAAAGCTTTTTTATAACCATTGATCATGTAATCTAACACCAAGTAAGTGTCAATCAGAATTCATACCAATTTATTGAAAGAATACTTCTTTCTCTCTATATAAACCACAAATGATATTACCAACAACAAGGAGAATATAAGTACTAATTCATAGAACCTAAATTTTATCTGCGGAACAAAAACTTCAGCAATAATTGAATAAGCTCCAGCAATAGCCAAAGAAAATATCAATATCAACTTACCAACACTAGAAAAAGAAATCTTTTCTTTTATATTTATAAAAATCAAGGAAGCCAAAATAAAAGGAGTGATGGTGTTCGAAAATATCTTATAAGCAACCATAAGCGTAGAGATAATATCTTCCCCGTAAAGTGCTACAATGAGACTAATTGCTATAGAAACTATGGAAAAAGTTCTTACAAATAGCAAAGACAACAATCTTTCTTTGACTTTCTCATTTTTCACAATGTTAAAGAGGATATCCTTAACGAGAAGTGCAGTGACAGTAACAAGAATTATGTCAGCACCGGAAAGAGGTATAGACACCAAAAACACTATCATAAGTGGCTTAATCCACTCTGGCAACGAGCTAAGTGAAATTTCCAATATCACTTTATCAGGATTTGCAATACTACCCAAATAGTACTTAGAAACTATTCCCAACAACACTATAAGCGTAGCTATAATCAAAATGAGAATGGAAGAGATAACCAAAGAAAACCTAACTGTCCTTTCAGAGTTCGACGAAAATATCCTAGAATATATATCAGGGCCAAAAAGATACGACAGGAAAACAGCAATAAACAAGGAAAACCAAAAATCAAAGGTAAACTTATCATCAAACGAAAACGTTATACTTCCCAACTCCCTAACCTCTTCTAAACGTACCTTACCCAAAATAGCAAACAACAAGACAAATATAGCAATTACCATCAAAAGAACTTGAAGAAATCCTGTTCTCATTGTTCCTACTTGACCATATAAAACAGTATACCCTGCAAACAAAACAGTAAAGACAACATACCCAACAATCTTATTGCCACCAAACAAATATGAAGCTATATTACCACCTGCAATTATCTGGCCAGCTAAAACCGAAAGCCAAGCAATAAAAAGTATGACACTAACCAAAACCTTTACTTCTACACCAAAAACCTTTTCTACTACGTCAGATATAGTTATACCTTTAACCTCATAAATAGCCTTAGAGAAAAAAGCTGAGAGAACTAATAACCCCAAAACCCCTGGTATTATCCACCACAAAGCATTCCACCCAAACTTGTATCCCCAACCAGCAAGTCCAAAAACCGAAGAAGCTCCAAAAACTAACGCCACTATAGACATACTAACTTCAAATATTCCACCACTCCTATTAAAAACAAAATAGTGAGATAACGAAAACTTATTCCTCAAAACATACAAAAAAACGACCAAAAACAACAAAACAAAGTAAAAAATTACATATATCATAAGTAAACATTTTTAAATGATATGTTTACACATTTTCAAAATATATCTTGAAGGATTCGATGGAATCTACTTTGTTTTAATTTCTGGGATACCCTATACCGAAATTCTACACATCTCAAAGGTTTTGTATTTCTCTACTAAAGCATTATGAACAATTGTAATATTTCTCTCTTAATTCCTTCACAAGGTACTTTCGATTTAGCAGAAAGCTTAACTAAAAGCACTCAAAGCAAAGAATTATCTAAGCAGTGCATGTTCGAACCAACTAACTAGACAGAAATTATCAAGTAAAAATTTATCACAGAGAGGCTTCGCCTCGCTGGTAAAAATTCTAGAAAGTATCAATTAACAAAAATAGTTACTTATTTGTAACCTTTGGTAAATACTTTTTGATCACATACTCAAAGCTTTCAAATGTCCTTGCTCCTATTACTCTCTCAACTATTTTACCCTCAGTGTTTATAACAAACGTAGTTGGTATTGATGAAATACCACCATAGAGATAAGCTATTTCACCGTATCCATCCCAAATTATGGGGTAGTTGAATTTGTGCTCTTTATAGTTCTTGACACTATTTAGACTTCTGTCCAGAGAGACACCAACTATTTGTATCTTATCCTTATAGACCTCTTGAAGTCGTACAAGTTCTGGTATTTCAAATCTACAAGGTGGACACCATGTAGCCCAAAAGTTAACGATTATTACCTTTTCACCAAGGTAATCAGCTAAGTCTACTTTATTACCTTTTATATCTTTAGCTGAGAATATAAACGCTGGCAACTCTCTTTTACTTTTCTTACCTTCAATCTTCTCATCTGCTATCAAATAAGTTGATAAAGAAGTGAACAATAAAGTAACAAAAATCAGTAATATAACTCTAAAACCTTGTAGCTTTCTCATATTTTATCCCACCGATATTTTTTGTTTTAGTTTATCGACATATTTTTCTGCTGCTACTGCTGCTATCGCTCCATCTGCTGCAGCTGTTATTGCCTGTCTCAGGAATTTTGAGGTACAATCTCCTGCTGCAAAAACTCCCGGTATATTAGTACTCATATCATAGAGATTAACTTTAATATAACCATATTCATCCTTTTCCAAATCTTCGAACATCTGGGTATTCGGAACCATACCGATAAAGATGAAAACACCGTCAGTTTTCACTTCACTAACTTCTCCAGTTTGAACATTCTTTATCTTCACAGCCTCAACTTTCTCATCACCTATAATTTCTTCCACAACAGAGTTGAATATAAACCTAAATTTGGGATTAGCAAAAACCCTCTCTTGTAAAATCTTTTCAGCTCTAAAAGAATCTCTCCTATGGATAATAGTGATACTTTTAGCAAAGTTTGCTAAGAAAAGCCCCTCATCAAGAGCAGTATTACCACCACCAACCACTACAACATCCTTATCCTTAAAGAAAGCAGCATCACAAGTAGCACAAAAAGAAACCCCCCTACCTATAAACTTCTCCTCTCCCGGTACCCCTAGTTTCTTATAATCCGCACCTGTAGCAATTATAACACTGTACGTTTTCAGCTCTTTGCCATTAGCCAACTTAACTACTTTCACTTCATCTCTTAAATTAACTTCCTTCACCTCGTCAAGAATAACCTTAAGTCCATGCTTCCTAGCTTGCTCCTCTAACCTAAGCCCTAATTCATAACCATTTATCTCTGGAATTCCCGGATAATTCTCAACTACACTCGTTGTGGCAATCTGCCCACCAGGTCCCAACTTTTCAATCAAAACTGCATTCATTCTAGCTCTTGAAGCATAAATTCCTGCAGAAAAACCAGCAACCCCACCACCTATTATAACAACATCGAATACATCATCATAGTTCACAGCATCTTTCTTAGGCTTACTTAAATTCATAATAGTTATGTCCATATACTCCCCCCGTGTATTTTACAAATATACAAAAGTTAAAAAATTTTTTCAACAGCTAAACATTACGTTTGCCTTTAATACATCTCAAAGGCAATTACTTAAACTAACTTTAACTAAAGCTTATATACAGACCAGAAGATATGTGAAAAATAAACCTTGTTTATCTTTCAAGTCAATTCATAGGCAAAAACACAGAACATGACCAAAAAATATTTGACTAGAGTATTTTTGTTTGTTTATCTTTAAGAAGGAATGGATGAACTTATAAGAGTTGAAATTGATGACATAATAATGACCAACACAGGTTTCGCAATGGTTTTTATTGATAGGGAAAAAGAAAGAGTGCTACCTATATTTATTGGCCCATTTGAAGCAAACGGTATTCTCATGAAACTCCAAGGTGTTTCCTTCCCCAGACCTCTAACCTACGATCTGATAAAGAATATCATTGAAATGATGCAAGGCTACGTTGAAAAAGTTGTCATAAACGATCTCAGGGAAGGAACTTTTTACGCAACTTTGTACATAGCAACCAATGACCAAGTCCTGGAAATAGATTCAAGGCCAAGTGATGCGGTAGCAATATGCGTAAGATTCGGTGCTCCCATATATGTTACGGAAAAAGTTATGGCGATATCTTCTATTCCACTTGAAGAATATAACAGCAAAAGAAGTCTTAAATCCCAAGAACAAGAACTTGAAGAAGAAATCTCAAAAGAAAAAGAAGAAACAAAATCATATCAAATAAAAGAAGAGAAAACAAGACAGCAAGCAAAGAAAAAAGAAGTCTTGATAGAAGAACTTAAAAAAGAACTAGAAAAAGCCGTAAACGAAGAGAGGTTTGAAGACGCAGCCAAAATAAGAGACGAAATAAAGAAACTGACAGAGGAACTATAACCTCTCTATAAGTTCTCTTACAACCTTTTTAGCCTCAGGTAGTGCTTTTAAAACAACATCAGATATTTTTTCTTCGAACGCCTGAATGGTCTCAACTGAAATACCAACTATTACTACCTTCTTTCCTTCAAGAAATCCCATTTTCTTAGCCACTTCTATAGCAAAAGGAACTTCAAATCCATGTGATGAAATAGGCTTTAGATACTTTGGATAAGATTCTGAATCGACAATGAAAACTTTACCAGGCTCATCAGCTAGCACAGCATCAACTATTATCATCTTATCGGTATCCTCAGATAAATATATAATCCTAGAAGGGTCATTAGTAGTTATAAACTCAATCCCATCGGAATCCATTTCCCTTGAAAGTTCTTCTACTACTTTTATACCTATGTAATCGTCACCACCTAAAGCATGCCCGACACCTATTACACGTATCATAACTTAGCAAAAAGCTCATACCCAACCTTTGCAGCATTCTGATTAAGCAGAACTAGATTATATCTCCCCTTTTGCCCAAAGAACTTTTCTATCGCCTTCAATAAGTTCTCAAAAGGGTAGAGATCAGTAATTCCTAAGAGAGCTCCCAACACCACCATATTAGCGAATCTAACATCTCCAAGTTCTAAAGCTAACCTATTAGCATCCACCGAAAAAACCTTTATATCATCTCTTTTCGGAGGATTGTTCACAAGAGATTTATTATATATCAAAAATCCACCTTTCTCAACCCAAGACTCAAATTTATTCACAGAAGGCTGATTCATACACACAACAATGTTAGGAGACTGTGTAACTGGCGAAGCAACTTCCTCATCATCTATGACAACCGTACAATTAGAAGTCCCCCCCCTTTGCTCAGCACCATACGAAGGGAAAAAGGTAGGATACTTACCACTAAACATAGCACCGTAACTGAGCACCATTCCTGCTGAAAGCACTCCCTGTCCACCAAAACCAGATATTATTATTCTGTTATCCACAGTTTCCTCCTCAGCTAAAAGCATCAATTCTTAACAGTACAAGTATAAAACAAATCTATAAAAAACTCAAAAAAAAAGATTTCATAAAAAATTCAAAGATAACCTCATGACCTGAGACTTTTGTTTAGAATACCAAATATAAGCAAAATCTAAGGTTTTTGAAAAAGGTTCAACATAGAATTTATAATTACACTCAAAATTTTAATTTCTTAAAAACAAAGGAGGGATAATTATGGCAGATATGGAGACTATAAAAGCACTCAAAGAAAAAACTGGTGCCGGTCTCATGGATTGTAAAAAAGCCCTAGAGGAAGCAGGTGGGGACGTTGAGAAAGCAATAAAAATACTAAGGGAAAAAGGATTTGCTGCTGCCGAGAAGAAAGCAGACAGAGAGGCAAAGGAAGGGCTTGTCTATATTAACATCTCTGGAGACAAAGGCATAATAATTGAGGTTAATTGCGAAACAGACTTCGTTGCTAAAAACGAGGAATTCAGGGAATTCGTCAAAAGAGTAGCTTCCTACATATTCGAAAAAGAGCTAACATCTATCGATGACAAAGTAGAAGAAATGAGGAAAGAAGCTATAATGAAATTCGGAGAAAACACAATCGTAAAGAGATGGGAAATACTAAAGCTCGACAAAGGCAACATCTTTGATACTTACCAGCACGGTGACAAACTTGGAGTAGTTGTTGAAGGCAAAATTGACTTATCCTCAGAAGAGGCGAAATCTCTTCTACACGATATTGCTTTACAAATCGCTGCCATGGCTCCACAAGTCGTAAAAAGCGAAGATCTAGATAAAGACTTTGTAGAGTCTAAGAAAAAAGAGTTCATTCAAGAGATGGTAAACCTTGGTAAGCCAGAAAACATAGCGGAGAAGGCAGCAATTGGCAAACTACAAAAGCTATTCTCTGAATTGTGTCTGTACGATCAACCATTCATAAAGGACGAGAAAGGAGAAAAAACCATCAAGGACATAATAAATGAATACAAGAAGAAGACAGGTAAAGAATTTGAGATTATAAGATTCGTAAGGTTTCAAATTGGATAATGACAAAAGGTTCTGTCCATTATTTTGGTGTATTACTAGGGGGTAGAAATGTTCATTTACAATCTTTTTCCTAGGCTCTACGGACCATTTAGCAGATGGATAGATGATCTAGACAGGATAAAGGATCTAGGTGTAGACTGGATATATGTAAACCCGGTATCTTATCCCGGGTTTTCCGGTAGCTTGTATTCAATAAAAGATCATTACAAATTCAATCCTCTGTTCCTAGATCCCAACTCAAAAAAATCACCAGAGGAACAATTCAAGGATTTCATCAAGGCTTGTAAATCAAGAGGAATAAAAGTAATAATTGACTTAGTAGTGAATCACACTGCTATAGATTCAGTACTCGTGGAGAAACACCCTAACTGGTACAAAAGAGACGAAAACGGGCAAATAAAGAGGCCAGGAGCATGGGATAACGGTATGTGGGTTGAATGGGGAGATCTGGCAGAACTAGATAATGAAAACAGTTCCGATAAAAGAGTGCTATGGAATTATTGGAAAGACCTAATAGAATGGTACATAGATTTAGGAATTGATGGGTTCAGATGCGATTATGCTTATAATGTTCCCGTAGAATTGTGGGAGTTTTTAATAAAAAACGCGAAGTCTAAGAAAGAAGACGTCATATTTTTAGCTGAGATACTTGGAGGCCCCTTCGATAAAAACCTAGAAGTTGCAAAATCCGGTTTCGATTATGTATTTAGCAGTGCTAAATGGTGGAATTTCTCAGATGCCTGGTTTATAGAACAAACAAGAGAGTTCTCAAAGTACGTCAAGTCGATAGCCTTTCCTGAATCCCATGACACTCCTAGGTTAAACGCAGAGTATGAGGAGGATTTAGCTAAAATAAAGCAAAGATTTATATTCACGGCCTTTATAAATGAAGGCTTAATGATACCCGTAGGCTTTGAATTTGGCTTCATTAACAAGCTAGACGTAGTAAAAACAACCCCAGATTGGTGGGAAATACCATCTTATGACATCTCTAAGTTCATAAAGTACATAGTCGAAATCAAGAGAAAGCATACTATACTGTCATATGATGCTACATCAGTAGACATGCTAGAAAATAGTCCTGACATTTCAATGTTTGTAAAAAGGAATAAACTAACAGATCAAATTGCACTTTTCGTTGTCAACAAAAACGTAACATCAAAAGTAAAGAGAATACTGGATTTCCCGAGCATTTTCGGCTATTATGATACTATAGATGTAATAGATAACGTCGTAATGCCTAAGTATGCTGAAGTAACAATACCGAGAGCAGGTATAAAGGTTTTCGTAAACAAGATACACTAATTATTCGGGCCAGTGGGACTTGAACCCACGACCTCACGCGCCCGAAGCGTGCGCGCTAGCCATCTGCGCTATGGCCCGCCTAGCATAAATATGATAAATGTTCAAAAGATCTCTATACAATTTAGTTACCACTGAACGTGAATCCTTGTGTTCGATTATAAGCTGAAATGAAGTCCAAAACACCATTAGAAACCAGTTCCGCAACCCGTTTCTGATAAGCTTCGTTTACCAACAACTTCGCAGATTCAGGATTAGATATGTACCCTACTTCTAAAAGAACAGAAGGTACAGGTATGTACTTTATGACATAAAACGGCCCACCCTTTATCTTCAATCCTTGATCAAGGGGTCTCAGTTGATTTGCCACCTTTTCCGACAAAATCCTACTCTCCTCCATAAGAGCAACACTTCTTATTTTACCTATCACTTTTTCAAGTTCACCTACCCTCTGAAGCTCTCTTTTATCAATAAAGGAATTCTCAAACGCCAACGTTTCCCTAGATTCACTATCAACCGCTTTATCACTTATAAAATAAACTTCCATTCCCTTCTTCGACTTAACAGGTGAAGCATTCATATGAACACTAATGAAAAGTCCATACCCTCTCGTACTCTTTAAAAGATTATTAGCTAGATTAGCTCTCTCTTCAAGAGAGAGATAAATATCTCTATCCCTACTCATGTAAACTTTCACATCCTTAGGAACTTTTTTTAATAACTCATTATATATCGCTATAGCATACTTCAGTGTTAGGTCCTTCTCCATGATACCATTGTGTACTGCTCCAGGATCTTTACCACCATGCCCAGCATCAACAATAATAAACTTTATCGGCACGAAGCTACTACCACCTAAAATTACTTTCGATTGATAATTATCCGGAGAAGAAGAAACACCGCTACTTTTAGCTTTATCCACAAGAATTAATTCATTCTTATTAGTATCAGTATAAGTACTAGCATAAGTACTATCCTGTACTTTTGGCTTAGCAGTAGAATAATTGCTCAAAATACAAGGAATTTCTAGAAGAGAAACTATATAATCCACCTGCGAAATAGAAAGGTAATAATTAAAATTTGACCTAATCAGTGAAGAAGGAAGAATAAAGTTGGAATTTATAATTCCGACAAACCTATTTTCAAAAAATTCTATGGTATTCGTGTTAAACTTAAGCAAAATTAATGCTCTGTAAGGATCATAACTAATCTCCGCCCCAATAACCTTAGAAAAAGACACCAAATCAATAAGATTGTTTGTAAGATTAATAACTAATGAACTACCTAAAATTGGGAAAGTTAAAACAATACAAGCCAAAACTAAAAGCTTCTTGTACATGACCAACATTATAAATTACCAAGCAAACCAATATAAACTTCCCTGTAATCCAGTTAAAAACTACCCATAAGCCACCTTATCAGCAAAACATAGAAAAAACAACATTTATAACCAAACACAATAATCTACTAGACAAAAAGTTTTAGGCCACCATGAGATATAGCCTAATTTGCAAAACACTTCATAACACTTTTTTGCAAAATAACGCTTAGACCCAAAACAGTTCTTCATTGAATACCCTAATAAGTAGAAGAGAGATGAAAGCCCCCACAAATACAACAGACAGGTGAAACTACTTAAATTAGTACGCAAATAGCACATCACACAAAATGGCACATTGCTTAGATGTACTTCCAACCAAACAATTTTTAACTAAGCTAAAAGGTATATAATTCTAACCAATACGTAATAAATAAGCTCTAAAATTAGGAATAACCAAAGAACCGATAAATCTAAGAAACCAATTCTAGAAGGTATGTGACGACTTATAAAATTTAAAATAGGATCGGTAATGTACGAAATAGCATAAAAAACTTTAGATGAGTAAACATTATAATTGAACATACCAATCCATGAAAATATAACTCTGACAAAAAGTATGAACTCATAAACCCTTATAAGGTTAGCCAAAAGTAATAAAGCAGTGCTTAGAATAGATGTACTTTCCATAGAAACTTAATTATCAACAAAAACCTTACTATTAATCAATTATAGATTCTCTCCAAAAGTCAAAGGAACCAGAAACTCAAAGAAAGCCTAAGTTTGAAACTCTACGATATAAACTTTATAATGATAGCAATTTTAGAATCAATACCAAACAAAATCATGGAGGTTAAAATTATGAAAAATTTAGCTAGCAGCGCAAAAGTAGAGAAATACCTAGAGGTAATCTTTTCGTTTTTTGAAAAATTCCCCATACTCGTTACCTGTCTCTATATACTATTCAGAACACTAAAATATGTAATTTTCTACTACAGTATAGACATTTTCTTAGTAGAAAACGTTTCAGCAGAGCAAATAATTAATCTCGCAAGGCAGTTAATATCTATGCTAATTTTTTCTGTACCTATCTCTTTTATACTTTTTGTGATTTTGGTAAAACTCAGATATGGAATTCTAACTCTCTTTATACTTGAATTTTTCTACATCGCCCTCTACGTAACTTACTACAATTATTTTGGCAATTATATCGCTCTGACGCAAGCAAAAAACCTATTCGAAGGTATTAAAGCATTTCCGACATTAAAAATTATATTTTCTCCTCACACTTTGCTAATTCCCTTGATTGATTTACCAATTGTTCTACTCTTACTATCCCAAAAAGTAAGACATGGTGTAAACGAATCCCTAAGAAAAAACAGGCTTGGAGTTATAATTACAATTCTACTGCTGATATCCATAGTTGGGCTAAGAGAATACTCTCTGTACAAAAAAGAGCGATCGCTCTTTCACTTTCTAACCCACAGAATAGATAATTACTACGAAGACACATCTCTTCTAATAAGACATTACGGAACAGCATTCACTGCGTTGATTCACATACCCATGGCCCTAAACGAAAATAAGATGATTGAAAAATTAATCAAGTATGGACCTAATAAAAAATTTCACAAAAAGGACAAAATCTATAACGTTGTCTTAATACAAGTTGAATCACTGGATAGCGAAGTGGTATCAATAGAGTTCAATAATAAGCCAATAACACCATTTCTCTATAGTTTAGCGAAAAAGTGTTATTTTTCTCCTTACGTTGTAGCTTACCATTTTGGGGCGGGAGCTACCACAGATGCCGACTTCAGTATACTAAACTCTCTAGAAGCTTCACCCGAAGCACCACTGTTCAGCTTAAGAAACTACAACTTCCCTCAGGCTCTACCAAAACTATTCAAAGAAAACGGTTATGAAACGATAGCTTTTCACAACAATGAAGGGATATATTTCGGAAGGAAAACATCTCTTCCATTGATGGGATTTGACAAGTTTGAAGATAGGCTTTCGATGAAACTAGAAAAGGTGTGGTGGGGAGCACCAGATGGCAAAATGTTCGAGTACATCCAGAACAAAATAATTAACCAAAATGAACCTTTTTTCTACTACATAATCACTATGTCATCACACGGGCCATTCGAACACATTTTAACACATTACCACTACACAAACGAAGAATATGATAACTGGAAAGAGAGTGAAGGTGAAACCGTAGCAAATTACTGGAATGCAATGTCGTATGTAGACAAGGAATTAGAAAAATTTGTAAGTTTCATTATTACCAACCAGCCCAACACACACATACTAATAATAGGAGATCATTCTGCAAACGTTAAAGGCAAAACTTACACGATATCTGGCGCAAAGTTTAAAGGTAGAATTGTAGAACTTGTACCCATGTTCTTCATACCAGCAAAAAACTCTCATTACAAAAAACCTAAAGAGATAACCTTTGCTTTATCCCACTTAGACGTTGCACCCACACTAATAGATGCCTCAGGAATTGAGGCAGAAATAAAAACTTACGGAGATAGTATATTTTCAGAAAACATAGAAAACTCAGAAATTCCCTATTTAGGCTATTGGATAAACAGGAAAGAGATAACAAAAGCAACACTCTGGAAACAATAACCAAACTAATACAAGTAAGAAATTAAAAAACATTAGCAAAGGTAAGAGGTCCTCGTAAAACCTCTTACCCTTATAACTTATGCAACTCCGCAAATTTTCTTATACTTTTCGTAATTAGCAATAACATCTTGTTTAAACTTCTCAAGAAGTTCGGGATTCTTAAGGAGTTTGGCGAACCTTTTTTGTGATGATAAGAATTCTTCTATTGGCTTAAGCTGCTTTGGATTTGCTGGACTCCACTTATAAACTCCGTTTTCGTACTCAATCAATGGCCAATAACCTGTCTCAACAGCCAACTTTGAAATAACTACTGCATCACCAACAGGCATATTCCACCCAGGAATACAAGGTGTCAGAGAAAGTATAAACGTAGGTCCTTCTATGGTCAAAGCCTTTTGGATTTTACTTATTAGGTCATTCCAGTGATATATGCTAACAGTTGCAGCATAGGGGATACCATGAGCAACAGCAATTGCAAAAAGATCCTTTCTTGGCTGAGTCTTTCCTGGTATTTTTTTACCAAAAGGTGCTGTAGTAGTGTCGGCATACAATGGCGTAGCACTACTTCTTTGATAACCCGTATTCATGTAAGCTTCGTTGTCGTAGGCAATATAAAGTATGTTATGTCCTCTTTCCAGAGCACCTGACAAACTCTGTAAACCTATATCGAAACTAGCACCATCTCCCCCAATAGCAACAAACTTCACTTTTCTGTCATCTTTTATCTTTCCCTTAGCCTTGAGAGCATAATAAGCTCTTTCTACACCTGATATTGCAGCCGGAGCGTTCTCAAACGCTACATGTAGCCAAGGGTACTTCCAAGCACTCTCAGGATACACACTGCTAGTAACCTCCAAACATCCAGTAGCATTAGCTATAACAACATCAACACCTACAGTTTTTGCAGCAATAAACAATTGTCTAACGAAAACAGCAACACCGCAGCCAGCACACATTCTGTGACCTTTAACATAAGCAGCTTCCATTCCAGCAATTTGCTTTAAATTAATAGCCATAAATTACCTCCCTAAAAGATTGGGATTTAATCCCACATAAACAATTTGGCCAGAGATACCTTCCTTTAAAGAGTATTCTGCATGTTCGTACATTTCATAAGCATCATCATCCGTGAAATCCCTACCACCCAAGCCATAAATATAATCATTAACCAAAACATTTTTCTTACTAGCAAACAATCCGGAAGTTATGTCTTGGTAGAGGGGTGAACCAGTGGTACCTACGCTAAGAGCCCTATCCATGACAGCAATGAGTTTAGCAGAAGATATCAGCTCTAAGAACTTTTCTACCACAAAAGGCCTATAGACTCTAACCTTGATAACACCTACCTTCTTACCTTTTTCTCTTAACTTATCAACTACATGTCTCACAGTTCCAGCAGTAGAATTCATAACAACAAAAACTATCTCTGCATCTTCTGTCTTATAGGCCTCAAAGAAATCCATCTCCACACCAGTTTCATTATAAAACTCTTCAAAAACTTTCTCTATCACACCGATTGACCTATCCATTGCTTTCTTCATATCGACTCTGAACTCAAAGTAATGGGAGGGCATTGCCCACTCACCAGCAGATATAGGATTATCAAAGTCAAGAATGTTATAAGGTGCTCTATATTCACCTACAAACTTTTTCACAAAAGAGTCCTCAAATACATCGACAGCTTCAACACAATGACTTGTAATAAATCCATCTTGGTTAACTGCAACAGGTAAAAACACATCTGGATGCTCACCTATTCTAAAAGCAACGATATTGTTGTAATAAACCTCTTGTGGATTCTCCGAAAATAGCATTATCCAACCTAAATCTCTAATAGACATAGCATCAGAGTGATCACAATGAATGTTAAGAGGAGCCGAAATAGCTCTATTTACAATATTCATGACAATCGGCAATCTCATCGAAGAAGCTATAGCCACTATTTCCCACATCAAGGCCAATCCTTGAGAAGACGTTGCAGTCATAGCTCTAGCACCGGACATTGCTGCTCCAACAACTGCACTTAAAGCACTATGCTCAGATTCAACTTGGATCATCTCAGTATTGACAAGCCCGTCAGCTACAAACTGAGCAAATTCCTGAACTATAGGTGTCTGAGGAGTAATAGGATAAGCAGCAACTACATCAGGCTCAACTTGCCTCATAACCTCAGCAGCTGCCTGAGCACCAGTTAAAGCCTTCCTAACAACAGAAACCTTTGCTACTACACCATCACCCATAAATACCTCCCTTCAAATCTCTGGAACCATATCTATAGCTTTAGTTGGACAAACATTAGAACAAATAGAACAACCTTTACAATAATCATAATCAAATCCTAACATCTGTCCATCCTTAACAACTATACTATCATCCGGGCAATTCAGCCAACAAATCATACAATTCACACACTTCTCTTTATTCAAAACAGGCCTAAAAGATCTCCAACCACCTGTCTTATTCTCAACAGATGTACCACCTTCAGCATATCCCCCAGGGTTTATCAAAAACTTCTCTATCTCCCTATCTACTTTCAACATAATCAACCTCCTATAATTTCATTCATACCTTTCTCAAAAGCTAAAATATTCTTATTAACCCCTTCTTCTCCTAGCTTCTTAATAAACTTCTTCCTTATACTATCCTTAACTTTTTCAGGATCTACTATACCAACTAACTTAACAATAGCACCAAGAAGAGGAATATTAACAAAATTCCTTCCAAAAAGGTCAATAGCTATCTTAGTAGCATTTAAAGTATAAACCTTTACGCTATCAGGAATATTATACTTCTTCCTGACAGTACCCGGATCATAAGAGGTATTAACAATAATACATGAATTTTCTTTAATACCTTCCAAAACATTCTCAGCATTGAACAAACTCTCATCCATAACAACAACAATATCCGGCTTAGTTATCTGATAATGAACAGAAATCTTATCCTTTGAAATCCTACTATACGCCTTCATAGGCGCTCCTGTCCTCTCAGCACCAAACTCAGGAAACGATTGAGCATACATACCTATGTCTATAGCAGACTCCGCAAGAAGCTGAGCAGCTGTCTTAGCACCTTGCCCAGCCCTACCATGTATCCTTATATCATAAAACTCTTTTACCCCAACCATGATACCCCCTAGACTTAAGATTATAACAATTTTAACATTAACCAATCAAAAACTATAAAAATAAAAAAAATGCTATATAAATTGTATGAATTCTAAAGCCAAGAAGAAGTCGAGTTTCCTCCGAATTTACCTATTAGGTTGATCTCTCTAAAAAAGTAATCTCACACTTTTAAATTTAGCACTCTCGTATTTTACCACAGCACTGCTTCTAATAGCGTCATAGCCCCACTGAGGAACAGAGAAACACACTTACCTCAATTTCTGACAGTTAAACAGGAAAATACTACAATATCCCATATATCTAAGAATGTGCTAGAGTAACGTTACCTATCTTTGATGTTGTGATGCATGGCATCACAATTACCTTGTACATCCTGCTAAAAGCACTTTAAACTATCCTGCTCTTAAAATACAAAGCACTCTAAGCACGGTGTGTATAAGTACTTTATAATCAACTAACACACTAAAACGTAAACACCAACAATTCAAATAGTTTGATAGTGAAATAAAATCCTACCTTTATTACAATTGCTACTACTACACCACCCACAACGATGTAGAGAGGCATAAGTAACGAACTTTTCCTTATTCTCCACATCCACCCAAAAGTTACACTGAATAGCATAAAAATAAAACCTATCGTAGGCATAAATATTTTTTCATAAAGAATAAGGCTTATAGGTGATGATTTTATACCGAATACAGTAAATGAATCTCTAACTACCGGAAACTCCCAAATACTCATGAAATTTTCCTTTGAAATGTAAAAAAGAAGAACTTTTTCAAGATCACCCTCAAGCTTATAACTTTTCTTACCTAGAACAAGCTCTCTAGTTCCCGGAATGTATGACGAATTAGCAAAAAAGCCCTTCCCTGAAAAAGTATTTTTATCTACAAGATAAAGATTCCTCAAAACTATATTCTTAGACTTGCCGTCATACTTAGCTTCACCTATAACAAGATAATTCCTTTTGTCAAAGCTTACAACAGCATCTTTGACCCCTTCCGTAGAAAATCTCTGTTTCACTAACGTAGGCATAATCAATTCCTGTAAAATACCTATAGTAACTAGCACAAATATGGCTAGCAAGAGCGAAGGCAAAAATAACCCTGCTGGTGAACTTGAAAAAAGCGAAGATATCTTATTATCCGGTAGCATGAATGTATAAACTATGAACACAGCTATACTACCCGCTACTGGAAGCTCTAGAACGATTATCCTCAACAAATTAAAAACTCTATTCTTCTCATCACTTAATGAATTAGTTACCAAACTAGTGAACACAACCAAAACAATAAGAGTTATTATGAAAGAAATGATTATCCTAATACTAACATAGCTTTGAGGTTTCATACACCTACTTTCCCCTTAAGAATAGAGTTTACTTTATTTGCAGCAACAACAATAAGTACGCTCAAAAAGAAAGCCATTATTCCTGATATCACCTCATTAACTCCCTTGAGCAACGAATTCGAAGCCATAAACTCAAATACGCTACCCAAGAAACCTACTAGTGTTACCCCTAATATCGCCCAAAGTAGAGAAAGCAACATTACTTTTGTCCTTGATTCATCTTTGAAGATCCAAGCTAAATATATTATAACCAAAGACAAAGCCTGTGAATAAAGCATCAAGTTAACAAACCCTAAAATGTTCACTTTTTTTATGTACCCCAATATTGAGAACTGTGAAGATATCTTCAGAAAACCCCTAAAGAGTTTCTCATAAGGCAATCCATAACTACTAGGAACAATTTTTTCATAAGGTATTAGAAATATTACCCTGTCATTAGATTTCAGCTTAATACCTTCATCCACAACGGAGATTTTAGCAGTATAAAACCTAACCTTTTGCTTTTCTATCTTTGCTATTCTAACACCTCCCTTGTAAACATTAATAGGTATTATTGCTTTCCCATCAACAACATGAACTTTATTCGGAACGAAAATCATCTTAGGATTGGATTGAGAAGTCGAAAATCTTTTCATAGAGTCTCTAACAAACTTGTCCACTACAGGCTTGAAAAGAAGAGATACAAAAAATATCACATACACAACCAAGCCAAGAACAACTGAAAACTTTATAACATCACTAGAAAGCTTATACCTAAACAAACTATACCCAACGACAAACAAAGAGAAAATAACTATAAAAGGCACAACATTTAACGTATTGCTTAGTCCATATATTACAACTACATCCCAAAAAGTTGGTTTTTCTAGGATATAAGTCGCTTTTATCACATCATTTATTCCATAGAAAAACGAAAAACAAAGAAATATCAAGAAAAACCACAAAAAAGTGAGCAAGAACTTCATAGAATTCGAAAGGTAATCGAGGATTTCCCTAAGGGATATATTCAATTCTAACTTCACCATACAAGTATAATTATCGTTAATCGAAAGATCAAAAATAAAGTAGTTCGGCAACTCTATCGGGAAATAACA
The DNA here is from genome assembly GCA_964475465.1 of uncultured Brevinematales bacterium. Taxonomy (GTDB): domain Bacteria; phylum Spirochaetota; class Brevinematia; order DTOW01; family DTOW01; genus JAPYWX01. Next base: position 28,233 of record CAYYXA010000005.1, read on the forward strand.
AGAACCCTATGGTTGTTGAGCCAACGGCTCCGCAACCCAATATAATCCTCTTATTTAGATTGCCTCGAGTAAATCAGCCATCAACTAAAGTCTTAAGAAAGACTACCATTTCCCTTAGCCAAAATAAATAATACTACCTCACCTCTAGAGGCACGTCATCACCGAAAAATCTTTTTTTAATTTCCAAACATTCGGCAAAAGAACGATATCAAGCACAAAATACTATGGAACCATATCTTTTATACTTTCAGTACTAATGAAGTTATCAAGGCTATTGTTACCGGAAAATGGTTATCCAAAAACTTTTCAACTTTCCTTGCCAAAGAGTGCTAAAAATACATCGTACTCAGAAAGTATAATTCTTCGGGAGGCGGAGCCTCCCGTTAGAAAATCAAACTCTATGAACACTTTGTATACCCACAATTCTTACATACAAAGCACCCATTTTCATTAACCAATGCTTTTTCGCCACAACTAGGACACTTCTCCATTTTCGTATTTTCAACTTTCAACTTCACAGCTTGAACCTCATGTTTATCAGCAAGTGAAACCGTTCCATTACCATTATTTGTACCACGACTATGATCAATAAAATCAGCAATATTATCAGTTTCCTGCTTTTTGTGAGTCGACTTTTCCGAAACTTTGATATCTTCTTTGTACTGCCCTTTGTATATTATCATAAGTGCCTTAGCAATAGCATCAGGTATAGAATGTAACGCTATACCTTGATCCCAGAAAGTTTCACTTCCCTTTATTCCCTCTAGCTGCTCTATAACGTTATCTATATTACCACCATTTTGGAGGTAGATGCTTATCAATCTGCCAATCGCTTCAGCATCAGCTTTCTCATCACCACCACTCTTACCTATGTTTATAAAAACTTCTTTTATCTGGCCGCCCTCATCTTTGTTCACTGTGACATAAAGGCTTCCCTGGGGCAACCTAAATTTCACAGTTTCCCCAACCATTATTCTCGGTCTCTTAAAGGAAGGTTTTGTTTCTTCTCTCTTCTCATTAGCTTTTTGCTCAGTTATCAACACTCCTTCCCTACTGCCTTCTCTGTAAACCGTTATACCTTTGCACTTTAGCTTCCAAGCATAGAAGTATATATCACTTATGGTCTTCTCAGTAGTATCGCTCGGTAGATTTACCGTACTGCTAATACTATGGTCTATATGTTTTTGTATTGTTGCCTGCATTTTTACTCTGAAATAAGGGTCAATCTCATGAGCTGTAACAAAGAAATCAGGCAACTCTTCTTCACTTTTGACTCCATATTTCTCCATATACCTCTTAACAAGAGGATGATAAACCTTGAAAAATTCCTTACTTAAGCTTTCACTTCTTCTAACATACGATAACGCAAAAACAGGTTCTATACCACTTGTAACTCCTGCCAAAAGTGCTCCACTTCCAACAGGTGGGACAGTAAGCAATGCTACGTTCCTAAGTCCATACTCTTTTATCTTATCTTGAACTTCCTTATCTAACTTTTTGATGAATGGACTCTTCAAGTGCTTTTTAGGATCAAATGCTGGGAACTTCCCTTTCTCTATAGCCAAGTTAACACTTTCATCGTAGGCAATGTTCTTTATTCTATCAAAAAGCTCATCGACAAAATCTATAGCATCCTCAGAATCATACTTTATTTGCATCTTTATAAGCATATCACCAAGGCCTGTAAAACCGACTCCAATTCTTCTAGACCTCATTGAGGCCTCACTCTGTTCTTTCAAAGGATGTCTATCCCTGTTATAATCCAATACATTATCTAAAAACCTCACAGTATACCTTACTGCTTTCTCTAAATTTTCCCAGTCCACTTCCGCATTATTAGTGAACTCATTCAAAACAAACCTTTCAAGGTTTATGTTCCCAAGGCAACAATCCCCATAAGGCTCAAGAGGTATCTCACTACAAGGATTAGTAGTGAGAACATACATATCATCATATTCACTGGTAGAATTTTTCTTCATCGTTGAGATAAATATCACACCAGGCTCAGCTGAAGCCCAAGCGTTGTGTATTATCTTATCCCATATCTCTTTCGCTTTAACAACCTTATAAACTCTCTTCTTCCTTATCTCATTCTTATTCGTAACATAGAAATAAACCTTAGGAGTCGGGACATGAAGCCACATATCATAAAAACTTCTCTTTGACAGGTCTATACTAACGAAATCATCTCTTCCATGCAGTTTTGAAAGTACCTCATTTATATCACTTGTGCCGAACTCCTTAATAAGGTCATCCTCTCTCATTATATCAGGATACCAAAGTTCCCAATCATTGTCGTTCAAAACAGCATTCATAAACTCATCCGTTATCTGAACAGAAATATTAGCATACCTAACCTTCATTCTTAGAGGGTCATTTTTTATAGTAATGAATTCTTCAACATCAGGGTGCTGGCAATTAATAGTTATCATCAAAGCTCCTCTTCTACCACTTTGCCCTATAGTACCAGTAGTCAAAGAGTAAAGATCCATAAAAGAAACAGCTCCTGTTGACGTATAAGCCGCATTATTGACTGGCGAACCTTTGGGCCTCAACACTGAAATATCTATACCAACACCACCACCAAAAGAGTACGTCCTCGCCATCTCTTTCATTGTATCATATATATCCTCTATACTGTCCCCTTTTATGGGCAAAACATAACAGTTAAGTAAAGTTGCTTTCCTTTGTTCTTGACCAGCTCCAAACATTATCCTACCACCAGGAACCATCCTAAAGTCCTCTAGAAGCCAATAGAACTTTTCGTACCACTCTTGTCTTTTCTCCTCTGTTTGCTCAACACTAGATATAGCTTTTGCCACTCTTCTCCACATTTCAGGTGGAGTCCTTTCTATAATATTCCCGTTATAGTCCCTTAAGGCATACTTTTCTAAAAAAACTCTTGCTCTAAGCTCATCACCCTCAAACCATTCTAAAGTTTCTTTTGGCAATTCTAAAAGCTTATTCATACCCCCCCCTAACCTTCATTTTGGTAATTATTAAATCTTTTTAGAAAAAAAATCAAGAACAAAAAGACCTGCTGAAAAATTTAACTTTCCTTGAATTTACATAGAGAGAAAATGAGTAACATCTCCACATTTTCCCGAAGTACCTAAACAAGAAAGCGCTATCAAGTACGAGTACTTAAAGTACGAGTACTTAAAGTATAAATAATATATTATATTCTTAGGCACACACCCATATAAGACACAACTTACAATATTACTTAACCAACAATTTAATTTGAAACAGAAATTAATTTCAGATCAACTAACCTGCCTTCAACAGAGGCATTAGTAAACTTACCAATTACAACACCTCTTAAGAAAAACCTATCAACTAACGTCAAATCTGAAACTTTTTTTACCTTCATCCAATTATTTCCATAAACATATCCACTAGTTGAATTCGTAAGAGAAATGTTTTTTACCTCTCCATTGTAGTAAATATTAACATTCCCGTCTAAACCTTCCTTAGATAAAATCCAAACAAGAGATGAAACATCAAAAACCTTCTGTACACCATTGTTTGTAAAATGTAATTCATTGCTTAACTTTCCATGATAAAAGCTTATACGTGAAAAATTTATGTTTCCAGATTTATCAAAGAACGAAATCTGAGAAGAATGAATATTTAGATAAGGAGGTACTCCTCTTAGAGATTTCGTTACCACTTCAGATTTAATAACACCCTCACTAATCATCTCGTAGTCATACTTAATCAAAGTCTGATATCTATACTTTGAATCCACTAAGAACTCATAAACAGCTAATAATATATAATTCTCAGCAAAAACAAAAGAAGACACTAAAATCAAAAAAAGCGAAAGTAACTTCCTTATCATGGTAATATTTTCGTACCACATGAAGAAATTTGAAGTTCTAGAATCTTTCAAAGAACAAGGTTAGCGATGAATAAGTAGCTCTGTCTGTTGAGTAGATTCTAAAAATTGTTTCTATATCCTTTGATTTCATATCATCCGTGAAAAATTTAACAAAATAAAGTCCTAACCCCGCTCCAAGTTTGTCTTCCTCAAAAGCTTCTTCCGAAAAACCATCAACTATAGTAGTTATATCAGCTGTGGCCTTTTCTCTAAGCAATTTAGCTTGTTCAGGGTTCAGCAACGTATTGTTCGATACCTCAACTTTGAATATCTCCTTAGAAAACTTCCACGAAATGTTTACCCACTTGTCACGTATAACACAAAGATGAGCCATCTCTCTTCTGTGTTTCGTTATAAACTCAACCTGACTAAAAGGAAGATCCAAATCCTCAGATTCAATAACACTAGTGAAGTTAGCCTTCTCGGCATTATCAACAAGCTCCATTATAACATTATTGATGTGCACAATGTCATTCTTACCTATAAAATCAAGAATTCTATTTGTTATGTACTCTATCAAAACCCTCTGATCATGCGGAGCATACAGTTTAAGGCTTATACCTTTCGTATAAATCAAAAGTTTCTCTAACTCCAGCAAAGTCTTCAATACCTTCTCAGACAAATTTATATAAAGATTAGGTAGATTAGAAGGATCATATTGCCCCCTCTTATCAGGGGGCAATACGTTATTAAACTTTATAAAACCTAGCTTGTTGAGAACAATACTCAGCGTATCCTTAGGTGTACAAAGCTTCAAAGCTTTAAGCAAATCCTCTTCGCCAACTCTGCCTAAATCCATTAATCTATCATAAAGGAAACAACCACCAACATCAACAATTCTAAAAATTAACTTCAACACCTCCCCAAATCCATCTTCTAGGCATTTTCACCTTGTTTATATCTTCATACTCAACATCCCCCAAATTCTCACCTTCGACAAACAGCTTGACACCTGAAAGTACTTCATAAGAAACTTTAGCATTTATAAGTGTATACGTAGTGTAAGGTAGTAGATTCCCATCTAAGTCTCTTCCCTCAAACCTGTTCCTTAGACTTACAAGTGTGTAAATCGTCAAACCATACAGATTTTGATTGATAACCAAGTTAGCTTGATGTTCTAGATACTTATCATACCTAAATGTGTAATTACTAGGAACACCTGAATCAAATTTTGAATAGCTATAGAACAACCTTAATGAACCACTATCAAGTATCTTGTAGTTAAGGTTTATACCAATCTCTACTCCACCTCCACTAATCCACCTTATGTTTTGTGCTTCAAACCTTAATCCAGGAATAGACCTATCGTCAGCAAAATCTATAATATTCAAAGCATCTCTCCAGTACCCAGAAACAAACAAATAACTACTTCTCTCATCGTTGAAGAAATAAGATAAGCTTAATTCATAGTTCCATCCCTCCTCCGGCTTCAAATTAGTATTGCCAAACGCTACACCATCGTAATAGTAAAGCTCAGTGTACGTAGGTACTCTAAAGAACCTTGAAGCACTACCCGAAACTTTGACAGAATCACTTACGTAATAGTAACCCTTCAACGAAGGTGAAGGAATAACACCATAAACCCTATCACCTAAGTACCAAATATCACCTCTTACACCAACGGAAAACGAAGATCTTTCAATAGGAGAAAACCCATATTCAACAACTAACCCAAAAGGTACATCATACCTATTACCTAATAAATTTGTTTCACCATTCGTTGTATAAGCTCTGCTATCGATAACGTTCCCTCTAGTCTCAAACTTAGCAAACAACAAACCATACTCTCCAAAATCAAATGTATTCTCAACACTCAAAACGGATTGATATTTAACATGATTGTTTGTCTGGGTAGTCGGGGAAAGAATATTAACAATATAGTTGTCTATGCTACTCTTTGCAAGTAAGTTGATTCTGAATTTTCCAAAACCCAAACTAGCAATTCCCAACGTGCCCACTTCACTTTCCCTAGCTTCAGTACCATAAAAAGAGCTAGCACCATACCTTTTTTCAATATGCCCGACAAAAAGAGTAAATTCACCACCAAACAACTTTGAAACAAAAGTTGTATTCAAAACCCACTGATCAAAATCAGTGTTAAATCTCCAACCATCACTTCTTTTCTTATCGAACGAAAGTCTAAATCCTACCACACCAAAACCCTTAGAAACCGAAAAGGTACTTCCAAAAAGCCCATAATCACCAACATAAGTTTTTACGTTAACTCCTTCGGTAATATCCTTCGATATCTCAAAATTAATAACTCCCCCCACAGCATCACTACCATAAATAGTCGAATTACCTGATTTTTGTATAGAGACAGAACTAATGTCATAAACTGTAAAAGGCAACGACAAATTCAAATGCCCCGTCTGAATATCATTAAAAGAAACACCATCCAAAGCAAAAGAAACCTGACTAAATCTACTACCCCTCACACTAACATCACTCTGAACATCAAAAGGTGCCCTATTCTGTAAGTAAATGCCACTGCCCTCAAGAAGTGACCTAAAAGATACATAGCTATCCACATTCGTTAGCACCTCAACTACCGAATACCCCTCACTAACCCTAGTATCAATAACATATTCCTCTAACTCAATACCAAAAGCCGAATCAAAAATATTCGCCACAAGAATCAAAAGCAAACTAACCACTAACAATCTTCCCATACCTCCCTCCTTTGAAAAAAGAATATTAGTAAACTTCTTTATTTTTCAAGTTTACTAATAAAATAATTTAAATTACTTAATAATCTTGTTAAACAGTGTTTATGTTTACCGTAAGGGAATTAATAAATTGCTTTCATATCTAACGAAAAGTTCCAAAGAGCTAAAGAAGTCATCACATCTTTAATAAACATTCCAAGGATTACAAAGAACTTGTGATTTAAGCACTCATTAATAATAAAATGAAGAAGGATAAGTTCTAGCTTCTGTTCTGTAAGAATTACTACTCAGTATAAATGCCAATAGTAACTTTTAAATCCTTTATCTGTTATTTTCTTTCAATCTTTCACTTACTATCTTAGCTGTGACATTATCGACCTTTTCGACTACCTCAGGATTTGGCTTCAGGGTATAGGATATTTGATAGGAATTTATTGCAGACTCGTACTTAGAAACTTTCTCGTAGATATCTCCTGCTTTTTCGTACTTCGAAGCCATCTCGCTGATATGCCTAGTACTCTCAGTATTAGAAGGGGTATTTAGTTCCCTTTCTACTTCCTTCATCTGGTCTCTAACCTGGTTTTGAACATTCCTCTCATTCTTCGATTCAGAGACAATATTTGAAACTAAATTGATATTTCTCACATCTACAAAATTAATCCTCTCCATAACATTCCAAATATTATTATACAAACAAAATTTACCTCTTTCAATAATATCTAAGAAATTCATTACCTCAATAAATTAAGTTCCGTGTTAACAAAACTAACTAACAAATGCTTAATATTAAGTGCTTAAAACCTTCAATAAAAAAGAACCTTAGATCACGTGTCCGAAATGCTAATAAAACAACAAAATCTTAAGTAATTTGAATCTAAAAAACAACTCTTTTATATTTGGTTCTAGGAGGATGGTATGCATAGGAAATTCTTTAATCTACTTATTTTTCTCGCTTTTTTATCAAGTTTTGCCTTTAGCCAGGAACAAGCAGTAGAAAAAATAACTGTTAGTGACAAAGATCCAAAGTGGTGGAACGAAGTTTTCACTGTTGAGAACCTACCAAATTGGGCTAACGGAATAGGATACGAAATATTCGTAAGGAGTTTTTATGATTCAAACGGTGATGGTATAGGTGATTTCAACGGAATAACACAAAAGCTAGATTATTTAAAATCCTTAGGAGTAACGCACATCTGGCTAATGCCTATTCATCCTTCTAAAAACTACCACGGATACGATGTTTTAGATTACTATGCTGTTAATCCTCAATATGGAACAATGGAAGATTTCGAAAACCTAATCAAGGAAGCACACAAAAGAGGAATAAAAATTTTGATAGACTTTGTTTACAACCACACTTCAAAAGATCATCCTTGGTTCATAGATTCAGCCACTAACGAAAATTCAAAATACAAAGATTGGTACGTATGGACAAATATTGATCCAGGTGATTGGCCTAACCCCACAGGTCAATCAAAACAAAGAGTTTGGAACAAATTTGATTTTGTTAAAGGATCTTATAGAGAAGGATGGTATTTCTACTCAGCATTTAACTTTACCATACCCGATTTGAATTTAGAAAACCCCGAAGTTGTAAATGAGCTAAAGAAAATAGCTAAGTTCTGGCTTGACAAAGGTGTTGATGGTTTCAGGATAGATGCAGCAAGATTTGCAATAGCTAAAGGGCCAGATACACAAGCAGATACACCCCAAACTATAGCTTTCTGGAAAGATTTTATGGGATACCTCAAGAAGATAAAACCCGATATATACGTCATCGCTGAGATTTTTGCAGGCCCAGACATAGTTCAAAAATACTACCAAGACGGTACAACATTCTCCCAAGGGTTCAACTTCGAGTTCTCAACTTCATTCGTCATACCCCTTCTAGTAGCATCAAGAACAAAAGTTCCTACCGGCAAAATGTTAAGCTGGTACAACAACAAGGCAGTTCCTATTACTTTCCTCTCACCATTCCTTTCAAACCATGATGTTGGAAGATTTGCAAGCAAAATAAGAAGTGAAGACTCTCACAAAATAGCCCTAACGTTGTTATTAACAACACCTGGAGGGTTACCATTTCTTTACTACGGAGACGAAATAGGCCTTCCAGAAGACTCAAAAGTTATAATAGGTGATGCTAACATGAGAAGCATAATGATGTGGACAGATGAACCATTCGGCGGCTTCACTAAAGGTACTAGAATATGGCACGCAAGATTTGATACTAACCTCGTCAAAATCTCTGTCAAAGTACAGGAAAACAACCCTAATTCAATACTTAACTACTACAAAAAGCTAGTAGACGTAAGAAATTCCTCAAAAGCTCTTTCACAAGTTGCTGACTTCAAAGTGCTGACAACTTCTGATCCGATACTTGCATACGCTAGAAAGTATGAAAATGAGTACGCAATAATAATTTGTAACCTATCTAAAAGAGACACTAAAGATGTAGTTCTGGACTTAACAGAAGTTCTTAAAGATGTAAACTACAATAAAGGTATTTCATCCTCAATTGACACAGATGTCAACTCAATAGGTCAAAAACTAGCATCAACAGGACAAACAGAGATAACTTTAAAACCTAAAGAGATAATCACTTTAACGTTCAAATCAAACAAACCTACTAAAGAAGAACCCAAAAAACAAACAAAATCAAAGGGGAAATAGTTTATAAAGTTTTACCGGGGGCAAAGCCCCCGCTCCACTAAGCACAGTCAAAATCTTAAAAAAAGCAAACTTCCAATAAACAATTCCTCTTAAGCCAATAAAGGAATGTTAGGAATACCAATTGGTTCCAGGTCATAAATATTTGAATCAAAAACCTTAATAAAAGTATTTAAAGAATAGAGTAGGTTATATACCAAGACATATACCCTTATAAAGCCTACTAAATTTAAATTCCCCTATCGTTGGTACTACGTACACTCACTTCTAAGTAACCTATTCAGATTTTCAGAAATAAAAGTAATTATACCCTTTTATATTTCAAGCTAACCAAGGTAAAAACAATGGCAAGTATCGCTTAAATATAGTTATAAATTCAAAAGCTTAGAGATGCAATTCTGTTAATGCTAATCACTAAAGGTCAAACACTATCTAGGGACGTAAAGTACCTTATGCTAAGAATACAAAAACAAATTACAAAGAAGAAAGAAGTTTCTTTAGGTGCTTTATTTCATTCTCATCAACTACAGGCTCAGAATCATTGAATGGTAAACTGAGACCTTTTTCTATAATTTCTCTTGCTTTCTTTTTATCACCAATGCTTATGAGAAATTCAGCATAAAACCTATAAGACATTCTGTTACCATACTTCACAGCTTCCTCAAAATCTTTCTGAGCTTTACTCTTATCTCCTACACTCACGGGCCAACCTGGAGCCTTGTGATAAACTCTACCTCTAATAGCGTAAGCAGATCCATTTCTGAATTTAGGATCTAAACTTATAACTTTAGTCATTTCATCAATTATAGGTCCTGCCAAAAAGAGACTGTTCATTACACCAGTAACCTCAGCCCACGAACCATAGGCAACACCTAGATAATAATGGCCTTCAACCCCCTTAGGATTTTCTTTGGTAGCAAACAAAGCTGTATCCTTTGCCTCTTCAAATATCTTTTTCTTCTCCTCTACCCCTTTGACAAAATAATTTCCGAAAAACCTAGCAACGGCAGAAAATTTCCAAGCGGAATCGTAGTCTTTCTTTGAAAGGTACTCTGCTTTGTAAAAATCATAAGCTCTTTTAGTTTCATCGTAATTCGTAAGAGATCTAAATATATCTATCCCAAATCCATAGCTAGCAAAACAAACAAAAAGGGCAGCAAAAACAAAAAGAAATTCCTTTCTCATAAATCCCTCCTTACAGGTATCATACTAATCAAGAAGTAGAATTTCAACAAATCACAAAGTATCATTATATAAAACATGAAGAAACAAATAAGAACACATGTACTAAATAGGAGAAATGCAATTCATCCATTGGAACAAATAGAGTATTCAGCCAAAATAATATTAAACCTTACTAGCTCGAATCCATGGAAAAATGCCAAAAGTGTTATGTTATACATGTCAATAGGCTCCGAAGTGTTTACATTGCCTTTGCTATCCAAAGCAATAGAAGAAAGCAAGAAAATAATCTTACCGAAAGTAAAGGGGAAGCACATAATTCCCATAGAAGTGAATGAAAAGTTCAAATTAATCAGTAGCTTTGGTGGTATACTCGAACCCGAAGCAGAGGAAGTATATACAGGCACAATCGATCTATGCATAGTACCACTAGTTGCGTTCGATGATAAAGGATATAGGTTAGGATACGGAGGAGGTTATTACGATAGATTTCTCAAAGAATACGAAAGCAAAATAAAACTCAAACTAGGATTAGCATACGAAAAACAGAAAATTGAAGGAATACCTGCTGAGGAACATGATGTTACGCTTGACGCTATATGCACCGAGAACAGAATAATACTATTTAGAAAGTAGTCCTTCTGTATTTGTAAGTTGAAATATTGAATCTCTCACAAACGTCCAATAATTTCTTCACTTTCTCTAACTTCTCTTTATCTCCTTGGGCTTCTTGAATAAGCTTTAGTATGCCCGTAGGAGACTCCAAAAACCCATAAAGCTTATCTTCTATTTCCCTTCTGTTATATATTTCTACTCCAGCCTGAGAAGCAAAATCTGTTACATCAATTATTTCTTCACATCCTGATTCACCATTAGACAATATCACCTCATCTACCTTCTTACTCAAAAACTCATAAAGAGCTTTTTGCAAAGATATAAGAGGTACCTCCAGATTGTTCGCTTTTGAAATCTTTATGACCTTGAGCAAATAGTAAGTATTTATCTCTTTACCCTCAAGCAACAATTGCGATTGAGTATCCACATACTCCTTGAACAAGTAAGAAATAAGAACTCTCTCCTCTTCTGGCAGTTTTACACCCAGCAAATAGTAACTCTCTATAACTTTCAGGTAGTCCGAAATGTCAAAGTCTGTTCTTAATCTCAACGACTTAAACTGCTTTTCAAAAAGTTTGTAGAGAATGGACTCCCTGACCTCATACTTAAGATCGAGTAGAGTATATCCTCCAGAAAACCAATCATTGAAAAACCTCTTTACCTTTGGTAATTCCAACTCTTTTATAACCTTCTCAATATAATTCTCAATGCCATCGTACAAATGTTCCTTAGTATAGATGTATACTTCACCAGTTCCATAAGAAATGAAGATATAATATATATAGTCTGTCCTCTCTAGTGTTATATTGTTAACTAATTTCACCACCCCACCTAAAACTTCAAAACCATCAGAAACAAAAGAATTACTCCTTTGTGGAACAATCGTATAAAAGTAATAATTTTCAGGCTTCTGAATACTTTTCTCACCTAGAAGATACTTATACAACACATATTGGGAAACTATTTTTTCTGGGGTAAACCTATATTTTTCTATCCAATTTTCGAATATCCACCTACCATCATTAAATTGTCTTATATTACTTTTAGCTCTACTCAAAATATCTAGAAACTTATCTTTCACTTCAGCTCTTATGTGGTCTCTGAGTAAATAGAAGATATAGGATGCATATCTCATTACCTGCACCGTCTCAATACCTGAGATATCAGCGAAAAACCAACCGCAACTCGTATACATAAGCATTTCATTATACAAAGCTTCAAGAAACTTTAAAACAGTTTCCTTTTGTTCTTTAGTTAATTCTCGAGTTTTATGCCTATCCAAAAACTCTTCGATATACTTCTCCCACTGGTTCGGTGACACAGAAGAGCGTATAAAAACTAAATCTATGTAATCATTTCTAGCTTTCCATATATCCTTAAGATAAGAACCTACTGTAATTTCAGCCAAAGAATAAAGCTCATCTCTGAGGTAATCAAAAGCATTTCTCAGTGGCTCTCTCCAAGCTTGATTCCAACCAGGCTGACTACCCGTAGTACACCCACAATCCCTATACCACCTATCAACTCCGTGAGCACAACTCCAAGAAGTTCCTAAATTATTGTGCCCCTTTTTAAGTATAACCTCCTGAGACGGCTTAACTATATCTAAAACATTAGCAAAGTTTGTAAAGTTAAATACCTTTTCCCGCTCGTTCATTACTATCAAGTAAGAAAGGCACATATCACCAAACGGTTCATGATGTCCGTATACTTCACCATCTGTCGCTATCGAAACAAAAACTTTTGGACCATGTAAATGAGCAACTTGAGACAAAATAGCCGATTTGAAGCCTTCTGCACTCCTTAGAAGATGATTAAAGCTAACAGAGTGTGACAAATAACCGTTGTAGAAGAATACAGCTATCTCACCGTTTGGTTCCTTTAAAACGTATGGCTTAGAAAAATCTATATTCCCCTTTGAGACATCAACCCAACTCTGACCAACTTTAACCTTTTCAACTTGATGAGGTGAAAGTATTATAAATTTTATACCGTAGTCTATCAAAAATTGCACAACAATGTCATTAACAGCTGCCTCAGGCAACCATATCCCCTCAGAAGGCCTACCAAACCTTTTTTCAAAATCTCTCAATCCCCACTCTATTTGTGTTATTTTATCTCTATCAGATGCCAACGGAAGTATCATGTGGTTATAAGCCTGCGCTATAGCGTTACCATGCCCATTGTTTCTATTCCTACTATTATAATCCGCCTCAAGTATCTTCTCATAAACCTTCTTGTGATATTTTTCAAGATAACTAAGAAGAGTAGGACCAAAATTAAAACTTATGTACTCATAATTATTGACAATCCTTTCAATTCTACCAAAATCATTAAGAACCCTGGAGAAAGCCATTGATCTATAACATTCATCGGTTATTCTCTCGTTCCAATCATGCCAAGGATAAGCTGAATCCTGCAAATCAATCTCGCCAGTGTAAGGATCCTCTCTAGGTGGTTGGTAAAAATGCCCATGTATAACAAGATAAATCTCCTTATGTTCCATAACTTAACCTCCAAATAGTTAAGTTATTATGATTATATATTCAACAAGAATATGTCAAATTTTTAGATTTGCTGAAAAATTCAAAATAAAAAAATATAATCCCCAAGGAAGTGCTCTAAAACCAAAAGTGATATTAAGTACAGTTACAAACTTATTAATTCTCCTATTAAAGTACTGCCCCTAAGCTCTCTAACTCTAACATTAACAAACTTACCTACTAAGTTTTCATGTGACTCTACAGCTACAATTTTATTATACACAGTCCTACCAATATATTGGTTCTTGTACTTACCTACATCCTCTACCAATATCTCAAAAGTTTTACCTACATCTTTTAAGTTGCTTTCACGGCTTATTGAATGCTGAAGATTTATTAACCTCTGTATTCTTTCAGTTTTCACCTCTTCGGGTACCTGCTCCGGCATTGAGGCAGCAGGAGTACCTTCCCTAGGATTAAAAACAAACATGTATGAAAAGTCAAATCTCACCTCTTCAACAAGCTTCAAGGTCATCTTAAAATCTTCTTCTGTTTCTGATGGGAACCCCACTATTATATCCGTTGAAATCGAAGCATCTGGCATCTTACTCCGTATGTAATTTATCATATCAACGTAATATTCAAAAGTGTAACCCCTTTTCATGAGCTTAAGTATCCTATTGGAACCACTCTGAACAGGCAAGTGGAAATACCTACATACCTTATCCAACTCAGATATCGTGTCAATCAAATCCCTCCTAAAGTTAACAGGATGAGATGTCAAAAACCTTATTCTCCTAAGGCCATCTATCTTGTTAACCTCTTTCAGAAGTTCCCTGAAAGAGGTACCTATATCCCTACCATAGGAATTGACATTCTGCCCTAAAAGCAACACTTCAACAACTCCATTATCAACAAGTCTCTTTATATCATCTATTATATCGTTCATCGGTCTGCTCACTTCCCTACCTCTAGTCTTAGGAACAATGCAATAAGTACAAGCGTGATTACAACCATGTATTATTGTGACAGAAGCCTTAAATGGGTAAACATAATCAATAGCTGAAGGCAAAAACTCATATCTATCCATTCTTATATCTACAACTTGATTTTGCCCAGTCATTATGGCTTCAAGCATCCTACTCCTACTATACGTCCCAAAAACACCACTTATATGCGGAGCCTCCCTCAATAACTTCTCTCCCCAGTTCTGGGCCATACACCCAGTAACAAAAATTCTAAGGTTCGGCTTTCTATTCTTCAACCCCTTAAGATAACCAAGTCTACCGAATACTCTCTCCTCGGCAGTATTCCTAACACTACACGTGTTTACGATTATAACATCAGCATCCTCCTCATTATCCGTGTAATCAAGTCCAGAAGACTGTAATAACGTCCTAAGCTCAAAAGAATCAGACAAATTCATCTGACATCCATAAGTCTCTATGAAAAACTTCATAGTCCCACCAAAAACATTATAAAAATACTATACAAATTGTAGAGATTTTTCCAATAATAAATCAAGTTAATTTACTGAACAAGTTAGAGTCACTCTTCGCTGGTTAAACCAGATTTTTTTTAAAAGTGTTACTACAAATATGCAACACCTTATAGCAGGAAGGCTACGTCTCTCCGTGCTCTTAAAAGATTTCCCGCCATAGCAATCTTAGATAATACAAGCATCGAAAAGCTTCACTCAAACTCAATTTCTTCAGAAGGTATCAATTTAATATACCTATTTTTCCCGAAGTAAAATATAGGTGAGATTTTGCTTAAAATAGGTCTCTCATTTTGATCAAAAACATTAGGATCTATATGGACGGTCAAAACCTCTCCAATTATCAAATTATGGTCTCCAATCTCTTCATCCTTAACAACTTTACACTCATATACAGCATAAGAGATAGGAAGAATGACGATACCATCATTTTTACCTTCTTGTACAGGAATACCAAATTCAGAGATCTTATCCACTTCTCTGCCAGAAACAGAACCTATGTCATTAACAAGTTTCAGGTATTCCCAGCTTAAGAAATTAGCAGAAAATTTCTGAGACTTCTTTATTAGCTCGTAGGTATACCTTTTCTTTGCTATCATTACAGCAAAATACCTAGGATTCGAAGATACTCCAGAATTCCAAGCAACCGGCATCAAATTGATTTTATCTTCAAACTTTGCAGCTACAACAGTAACAACATTAGGATAAAAATGGTAAAATCTATTACTTTTGCTTTCGACCAACGGCATAATTATATTCTCTCGGCTTGATCAAAAGATATATTTACTGGTGTCTCTCTGTTGAATATTTCTACAATTACTTTTAGTTTGAATTTATCGTTGTGAACCTCTGCGACTCTTCCGACAAGTCCTTTAAATGGCCCATCCGTTATTCTTACTTGATCTCCTACCTCAAAAGTAGATGACAAATCCAAGAAAGCCTTACTTTTAAACTCTCCTATCCTTTCAAATATTGACCTAACCTCTTCGAATGTCAGAGGCTTTGGTGGCTTTCTCAAAGATTTCGTACCGAGGAAACCAATAACCCCCCTTATCCTTCTTACTGCCGCCATGAACTTCTCCAGAAGATGTTCATCCTGCGGCAAATCTAATTCCATCAATATATACCCAGGGTAAACTCTTTGTTTCTTAATAACCTTTTGATTAGTTTTCGGATTTTTTACCTCAACATTTTCAGTAGGTATCTTTACATTTATCACTATCTTTTTAAAATCATCGTTTTGCAATATTTCTTCCTTTATCCTATCAACAACTTTATTCTCCATTCCCGAGATAGCTTGTAGTACATACCATGCTCTACCCATAAAACACCTACCTAAGAAGCAATCCTATCAAAGTAGAAGCTAAAAAATCAACCAACCCTAAAATCACCGACAAGATTAATATAAAAACGATAGTAACGACAGAGGAAGCGATAACCTCTTCCTTGGAAGGCCAAGAAACCTTCCTCATTTCATCCATCACACCTTTAAAAAAATTAACAAGCCTTCTAAGCATAACCCTATCCTTCAGGTCTGGTGGGACTCGAACCCACAACCTCCGGATTTGGAGTCCGGCGCTCTAACCAATTAGAGCTACAGACCTAAGTAATGGGGATGGAGGGACTCGAACCCTCACGGGTTTTCACCCAGGGGATTTTAAGTCCCCCGCGTCTGCCATTCCGCCACATCCCCATCAAAAAAATTATACAAAACAACAAAAGATAATTTCAAATTTTACGGATTATATGAAAAACTAAATCACAGAGAGGCTCCGCCTCTCTGCAAAGGAAAATTCAAAAATCCTGATAATCATTCACTCTAAGAAATATTGAGGAAAAACTAACTTTCAGTGATATTAATCGCATGAACAACCTTCCCATTGACAATTGTGTATCTAACAAGCCCACAAACTTCAAAACCAAGAAAACATGAATTTTTACCCTTAGAGACAAAAAAATTCTCATCTATAACGTACTTCTTTACAGGATCAAATATCACTATATCAGCATCTGAACCTTCAGAAATATGCCCTTTTTGCGAAAGCCCTAAGATCCTCGAAGGATTAAACGAAAATGCTTTTATCAAATCCAAGAAATCCAGAGCTCCTTCTTTTACTAATTTCGTGAACAGAACAGGTAATGCAGTTTCAAGTCCGACCGTACCAAAAGGAGCTTCTTGTAATGTAAGAGATTTCTCAAATTTAGTATGTGGTGCATGATCAGTCGCTATTACGTCTATTATTCCTTCTTTCAAAGCTTCAACGAGAGATTTTCTATCCTCCTCGGTCCTCAAAGGAGGATTCATTTTCTTATTTGTGTCCAAATGTCCCAATATATCATCTTCCGTAAGAACCAAGTGATGAGGAGTAACCTCACAAGTAACGTTAATTCCAACACTTTTCGCCCACCTTATCAATTCAACAGATTCTTTAGTAGATATATGCTGCAAATGTAATCTACTTTCAGATTCCCTGGCCAGAAGTATATCCCTAGCAACAACAGTAGACTCTGAAGACTTAGGTATACCTTGCACACCCAGTTCCAAAGATTTGGCACCCTGGTTTATTACCCCTTGATAAGACAAACTAATATCCTCAGGATGCTCTAAAATAAGAACATCAAAATTTTTAGCATATACGAGGGCTCTTTGCATTATTCTAGCATCGTAAACAGGCTTCCCATCATCAGAAAATGTAAAACATCCTAACTCTTTGAATAACCCCATTTCAGTTATCTCCTTACCCTCCATATTCTTGGTTATAGTAGCCGATTGCAAAACATTAACTACTGCTTTTCTCTTTATTTTTTCAACAACATCTATATAAACCTCAGGTAAGCTTATAGGTGGATTAGTATTAGCCATAGCAACAATTGTCGTTATACCCCCTTTAGCTGCAGCTCTCGTACCTGTCTCTATAGTTTCCTTATTTTCAAATCCCGGCTCTCTCAAATGAACGTGCATGTCAATCAAACCTGGAAAAACAAACATTCCACTTGCATCTATCACTTCACATCCGTAACTCAAATTTTTCCCAACTCTTGCAATCTTACCATCAGAAATAAGAATATCCAACTCCTCACCGTTAATTTTATTTTTATAACAGTATACAGAACCATTCTTTATAAGAAGATCAGCCATATACATGAAGTTTAAAAGATTTCAACAGCCTTATTACCAATTTCCAAAAAATCACTACATAGTTACTATTTTCCAAAATGCATTATACCTAAATTTACCAAATCATAAAACAAAAGATTTCAATCTATATTAAATCTTACAGAAAACATCCCTCCCAGAGATGTTCCCGTACATCAACTAAATGCTTTTTGTCTCTATCATTTCTATCTAAAAAATTACAACTTAAGTCAAAAGCAATAAAAAACCTTCTTTGCAGAATAGAGTACATGCGAAATTGATCAAAAGCGATTTTGTAAATATTACACTGAACCTAATAGTATTTTCATAACTTATTCAAGAAATTTTTAACTTTTCAATGTAGTATTCCATAAGTTCTACATCATCTTTTGTGGTTATCTTTATATTCATAATTTCACCATCAACAACATAAATCTCCGAAAGTCCCGAGTATCTAACCACCGAACTATCATCAGGGAAATCCTTGCTTCCAGTATTCATTAACTTCTTATAAGCCCCGAATATAATTTCGTACTTAAATCCCTGAGGAGTCTGCACTCGCAATACCCTTTCTCTATCCAAGAAGTCACTAACCTTTCCACCAGAAACCTCTACCAAAGTATCGAAAATTTTCAAGCACGGTATCACGGCTCCCTTTTCAGGAACAGCTTCTGCAACCTTGTTTATTAACTCCTGGGATACCAAAGGTCTTGCCCCGTCATGTATGAGTACAAAACTATCTTTGTCCTCAACAGCTAATAAGCCATTAATTGATGATTCCGCACGAGTACCCCCTCCTTCAACAATCTTAGATACCTTACTAAAATTTCTCACTAACTTCTCTGTTTCACCTACAAACTCTCGAGATGAAACAATAACTATTTCATCTACGTACTTATTCTTCTCAAAAGCTTCTACTGTATACTCTAATATTGTTTTGCTTCCGACGAGGAAAAACTGCTTTGGCTTATCCCAGCCAAACCTCCTACCTATCCCACCAAAAAGTATTATAGCAATCACTTTTTTGTCATTTACCATTATCCAGAGAACAAAGTCCCTTCCATCAACTCCTTATATATACTCTGGGGCAAGAAACTAATACTTCTAACATCATCAGAATAATACCTTGTTTTAAGATTACACGTTCTATAACTTATTCTTGGGTTATAAAGTTTAGAGCCAATAGATATTGTCCACCAATAACCAGTATAAACAGGTGTAATGAAAAATGCTACATCAATAAGTGGAAAAACATTTTTCAGTGCACTCTGGACATTTCTAACAGTATCTTGGTGATACCATATAGATTCCGTTTGTGCTGCCATTATACCGTCATCAGTTAACACATTATACACCATTCTATAGAAAGGTTCCTCAAAAAGTGGCTTAGCAGGTCCTACAGGATCAGTCAAATCTATAAGTACAGCGTCGAACCTCTCCCCACTATAATCCCTAACAAACTTAAGCCCATCCTCGTGAAGTATCTTAAGTCTCTTATCTTCAAAAGCATCCTTATAGAGATGATAAAAGAACTTCTTACTTACCTCAGTTACCATCTCATCAATATCAACAAGCACAACATTTTGAACACTTTTATGTTTCAGAACTTCCCTAGCAACACCACAATCACCACCACCAATTATTAGCACGTTCTTAGGCTCAGGTAGCGTAAAAAGAGGCAAATGCGCTAAAGTTTCATGATAAACAAATTCCTCTTTCTCGGTAAACTGTACCACTCCGTCTAATACCAGAGCTAAACCAAACCCATCCAACTCCACAACTTTAATATCCTGGTACTTACTCTTCCCTGAAAACAAAATTTTTTTTACTCTATATACATGGTTCTCAGGGGCATAAGGATCATCATCCCAAAGCAATATATCTTTTTCCATTTCCCTCCTCCTAGTTATTTCTGCTTAACAGGTGCAAAAACAGCGACAAGCCTCTTGCCTTCAAACTTTGGTTCCTTTTCCAAAGCTCCGTAAGGTTTTAAATCTTCTGCAATCTTGTTCATAAGGTCATAACCTTTATCTTTAAAAGCAAGCTGCCTACCTTTAAAAACAATCGAAACTTTTACCTTGTTCCCCTCTTTTAGAACTTCAATCATATGCTCTTTCCTGTAGGAATAATCATGTTCACTTATATTAAAACCTATCTTGAACTCTTTCACTTCTATCTCCTTAAGCTTCTTCCTCGCTTCCCTCTCTTTCTTCTCCAACTCGTACTTATACTTTCCGAAATCCATTATCTTACAAACAGGAGGATTAGAACTAGGATTAACCTCTACGAGGTCCAACCCCTTCTCATACGCTATCCTCAAAGCTTCACTAGTAGGCACTATGCCTATTTGCTTCCCATCAATGTCTATTAATCTAACTTCCGGAACCTTTATTTTTTCGTTAACTCTTATATTCAACCCCTTCATATCCCCTCTCTAAAAAAATACTTAACTTAAAATAATACTATCATTTATCAAAGCCCTTATTTTCATGTATACTTTTAAAAACATTCTCTTTTACTTTCTCTATAAACGAATGTAAACTTATCTTTTGTAAGATCTGATAATGTGGAGGTAAAGCAAAAAAACCTGTATCAGAATAAACTTCTACAGTCCTTACATTCTTGCTTCTTGAATCATTGAAAACAACAACGTAAACTTTTTTACCAGATTTAGTAGTGTTTTCTATGATCGATTTACCCTGCGGTAGAGGTAAAAAATCATAATACTTATTTAGCAAAGCATCAAAGCTCTCTTTAAACTCATTTAATTGCTTCTCAACTTCCTTTTGTGCCTTCCTTATCATTATCTCTTTCCTAATATCCTCAATAATCCCTACTACCGAATTCCAAACTTTAGAATGGAAATTCTTGAAAATTCGCCAAACATTATTTAAAAAACTCCTTAGCCCCATAAACTAAGTTTGCTCTCGCTTTGCCTTTGATTTTAGAAAATCAGAATATAATGTTGCAAGTATTAAAAGTATAGTACCAACAGTTATGCTAGCATCAGCAATGTTAAAAGTAAAAAATCTCCAAACGTTACCTATCCCCATATCAATGAAGTCAGTAACATAGCCAAAAATTATCCTATCAACCAAATTCCCTAAAGCTCCTCCCCATATCATACCAAAACTCACTTTTACCCAGGGAATAACTTTTTCGTGAACGTCCCTAGATAGAGATAAATATACATAGAACAAGAAAATTATTATAAGAACGACAAGGAAAGGAAGTAAATAATGTATAACCATAACCTCTGGAGAGTTGAATATACCAAAACTTATGCCCCTATTATACACAAGGGTAAATCTAAAGAAGTCCCCTAGTACCTCAACAGGTACATAAAGAGTCAAAACAGATCTCATGATAGCTTTAGAAACTTGATCCAAAAACAAAATTACAAAAACAACAATAACAGTTAGCCTATTAGCGATAGAAAAATGGAGTATTTCCGAAAAAACATACTTCAACCTACTTAAATACTTCTCCATGCGAGAATTATAAAATGAAAAACTTAAAAAATTCTATAAATTCTGCCGAAAAGCACCTATTTATTCATCTAATTCTTGATAGGTACCGTAGAGAAGTTTCGCCTCCTCGCTAATTTATTTTATTTCAAACAATTAACTACCAACTTAGCAATAACATAAGGTGAAACATTTTCATTCACAACTGACATATCCCAAACTTCCTCATAAAACTTCTCTCTCATTGATAACGTGTACCTAACTTCTTCTTCTAACGTCATACCTTTAACTAGAGAAGGCCTACTATCATCTCTTCTCATTCTCTCTACAATGGTGTCCACACTCGATCTAAACAACAGTACTATGCCCTTCTTTAAAATCTCTCTATTCTTCTCTCTTATTACAGAACCCCCACCAGTAGAAACAACAACCTTAGACATATTTTCAAAAACATCCTTCAAAACCTCTGACTCAATATCTCTAAACTTATCTTCACCAAATTCAGAAAAGATATCTTTTATGCTTCTTAACGCTTTTCTCTCTATCTCCTTATCAAGATCAACAAAATTCCAATCAAGCATACGAGCTATCTCAATCCCTACCGTAGTTTTACCGGTGGCTCTATAACCGACCAAAAATATTATATCTCTTCTTTTTCTACACATCCTCTAAGCAATAAGATTAATATTTTTCATAAATATTTTTACAAGATCTCCATCAAACTGCTTATTAGCTCCGTCTCTAAGTTCTCTGAATATTTCACTCATATCCAATCTACCTCTGTAAATCCTAGATGAATTCATTGCATCAAAAGAATCAGCTATAGAAGATATCCTAACGTAAACAGGTATTTCCCTCCCTCTTAAACCTCTAGGATACCCCAAACCGTCGATCCTCTCGTGATGCATATAAGCAATATTACTAAGGTCCCTAAAGAGGCTTACAGAATCAAGTAACTCTTTACCTATCACCGGATGTTTTTTCATCTCTTCGTAATATTCACTCGATAACCTCCCTGGATAAAACAACACCTCATCTCTCACCCCTAGTTTCCCAATATCGTGCAAAAACGCTGAAAGCTCTATAAAATTCGGCATATACGTATTTCTATAAACAAGTTTTGCTAAGTTATAGGAATACCTAGCAACTCTCTCAGAATGAGACCTCGTATACGGATCTCGCGCCTCTATCAGTGAAACCAAAAGAACAACAAACCATCTATATAGCTTCTCTTCATCTCTAATTCTCTCATTCAAATAAGCAATTGACCTCTCATAAGTTCTATAATTGTTGAGAGAAACAACAATAACGTAAACTACCGAAACTATAGAAAGTATCAACAAATAACCAAGAACAGATAAATCAACCAAAAAACTTAAACTAACCCCCAAATTATCAGTCAAAACATACTTTAAAAACTCAAAAATCGTAATAGACGGAAGAAAAATATAGATTTCATATGGGAAAAACTCCTTAGTTCTCGTCCTATAAAAATGCAAAACTTCAAATACAAAAGCTATAACTAACATTATAAGAATAACACTAACAATCCTATCCGTCAAACTTAGTAAGTCCCTAAGGAAAGAAAAGAAAGCAAATACACTTATGATAAAATACACCATTAGAATACCAACTTCATACGAGTAACGAAATCCCTTCGAAAACCTGAGTCCCAAGGGAACCAAGAAAAACAATAAAGATAAAGATAAATATTTTATTATCGAAAAGACAAAACTTCCATCCAATAATTCAAATCCATATCCAATAAGAAAAAGTAGAATGTTAGAAAAAACTATTAACATGAAATAGAGCCTATTCAGATATTCCTCCGGTAAGCTAGATCTCGAATTGAGCGAATGTAAAAAGAGAGAAAAGTAAACAGCCCAGCATACAAAGGTAGCTCCTCCAAACACTGCTACCAAAAGCTTAATAACATCACTTAAAGATATCATAACTCCTTAACCCAATTCACAAATGTTGGACACAACCCTTTACTTTTCACAGCTTCAACAAACTCATTAACACTCCTATTATCTGCTATGTCAAACTGTCCGTCAGTTTTACCCTCTGAATAACCACCAACATAAGTAGAAGAACCAGCAGACATTCTAGTAGGACCAAGTAACATTATATTATCTCTAAATTCCTTTGTCTCTCTCGTTGAAATGCTTATACCCACCCTATTAAGGAACAATCTGGCAACAGCAACAAATTGTAATATATCATCGTCACTAACATTATATATACCAAAACTAAAAGAACTCTCTCCATGTATAGGTCGAATCCTTGGAAAAGAAACAGCAACCTCCACATGCGGATAGTTCTCGTAAATATATTCAGCATGCTTCAAAGTGAAGAAAACCTCCTTCCTAACCGGTGCCAAACCTAGCAGTGCTCCTATGTTTATTTCTCTGAAACCAGCCCTTGCACCCCTATCCGGTGTTTCAAGCCTAAAGAGATAATCTTTCTTAGGCCCAAAAACATGCAATTTATCATATACAACGGGGTCATAAACCTCTTGATAAACAGTAAGTCCTTCAGCGCCACTATCTATAACTTTTACGTAATCCTCCTCAGTCATAGGATATATCTCAATCGAAACTTCGTCAAAATACTCCTTAAGTATCTTAACAACATTACATATATACTCAACACCTACCAGCTTTGACTCACCCGTCAAAAGAAGAACATGTCTTATACCTCTACTACTAAGTATCTCTGCCTCTTTTCTAACTTCATCATAATTCAGAGTTCTTCTTTTAAATTTGTTAAAAACACTAAATCCACAATAAAGACAAGCATTAACACAATGATCAGAAACATACAGAGGTGCGTAAATAAAAATCACGTTTCCAAAGTACTTCCTCGTAATTAAGTAGGACTTCTTCAACATAAAAGATAAATATTCCTTAGCTAAAGGGGACAATAGAGAGATAAGATCTTCATCGTTAAGATAATCCTTAGCTAAAGCTTTTTCTACATCATCACGGGAAACCTTACCTATCTTCTCCTCAAAATCCAAACTACTATACGATTGGAAAACATCAGAAAAGCTTTTCTTAACAATTACTTGCATGAAATAAAGATAAAAAAGAGGAAAAGTGAAATTCAATAATCGAAGGGGGCCAAAGCCCCCTTCTAAAGAAATAACTAAATTCGCTACTGTGTTTGTCCACCTTGCTGAGCTGTAGTCTCTGTTGATGCAGCTTTCCTCTTCTTCTCCAATTCAACAAGCTCTATCATATCAATAATCCTTCTCAAGGCTCTCTTTGTATACTCTATCTTTGCCTTAGACAATATCTGCCAATACTTTTCATCGTCTATATCAAGCTCCTCCTGAACAACAGCTCTATCAAAGGACAAAGCAACATCCTTGAAGTATACAACAAAATCACCACCTGGTTCTTCCTGAGGCTTGTAAATCTTGAAATAAGCAAATTCTTTAAACGGTAAGGACCTTGGATAGAGAGGCAATCTCTGCAAAATCCTCTGGTTAACTGACTCTATATAGTTTGGATTCTCCCAAGCTAACCTTCTCCATCCCTGGAAGTACAAAGGCCCCATGAAATATTCCTCCTCAACACCGTCTTCATTCCTTAGAACAACTGAAAGCAAGTGTTTATAATTCCTTCCTGAGACCCAGACAGATACTCTCTTAACTTGCAAAACATTCATAAGTATACCATTCTTGACCTTCTCTTCATCTGTGAACTGCTGCTTTGAAAAATCTCCCTCAGGATCAACGGGAGAACCATCCAGATAATAAGGAGTAAACCTAAAAGGCGGCAATATCTTTGCATTAGCTAAGAAACGCCAGTTTTCTGG
Source organism: uncultured Brevinematales bacterium (assembly GCA_964475465.1). GTDB lineage: Bacteria > Spirochaetota > Brevinematia > DTOW01 > DTOW01 > JAPYWX01. The sequence continues at coordinate 53,658 of CAYYXA010000005.1, forward strand.
GAATTTCACCCTTACCCCCATTACTGTTCCCCACCTCTTACTATCCACACTCAAAACATAGGAATCAACAATATTCGGCACAAACCTAGATGAAGAAACTAATTCGACTTTCCATTGATTCATCTTCCAAGTGTTTGGATCAAACCATATATCAAGAAGTTTCTGAGCATTCTCTTGAGAATAGAACCATTCTCTATAAAGATCAATACCCTGCTGCTTGTAAGAATCTACAAGATTCTGCAAATTCTGCTTCTCTCTACTTAGATATTGCGCTTGCTTTTGTTCATATACTCCAAAATCTATAAGAGTCCTCTCCACCTCAGCACTAGCAACCCCTACCATTACTAGAAACAAAACCACTATAGATATCCGCTTCATACACTCCCTCCTTGTCTCTTACGATTATCGGAAAGCCAATTTTGTTAGTTTAAACCAACAAAAGGCCCCCTTTTTTACCTCCTTAATCATAAAAATAAACACACCAACTTTCAACAGATATCAAAAGTTTAAAAATTCACAAACTTTCTTAAATATCCTTTCCACCACTTTAACCAAAGCCCATTCAGATATCTCCTCAAGGTATACAACTTCATCAACAGGAGTATGCCTAAAGAGAGTAATCTGCCTTTTGGCAAAATTCCTTGTATTCTTTTTAATTAATCCTATAGCTATATCCAGCGAAATATTACCTTCCAGAAATTCTACTATTTCCTTATAACCTATAGATTGAAGAGGATATATCCCAGTGCCATATTTTCGAACAATCCACTCAACCTCGCCCACAAAACCTTTTTCTATCATTTTATCAACTCTTTCATTAACCTTTTCGTAAAGTACCCTCCTCTCAGGTAACATCAGAAACGAATAAATTTTATGTTTCGAAGGCACTGAAAGCGAATGAATCTCAGAAAACGGTTTCCCGGTCAATCTAAATACTTCCAAAGCTCTAATTATTCTCTTCAAATCATTCTTGCTAATCTTCGAAGCATAAACCTTGTCTATTTCTTTTAACATACCATAAAGAAATTCTGTTCCTTTCTCCATAGCTAGTTTAGTAAGCTCATTCCTTATTTCGCTGTTTGCTTCCGGTGCTTCAGCAAATCCGACTCTTACGCTCTTATAATAAAGTCCTGTACCCCCAACCATTATCGCAATACCACTTCGAGAATTTATCTCTTCAACAATCCTGTCAAAGGACCTTCTAAATTGTCCTGCACTGAACCTTCCTTCGTCAGGTTCAAGTATATCAATCAAATGATAAGCTACTTCCTTCCTCCGCGAAAGAGCAACTTTATCAGTACCAATATCAAAGTATTTATATACTTGCACAGAATCACAAGATATTATTTCCGACGGAATCCCCAACTCGCTTATTATCTTTAATGCCAAGGCATGAGCAATAAAGCTTTTACCTGAAGCAGTAGGACCTACTATGGATATGACCGGAACTTTCATAATGCTCTACTTCGCAAAATACCGTTTATCTCTAGCCAAGTTGTGTATTCTTCAGGCAATACGTTCTCAGAGAATGTAAACCTTTTGTGAATAATCCTAAGACTAAGAATTTCTACACCAAGCTCTTGTAAAAACCTAGCTGTATAAGGATTTATCGTACCTATATCCATATCTCTTTCTTCAGACCTAACCAAAAAAGTGTTTCTGTGGTTAACAATCTTAAGATTCCTTAAGTTAATGAACTCCAAATAATCCTGAGATGGTAAATATTTACGCAAATCAACAATCGGTGTAAAAATTTTCACCTTAACTAAATCTGAGCTTTTATTCCTAAACAGAAAATCATACTCATACCCCTCCAAAAACGATTCTAGCAACTTTTGCAAATTTCTAACATCATGAGATATACCTTGATCAGCTAAGTAACTGACAATATTCTTCATTTCAAAAAGCAGCCATATCATTTCTTGGTTAACAAGTTTGTTTATTATTTCCCTCTTTACCTTTTCATCATCGAGAATTCCAAATTCTGTACAGAGTAAATACAAAAACTCGTGGAAAAACTCTATAAAATTCCTCTCTTCTATCCTAAGCAGCAGTGAACCAATCTTTATGTAAGGATCAAAATACACTGTCGAAAAGCTAGAAGCAAAATCTACTTTTCTTATTAGAAAGTAAAATCTTTCAGACGGCAGCCCAGTAGGAAATACTTGCTTAAGAGAAATAAAAATTGGCTCTTCAAAAAGCTCTGCCATCTCCTCAGGTAAAACAAACTTTTTACCTTTAACAGTTACCGTAAAGTGACCTTCGTCAGTTATATAGTAATTTATAGTAGAATTTTCATAAGGCTCCACATAAACCGATGCCAAAAGATCAATAGGAGTACCATTAACCACAACCTCATTAACCCCAAACCTAACCAAATACTCTTTTATTTCGTCCAAACTCTTAAAGGGTATACCAATGCTACTAGAAAATTTCTCAAGCTTGACATCATTTAAGCTCTTAGCCTGTATCAATATACTAGCTGTCTCGTTTGGAGTTAAAATTAAGTTTTCAAGCAAACTTTTTGCTTCATCCAGAGTAGAATTCTTGTAAAGAAGCCGCAATCCTGGTAATAAGTACTTATTCTTTATAATCGCAACACCAAGTAATGATTCGTGCTTTACCTTAGGATAACTCTTTTTCAATTGGAAATAAGTACTCAATATTTGAGAGTTAGACAAAAAAACATGTGGTATTTCTTCAACAAAAGAGCTTCCCATAATTACTTAACAACATCAACTACTAAAAATTTCCCATTCGATATAGTGTATATAGTAAATACTGTGTTCAAATTGTCACCCTTTTCATCAAACTTTATTTTCGAAGCTATTCCTCGAAATTCAGTCTTTGCTATGTAATCAATAGCTTTCTCTCTCGAGTATTTACCATTTTTATCAAGAGAATTAGTAAATGCCGAAAGAAGTATTTTTGCAGCCTCGTAAGAAAACAAATCGAACGGCTCTATACTTTCATTAGGGAATATACTTTTGTATTTCTTATAAAACTCATCATTTTCAGTTACTGGAGCACCAATAAAAGTAACTATATCTCCCTCACAAGCAGCTCCTGCAAGTTCTACGTATTTATCTGTCTTCAATCCATCACCACCAACAAAAGGAACACTTAGCCCGACCTCATCAGCTTGTTTTGTCAACAAAGCTCCTTCAGAATAGACACCACCGAAAAAAACAGCTTGAGGGTTAAAAGATTTTATTTTCGTAAGAATAGCCTTAAAATCTTTATCTCCTACCCTTATAGAATCTCTACCTAACACAGTACCACCTAAATTTCTAAACTCTTTTGAAAATTCATCTGCTAATCCCTGCCCATACTCCGTCTTATCATCCAAAACAAAAACCTTCGTTATGTTTTTCTTAACTAAGAACCTAGCAGCAATCGGCCCCTGTTGAGCATCTGTTGGGCATATTCTAAATACATTCTTAAAACCTTGAAGTGTCAATTTAGGATTCGTTGAAGCAGGTGTTATCATCGGCAAGTTCCTTCTGTTATACACAGAAGAAGCTGGAATCGAACAACCACTGTTTAGATGCCCAACAACACCTATTATCGTAGGATCAGAAGCTATCTTCTCAGCAACATTCACTGCCTCACTTTCTGTAGCTCTGTCATCAAAGAAAGCAAGCTCAACTTTTACATTAGTGTAAACATTGGTAAACTCAGTATAAGCCAATATAACTCCTCTCTTCATTCCTTGCCCCAGCGGAGCTATATCACCAGTTAAAGGAGCAGCTAAGGCAAGTTTGTAAACATTCGAACCTTCCGAACTGCAACCAGAAACAAGTATACCAAACGCTCCCACAACAAACAAAATTCCGAAAACGACAAAAAACTTTTTCATACCCTTCCCTCCAAAGATTAATTTTATATAACAGAGCAAATTTTTTCAAAAAACTCAAATTTTTCAATCAAACTAAAGCAATTTGAAACAGATATATTATGAAATTTATCATTCACTTTAAGGTTAGAGTATGAAGGGTTACATGGAACGCATCTCAGCTTTCCTAAACTTTCTAAAAAGCAATTATAAGGTAGGGTTTATCTTCCTTTTCGTCTTCTTTCTGCTTTTCATCACATTTTTAGTAGTTTACGGTCTCAAAGTAGTAACGGTAATAACAGGCTCCCTTTTGCTCCTAAGTCTTGCGTGGGTACTCCTAGCAGGAACAAACATCATTTCAGACATAAAACAAGGAAAGTTTCTAAGAGGAATTGAAGATTTATTCATAGTCATTCTAACATTAGCAATACTTGTAGTTCTTTATGTAATAGCATCCAACAGATCACTGAAACTTGATTTAACTGCTGAAAAACTTTTTTCACTTTCCCCCTACTCAATAGAGGTAATAAATAAGATAACTAACGATATTAAAATTATTCTATTCGCCAAAAAGGACGTTGCAACAGAACTAGAAAAAATCCTAGAAGAGTACCAAAAAAACTCTAAGAAAATAACATTTATAACAGTTGATCCTATAAGGGATCCAATTACTGCAAAGAAGTACGAACTACCACAAGGTGAAGAAATAACAATAGTTGTTGAAAGCGGAGAAAACAAGAAATACATAAGAGGTTCCTCCTTAGTAGAATACGAAAGAACAGAATATGGTCCTAAACCAGTAGGAATAAAGGTTGAAGAGGAAGTAACATCCGCAATCCTTAACGTAACTTCATCTTCAAGGGTTATATATTTTCTGGTCGGGAATGGAGAATACAGAGTACTTCAGGATGCTCCTGGTGGTGAGGAAGAATACACATTCAAAACTCTCAGATCATATTTAGAAAAGGCTAATTTCACTCTACGAGAACTCAATTTATCTGTAACGAAAGATATACCTAGTGACGCTGGCGGCATCGTTATAATAGCGCCCCGCAGAATAATACCAGTCGAAACTCAAGAAAAACTTTACGAATTTTATAAAAATGGTGGCGGAATTGCTGTGTTCTTAGAACCTGTCTTGGGCAACGTCACTTACGACAGAACATTCTCTATTAACTACCTATTAACAAAATTCGGATTATACGTCAAAAATAACGTTGTTTTTGATGAAGAAAGATTCAATCCCTACATGGGAAAGCTATTTTATATAATACCTTACGTACACTTTAGCCCGATAACTTCTGATATAAAAAGTAAAGGTCTACCAGTACAATTGGTCACAGCAATGGCTATAAGCAGAATGGAATCCGTCAATGAAGAATTAGGAACCAGAGTATATGACCTCATGTCAACGTCGGCAAATAGCTGGGGAGAAACCTCAATAGACACTAGAGGTAAACTCCTAGCTTCAAAGGATAAAAACGACATAATACCACCAATAATTTTAGGATACGCTGTTGAATCCTTAATCACCAACAACAACAAAAGTGGAAGGTTAGTAGTAATAGGTGATATAGATTTCCTCTCTGACTACTTCATAGAAAGCATGTCCGGAAATCTAGAGCTCGCCCTAAATTCAATTGAATGGATATCCAAAGAAAATATTTCTCTCTCTATAAAACCTAAATCTATAAAAAGATCACCCATAATACTCTCACAAGCAGATGCAAACTTAGTATTAGTCGTAAGCTTAGTTGTTGTTCCTCTCCTAATGCTATTACCTGGAATTATTGTCTGGATTGTTAGAAGCAAAAAGGTTAAATAAAAACTTTATGGATTTAAGAAAAGGTATTCTCGAATGTGGTAAAATCAAAATATTCGAAAATGAATTAATGAAAAACCACACTACTTTCAGGATAGGAGGACCTGCCAAACACTTCTTAGAAGTAGAAGATATCACATCTTTAAAAAAACTTCTCTCCTTTCTCAGAAGAGAAGGAATAAACTTTTTTTTGCTAGGAGCAGGCTCAAACTTGTTAGTTTCCGATTATCCTATCGAAGATACAGTTATAATCAAACTTGGAAACGCATTCAAAAAAATCAACATCAAGGATACAGAGTATGAAAATAATGTAATTGTCGAGGTTGGAGCAAGATACACATTACCATCGCTATCAAAGGAAATGTATAACTACGAACTAAGCGGAGCTGAGTTCTGTATTGCGATACCTGGTACGTTAGGAGGTGGATTAATAATGAATGCAGGAGCGCACGGAAGCGAACTCAAAGACATCACTGAAGGTGTTTATTGCTTAACAAAAGAGGGTGAAGAAATCTATCTATCAAATGAAGAAGCAAGATTTTCTTATAGGAATAGTGGGCTAAGTAATTTCATAGTAACAGGAGCAAAACTAAAACTGAAGAAGAGCGATAAAAAGTTCATAAAAGCAAAAATGGAAGAAAATCTCAGTTATAGGGCAAATACGCAACCAAAAGGCTTTTCAGCTGGCAGCATTTTCAAGAACCCCCCTGGGACAAAAGCTTGGAAACTCATTATGGATGTTGGCTTGAGTGGATACAGAATAGGTGATGTAATGTTTTCTGAAAAGCACGCAAATTTCATAATAAACCTAGGAAACGGTAAAGCCCAGGACGTCATGGAACTAATAAATCTGGCAAAAGAAAAGGTGAAAAAAGAATTCGACATAGAGTTAGAACTAGAAATAAAACTACTAGGTAAATTCTAATTGAATTTCAAAAACTTCGTAAGATATAATGGAAATATGAGATTTATAAGTAGGTCAAAAAGTCAGCTAAAAGTAGGAATAGAGCCAACACCGTTGATAGATGTAATGTTCTTAATAACTATATTTTTCATGCTTACCTCAAGCATCATAAAAACTACATCAATAAACGTAAATTTGCCAAAATCTCTAACCTCAGATTCACAACCGAGAACAAGTATAAACATAACCATAACCAAAGATGAAAAAATATACATAAATGACAACTTAGTATCTCTCGAGGATATTTCACCTATAGTGAAGAGGATAGCAATAAAGGAGCCATCGGTACCAGTAATAATAAGAGGAGATAAAGACATAAAGTACCAACTTTTAGTAGATGTAATGGACAGAGTAAGAATAGGAGGAGCTACCGAAATAAGCTTGTTGGTTGAATCGAAAAGATAACTTACCTAACCGTTTCTACGATCCTTGTCTCCCTTATAAGTGTTACCTTTATCTGCCCTGGGAAGTTTATTTCTTCATCTATCTTCTTTGCTATTTCTCTTGCTATAATCTTAGCTTCCTCATCGGAAACTTTAGTACTATCGACAAAAACTCTAAGTTCCCTACCCGCTTGTATAGCGTAAGCTTTTTCGACATTTTCAAATGACAAAGCTATCCTTTCGAGGTTTTCCAATCTCTTTATGTAGTTTTCCAAATTTTCTTTTCTTGCTCCGGGCCTAGCAGCAGATATAGCATCTGCTATCATCACTAAAGAAGACTCTATGAACATAGGCTCAACCTCTCCATGATGTGCAGCTATAGCATTCACAATCCTATCCGGATACCCCCACTTCTTAGCAAGATTTGCTCCAACCATAGCATGGCCACCTTCAGAGACACCCAAAGCCACTTTACCAACATCATGCAAAAGCCCTGCTTTTTTGACATTAAGAACAGTATTATAGTCAAGCCCTAACTCTTCAGCAATCCTCGCAGCAACAATAGCTGTCTCTATGGAATGAGCAAGAACATTCTGAGAATAACTAACCTTAAACTTCAACCTACCCACGTATTTATACTCTTCATTCGACATAGGTTGTAAACCTAAATCATTATAAACCCCTTCACCCACTTTATAAATTTCTTCTTCAAACTCACTCTTAACCTTCTCGTAAACTTCCTCTATAGTTGCCGGATGGATCCTACCATCATCAACTAGTCTAATCATCGTCCTCTTGGCAAGTTCTCTCCTTATAGGGTCAAAAGAAGACAAAACGACAACCCCAGGCGTATCATCTATTATGAGATCAACACCTGTTATTGTCTCAAAAGCTCTTATGTTTCTTCCTTCCCTTCCTATTATTCTTCCCTTCATCGCATCATTTGGTAATTGAACCGAAGAAATAACCGTCTCATTCACAACATCAAGAGCTATCCTTTGGATAGCATCAACTATTATTCTTCTAGCCTTCTCAACAGCCTTTTGGTTGTACTCTTCTTCTATCTTCTTAACAAGATTCAAAGCAGAAATTTCTGTTTCTTTCTTTATACTCTCTATAAGAAGATTCTTAGCTTCTTCCTCTGTCATACCAGCAATTCTTTCAAGTTCTCGTACAAGTCTCTCTTTTTCCTCTTCTAGCTTCCTTTGTAAATCGTTAAGCTCTCTCTCTTTTATCGAAAGTTCTCTTTCTTTTCTTTGTAGATAAGATTCTTTTCTTTCTATGTTTTCTTCTCTTGCTAAAAGCTTTCTTTCGAAAACTTGAAGATCTCTTCTTATGTTTCTTAGATCCTTCTCTATCTCTTCTCTATATTTATTTGCTTCTTCTTTAGACTCTAAAATAGCCTTACTTTTGATTTCCTCTGCTTCTTTTTTAGCAAGTTCCAATATCCTCCTACTTTCCTCTTCAGCATCATCAACCATTTTTTTAGCCTTTAGTTTAATCTTCTGAAAATTCAAGAAGCCTATAATCAAAATAGCAACATAAGTTAAGATAGAAAGCAGAATAACTACACCCACTACCGTCGTATTCATAAAACTCTCCTTTACATTTGGTAATATATTTAGAGCAACCCTTAAGGAATAACTATTGTTCGTTAAACAAGTATATTGTAAGCCCACTCTCAATTTTTGGGAAGAAATCAGTAGATTTGTGGGGCATAACGGAATTCTTTTCGGCAACCGTTATTACTTCTTCTATTGAAGTGGGGTTTAGTATGAAAGCTAAATCTCTTATACCTCTCTTTACGGTACTTATAGCATCTTTCTCGTACCTAATATAATCAACATATGCTCTAGAAGTAATTTTCTCCTCGCTAAGCTCTAATATCCTTTTTAAAACCAACTCTGTCAATATTGAAACATCCAAAGAGGCAACTTCTCGACCAACTACACTCGAAATTTCTTCTATTATTTTCTCCTTTAGTTCTTCCTTAAGGGTTATAAGATAAATTTTCGAAGGATCGTACATTGAGTACACACCAAAGCAAACCATTCCTTTTTCCTTCCTATCCCTCATTACTGTAATCAGTTTAGATATGGCAACTTCCGACATTTCATCTGAGTAAGGTATCGCAGCTATCTTAAAATACTGAGCCAACTTCTTTATAAACTCTTCCTGTAAAAAAGATTCGACCTTTACAAGCCTCTGGGTCGGCAATATTATAAGATCTTTAGAGTACATATTGAAGAAAGCAGCAAGTACATAGCAGTAAGGTTTATTCTCATCTATCCCTCTTTCCTTAGCGTACAAAAGAGCTGTCTCATACCTGTGATGCCCATCAGCTATGTATATATTAAAGCTAGACAGCTTATTAACAATGAACTCCTCAAGCTTCTTATCAGGCACTTTCCAAATAGTGTGCTTAACCCCTAGCTCATCAACTACACTTCTAGCAGTATAATCAAACTCCATGTCATAAATCCTATTGTTGATTTCGGATTCTTTGTCGGCATAAAGGAAGAAAAGAGGTTCCAAGTGCCCATTTACAGATTCCATCAATTTCCTTCTATCCTCTTTAGGACCACCAAAAGTTTTTTCATGTCTAAATACACCATTACCATAATCCTCCACCATCATTATAGCAATTATTCCTCTCCTTTTGTAATTCTTACCTTTTAATGAAAATTTCTGCTCGTATATGAAAATCCCCTCTTCTCTATCAGTAACAAGAACATCTTTTAGCAACCAACTCAACAACCTCTTTTGAGCATTTTCGTACTTTTTGTCTCCTTCTCCTTCAGGTAAAGTCAAATGAACTATATTGTATGGACTCTTAGCAGCAAAAATCTCTCTTTGCTCAGGAGATATTACATCATAAGGCGGTGCAACCACTAAATTCAGATCACCTACAACGTCTTTATTATACAAAGTCGCCTTAAAAGGTCTTATTTTTGGCATTTTTTCACCTATCTGATGTTATATCTTTCTGCAATAGATTTTAAAGTATTATTTATTTCTTTAGCAATGTCCAATAAGAAGTCACTTCTTCTCAACTTGATTTCATGAGTTACCGGAAGTTTACCTTCAGCTATTTCCCTCAATTCCTTCTTTATCCTGTGTACAGGCCCAGCAATACTATGAGAGAAGAACAAGCCAAATATTGTTATAAGCAATATCTGCAAAACACTTAAGGCAACAATTGGCTTCCAGTAAAGATCCAAAAGATTATAAGCTTTCCTCTCATAAGTCCTAGTCTCGTATGCCAAAACATCTGAATAAGAGTTCACACTATCAAGGATCGTTTGTATCCTGACCAAAGACCTATTAAGTGAATCCAAAGTTCCAGCTTCAATACCTGAGTTAGGGGCATTAATAAGATCTCTTAACTCCTCAACGAAGCTAGGTCTAGCCTTCAAAAAATCATAAGTCGAAGTTACTAAATTTACATATAAACCCATCTTCTCCTTAAAAGAATCAAACTTACTCTGGTATTTGCTCCCCTTGAAGACTTTATCTAGAACAGCAAGAGAATAATTCATTTCCCCAAAAGCACAATCTTGAACAACTCTCCTCAAACTAAGAATAGCCTTGTTAACTTCACTGACGACCTCATTACCTTTACCATTCGCCAGCTCATAAGCCAAAAATACAACACCCCCTCTAAAAGAAGGATTGAGATCTTTGGCAAGAAGTTCCTTCTTTATCTCATTTGCTTTGACAACATTGTTATCAAACTTCTTCGCCATTGCCGAATACTCATCGACTCTAGAAATAATTTTCAAATCTGCTTTAGATTTACTCAAAACTTTCTTCATGCTATCAAGAATAAATCCTATGTCAGTAGTTTTATAAAAGTCCTTTGTTATCTCCTCAAATAGAACACCTTTTGAAAATTTCTGACTATCTATATATACAAAAAAACCAAAAGATATGATGGCACTAATCAGTATTAGTACGACAAACCTCAAAATAAACTTCGTTTGAAAAGGTTTATCTACGAAGTACCTAAATCTTTTCTTTTTTTCAGGCATAAATATACCCTCCTTCTCAAACTTATTCTAAAATAGACTTTACTTGCAGTCAAGAAAATTTTCGTTAAAGCGCTATTAATTACTAAAGCACCAACTCAGACAATCTAAAGTTGGGGCCATCCTTACACACTAGCTTGTACCCATCCACAACTCTGACACTACATCCATAGCATATACCTATACCACATCCCATTACTGTCTCCATAGAGACAAAGATTTTTTCTTCAGGTAATCTAAGTTCCTTCATAACTCTGTACATAGGCAAAGGGCCACAAGCGTAAACAAGCTCTCCCCCGTATTTCTTTCTAAAAACATCTGTAACAAATCCCTTATAACCTACTCCACCATCTTCAGAAGATACAAAAACTTCATCAAAGAAGTGTAGATAATCATCAAAGAACTCATCTTTGCTCTTCACACCCCAAAAAAGCCTTGATTTCTTATTCATATTCTTTAGTAATATTGCCAAAGAAACCATATTAGCAATACCAACCCCACCAGCTACCATCGAAACAATATCACCATTAGTAATATCAAAATCGAATATAGAATTTCCTAATGGCCCTATCACACTCAAACTTCTTCCCTCAGTAACTTCAGATAGCTCCTTAGAGCCTTTCCCTACTACCTTAACTAATATAGAAAACTTACTATTGTCCTTGAAAAGAAGTGTATATGGCCTCCTGAAGAACACTTTATCTAGCTTTATATTAACAAACTGCCCAACCTTTATAGATTTCACTATTCTCCTAGAAGAGAAAGTTATTTCGTGATATTTCCCTACCTTTCTATTAGATAATACTTCACACTCTTCTTCAAAAATGCTATCATAAGAAATCATATCCCGAAATTATATTTTAACAACCAAGTTACTTTAAAAATACCTACCATAGAGAACATTAATCAATCATACTTCTATACATCATTTAAAGCAAAGTGTAACTTTGTCTTTTTTAAACCAATTTTTAAACTAACCGGAGATATAATAGCTACTAAACAGCACTGGATGCTAGACAGCATTGTGTACTAAACAACATTTAATATTCAAAAGCTATGCACTAAATAGTAATTTCACTTATGAAACCTTTTAAACAACTATAATAACTAGTGTAACTAAGACAGCTATCTCACCAATCCTTTCAAGTTCTAAGTGTATCACCGGTACAACACTCAAAGCACATAGAAAAAGTAAAACAGCTTAGCTCTAGACTTAACCAGCTCCAAATCATTAGAGCACGGAGATATGAAACTTTTCCACGACAAAGATAAACAAGTAAGAAACTATCAAATTACCGTTTTTAAGCAAATTCAAAAAAGTTAAATCTCCAACATAATCACACATTCTTGAAAAAATTTTTGCAACAACTTAATAATTTCTTACTTATGAGGCTGTATAATACTCTTTCCAGACAAATAGAAGAATTCATTCCTTTAGAAGGAAACAAAGTAAAAATGTACTTTTGCGGCCCCACAGTTTACGATTTTGCTCATATAGGCAACTTCAGAACTTTCGTAATGTCAGATATACTTCATAGATACCTAAAGCTAAAAGGGTATGACGTTGTGTTTGTGATGAATCTCACAGATGTTGATGATAAAACTATCAGAGGAGCAATGAGAGAAGGTATCTCTCTCAAGGAGTACACAGATAGGTACGCTAAAGCTTTTTTTGAAGATATAGAGACAATGAGAATAGAAAGAGCCACTTACTACCCTAGAGCAACAGAAACTATAAACGACATAGTCGAGTTTATAAAAGTATTGATGGCGAAAGGACATGCCTATAAAACCGAAGATGGTGTATATTTTGACATATCTTCATTTAAAGAATACGGGAAACTATCAAAGCTGGATAAATCAAACATAAAGCCTGGAGCAAGCGGTAGAGTAAGAGTTGACGAATACTCAAAAGAAGATATTGTAGATTTTGCACTTTGGAAAGCATGGAAAGAAGAGGATGGAAATGTATACTGGGAAACAGAGATAGGTAAAGGAAGGCCAGGATGGCACATTGAATGTTCCGTCATGAGTACCAAATACTTAGGTGATACTTTGGATATTCACGGTGGCGGAGTAGACTTAATATTTCCTCACCATGAAAACGAAATTGCACAATCCGAAAGTAAAACTGGAAAACAGTTTGTAAGATATTGGTTTCATGTAGAACACTTGATGATAAACGGAAGAAAAATGTCAAAATCTGAAGGAAACTTCTTTACCTTAAGAGACCTTATAGCTAAAGGCTACAACCCGAAAGCTATAAGATTAGTCCTAATATCAACTCATTACAGGAAACCCTTAGATTTTACAGAAGAGAAAGTGAAACAAGCAGAAAATACTATAAAAGGTCTAGAGATATTCATTGCAAAAATGAAGAAAGCTCTATCAAAAAATAAAGAAATACAACCTACAAAGCTAGATATCATAGAGAACGCTAGAAAGAAGTTCATAGAATCAATGGATAATGATCTAAATGTACCTGAAGCATTAGGTGTTGTATTTTCCCTTATCTCAGAATTTGAAAACACAGATATTACGGCTATTTCGTCAAAAGAAGCTGAAGAGATACTAAAGTTTCTGGTGGATGTAAAAAGAGTCTTAGATTTCTTTGATATGGATATAGACGAAGTACCTCAAGAAGTACTCAGAATGCTAGAAGAAAGAGAAAACCTAAGGAAAAACAAAGAATTCTCCAAAGCAGATGAAATAAGAACCAAACTCACAGAAATGGGATACGAAATCATAGACACAAGAATAGGAAGCATACCAATAAAGTTCAAAAAATGAATATATTCCTATAAAATAATCCTTACACCTAGATTATCGACTGATAGTATCTGTATATCATAATCAATTGTTGTTTCTTTAGATAAAAAACTTCTTATTCTTAGCAAGTCATTCAATTTTGGGACACCCAAAAACATAAGACAAAAGGTAGGTCCACTACCAGAGACAAAACTACCTATGTAATGTGTTTCAAACTCATTCTCTTCAATCTCCAAAAGCTTCTCAAATCCCCTATACAAGTGTTTCCTATACTTCTGATGTAATTCATCCCTTAAACCTATTTTGATTAAATCATATCTTCTTTTCATTACCCCAGTAATCAGGCTAACAGCGTACTTCAAGTTTCTTACAACTTCTTCAAGAGAATAAACTTTAGGCAAAACCTTTCTAGCGACTTCCGTAGAAACTTCAAACTCAGGTATCACAAAAACTAGTTTTATATCCTCCGGGAAATCAATTCTGTCAAACTTATTGTTGCTATCGAGGTTACATATAGAAAAACCACCAATTACGGCAGGTGTAACATTGTCAGGATGTTTCTCAATCTCAACAGCCAGCGGCAGTATTAATTTCTCTTTTGCCACCTTAAAATCCTCTAGTTCTCCCTTTATCTTACCCTTGCTAAGTAGATAAAGATAACCTAGCGTTAGTCCTCCTACAATAGCAGAAGAACTGCTTCCCAATCCTCTCTTTATTGGAATATGATTCTTCACCCATATCGACAAATTAGTTGGTATATTTTCTTTAAACTCTTTCAACATGCGAGAAAAAGAAACAAAGACTATATTTGATTCGTCTTCTTCGGGCTTAGGACCTACTCCAAAGTACTCTATTACCTTCCCCCTTCTCTCCCTAAACGAAAAGTAAGCATATATGCTTACAGCTAGACCAAAAACGTCAAAGCCACTTCCTATATTAGCTGAGCTTCCAGGAACTATTACGGTACATTTTGATATATCCATATATTAGAATTGTTGTAAGTTCTCTAAAAACTCATCGTTATTCTTCGTTTTCAACAAAACTTCTGTAAGCTTCTGTATTATTTCCTCATTACTCATATCACTTATTGCTCTTCTAAGCAACCATATCCTATGAAGTTTATCCTCTGGCAACAGTAGTTCTTCTCTTCTTGTACCTGAAAGCCTAAGGTCAATAGCTGGGAAAATCCTCTTATTAGCCAAATCCCTACTCAGGTGTATTTCCATATTACCTGTACCCTTAAACTCCTCATATATCACTTCATCCATTTTACTACCTGTATCTATCAAGGCAGAGGCTATAATTGTCAAACTCCCACCTTCTTCTATTTTTCTAGCGGAGCCAAAGAAATACTTCGGCTTTTGGAATGCGCCAACTTCTATACCACCTGACATTATCCTACCCGTTGACGGCATTATCTGGTTGTAAGCTCTTGTCAACCTCGTCAAACTATCAAGAAGTATGACAACATCCATCTTCATTTCTACCAACCTCTTAGCTCTCTCTAAAACCATCTCGGCGACTACTCCGTGCCTATGTGGCTCCTCATCAAACGTTGAACTTATAACTGTTACATTTTTAAGTGATCTCTTCCAATCTGTAACTTCCTCAGGTCTCTCATCGATTAACAATATGAAAAGTACAACTTCAGGATGATTTTTACGAATTGCTGTTGCTATTTTCTTCAGTAGTGTTGTCTTACCGGCCTTTGGCTGGGATACAACCATACCCCTCTGCCCCTTACCTATCGGAACAAACATATCAACTATCCTAGTATCAATATCATCATGCGAGTACTCCAAATTAAACTTCTCTGTAGGAAACATCGGCGTAAGATCTTCAAAATTCGGTCTCCTATGAAGAGGGCCCGTAAAAGCAATTCCGTTAACATGTGTTACCTTTATTAAACCAAAATACTTTTCATTCTCCTTCATTGGAGGTCTTATGGTGCCAACAATTTCATCACCCGTTCTTAGCCCTAAGGATCTTATCTGGCTTTGTGCTACATATATATCTCCAGGTACCGGCAAATAATTACGTTTTTCAGATCTAAGGAAACCATACCCCTGATTCTGATCTGTCAGAATCTGCAGAACCCCCCTACCATAGACTATACCACCAAGCTTAGTATGATTTTCAACAATTTTGAACAATATATCCTGTTTCGTTCTATAGGAAGCAAGTTTATAGCCGTAAGCTTGTTCAAGAAATTCCAGAAGCTCGTCAGCACTTTTCTCCTTAAGATCATCAAGATAAAGTTCTCTTATATCATCCGAAAGTATCTTCTTAGAAGGCTTAACAGAAACTCCCTCAGCTTCAACTTCTTCTTTAATACTTTCCAACGTCTCCTTAAATTCATCTTCTCCTGACCCAGATTCAAAAGCTTCTTTTCCCTTTGACTCCTCCTGAAAAACATCTTCCTGAGACTTAGAAAAGAGATTTGACTCAAAAGAACTAACCTCAACTTCCTTTTCAACATCACCAAACATAAAAAACCTCTCTAGAGAATTTAAGCAGAATGGAAAACTTTAGAAGTATATTCTCCATTTTATAAGTTATGAAACATAACTATCAAGTTTCTTGAATGTTCCCATCTTTTTATTGATAATTAAGGTAAAAGTTTCGAAGGAGCAGATATATGAAACTTTTCTCAAAGAAGTATATTTTTTCGGAAGGTCAAAGGCTTTTTTGGGCAGCATTTCTTTCCGTATTTCTACTATTCCTCCTGCTATTTGTACACTTCTGGATAATAACAAACTCTATTGAAAATTTTAAGACAGAAATAAAAACAACTGTATTAATGAATACATCTAAACTGATTTACGATAAATACGGTGCTGATATCGCTAGCGAAACAGAAACAAAAAGTGAAACCAAAAAAGGCAAATCATGGCTTTCATTCTACGAAGAAGAGGAAACATTAAGCTCCGATTTATTCTTAGTAGAAGATAACCAAAAGAAAAGAAAAACAACTAAAGAAAAAACTAAGGAAGAAAACACAAAGTTCAAAGATTTTTCATACGTCTTAGGCTACATAGTAACAAATTATGGACTTCCAGCAGATGAAAATGAATTACTTAGCAAAAACTTGTGGAGTATAGAGGTAATAAAAGGAGAAAAACTAATAGCTTCTTCTGACTTTGAAAGCTTGGAAAAAGGTAAAATGTCAATAAAGAACCTTTTCAGAATAAAAAAAGATTCAACAGAAAATAACTTCGTAGTTGAAGAAAGAGATAGAGGTTTCTTTGTAGGGTACGACAAAGTAATAAAAGGCTACACTTTCAAAGATGAAAATTTGACAGTAGGAGTGGGATACATAGAAAAGCCTTTTGTTTTCCCATATACTCCGCTTATATTTTATTTCATTCTTTCACTAGTCTTAGCTTTGATTTTCATACCTATAAAGTTTCTCCCTGAGAGAATAAAGCTATACACAGGTATAGCTCTTCTCATAGTAATAGCACTAATACTATACTCCTCATATTCTAACTACTTAAACTATCTGGTATATTCCAAAGCTGAAGAGGTTAAACCATTAATAACCGATCTATTTAAATCACTTCAAGAAAAAGGACTTGTAAACGATAAAGAAGAGTTTGCTCAATATTTATCAAAAGACGTAGGCGATATAAAGAGCGTTTCTTACATATCAATTGATGGGACCTTTGACCCTGAACCTAGCTCTATAAAATATTATCAAAACCTGTTTTTAACACCATTCACACTAATATACCTTATAGCATCTCTACTATCACTTGGCACATTTTACTACTTTGCTAAAGGTGGGCTAGAGAAGTGGCTAAACGCATTTTACAATTACAGTGTTGTTTATACATTTATCATTCTCGCGCTATTATTGGTATTCATGCTAATAGGTGTGCCTTTCATATCCACAATAATAATGAGCTTCACATCTCTTTCGAGATATTTATCAGACCTTAACCTTGCCAGACAATTTGTAGGATTCTACAACTATCAAGATATATTGAATATTCACCATATCTTAGCAATGATAGGGTTTGAAAAATCTAAAGAAATAGTGGAATCATCTCCTTTTTTTGTGAGGAATTTCACCAATTTCTACCAAGTTCTAATCAATACATTTCTTTATACTTTCATCTCAGTCATAATTCAGGTATCTTTAGGCGTTCTATTTGCTGTCATCCTTAACGACAACAAAGTAAAATTAAGAGGTGTATATCAAGTCTTTCTTATCTTACCTTGGGTAATCCCAACATACATTAGTGCTCTCCTGTGGCGAGAAGCTTTAGGTCAATATGGTGTCTTCAAGCAACTTTTTGATTCAATAGGCTTAGAAGGATTTAACGTACATGCGAACAGTACAATATATTTCCTATCCATATGCTTTGTTAGCGCATGGTATGCATTCCCATTCATAATGATTGTAACCTTAAGTGGACTACAGGGAATATCAGAATCAGTAAAAGACGCTGCACTAATAGACGGCGCAGGATGGTTTACGAGACTCTTCTCTATCTATTTACCCTTAATAAGACCTACTCTCTTACCATCAGTGTTACTTTCTTCTATATGGACATTCAACAACTTCAACATTGTTTACTTATACACTGGTGGAAACGACGCATACGACATATTAATAACGAGAATATATGACTTCGTCTCAAGACCAGACCTCAGAGTATTCACCTACGGATATGCTGCTGCATACTCTACACTTGTCTTCATTATACTGCTTATATATATCCTAGCATTTGCTAAAGTAACAAAACTGACTGAAAAAACTTACTAGGAGGCATTATGAAAAGGATTTATTATGTATTAATTCAAGTATTTTTGATAGTATCCATAATCTTGCTTCTTTTACCTGTACTTTGGGTAGTCGTGATATCTTTTTACTCTAGAGATCTAATGAGAACTATATTTCTAGAAATACTCCATGGCAAGTTCCATCTGTCTAGCCTCACGCTGGAAAACTATCTCTATATTTTCACAGATCCTAACTTCTTACAATGGCTTTTAAACAGTGCCATAGTTGCCGCTAGCGTGGCACTTGTCAGTACATCTATAGGATTCATGGCAGGATACGGTATATCAAGGTATCAGTTCCCTGGCAGAAAGACATTCCTAATATCTCTACTTGTAACTCAGCTTTTCCCAATTGCAATGATGATAGTTCCTTTCTTAATAATAATGTCCCTATTAGGATTGATCGGAACACTCCAAGGTTTAAGTTTAGCATACTTGGCAACAACATTACCTTTTTCTATATGGATACTCAAAGGATTCTTTGATACAGTACCATCTGACATAGAAGAAGCTGCTGTAGTTGATGGTGCAAATTTGTTACAGCTCATCGGTTATGTACTAATTCCTATATCACGTCCTGCACTGGCAACATCTTTTATATTTTCATTCGTCACATGCTGGAACGAGTACGCTATAGCTTTTGTGTTCCTATCAGATGTTTCTCTCTATACTCTACCACCTGGCATAAAATCATTACTTGATAACAATGATCTTTCGGGTTTTGCAGCTGCTGTAGTTCTAGTTTCAATACCAGTAGTATTGCTATTCATGTACATAAGAAAAGAATTAGTAGAAAGTGTAACACTAGGTTCTGTAAAGGAGTAAAAAAATGTTAATTCCCTTATTTGATATAAACAACAGGGGCAGTGGAATTACATTCACCCCCGTCATGACAATAATAATAACAACTAACATCCTCGTATTCCTCTACCAAAGTCTCCTCATTCCAGACTTACAAGCATTTTTCAAAGAGTGGGGGGTAGTTCCTCTAAAAATACTGAGGGCAAACGAAATAATCTCCGACATCCCATACTACCCATATATAACACTCATAACGTATTCATTTATCCACGCTAATTTCTGGCACATACTAGGTAACATGTGGTTCTTATTCATATTCGCCAATGACGTTGAAGCGAGAATGAGACCTATGATATTTTCCCTTTTCTACCTAGGCGGAGCAATTATAGCCGCTCTTTTCCAAATACTCTATGCAACAAACTGGAATCTAGATATAGAAAACATATACTCTAATAAAGCAATGCTTATCAATCTTTCAACTCCCTTAGTAGGCGCTAGTGGTGCTGTTAGCGCCGTTTTAGGAGCTTACCTAAGGTATTTCCCTGAAGCGGAAGTAGCTACCTTGGTCTTATTCATATTCATAACGATTATTCCTATATCTGCGATATGGTATATAGGTGGCTGGTTCATCTACCAAGTAATAAATGCCTTGTTTAATCCCGAATCACATGTCGCATGGATTGCACATATTGCCGGATTTGTCTATGGATACATCTTTGCTAGTGTATACAAAGGCAAAGAATACTAGACATGTCCGTCGATATAGTCAACTTCCTCATATACAACTTCCAATTTTTCTTAGTAGCATTCACGAGAACAATAGGTATGCTCTCAATACTACCACTTTTCAGCGGGATCAACGTACCCAACAGAGTAAGGGTAGTACTAGCCTTTTTCTTATCCTACATAATTTTCCCCATCATATCCCAAATGGGATACGAATTACCAAAAAACTTAGGAAACTTTTTCTTCTTGCTTGTTGGTGAACTAATAATAGGCTTGCTCATCGGTTTCTTTGTTTTCCTAATAGTATCAGCTTTCCAACTAGCCGCACAAATATTTTCTACTTCTTTTGGACTTGGATTCATAGAAGTAGTTGATCCTCTTTCTGAAACTAGTATTCCAACATACGGAACTCTACTCTTAATATTTGCTACAATGGTTTTCATAGCAATTAATGGGCCATTTCTTTCGTTCCAAGCGATAATTGAAAGCTATAAGAGAATATGGCTATCAAACATCAGAATGGAAACAATAGAAGCAGCTGCAAAGTTTATTGTTAGCGGATTTAATGCAATGTTCTTAATAGCATTACAAATTTCCATACCGATAATAGGTGTCATATTCATAGTAGACATAGTCATAGGTATCATAGCCAAGACAGCTCCACAAATGAACGTTCTCAATCTTGGCTTCGATGTAAAAATGGTACTGGGGATAATACTCGTTATCCTTTTCATAGGACCTATATTTACACTGATGCAAGATATCATAAAAGAAGCTTTTTACAGAATCTGGCACTTTATTAAGATGTTCTAAAAATCCTGATAAAATTCTATTTTCAAGCTTCTACTCATAAGGCTCTTAAGTGATTCAAAAGGATTCTTCCCCTCATAGAGAATCGAAAAAACTTCGCTCGCTATCGGCATTTCAATACCTCTGATCTCTGCCATTTTTTTTATTGCAGGAGCGCTGTAGTACCCTTCTGCAACCATTTTCGAGCTATTTATCACATCTTCGGGCCTCTCTCCTTTTGCTATTCTTTCGCCAAGCCCTCTATTCCTACTATGTTTACTAGTACATGTAACTATCAAGTCTCCAACACCTGAAAGGCCAAAGAACGTTTCAAACTTTCCACCCATCTTAACACCAAATCTTGAAATTTCGTGAAGCCCTCTAGTTATAAGAGATGCTTTCGCATTATCTCCTAACATCAGCCCATCGCACACTCCTGCAGCAATAGCTATCACGTTCTTCGTAATACCTGAAATTTCAACACCCCTTATATCATTCCAAATATAAACTCTAAAACTATCAGAACTTATTGAAAACTGTATCTCTCTAGCTAGATCAAGATTATTCATCGCCAAAGTGATAGCGCACGGCAACCCTAAAGCTACCTCTTCAGCATGACTAGGCCCAGAAAGAACCCCCACATCAGAAACTTCTACTTCATCAGCTATTATCTCTGTTGGAAACTTTAACGTTTCAAACTCTAGTCCTTTGGTACAGCTTATTACTATTTTGCCCCTCAGAACATTTTTGAATACTTTTAAAGTATCTCTTAGATATCTCGAAGGAACAACAACAAAAACAACATCTCTATCACTCAATTCCTGAGGATCTGAAACCAGAGTGATCACTGAAGGGATTTTTATACCTCTGAGGTAATCGGGACTTTCACCGTATTTTTTTATATAATCAATCACTTCCCTTCTCCTAACCCACAATTTAACGTCATTATTCTTTGAAAAAACTATTGACAAAGCCAATCCCCAACTACCTGCACCAATTATACCTATTCTCATAAAACCACCCTATGTCTTCCTTTTTTTCTTCTCTGATGCCGGGAACAAAACGTTATTTAGTATCAACCTGTAGCCTGGTGAATTTGGTGTAAGCGAAATATCAGTTGGTGGATCACCAACGTAGTGTGAGTAATCCTCGGGATCATGCCCACCTAAAAAACAGAAAGCCCCCTTACCTAGCTCACCCCTTATATACTTAGCATACCCAGGTAAACTATCCCCATAGTCGGCAAGAATCGTAATATTATCCTTTATTTTCTCTTTATTAAACGCTGTTGTCTGTCCCAGGAATTCCTTTACCTTAATCGTATGATTTTGAACCAACATAGTACTTATGGGATCATACTTTGCTGAAAATTCTTTCAAATAAAAATAATTCGGATGATTGTAAGAAATGGCGTAATTTGGGTAATCAATATCGGAATATTCGTATATGTACGGATCAGTAATAACCGAGAAATTTTTAAAAGCAAAGGTCAAATCAAAGTTTAGCTTTGAAGAGTAATCAGGGTCAACACCAGTACCATCAAAAACTTCAGGCACAACATCAGTATCAACAGCAGACAAAGCTATATCCAAAGTATCAGTTCCCGCACACATACCAAAAAGGAATCCTCCACTTTCTACATACTCTCTTATTTTAATTGCTACCTTAGCTTTCATTTCTCTGACACTACTAAAACCTTTACTTCTTGCCATATTCTCAAGGTAAGAAACCATCCTTATATACCATGGAGACGAGCCATAATTGGCAAAAAACTTGCCAAATTGACCAGTAAAATCTTCATGATCAAAGTGAAGCCAATCTATCTGGTACTCTTCTAACTTTCCTTCAAGAATATCCTCATCCGTAAGTTCTATAAACGGAATATCCGCATACTTCAATGCTATCTCAACAGCATCATCATAGGGTAAATCTATCTTGAGCCTATACAAGCCTATCCTTGGTGCCTTGGTCAACCTTATTATGTTCATGTTTTCAGTATTCGTAAGACTCGAAAGATTTCTCCAATCTCCACTGGTTATTACTTGATAAACAATGTTTCTCTCTTTTAACAGCTTCTCTGTGAATCTATTTAAGGGTACAACAAAACTCCCACCTCTATAATTCAGAAACCAATACACTTCAATACCATTGGCCAAAGTATTGTAAACAATTCCATAAGGTTTTAAATGATCCACTTGCTTTACATCCATAGGTATCAAAATAAAATCTCCGTATGAGCACCCTAAAGCTATAAACAAAGCAATTACAACCAAAAACTTTTTGAACATAACAACTGAATTATACAACTAAAAAGAACTATTTTTCTAAGTTTAGGCCTCAGACAGTAACATTTAGCACAGATATTTAACATAACCCACTATATTGAAAACAAGTTACCCCACAATTAAAATTCAAGCAAGGAGGATAATATGCTAAATAGAAAAGTTATAACTTATTTGACCCTAAACATAGTGGCTCTCATATCAATGATTTTTATCAACTTTCTGTCAACTCTAGGTATAATAGGAGGTATAAAACCAGATTATGTATCAAATAAGTACTTTACAATACTGACCCCTGCAGGTTTTTCGTTTTCTATATGGGGAATTATATACCTACTTCTGATACTATTTGTTGGCTACCAAATCTACTCGACCATTAAAAAGGAAAACCACATAATTTTAAAGTCAGGTATATGGTTTTTTCTAAGCTGCGTCTTCAACATATCTTGGATTTTTGCTTGGCACTATCAAATGATAGAGCTCTCTTTCTTGTCTATCCTCCTACTTCTAATATCGTTAATAATGGTTTACAGAGGCATAGGCATTGGTAAATTAGAAACTTCTTGGAGCGAAAAATTATTCATGTACATACCATTCAGTATATACTTGGGATGGACAACAGTAGCTACACTCCTAAATCTCTTGGTGCTACTGACAAAATTAAACTTTACATTTTACTTGAACTACCAGGACTTCTGGGGACTAGGTGGATCAATACTTTTACTTTCCATAACTCTGTCAGTATTGTTTTTCAGAAACGATATATTCTACGGACTAACAACAGTTTGGGCTTCTTTGGGAATTCTGTACTCAAGATTATATGACACGAGAATAGTACTAGATAGCTTAACAACTTCATCAGTAGTGGCCACTATAACTATAATAACTCTTTACACGTTAACAAAACTGATAAGAGGCAAAATATACTCTTTCTAAAGTTAGCTTTCTAGCAGCGTATGAAATACGCTGTAAAGAAATCCAATAGTAACACTTAAATTAAGAGTTACAACAAAAAGTAAATATTGAAATATGGAATAACCGGTAGATTGATTTTGAGTTCCTTCACTTCAAAACTAGTTCCTGGATAAGCTACTCCCAACTGAAAATTGAATACACCATCCCACAACGAAAAAGTTGTTCCAAACGAATACATTGGAGAATGAACAAAAGCCTTATAAAAAATTACTTCATCGCCCTGACCATCTAATTTTGTTAAAAACTCAAAATAGATTGGCAAATAAAACTTTTCATCGAAAGACAAAAACTCTGAGTACACAAATCCACCTACAAACCTCTCGCTAGCTTCAGTACTACTTGAGATTTTAAAAGTTAAACCTAATACAAAAATATTATAAGGTACAATCTCCTGGGCTAAACTCAAGAAAACCGTAGAAACAGGTGGGTTTATTGAAAAATTTGTGATTGAATAAACTCTTAACACTTTGTCACTTTCATCTATTATACCTTCTAATGAAGCACTGAACATTGTCAACCTATCGCCGAATAAGTCTATTTCTTGAACTAACTTAATTTCAGCATTGTAAATACCTACAATGTATTGAGGCCACTTTATCTTGGCATTTACACCCAAAGAGTAGAATTTATAAGAAAATCCAACGTCCATTAACCCTAACTTCAAATTCTTTTGGGAAACCGAGGGCAAAATTCCAATGATACCATCATTTTCTATCAATACTGCCTTGGAAGAGCTGAAAACACCCAAAATGATAAGCAACAAAAATAAAAACCTTCTAAAAAACAACATCATAACCTAACTCCTTCGGCTTAGAATAGTGAAAATTCCCAGAATATTCTTTCAACAAAATTAATATTCTTTCAACAAAATTTTTATACCAAAAAAGTTTCTAATATACCTAAACCTAAGCGAATTAGCAAAATTTTACTTAAGGAAACTAAGAACAAGTTTATCTATTGTCAAAGACCATCCATCTATCAGGAAAAAGAAAAGTATTTTCACAGGAAAAGAAACAACAACTGGCGGTAAGAAAAACATACCCATAGACATGAGTAAGCTAGAAACGACTATATCTATTATCAAAAAGGGAATAAGTAATATAGCCCCCATATAAAAAGCAACAGTGAGTTCATTTACTATGAATGCAGGTATAAGAACATATGTAGGAACATCATCCCTTGTCTTAGGCCTTGGCAAATTAGCTAGCTTGACAAACTGATATATATACTTTTCATCTGTTTGCTTAAACATAAATTCTCTAAAAGGCTTCATAGTGTTATCAAATGCCTTACCCACCTCTATTTTACCATCAATATAAGGCTTTATACCTTCATTGTAAGACTTTGTAAATATGGGCCACATTATGTAAAGAGTTATGAAAAGCGCCAGTCCTACTATAACTTGGTTAGGTGGAATATTTTGAGTTGTCAAAGCTCTAGGTATAAATGCCAAAACTATATACACTCTTATGAAAGACGTTAACATTATTAAAATTGAGGGGGCCAAAGAAAGTATAGTAAGAAGTAGAAGAATTTGAAGTGAAACAGAAACTTCCTGGGGGGTTCTAGCTTGGTCAACACCAATAGTAAATCTAGGCAAAGGCACATTCTGAGCAAAAACCAAATTAGAAACAACAAAAAGTAAAAAAACAACTACTGCTATTTTTAATATCCTCATAACCTTGAATTATTCTAGAAAGGGAAAACTATCAATTTCAAGTTGATAGGATGAGGGCGCCAGCCCTCATATAAAAATGATTAAGCCTTAAGTTCTTTATATTCCCTCAATATCTCAGACAATCCTGGTCTAGCATCAGCAAAGAGCATAAGAGTATTCTCTTTGATAAAGAGAGGGTTAGGTATTCCAGCGAAACCTGGTGCCAAACTCCTTTTTATGACTATAACGGTTTTAGCCTTATCAACATCAAGTATAGGCATACCATAAATTGGCGTATCTTGAGCATCTCTAGCCATTGGGTTGACAACATCGTTAGCACCAACAACAATAGCAACATCAGTATCAGGCAAAAGTTCATTACTTTCTTCAAGTGTTTTTAGTTTATCATAAGGTATATCAACCTCAGCAAGCAAAACATTCATGTGTCCCGGCATCCTACCGGCAACAGGATGTATGGCAAAATAAACCTCTTTGCCGTCTTTAGTTAACTCATTATAAAGATCTCTAACAGCACCTTGTGCTTGAGCAACGGCCAAGCCATAACCCGGCACTATAGCAATAGTATTAGCAGATTCCAAAATCATAGCCACTTCTTCAGGTGTTGTAGACTTAACTTTTCCTTGATAAAAATCTTTATCATCTTTTGTTTCCGCCATCTCCGGAGGTGTTATATTACCAAGCAGTATTCCGTAAAAGTCTCTATTCATCGATTTAGCCATTATTCTGGTAAGTATAAGCCCCGAAGCACCGACAAGAGCACCAACCATTATAAGACCATGATTTAGGAAAACAAACCCTAATGTACCTGCTGACAGACCTGCATAGGATATGAATAGAGAGATAACAACAGGCATATCAGCACCACCAACAGCAAGAGTGAGAGACAAGCCGAGCAGTGAAGCAAGAACAAGTATTCCGATCATGTAGAGTATATTCTGAGGGTAAAGAGTAAGAAGAACGCCAAAAACAATTATACCTACAAGTAATAGGAAGTTTATGAGGTTCTTAGCAGGTAAAACTATAGGTCTCTCAGTTATAAGCCTCTGCAACTTAGCAAAAGCTACCATACTACCCCAGAACGTAATAGTTCCCACGAACATATCGAGAGCAACAGCACCATGGAAATACATCGCCTTAGTAACCTCATCAAACGGCAGTTTCTGAACATTAACTGGCAACTCCCCTTTCAAAAACTCAACGATAGCAACCAACGCTGAAACTCCACCACCAAACCCATTAAGTATAGCTACAAACTGAGGTATTGCTCTCATGTCAACAGCATAAGCAGAAACAACTCCAATGATAGAACCTATTATCAACCCTATAATTATCAGATCATATGAAAGTATCCCTTTGTAGAGAAGAGTAGCAGTTACGGCAATAAGCATTCCCAAAGCACTAAGAAGATTACCTCTCCTAGCAGTCTTAGCAGAAGTAAGCAACTTAAGACCGAAAATAAAAAATATCACTGTAAAAAGATAGAAAACTGTCTGATACTCAGTAGCAATATCCCTAATGAACCCCATACTAACCTCCTACTTCTTCTTTTTATCACCTTTAAACATTGCCAACATTCTATCAGCTATAAAGTAACCACCAACAACATTGATAGTCCCCATAAGAAGAGCAATGAACGCAAGAATAGTTGTCAAAGGCGTACTAGCTTTACCAGTCACCTCAATAGCACTAACAACCATTATAGAAGCCATAGCGTGTGAAGCCACAACCAAAGGCGTATGTAATATTGGTGGAACCTTAGTTATAACCTCAAATCCTATAATCAAAGCCAAAACAAAAAGAATTATAGCTGCAACTATTGGATCCATACTCCCCTCCTATTCACCTAGAGCTTTTCTAACAAGTTGATTAACGATCTCTCCATCCTTAGTAACCAAGGTAGAAGATATTATCTCATCAGAAACATCTATATTTATCTTGCCATCCTTGACTAGCAATGACAAGAAATTCTTAACATTATTGGCATACATCTGGCTAGCATGTACAGGCACTGTACTTGGTAAATTAATAAGCCCTATTATCTTTACATTATTGTACTCATAAATTTCACCAGGCTTTGTAAGTTCACAATTTCCCCCTTTCTCAGCAGCCAAATCAACAATTACCGAACCTGGTTTCATCCTTTCGACCATCTCTTTTGTTATCAAAACTGGTGCCTTTTTACCTGGAACAGAAGCAGTAGATATAACAACATCACTATACTCCAAAACCTTCAACATCATCTCTCTTTGCTTTTGATAAAACTCTTCCGACATTGCCTTAGCATAACCTGATTTATCACTAGCATCTTTTGTCTCCAACCCCAATTCTATAAACTTTCCCCCAACACTTTGCACTTGCTCCTTTACCTCAGGCCTAACATCATAGGCCTCAACAACAGCTCCAAGCCTCTTGGCAGTTGCAATAGCTTGTAATCCAGCAACTCCCGCTCCCAAAACAAAAACCTTAGCAGCCATCAAGTTACCAGCTGCCGTCATAAACATTGGGAAAACCTTGGGCAAATGCTCGGCCGCAACCAAAACAGCCTTATAGCCGGCAATCGTAGCCATTGAGCTTAGCACATCCATGCTCTGAGCCCTAGTTATTCTTGGTATAAGTTCAAGCGAAAAAGAAATAATTCCTTTACCAGCAACAACCTTAGCAACTTCAGGATTAGCCAATGGCTCAGTCATACCTATGATGACAGAACCACTCTTGATTTTATCCAAATCCGGAAGGTTATTTTTGTCTGCACCTGGAGCTCTTACATAAGTTATAACATCCGAATTCAAAACTTCATCTCTATCACCAACAATAGCACCTGAATTCTTGTAATCTTCGTCAGAGTAATAAGCACCTAAACCCGCTCCACTCTCAACTATAACCTCAAAACCCATTTTTATCAAAGCAGGCACAACCTGAGGAATAATAGAAACCCTTCTTTCACCTGGAAAGGTCTCTTTAACAACTCCTAACCTCATAATAACCCCTTTGGAAAAATATTACTCAATATTGTAAAGGAAAAACTCCTAGAATTCAAATTACATGAAGGCGCTTAAATCTAGACATCTCAAAAACTCTACACTAAACATGATTCCTTAATAAAGATAAGAAATATCATGTCTTTACTTAAAACAATATCACTTTTAAGATTAAACATCTAATTAATTTATTGAAGTACCTTCTGTGAAGATACCTCAGAAAGCATGAGTAATTTTTACTTTCTACAACAAAAATAATGAGAGAATAATTCTAAATAGCCTTACCCGTAAAAATACTAATCTACTCTATATTCAGAAACGATTCATAGCACATTTTTAATCAAGTGCCTAATACCTTTCTTACCTTCATACCATTCTAGTAAGTGAAAGAGATGAAAGCTTACCCCTAAAATAGTTTTAGTAACTACCAAAGGAAATTTATGTACAAAAAAATATCTATAAGCTCCAATGAAATTTTCAACATAGGCTAGAAGATTTGAATAAAATCAACAAAATTAGTTATACTTGAATTTGTGGTAGACTTAAATAATATAAAAATACCCATCTCAGCTATATCTGGCTTCTTGATAGGCCTGATGATAGGTATAATCGTTGGAATTGTGAGTAAAGGATATTTTTTAGAGATAATCACAAGGTCAATACTAAGCGGGATAATAATGGGAGGAGTTTTATTTCTGGTAGAGCAACTACTTAGAAAATACACTCCTGAAATTTTCGAAGAAGATAAAACTCAAAGCAGATTTGATATAAAAGAAGAAGACGAGAATATATCTCTAGAGGAGATATACGGCAGTAGCAACGAAGAGCTTTCAGAACCTATGAGTCAAGAGTACACTTTTGAAAACAACTTCCATGAATCAGTATCCAACTTCGAAAGTACCGACAGAACCCCCGAAGAAACAACATTTAGTGAATTAAATGAATTTCCCTCTAAGTCGAGTTTTTCTGAATCTGGGAAGGAATCTTCAGCAGAAGAAACCTTAGAAAGTTTTGAAGAACAAGAATCTAAAAATCCAACATTGGAATTTTCACCGACAGAGTTCAGAAAAATAGAAATAACTCCAAACGAATTAGGAGTCACAAAAGAAAGCAAAGGTGGTATGACAAACGAATTCATAATACCTCCAAAAGGAAGCAAACCGATACCAAAAGATTACAAAAAGTTAGCTCAAATAATTAGAACGAAATTATACGAAGAGAAGTAAAATCAACACAACAGCAACACCAACAACTATTATTGCTATATTAACCAACCAAAAAACTACGTTATTACTAAATCCTTCATACCTATCACCAGATATCTCTTTGCTAACTTTCTCTTCTTCTACCCTCTGACTTGTAGAATCGGCATGAATTTGCTTTTGCTGGGATTGAGCACCAATAGACAACCGTTCCTTTTCTATGTCACTCAACCTCATTTTCTCTGCCTTGATTTTTATATCTTCCTTCGTTATAAACTTACCTATAAAGCCAGGCCCCAATTCTACATATACAAGATATCTATCAAAATCTAGTTTCTTAACAAAAAGCACTGTAGATTTTTCTGCTTTTCCTGCAGAAAAAAGTTCAGCTGTTGACTGCTCAGGATTAACAGTAACATAAATGATATCTCCTTGTCTCATCTCGTTCACAGTAATACCATCAATCGGTGCAAGAACAGGTTGTACCTCAAACTCATAGATCCCTTTCGGCTCCTCTTCCGTAGTTTCAAATTTCCCCAACTCTATGAACTTCAAACTCTTTGGAACTTCTACCCCCGAATTCTTAAGAAAACTGTAGAACTCAAATACATTTATTCTTTCGTACGAAAATCTCACCACTGCTCTCTCATCACCAAACATAAATGGTATATAAGTATACAGAAACCTTCTAATATCTATTAATGTTTTTCCCTCCTCCGTAACCTTCAACAAGGACTTTCTAAAGCCGTCATCAGAGTAAAATAATTTTTGGACCCTAGAAGATATATCTTCATCTATCCTAAAGCTAGAATAGGCTTCTAAAATTTTTTTTATCAACTCTTTCCAAGGCAACTCTATGTTTTGCTTTGTTATTTCCGGATCTGTCGAGAAATAAGCTCTAACAAAATCTATGGTACCACTCTTTTTGTTTAAAAACAAAATAACTATCCCAGAGTATATAGAAAAAGAAATTTTCATCTTAAAAACGATTATATCTCTTTGCAGTGAATTAAGAAACATCAACAACTTATCAGGATCCTCTTTGAACTTCTCAACGAGAAATTCCGCAATATTCCTCGGTATACCCCTACTCTCAAGTTCATTAATATCCATAAAATCATTTTCTAAGATTAAAAGAATTTTTTCAATATTTTTTTACAAAAAACATTTCAGTATTCATTTATCAATACGGCAAAGTAACTGTACACTAATCAAAATTGTTCTCTATTTACCCTTAACATGAGTAAACTCTCAAGGTAGACAAATTTAACTTCTCTACAAAGATAGCGTCAGAATGAAGTTACCAAGTACTTAAAACATTCTACTTTCCTAAGTAGGTTAAAGGTAAGTCGAGTTTTTCATTTCAGCCTTTATTAGTTGAAAAGCAAAGAGTTTGTAAATTATTCTTAATCTTTAGTATGGATAAAATGGGAAAACCAGGTGGTGGCTTTAGGTACGCTAGAATACCTGTAAATATAGAAGCCGAGTATGAATTCAAAAGTATAAAAGGGAAATGTAACATTGTAGATATTTCCGAAGGCGGAATGAAAATACAAGTAAAACAAGTCTTTGTACCAGGAGATATGATAAGAGTCAAATTCCCAATAGCTCATGAAGGGAAAATCATAAACATAGATGCTTGGTGCATTGTCAGGAATTCTAGTGGGAACGAAATAGGCGTAGAGTTTGATGAGCTATCAAATGAACACCGAAAATTGCTCATAACTTATGTTGAAAATCTCTTACTAAGGCACGGTAAAGATAAGTATGAACCTATTGAGTAATTAGGGGAATACTATGAACTGGGAAAAATCTGTTTTTTCTGAAGTTAACAAGAACTTTGTATCAAACCCTTATCCTACTTTCAACGAATACATAAAGATTAGCCTTAGGGTGCTAAAGAATAGCCCTGTAAAGAATGCTTATATAAGGGCAATAATAGACGGCGGCTCCAGATACATAAAGATGCAACCTTCCAAATACACTAACAATTTCGTATATTACACTGGATGGCTAAAAATATCTCAGAAATTCATTAACTACCATTTTGTGTTAGACACAGGTAACAAAGTTTTCTTTTACACAAGAAAAGGTATATTTTCGCATTTCCCTACGGAAGATAATGATTTTGTAATAATAGCAGATTTTGACAACCCTGACTGGGTACCAAAATCCGTCTTCTACCAAATATTTCCTGATAGGTTTGCCCAGGGTAAACCAGAATTAGCGGTGAAAACTGGTGAATATGAATACAAAGGATTTAAAACCTTAAAAGTAGAATTCAACTCAGAGCCATTACCATATTCAAAGGGAAAGTGTTTAGATTTCCATGGTGGCGATCTATACGGTATAATTCAAAAAATACCCTATCTCAAGGAATTAGGCATAAGTGCCATATATCTAAATCCAATATTCAAAGCCCTAACACATCACAGATATGACTGTATAGATTACTTCGAAGTAGACCCACACCTAGGTGGAAACGAAGGGCTAAAAAAGCTAGTAGAAGAACTACACAAGAACAGAATAAAAATAATCCTTGATGTTTCGATAAATCACACAGGCACGGAACACAAATGGTTCAAAAAGGCTTTAGAAGACCCCAACTCTGAAGAAAGAGGTTTCTACTACTTTGATGCCAAAGGCAACTACAAAGGATGGGCAGGATTAGATGACTTACCACAACTAAACTATAACTCAAAGGCTCTAAGAAAAATAATATTTGAAGACGAAAACTCACTTGTGAGATTCTGGATAAAGAACTACGACATAGACGGTTGGAGATTTGATGTTGCAAATGACACTGGAAGGAACGGCAAAGACCAGTTTGGAAACGAAATATTCCAAAAAATCAGAGAAGCTGTAAAATCAATTAAAAAAGATGCTTATTTAATAGGAGAACACTGGGAAGACAACATAAGCTACTTACTCGGAGATCAACTAGACGGATGTATGAACTACTTCGCCTCATCAAGACCTCTTAGATGTTTTGCTGGAGAAGTAGATTGGTTCTTAAGAAATATTGTTGAACCTAATAGAAATTTAGACCCTTATTCGGGAATAGACCTAGAGATGCAGATAATACAACACTACACTAGAATACCCAACCAAGTAGCATTTTTGCAGTTCAACCTACTGGATTCTCACGATATGCCAAGATTCCACAATTCACAAAAATTCGATTTCGATATCTACAAAGGCATGTTGATAATACTGTTCATGCTGCCAGGAACAACTTCTGTGTATTACGGCGATGAAATCGGGCTAAGAGGAAGAACAGATAGCGTGGAAGGGTGTAGGTACCCCATGGAATGGGACAAAACAAAATGGAATAAAGACTTTCTAAATCTTTACAAGACTTTAATTAAATTAAAAACTTCTGAAGAAGCTCTACAAACGGGAGCCTACAAACCCATATTCGCAGATAATGACACATTTGCCTTCGCAAGATTCACAGAAGAAAAAGCATTTTTTGGGATTATTTCAAAATCCAACGAAGAAAAAAGCATAAAAATACCCACTTATGTGGCAGGTGTTTTTGAAAGTAAAGGCAAAGACATATTCACCAGTGAAGAATTCAAAGCTAATGGCGGCTACCTAGATACTAAAATTTCAAAAAGCAAACAATTACTGATCGAATTTCATTGCGATAACTAAAAAGTCACAGCTGATAAACTATTTGATTAGGCCCAACCAATTTTGATTTATAGCAAGCCTTCTCAACATTAGATATAAGAGCTTTTGCATCCTCGCTGTCATCAGGATAGGTTTGAATACCTATACTTAGCGTTAATCCGAAAACAATTCCTGATATACTCAAAACTTCTTCATTTATCCTGTGAAGCAACCTATTAGCAAAAAGTAATGCCCCCTTCTTATCCGTATGCGGAAGTATCATACCGAACCTACTTACACTAAATCTAAATGTTTCATCTTCCGCTCTCTTTGACGAATTTATTACCGAAGCTACACTTATAACAGTTTGAAGAGCAACCGAGGTATGACCTGAAATTGTTGCGCTTTCGATCCCATTAATTTGCAACATCAATAAAGAAAATTTGTGGCCATGTCTCCTTGACCTATTAAGCTCCCTCGTCACAAATTTCTCGAATAAATGGCCTTTGTACATTCCCGTTAGAATATCTTGGATTATCTTGTCCTTTATCTTCTCGGTAAGTACTAAATCCATGACCGAAGGGTTCTTCAAATATCTTTTAACATTCAAAAAGTACTCCGATATAGTAGCTGTTATATGTATAGGTCTTCCCAAAGAAGACGTTAAATAATTATGATACTTTACTATCTCATCCCATAACTGCTCCGCTAATTCCTCTTCTATCTTCATACCAGTCAGAAGCAAGAAAAATTTTTCAAAAAACCTTTTATCTTTTAATTTACTCCTAAGAGCATTAATATCTTTAATGGGATTCTTTGAAGAGAAAACAACATCATATATCTTCAACATTGTCTGATCTTCAATTTCTGTAACTAAAGGATAGACCATTACAGGATTCTTGCTTATAGGCAATCTCATACCTTCATCTCCACCAGAAAAATTATCAATTTACTCACAACTCTTTTTCAAGAGCTTTCTCATTCTGACATCATTTTGTACTTTTTTAGCTTTAGGAGTTCCTCTTTCATAGAAAGAAGTTCAATTATACTTTCCATCTTCTCAAATTCTTTATCTCTTCTCTTAGATATTTCCTCCAAGTTCCTCCTTATGCTGTTTATCATTCCCTTCAATTCTGATTCGTTAATTTGGGGACTTTCAACATTTTCATACTTAAGATTCCTATCATCAATAGTTGGCCTAATCGAAGAATACAGTTCAGGAAACCTATCTCTATATTTCTCCAAAAATTCCACAGCCTCATCAAGTCTACCAACTGCTTGTAACGAATTAACCAAAATAGTGAAAACATTCTCCTCAAGTTCCCAAGAGTTCCCAAACTTGCTCAAGTACTCTTTTGAATAATTTATGCTTTTACCAAAGTCATTAACCATATAGGATGAAACTATAACGTTGTACAAACTTTTTTGGTAATAAAAGTCATAATTTCTATTCTCAAGCACTCTCTCACCAAAATACAAAACATTGGGAAAATCCTTTTTCAAGAAGTAGCACTCAGACAGGTAATAATTTACTTTCCTGAGCATTTCCTCATTTGTGGAACTTATAGACTTCAGTAGACCTATTGCATCTTCGTAATTTTTTGTAGCTATGAGTGAAACAGCTTTGCTTAGTTTATCAAAATCTTCTTCACTCTGAGAGAACGACAACCAAGAAACAAAAAACAAAATTATTACATATACACAATATTTTATCCTCATTATTCATAAATTATCGTTTAACCTTGTTCTAAACCTTATAGCTCTGGACAATGTATACATATCCGAGTACTCTATGTTCCCACCTAACGGTATTCCTCTGGCAATGGTGGTTATGTTCAAACCTTCTATATCCCTTAACTTCGAAGCTATAAAAGCCATCGTTGTTTCTCCCTCTGAATCAGGATCAAGAGCAAAGAAAACTTCTTTTATCCCCAAATTTCTAATTCTCTCAATAAGTTTAGAAATGTTTATATCCGAAGGGCCGATTCCTTCGAGTGGTGATATGACACCCCACAAAACATGATATAATCCATTATATTCTCCTGTCTTTTCTATAGTTATAACATCTGTCGGCTTCTCAACTACACACAAGATTTCTCTATTCCTTTCAGGTGACAAACATATGTGACAAGGATCCGTATCTGATATCATTCCGCATTCTGAGCATATTTTGATATTTTCTTTAATATCATAAAGAACATCTATCAACTTTTGCACCATGTTATCCTTAGAGGTTATTATATGAAATGAGATCCTCTCCGCAGTCTTAGCACCTATTCCAGG
The DNA here is from genome assembly GCA_964475465.1 of uncultured Brevinematales bacterium. Classification (GTDB taxonomy): domain Bacteria; phylum Spirochaetota; class Brevinematia; order DTOW01; family DTOW01; genus JAPYWX01. Next base: position 89,576 of record CAYYXA010000005.1, read on the forward strand.
TATAGTGCCTAATATATTCATAAGACTCTCTATCTGCCTAGGTAAAATTTCCTTCATACGCGCTACCAAAGATCCGCTTCTATACCTAAGAAGTTTTTAGAATAAAAGTAAATTATACCCCTTTTCAATTCCTTCAAATCAACATTACCATGAACTTGCCTAACTTTTGAAAGTACGTAGGTTATAAAAGGGTGTAAACTGCCATCTTTCCCCAACTCACCTAACTTCGACTTGGATATCATATCGTTATAGTACATCCTTGCAACTTGGTCATTATTTATTAGTTTCTCAATTGTATCTGAAATTTCCTTATATGACGTCATAACTCCCTCTCTTCGATTAATGGCATTTCGGACGAATAAATAGTTATCTTGTTCCTACCAGTTCTCTTAGAATTATAAAGAGCAGTATCTGCCTTTAAAAACAATTTTTTAAATATCTCATCAATGTTATCTTTGCTTTCTACCTCATCATAGTTAATCTGAGCTATACCTACGCTAGGAGTAAGGAAAATCTTAGTAATACCGTTAACAAGAAGAGGTTCCCTGTTAAGCCTTTTCCTTAATTTCTCACACACTATATAGGCTCCCTCGGCACTAGTTGATGGGAAAGCAACTATAAACTCATCACCTCCATATCTAGCAACTATGTCAGATGCTCTACGAAACTCTTCACTTAAAACTCTTGAAAAAAACTTCAAAGCCTCATCACCAATACTATGGCCATAAGTATCATTTATACTTTTGAAATGATCCAAATCAATAAGAGCTAACGAAAAATTAGTTTTAAACTTCAAAACTTTTGCAAGCTCATTAAACACAAGTTCTTTGAAGTAATGGATGTTATACAAGCTAGTAAGCTTGTCATGGATAGCACTATTAAATAACTCAGCATTGGTAAAAATAGCAGAAGCTATATTTGATATTATAGTCACAGTTGAAAGATCTTCCTCATCAAAAGGAGCACTCCTAGAAGAGACCTTTTTGATCAATTCTGCTACATACCTAACCTTATCATTAACGACAACAGGAACTCTCATCACTGAACAACCGCGCCCCCCAGAACTACAGTTTTTTCTATCAGTCCACTCAAGAGTAATATGTTTTAGTACCACTGGAAATTCTTTTTTAACCACTTCATAAATATCTTTATACCCCGGACTGTTTTTATCAATAACTCTATCTTGCGAAGCTACCTTCTTGTTAGATATCCTTCCGCTTCTATACGAAAAAGATTCTATAACAACGAATTTATCATCTTTAACTTCTATGAGCCTGCCCCAATTAGCTTCCACCGACTCAATCATAAATCTAAGCATCATCACCCTTAACATTCCGACTTCTCTCAAGTCAAGCAGTTTCAAGAATTCAGAAAACTCATTGACCATTTTAATAGACCTATCTAATTTCTTGAATTGGTGCTTGTAACTCCCCCGTATGTTAGTATTATTCATATCAGGCATCACTTTTCCTTATCAATGAAAAATTTTGAAAAAAACAAAACTTCCTTTCAACATAATCATGCTTTACTAAAAGCTATATCTATATTTCATATTTCATAAAATTCAAGCCTCTACAGCTTTGTCTAGCTATCTAAAGAATCTGATTAAGGATGACGGGTCATCTGATATTTTCTTGGAGAAAACTTCCAGATTCTTTATTATTCTTCTCAAACTCTTCCCTGTTTCCTCATCTAAGAGGACGTTTATAGTGGAATTGGTATTAGTTAACGATTTATTTATTTGCTTTATTGTAAATTCAAGTGAGTTTATTGCATTGTTTAATTTCCTTATCTCCAAGGAACCTAAGCTATTTGCTGTTGTACTTATATCTTTAATAGCTCTTTTTATGTCTTCAAAAGCCACTTTCAAAGTAGAGGTGATTTCAGAGATATCTTTCATCGAAGATGATATATATCCTTTATTTTTGTTTATCTCCTCTAGAATTGTCTCTAGGTAATATATTGAAAGAACTAACCTGTCAAGACTACTACCTATATTAGGCGTACTCTCTATCTTGGTAATTATCTTCTTAAAAAAAGCATAGATATCCGATATAGCTTCAATTATGGAACCTGAAGATTGGCCCTCAACGATATCTCCATCCTTTAGATACGGGGGATTACCTGTGTAGTTTATAATATCTATATACTTTTCACCAACAAGGGACGTAGATTGAATCATGAATACCGCATCACGGTTTATTTTATACTTTTTATCTATTTTAAGCACAACGATAACTCCTCCTTCCTGTGGATTTTCCCTTACCGACTCTATAGTACCTACCTTTATTCCTCCTGCTAACTTTACACTTCCACCTATTGGCAGATTGCCTAAGTACGAAAACTTCACGTAGACCTTGTATCCTCTCTCAAAGAAAGGCAAAGAACCAGCCAAGTAAAGCCCTAGAATTATCACGAAAAGCCCTAAAATTACTACTATTCCTATTCTGATTTCTTTGTATCTTTCCATGACTGCTTACACATCAACTACACATCTACAAATATATCTATCACCAACTTTCTCTACTTTAGCGGCACTATAACTTGCTCCCTTAACGTCTACACTAAATTCATATTCACTACTAGTATAATAATCTCCTTCTAGCTCAAACTCCGCAACAAGGTTGCCCCTCTCTTTTTTTATTGAAACTCTCACATCGCTAAAAATAAATTTTTTAGCATCCTTTATAAAAATCAATTTGTTCAAGAAATCAATAAGAAGATCCTCAAAATTTCCATTTTCCGTTCTTACCTCCCCACTCAACCTGTATTTACTTTTTACAATTCTTATATCTACCATAACGCTAATCAAAGCTAAAGCTATCGCTTCAAAAGCTTCCTCTAAAGTTTCTCCAATTCCTTCCACCATTATGTCTGCTGTATGGTCCAATATATTGAACTCTCTCATATCTCCTATTCTTCTATGAATAACTTCAGTATTGAGACATATCCATTCAGTTTCTCAATAGATTTCTCCAAACTCTCAAGAAAGTTTTTGTTATTTACACCACCAATCTTGTGTATATTTACAACTACCTTAGGAAACGGTGCATATATATCCTCAACAACGAATGATAGGATTTTATGTATTCCGCTAAATATGTCTCTCATAGCCCCTAAAAACTCATAGGCCACACTATTGATTATCAATATTTTCCTCTCTATTACTTTTTTATTTGACTCATTTAGCATGAGAGAAGGATTTGAAATGAATCTAGAAAGAAGAACATGATATTCACCTCCCTGCTCAACTGCTTTTATAAAGCTGTTCATTTTAGCGATAACAGGTTCAACCTTTGCATATAACTCTGACAACAATTTTTGTAACGATTTTTCTGAAAAGCTTCCACTTACTATCAGTGTGTTCAGTACAGTAGCTAAATAAGATTCCCATACCTCCTTAATAAACAAACTGGTCACACCCACTGCCTTGGTATACAAAAACATTGGTAAACCATATTTGGAAAAAAGCTTACTAACGTTAGTTGAGTATATACCAAACTCAGGAATTTCTATAGGCTTACCAAACATCATTGTCAAATACTTCTCTATGAGCTTACTATTCTTTTCTTCCATCAAGGAAATTATTATTCTTTTGTATTTATCCATCAAAACATTTGAAAATTCGTTGAATAAAGAATAGGAAGTCTTTATAACGAAAGGTTTATGAGTCGGGTCGTTAGTTACAACCGATATAACATCCGTTATCATTAACTTGTTTATCTTATCTCTCAGGATATTGAAGAACTCTTCGTTTATCCTTTGTTTAGCTTCTCCTATTTCTTTAGCTGAAGGAGCAAAAAGTTCAATATAATTTGTCATCAATTTGACGTATTCATAAACATAAAGGTTATCAAGTTCCAGCGACAAAAGTATACTTTCTAAATCTTTCAAGTGATTAACTAATCCCTGAGGGGAAACAGACTTGAATGATATTGTACCTCCCTTAAGTTCTGAGCTCAGCGTAAATTTTCTAACTATCGTTTCAAAGTCGAAAAACGCAAACTCTCTAAATTTCATTAGAGTATTGAATATATTGTTTGCTTTTTGTATCAATTCTTGAGGTATAGCTTTCAACACTCTATTTACTTCATCTTCTGCAATTCTTAGAGCTGTTTTCAGACTATTTGTTTTATCAACAATATTCTTGATGTTTTGCCCTAAGATCTTATAATCCTCAACAACACTTTCCAAACTTGTTATAGTCTCAAAGAGATACTCACAAGAAGATTTTTCTACCCCTAGCCCTTTCCAGATATTCTCGTTATTCAAGAATATGTCAAACAAAGTTCTAAGAACTTTTGCTTGATCGTACAGAGAAAGAATTATTTTTCCAAAATTACCTGATAAGTATCTTCTCGAAAAATCAACCATCACAGGCTTTGACCTCTTTAGCCTTTGCTCTATCATTTTCAGTGCCTTATTCTTTTTGTACTCTTCTTGAGTTCCTAAACCTAACAAAGAAATTATGAACATTATCAACCTGTCCCAAAATGTTAATTGTACATTCAGAACTTCACTGTTTCTTAGCGGTAACTCAACTACTTCCACCCCACCCGAAATTGTCGTATTAGGAGCTACACTTGTTGACGATGTCGCTTTTCTCAGCTTTTCGGCAAGCTTTTGCCTCTCTCTTTCATCTACCTTGAGATACTCAGCATCAGGTTTTCTCTCAAAGAATCCTATTTTTTTAGCTTTTTCTAAAACTTCCTTATCATACGGCATATATTAACATAATCGGTATTATAAAATGACAAAACTAAAATTACAAATATAAAGTCTATATTGAAAATCTTACCTACCAAAAAATAAATACTTTCCATGTCTTACGAAGTCTTCAAGAAAGTACTACACACTACTCTCAGACTTTCATCTAAGATTCGAGAAACTTCCCACCTTCTAATTTTCACAAAAAACACAAAACCAAAACTATACTTGAAAGTTATTTCTCCAGGAAACCTAATTTCCGCCTTTTACTTAGATATCTTGTCAATAATTTTCTTTATTTGTGAAGCTCTTTCGAAGTCTTCCCTTATCACTGCAACATCAAGCTTACCTTTTAGGTAATGCTTGAATTTCTCATCTAGCCAGATTAGCATATAAGCTCTAGGAATATTGCCATTGAAAACTGATACCTTTTTAGCTAGTTTATCTTTGAAAGTTTCAAAACAGCTTACACATCTAAAATGTCCAGTAGAAAGTATATCCTTCTCGGTACTTTTACAAACAGGGCACCTCTTTTCTGTCTCCTTGCCAAAGTCCATCACTTTGAATTCCTCTTCTGAATATTTGCTATTAGCTATTGTGTCCAAAAGTCTTTGGAATACCGATATATCTCTCTTTTTATCAATTTCTTCTTCTTGGAGGTCTTCAAGGACTGATGCTACAAATTCGCTTATCTTATCCATTGATAAACCAAATTTACTCATGCACTCTTCACATATATAGATAGATTGTGTTTCGTTAGCCAAGGCAAACGAAATAGTCACAATACTCTCATTTTTACCACATATTGAGCATAACATCTCTCTATCCCTCTATAAATAATATAACAATTTCGGTATGAAACTTACAATAGTTTTAGAACCTATTTCAGATCGTCCACTATTCTTATTACCGCTCCGCTACCTTTGACCACATTTAGACTATTAATCTCTGCAACTGCTCTCATCAAATCTCTCTCTTTTGCATGGTGTGTAACCATTACAAGTGGTACAAACTCGTGAGGCATAACCTCCTTTTGTATAACAGATGCTATGCTTATATTATTATCCCCAAGGATCTTTGAAATAACACTGAGAACACCAGGTTTATCTATAACCAAAAATCTGAGATAGTATTTAGAAAGTATATCACCCATTGGCTTAACTTCTCTTTCGGAGAAGTGAGTAACCTTATTCGCTCTTCTTGGATTATCCAAATTTTTAGCTATTTCAACGATATCGGAAACTACAGAAACAGCAGTTGGATATCTACCTGCACCTTTACCATAATACATCGTTATGCCCAAATTTTTACTCTTAACTAGAACACCATTGTATTCATTTTTCACAAACGACAACTGATTATCCTTGCTTATAAGAGCTGGGTGAACTCTTATCTCAATCTTGCCGTCATCATCTAGCTTTGCTATTCCTAGTAGCTTTAGTACAAATCCCATCTCATATGCGTACTTAATATCGATCAAGGATATGTTTCTTATCCCCTCAATATGGACAGAGTTGAAGTCCACAAAAGTATTGAAAGCAAGCTGTGAAAGTATTGCAATTTTGTGAGCTGTGTCTATTCCATCTATATCTAGTGAAGGATCAGCCTCAGCAAATCCTAGCCTCTGCGCTTCCTTCAGAGCTTCTTCAAACTCCATATTTTCTTCAAACATTTTTGTTAGAATGAAGTTGGTAGTACCATTAAGGATTCCCAATATTTCACTTACTTTGTCTCCCACCATAGCATCAACTATTGATCTTATTATTGGGATTCCGCCTGCCACACTAGCCTCAAATCCTATTGTTACTCCATTCTCCTCAGCCATCTTGAACAAGATATGCCCTCTTTCCGCCAAAAGCGCTTTATTCGCCGTAACTACGTTCTTACCCTTAGAAATAGCTTTTGATATTATATCAAAAGGTATATCTATTCCCCCAACAAGCTCAACGACTATATCTATCTCTTCATCATTTATAACTTCGTTGTAATCACCTAGCTTTTTGGCATAAAGTATTTCAACACCAACATTAGAAAAATTTTTACTCACTACACTCTTCAGCTCGATATCAACACCCGTCCTATTTCTTATGAGTTCTCTGTTTTGCTGAAGTATATCAACAACTCCACCACCAACAGTACCAAAACCTATAACTCCAACCTTTACACTTTTAGCCATAATAACTATTCTATAACAAAAATTTACGTTATTACCACTTAAAAGATTATTTTAAAACCTTGTCGTTTAGAACTTAATTCGAGTGTGAAAAAACGCACCCTTTATTCACAAATAACATGAGATTACATAAAATCCTAAACTTACTACCAAATAAATTTTTAAATACCTACGCCCGAAGAAACAATTGGTTAAAAATGAAGACTCCCCAGATAGTAATAATCCTCTTTATAAGTAAGAACTACCCCACACCCGAAATGAAGTTTTTAAAAATCAGGAACAATAGTTACAATATGTAATTCCTAACCTAAAAAGTAAAAAAGCATAATCTCCCAGTTAGCATTTTTGAAAATAAAGCTGCTAATTTCTGAAAATTAAATTTCAGGAGTGGATAAAGGTATGAGGTTTAGCAGATATCTCATATTCACGTTAAGAGAAGATCCCAAAGATGCCGAAGTGATAAGTCATAAATTGATGATTAGAGCAGGGCTAGTGTACAAGGAAGAGAGCGGGTTATATGGTTATCTGCCAATGGGCTTCAGAGTTTACAACAAAGTTGTAAACATAATAAGAGAGGAAATGAATAGAGCTGGAGCAATAGAAGTACTACCTACAATACTCACACCAGCTAACCTATGGATTGAGAGCGGTAGATATGACATTATGGGCAAAGAAATGATAAGGATAAAGGACAGAAGAGATAATTGGCTTGTACTTGGACCTACACACGAAGAAGCATTTACTGACATTGTCAGAAGAACTGTAAGTTCCTATAAACAATTACCTTTGACACTCTACCAAATTGCAAAAAAGTTTAGAGACGAAATAAGGCCAAGATTTGGTGTAATGAGGTGCAGAGAATTTACGATGAAAGATGCTTATTCATTTGATGTTGACGAAAAAGGTCTAGATGAAAGCTACAACAAAATGAGAGAAGCTTATATAAGAATATTCAAAAGAGTTGGCCTCAACGCTCTGCCTGTGGAGGCTGATGTTGGAAGTATGGGGGGAACAAGAAGTGAAGAATTCATGGTCTTCTCTTCAGTAGGTGAAGCTACGATAATACATTGCCCCAAATGTAATTATTACGCAAACGTTGAAAGAGCAGAATCTATATTAAAGGACGATCCAAACGAAAATGAACCAATGGAAGAGCTTAAAGAAGTTGATACTCCAAACGTTTTTACAATAGATGACTTAACCAGATTCTTTAATACCTCTCCTAAAAAGTTCATAAAAACCATAATATATGTAGCTGACGGCAAACCTGTGGCCGTTCTCATAAGGGGAGATTTAGATATAAACGAAGTAAAGCTAAAAAATTATTTAGGTGCCGTCGAATTAGAGCTAGCCACTCCGGAAATCATAGAGAAAGTAACCAGTGCAAAGGTTGGATTTGCCGGACCGGTAGGGCTAAAAAAAGATGTAAGAGTTATAGGAGACTTCTCAATCAAGAACATAAAGAACGCCATAACCGGAGCAAATAAAACTGATAAGCACATAATAAATGTCAACATCGGTAGAGATTTTAATGTTGAGGAATTTGCCGATATAAGAACTGCAAAGGCCGGCGACATATGCAAAAACTGTGGAGGCATTCTCGAAGAAACTAAAGGTATAGAGGTCGGACACATATTTAAGCTTGGCTATAAGTATACAGAATCTATGAATGTCACCGTACTTGACAAAAATGGTAACAGGATACATCCTATAATGGGGTGCTATGGCATAGGAGTCGATAGAACAATAGCAGCGGTTATAGAAACAAGTAACGACGAAAAGGGAATAATATGGCCAATAACTATAGCACCGTTCGAGTGTACAATCATCCCAATAACAACAAAAGATGAGAAAATAATGGAAATATCAAACAAGATCTACGAAGAACTTCTAAGCAAAAACATTGATGTAGCAATAGACGATAGAGACGAAACTGTGGGGGTCAGAATGAACGATGTAGATCTGGTAGGAATACCATTCAAAATCATAGTAGGCAAGAAAGCAATAAGCCAAAACACAATAGAAGTAAAGAGAAGAGACAACGGACAAACTTACGAGATACCTATCAGCGAAGCAGTAGAGAAAATTATTTCAATGATAAAGGAAGAATACAAAAAATACGAAACCTAACCTTACTTAGGCATCATAATAAATGCTAAATAGTTCATCAAACATTGCATTAAGTATCATATCGCACTAAGTATTTGCTAAAAAATTACCACTAAAACTGTAGAATATAAGAACCTGATTAATCCAATACTCTGGAGCTAAAAAATCACATAACTTCAAGAAAATATTTTTTACTTGTATTACTACTGCACAGAATACTGTTCATTACAAAGCCTTTTTAAACTTAGTCCATTCAACTTGACCTTTGTCTACATATTTTGTATATTGTCTAGATAATAGTACTTTAAGGGGGGTAACATGGGAGAAGTTTTGAAGATTGGGGACAAAGTACCAAACTTAACCTTTGATGTTTACGATCCAGTAGAAGATGATTTTAAGGTTGTCAATCTTGAAGACGTTCTGAAAGAGAAAAAATGGGTTATTTTATTCTTTTATCCTGGAGATTTTACTTTTGTTTGTCCAACTGAACTAAAAGATTTAGCTGACAAATACGAGGATTTGAAAAAGTTAGGAGTGGAAGTATTTTCGATGTCTACGGACAGTAAATATGTACACATGTCTTGGCAAAAAACCGAACCCCTTCTTAAAAATGTAAAATTCAAAATGGGATCAGATGGCAACGGTGCAATATCAAAACTGTTTGGTATATATAACGAAGAGAAAGGAATGTCCAGAAGAGGAACTTTCATAATTAATCCTGATAGCATACTAGTAGGTATTGAAATAACGTATGACAATGTAGGTAGAAATGCTGACGAATTATTGAGAAAAGTAAAAGCGCATGTTTATCTTGATAAACACCCTGATGAAGCATGCCCAGCCAAATGGGACGAAGGCAAAAAAGCATTGAAGATTTCTAAAGAGCTAGTAGGTAAAGTAGGAGATTTTTTTAATTCCTAAGTTTTAACTAAAGTAAGCTTGGCCTCGTAGGTCAAGCTTACTGCTCTTTACAACGTATTGTACGCATGTATAACGTAAACAGTGTGAGCTACCATCCTTTCTTTTGGCCTCGTTATTCCTTCTCTCAAGTATATTTCCCTTTCCAGTAGCTCAATTGCCTTTATTCTAACAAAGTCATGCCTTTTTAAACTCTTAAATGTTTCCTGTACTTGCTCTATAGTAGGTACTACAATACTTACCGTTCCTCCACCTTTTAGTGATTTCTTCGCATGAGGAACTATTGTCCAAGGTTCGGGCAAATCAATAATACACATATCTGCTTCATCCACTCCAAAACCTTCAAGAGCAACATCTCTAACCTCAAGCACAACTCTATCTAAAAGCCCGTATTTCTCAAGGTTTTTCCTAGCATTGTTTAAATGATCCTCTCTCTTATCGAAAGAGAAAACCTTACCATTAGGACCAACTAGAATTGCAAGAACTGTAGTCATACCAGCCGAACCTGTACCAACCTCTATAACCTTAGCTCCATCCCTCAACGTCGAGTTCATCAAAATATACCCTATATCTTTAGGGTACATTATGTTAGTCTTTCTGGTAACACTAACTACTAAATCTGCTATTGACGGCTTTAAAACAAAAAATTTGTGTCCCTTACTCGTCTCTAACACCTGTCCCCATTCAATCCTTTCCGGAAAAACTATCTTTCCAAGATGACATTGGAAAAAACCATTAGGCTTAAAAATAACTAGATATTTTGCCTTATCTGAGTTGAACAGGTATATCGGTTCTCCTTCTTTTACCATAAAATTATTCTACTATCTATACCTATAAACAATTCTACCTTTCGTAAGATCGTAAGGTGAAAACTCAACAACTACCCTATCTCCTTCTATCATCTTTATGGAGTTTATGCGTATCTTGCCAGAAGGAACTGCCAAAACCTCTTTACCATTATCAAGCCTAACTTTAAACATCGAATTCGGCAATTGCTTAATAATCACACCTTCAAACTTCAAAACATCATCCTTAGCCATCAAACTACCCCAAGAAGACGGAAAATTTCATTTTTTATATCGTCAAGAGAATTATTTCCATTAACTTTCACTAAAACTCCTTTCTGCTCATAATAATTTATGACAGGCATGGTTTGTTCATAGAAAACTTTGAACCTATTTCTAACAACTTCTTCTTTATCATCATCCCTCTGTATTAATTCACCCCCGCAGTAGTCACAAACACCATCAACCCTAGGTTTGTTGTAGTATACATTAAAAACTGCATTGCAGTTTTTACAAACTCTTCTACCACTCAACCTTTTAACTATTTCCTCCTCCGAAGCATCAATCAAAATAACTTTATCAAAAGTTATACCCTTCTCTTCCAATATCTTCGTTTGATTCAAATTCCTAGGGAATCCATCGAGGATGTAACCATTTCTGTATACATCGTTCCTCAGCTCATTTAAAAGAATATCAGCTATTATCTCGTCAGGAACCAGCTTACCACTTTCTACATATTCCCTTACTCTCTTACCTAACTCTGTACCTAATCCAATTTCCCTTCTGAGAATATCACCAGTTGACACATGAGGAATATTAAGCTTCTCACTGATAAACTTACTCTGCGTTCCTTTACCAGCCCCAGGAGCACCTAATATAAGAATCTTCATAGACTAACTCCAGTATTTTTCATAGAAAATTGCTAACTTTTTCTTAACATCTTGAGGTATCTTATCCTTTGAGGTCATTATAGCAAATTTAGCTGCTTCCTCACAAGAACATTTCCTATCTTCATCAATATTCTTAATTATGACTGGCAGCATTCTGAGAATGTTCCCTATGTTTTTGTTCATATAACTGAGCACCATCTCGACAGTAACATCCTCATGGCCCTCATACCAGCAATCATAATCAGTCACCATAGATATAAGAGAATAACATATTTCGGCTTCCCTAGCAAGCTTTGCTTCACCTGCAGCAGTCATACCAATTATATCAGCTCCCCACTGCCTAAACATATGACTTTCAGCCCTACTAGAAAATTGAGGCCCCTCAATGGTTATATATGTCTTACCTGTATGAACTGTTATATCTTCAAGATTCTCATCAATTATTCTTTTTATCTCTATTGATAGCTCATTACAAAACGGATCTGCCATTGAGACATGTCCAACAAGCCCAACTTCAAAAAACGTCAACTCCCTCCACCTTGTGAAATCTATAAGCTGAGACGGTATAACAAAATCCATCGGCTTAAGCTCTTCCCTTAAGCTACCCACAGCACTCACACCTATAAGTTTTTTAACACCTAAATACTTCAAAGCCCAAATGTTTGCTTTCATTGGAATATGCGTAGGAGGATACACATGACCTCGTCCATGCCTAGGCAGAAATGCTACCTTCTTACCTTCAACATCAACTATCGTTATTTTATCAGAAGGTTTACCAAAAGGAGTATCAATATCTATTTCATCAATTACCTTTGCCGATGAAAAATTATAAAGACCACTACCACCAATAACACCTATTTTCACAGATCCAATCATCTTTCTACCCTTTCAATAGAAGGCTGAAATAAGAATAAAAAATACAGCAAATAAACTTCAAGTTTATAGTAACTTTATTGAAAAACCACTCAACTTAGCCTTCCGTATGTCAAATATGTAAGCCCAATAATTATTTTTGTGAAGTTTATCTAGCACTAAGCATCGTTAAGCGATGATGTCATTAAGCACACCATTTTAGCAACCTCACTCACTTACCCAAAATGCTATTTAGTACAAGTGTTTTAGTCACCGAGTGATCTAAGTACAAGGGCTATTAAACTCCATTTTGCTTTAGATAGCACTCACTCCATACACCCCTAGTTACGTATATTCAGCATTTATTTTAACATAATCGTAACTAAGGTCCGTCGAATAAACAAAATATGAGAATCTACCTAGATTAAGGTTAACATCAATTGTTATCATCCTATCCTTTAGTATATCGTTTCTATCATAACCTATAAAGTTGCCTCTCTCAAATATCGTTACGTTGTTCACTCTCACCTGAAGTTTCAAAGGGTCTATATTCACACCTGAGGAGCCTATAGCAGCTATTATTCTACCCCAGTTAGGATTCTCTCCAAACAGCATAGTCTTTACAAGTAAAGAATTAGCTATTTTTCTGGCCACCTTTTTTGCATCTTCAAGTTTTTTAGCATCCACAACGTTAATCTTAGCTACCTTGGTCACACCTTCACCATCCTCAACTATCATCAGAGCTATATCATTAAGAGTAGCCCTTAAGTGTTCAAGAAATATTTGATACTTTTCATCTTTCTCCTTCACTTCAAAGCTAGAGCTACCATTAGCTAATACGAATACAGTATCATTGGTACTCATATCACCATCAACCGTAATTCTATTAAAGGTTTCTTCTACTGCTTCTCTCAGAGCTTCGTTGAGAAGCTCATAACTTATTTTTGCATCAGTAGTGACAAAACACAACATTGTTGCCATAGACGGATTTATCATTCCACTACCTTTACCTATAGCACCAATTCTGAAAGATTCCAAACCAGAAATATATTGATATGATATCTCCTTTATTTTGGTATCAGTTGTCATTATTCCTTCAGCTGCTAACGAAGAACTATTCTCTACGGAGATTCTTTGAACAAGTTTGGATATTCCGTATTCTACTATACTCATAGGCAATTGTTTACCTATTATCCCCGTAGATGCCACAAGTATTGAATTACTAGGCAAGTTTAAGTATTTCTCTGTAAGTTCCACCATTATGCGGGCGTTCCTAATCCCTTCATCCCCCGTCAAACAGTTAGCGTTGCCACTATTAGCTACTATACCTCTTATTCCCGTGGGATTTGCTTTTATTATTTCTTGACTCACGATTATAGGAGCTGCTTTGAAAATATTCGTTGTAAAAACAGCACCAACTGTACAAGGTTTATCGGAAAGTATCAAAGCCATATCCTTCTTACCTGATATTTTTATTCCGCTTGCCACCCCAGTTGCTTTAAAACCTTTTGGGGCAATTACACCACCAGATATTCTATTCATAATACTTAATAGTAAAACACATACTCAATATCATTCAAAAAATTTTTAAATATGCTTGTTTCTTCTTGACTTACCCCTAGCAAATACTATAAAATTAATCGAACAGGTGTATCATAGTTATGGTGTTGAAGAAATTTAACCATATATTATCCTCTCTACTCATCTTCTTTAGTTCAGTTCTCATATTTAGCTGTATGTCACCAACTCCTCAGAATGAAATGGTTGAAGAACCGATAATCAGAGTACTCATAGACAATTTAGAGTCTTACAAACAAGTAGAATTGAGATCGAAAGGTGTATTCAACATAATCGGAGGTTCGTTTTTCGCCAAATCTATTGAAAGAGAATTGAAAATAAGTGCTAAAGATTCCATTTTACTGGTAAATGGCAACTCGAGCGAAACAAACACAATAGAAGTATACCCAAGCTCCCCAATTATTTACAACGGGATAGAATATCCCGGCATATTCAGAGTAGTACTAACTAACGGCTACATTTATCTAATAAACATTTTACCACTAGAACAGTATCTAGAGTGTGTTGTACCTTCAGAGATACCAGCAACATGGTCAATGGAAGTATTAAAAGCACAAGCTATAACATCACGAACATACGCACTATATTTAATGAAGTATTCAAAGAACAGATTGTTTGACGTTTATAGCTCCTATAGATCACAAGTGTACAAAGGGCTAAAGAATTTGCATCCCAGATCAACAAGAGCAGTGATCGATACAAGAGGGCTTGTGATAACTTACAAAGATGAAATAATACATGCTTTCTTTCACGCCACTTCGGGAGGCTTTATAGAAGATTCTAGCTTACTCTTGGGCAAAAGCTTACCCTACCTAAAACCTTCATTAGACAATTTTTCAAAATTCAACTACAGATCTAGGTGGGATACAGCTATCAGCACACACAAATTTTCTAAGATCATATTTGGCTCGGAGGATATAACAATCAAGGAAATAAATATTCCTTATAGATTGCCTTCAGGCTCTGTGAAAGAAGTAAAAATTATAGGCACGACAAAAAATGGTGAAGAGATAAGCAAAACCATTTCTGTACACAAGCTAAGAGAATTAATACCTTCCATTCTAAGTCCTAAATTTAGTGTAGAGCTAAAAGATAAAGTCATAAAATTCAGAGGTTACGGATGGGGGCACGGCGTCGGGTTATCACAATGGGGTTCCAAAGAAATGGCAGAACAAGGATATAACTACAGAGAAATAATTAAATTCTACTTCAAAGACACAGATATAACAAGAATATACTAGTACATACTATTAGCTTGTAGGCATCTAACTAAAGATTTAGATCTCACAAAAGTGATACTTAATGAGGTTTAGTATTAAAATTTTAGCTAAGGTGGGGTTATGGAATACGAACCTGTTATCGGGCTAGAGGTCCATGTCCAATTAAATACAAAAACTAAGCTGTTCTGCAATTGCTCAACGGAATTTGGAGCTGAGCCGAATACTAACACTTGCCCAGTATGTATGGGATACCCTGGTGTGCTACCTAGACTTAACAAAGAAGCACTAGAGAAGGCTATCTTAGTCGGATTAGCACTCAACTGTAAAGTAGCTAAGTATACAAAGTTTGATAGGAAGAGCTACTTCTACCCCGATTTGCCTAAAGGATATCAAATATCCCAGTATGATATGCCTTTAAACTACGAGGGATACCTAGAATTCGAAATGCCTGACGGCACAATTAAGAAAGTAAGGATAATAAGAGCTCACCTTGAGGAAGATGCTGGTAAATTGATACATTCTGGGAATGCAAGCTACGTTGACTTAAACCGCGCAGGTGTACCATTAGTTGAAATCGTTTCTTACCCTGATATGTTTAGCGTTGACGAAGCATACTACTATCTTCAAACATTAAAAAACACTATGAAGTACATAGGTGTAAGTGATGTAAACATGGAAGAAGGATCCCTAAGAGTAGATGCCAACGTATCAGTAAGAAGGAAAGGAGAAACAAAACTAGGTACAAAAGTAGAAATAAAGAACATGAACTCTTTTAATTTCCTAAGAAAAGCATTAGAATATGAAATAAAAAGACAAATTTCTCTTTTGGAAAAAGGTGAAAAAATAGTTCAGGAAACAAGGTTATTTGATGTTGAGAGTGGTAAAACTTTTACGATGAGAACAAAGGAGGAAGCCGAAGATTACAGGTATTTCCCAGATCCTGATTTACCACCTGTTGTATTAAGTAACGATTATATAGAATCCCTTAGGAAGAAGCTACCAGAGCTACCTTACCAAAGGTATAAAAGGTTTATTGAACAATATGGATTACCAAAGTACGACGCCACAATACTCACAGAAAGCAAGGAGTTAGCTGATTACTTTGAAGATATCCTAAAGGAATATAACGGAGACACAAAGAAAGTTTCTAACTGGATAATGTCAGAAGTGCTTAGATACCTTAATGAATCAAACAAGGAAATAACAGAGTTTAGCGTTAAACCTAGCCAAATAGCAGAACTTCTTAGGCTAATGGATGAAAACAAAATAAACATAAAGATAGCTAAAACAATATTCCCCGAAATGATACAAACCGGAAAAGATGCTTCAAAAATAGTTGAAGAAAAAGGATTAGTACAAGTTTCTGATGAAAAACAAATAGAAGAAATCTGTAAGCTTGTTTTACAAGAAAATCCTGCTGAGGTAGAAAAGTACAAATCAGGTAAGATAAACGTCATAGGATTTTTAGTTGGTCAGGTAATGAAAAAAACGCAAGGTAAGGCAGATCCGAAACTCGTTAACCAAATACTAACTAAACTTCTAAATAGCTAAGGAGGCAAACATGGACATAATCAACATGATAATAATTTTTGTGTTCGCAATACTTACTGGTATTTTTAGTGGGCTTCTCGGAATAGGAGGAGCAATATTTCTTGTACCTTTTATGGTGTACATATTCAACTTTGATCAGAAACTCGCCCAAGGTACAACTCTTTTAGCATTCACAATGCCCTCGTTTATACTTGGTGCAATTACATATTACAAGAGTGGTAATGTAAAGCTTGAGTATTCCATAGCAATTTTCTTAGGAATACTGATAGGTGCTTTTTTAGGTGCTAATATAGCCCAAAAGATTGATTCAAAATTGCTCTCTAAGATTTTCGGCATAGCACTTATAGTGATTGGAACAAAAATGATAATTGACAACATCAAATAATTCTTAACTATGATCCAACCTAAAATGATCAAAGACCCCAAAACAAAGGTAAAGAAATGAGTGACATAAAAAAGAATTACTTTTATAACGCACTCATAACATTCCTAAACATAGGCTTTCCAATTATAACAATACCCTACTTAACGAGAGTCCTCGGACCAGAAAGTTTCGGGAAAGTAAACTTTTTTCTTTCATTTGTACAGTACTTTGTAATCTTCGCAAATCTAGGAATACACTCATATGCCATAAGAGAAATAGCAAAAGCACGAAACGACAGAGAAAAGTTAAACAAGATATTTTCAGAAATTTTCTCGCTGTACCTTATCTCAAACATTATAGCCTCATTAGGATACCTAATTTGCCCCCTCTTCATTGGTAAATTAAGAAGTGAAATTCTTCTTTTTATTACAATAGGATTGATGCTACTACTTAATTTCATGAATATCCCTTGGTTTTATATTGGAATAGAGAACTTTAAGTACGTCTCTCTGAGAAATGTAGCTTTTAAAGCTTTATCCTTAATCTTAATTTTCCTTTTAGTTAGAGATTCCAATGATTACATAAGGTACGGAGCCATCGTGTCATTTGCAGCCTTCGGCCCATACATACTAGACTTCATTCTTTCCAAAAAGTACGTAACCGTAAACATAACAACAGAAAATATCTCAAAACATTTAAAATCTACTCTAATATTCTTCTTATCCTCAATATTCAGCACTCTCTACAGCGGGATAGATATAATACTACTAGGATTCATACAAAACGACGAAATAGTTGGTATTTTTTCAACAGCGAAAAAAATAATACTCCTAATACTTTTCGTTATAAACTCCCTGATAAACGTAAACTACGTTAGGTTATCGTATTATCTAGGCCAAAACATGATTGATGAGTACAATAATCTTTTATCCAAGTCAATAAACCTAGTCTACTTCATAGCATTCGCAACATTTCCCATAATCTTAGGATTATCAAAAGAAGTAATAATGATATTTGGGGGAGAAAAATTCTTAGCCGCATCAATCATTCTAACACTAAATTCTCCAATAGTCATAGTAACAATAATGAGAAACATCCTAGAATCTCAATTTTTACTTCCCCACGGTAAAGAAAAGATAGTGCTTCTGGGAAACTTAATAGGATGGTTGACAATTCCCATCTTAGGGATACTTTTTGTACCAAAATATTCCTACATAGCTATGTCAATCATAGTAGTAGTAGCTGAAATAACTTCTTTACTCATTTTTACAATATCAACATTCACTATTACACAGAAATTGCCACTCCTAACTTCTGAACTATGGAAGTATGCTATAGCATCTCTACTATCTTCGTTTGCTATCTTCTTTACAAAAGAATACGTTGAAAAATTTGCCGAAATGACACACTTAACCTCATCATACATTGCAATAAAAGGGCTCCTTACGTTAGTTCTTGCATCCAGTATAGGAATGATCATATACATCCTCTTCCTCATTATTACAAAAGATAAAACCACAGAGGAAATATTCAAACTTACTCTGTCATTCGCTAGAAAGCTAATAAAAAAATGAAAGTCCCAAAAACAAAATTTTCCTACTTTTTTAGCCTCTCTATTTGTTCCTGGAGTCTGTCTACAATTTTTTCCCAGAGAAAATTGTTTCTTACATGCTCCTTCATCCTTTCAGCTTTCTCCTTTATGTACTCTGGATGGTCTATAGCATATTGAAGCTTCATCGCAAAAGCATCAACATCCCCTACAGGAACCACATCCCCACATCTTCCTTCATCAGTTATATCCATAGCACTTGCAACGTCAGTTGTTAAAACGTAGTTACCAAAGTAACCTGCCTCAACCATAACTATCCCAAAACTCTCAAAATTAGATGTCATTACGAATATTTTAGATCTGTTGTACAAATCATAAAGTTCTTCTCTCTTTTCTATGTTTCCGAGAAAGGTTATTTTTTCTTTGAGATGTGGATATCTCTTGAAAAATTCATCAACGAATCTAAGAAACTCATCAGCCTCCTCATAAGGTCCAGCAATCAAAACTTTCCAATCCTTAAGATTAACTTTACTTAAAGCTTCCAACAACATCTTTTGATTTTTCTGAGGTACCCCTATTCTTGCAACATGCAGAATTATATTTTCTTTCTCTTCAAACATTTTAACAGTTATATTCTTTTCTTTTATGAACGTTTCGTCAATACCATATGGCTGATAAAAGAACTTATGAGCATACTTTTTATATAGAGCTTTTAACCTTTCGGTTCCTTGCCTAGTTTCATTAGAAAGCAAATCGACTTTCCTAAGAAACAATGGTTCAATAATGTTGTAAGCAATGAAGTTTCTTACAAAGTTTTTAGGATGCTTGAGGAGCAAGGAGTGAGGATACTCTTTCAGGCTACCTAAATCATTATCAAGTGTAACATAAGCTATTCCTTTTGGATTTATAAGTTTGTAAAGTATGATATATATCATTGTTTGAAGAGAATAGTGAAACCTGTGTAGAACATCTATTCTTTTTGCATACCTAAAAAGGAACTTAAGCAAAGACTTATCCAGCCCCCAAAATTTGCCCTCGTAATCGATAAAAAATATCCTAAGCCCCCTTACTATTTTTCTAACATCCGGCGAAATCCTATAAGATTTCTTGTATAAAACTAACGAAGACTTGTATCCGTATTTTCTGTAAAGGTTGTAAGGTATTTGCCCTGGCATTTTTACAAGTTCAAAGTTATAAGGATAGAATCCCCTGCCAAAAAGCGTAACAAATCTTCTACCCTCCATATCTCCCTCCACACAAAATTACTTCTTTAAGTTTTCCACAGAACTAAGATCTCTAGAAACTTTTCCGAATAACTTCTAAGTACCTGTGCCGTTCGATCTACTGAACCATTCCTACGAAACCACTATCCTTACACCAACGATTTCAATTTAAGATTTAACCAACAATACTATCAAATTACTTTCATCATTAAACGTAGCAAGAACACACCCATTTTATGACCTCACATTACCTTCATATAACTTCTCCAAAGTAGAAGTAACAACCCTTACATGTTTTTCCCATGATCTATTTTCTAGTAAAAACTTTCTAAAGTCAGAAGGATCATATTCCTCACCTATAGCCTTAATTATCTTTCTTTGGATGTCATCCAGATTTCTATTATTCACATAAATCGGATAATCCAAAAAATACTCTCTAAAAACCGGAATATCACTCAGCACAAGCCTACAACCTAAGTAACCTCCTTCGATTGCAACAATCCCCGCCGTTTCTGCTAAAGAAGGAAAGGCAACAACTCTAGCATTCTTGTAGGCAGAAATAAGCATACTTTTGTCAAGTAAAGGCAGACAGAGAATATTCGGGTCTCCCTTTGTCAATTTCTCAAACTCGTCTTTTATACTATCCTCAACATCATTACAGCCTGTAAGAACTAATTTGATTCCTGTTGATTTTAAAGCCTTTATAAGACTTATTTGGTTTTTTCTTACCGATATCCTAGCAGATGGGCAAAAAACAAAGTCTGATACTTTGTACTCATTATAGAAAAGATCCTTAGAAACTTTATCCCCCTCTTCAAGGATATAGCTAGGAATACCTAAATATGCAACTTCCATTTTCTCTCTAGGTACTCCATATAACCTATGAAGATCTTCTTTTTCAAAATTTGAATTTGGGAACAAAGCATCACAAAGATGTAAATTCTCATACTGAATTTTATAAACATTTCTTGTAAACGAACTTAAGAAACGAGAAACTCCATAGTATAAGTACCCTCTAACTCTTACAAATATCGGCTCTGAAATAACTATAACACCTCTGGTTTTTAGAAAAGATATAACTTCAGGGTTAAAATGAGTAAAACCAAATAATACCAATACATCAAAATCAACATCACTTGAATACCAATCTAAAGGTTCAACTTGGTATCCTAATTTTTTTAGACATCTCAATAGCTCAAAAATGTGTGTTGGTCCCCCACCTTTGTCCATGAAAAGAGGATACGAAAACGCATACCTTATCTTCATGTTACGATTCTAAAACAAACCTTTACTACCATTCTACTCGAGAAACTCCAGGAAAGTCCCAGCATATAAATACAAGGTAGCCATAAAAATCAAAGAAAGTATAAATTATGCAAAATTCTTTCTATTAAAGTACTCGTATACGACTGGTATTATAAACAAAGTAAAAAACATACCAGAAGAAAGTCCAAGTAGCAATACCAACCCCAAAGGTTGGAACAACTCAGAACCTGAACCGATACCCAATGATAATGGCAAAACGCCAATTATCGATGTTAGTGAAGTCATCAATATCGGCCTAAACCTTCTTTTAGCACCCTCTATCACAGCATCTCTCAGCTTATACCCTTTCTCCAATAACTGATTCATGTAATCAACCATAACTATACCATTGTTAACAACTATACCTAAGAGCATAACAATACCTATACCAGCAATTATGTTGAACCTTAGATTGAAAATGAAAAAAAGTATAAGCACAGAAAGAACGCCATAAGGTACAGTAAAGAATATTATGAATGGATCCTTGAATGATCTAAATAGAACAACCATCGTAGCATAAACCAAAGAGAAAGCCAAAGCAAAAATTAAAAGCAAATCTCTCAAAGCGTCCTGCAAGTCCCTAAAAGCTCCACCATACGATATCACAACATCTAGTGGAATATAAACAGATTTTTTTATTTCTTCAGATATCTGAGAGACTAGCTTATCTTGTGGCACACCAAAAGAAACAACAGAAACAGAAACAACTCTATTACCGTTTTCTCTCATTATCATTCTAGGAGCAACGTCGTTCGAAACTCTAACCAAGTCAACGATAGGAACGATACCACTAACCGTTGGGATATAACTAAACAAAATATCCTCTAGATATTTTCTCTCATTCCCCTTAATTTGTAAAACTATATCATATTGTTTACCACCAGTTGTATAAAACGAAGCAATAGTCCCTTGGAAACTAGATTTCAAAACATTACCAATTACAGATGAAGATATACCATAAAAAGCTAACCTACTCCTATCAAAAACTAATAAATATTCAGGCACAACATCATCAATCGATGATTTAACTTCTTCTACACCTCGTATTCTTTTAGACACCATCTCTATCTGACTCGATATATTTTGAAGCGTATCAATGTCATTACCCAAAATCTTTATATCTGTTGCAGCCCCACCACTACCAGGTAGCCTAATACCCTCACTAGCATTAACCTCTGTTTTACCAGGTATTGTAGCAAACAAAAACTTCCTCAATTTCGAAGCAAACTCCTCAGAAGAAACAGATCTTTGTTCCTTGGGTTTAAGTCTTATTGTAAAATTAACAACATTCTCACCACTTCCTCCTCTAGTCGTCAATATTCTGGAACCTCCAACATTTATTACATAATAATATATGCTAACATCTTGATTCGTAGAAAGATAAGCACTCAATTTTTCAGCGTATTCATAAGTAATATTTTTAGAAGTTCCAGGAGGTAAAGCTATCCTTACAGTAACGTCACCACTATCAGTAGTAGGTAGCAACTCCTTACCTACATAGATAAAAGAAATCACTCCAAGTATTAAAAATACAACAGTAAACGCCAATATACTCCTTTTGAGGTTAAGTAAATTACCTAATAACCTACTATAAATACCATCTCTAAAGTTTTCTATAAAATCAAATAAGAAGAAAAGGAATTTAGTTTTTATTATATTGCTGTCTAACTTTTCGATAAATCTCCAATCAATAGTCATCAGAGGTGGTGCTATCAAAACAGCAACGAACAGAGAGGAGAAAATTGAGATGCTAACTGTTAAAGCTAAATCTCTAAATATCTGCTGTGCAAGCCCCTGAGAAAAGACAACAGGCAAAAAAACAAAAACAGTTGTCAGCGTTGAAGCTAATATCGCCGTACCTACTTCTCTAGTCCCATCAAAAGCAGCATCCACAATGCTTTTACCCCTCTTTCTATGCAAATATATACTCTCTATTACCACAATGGAGTTATCTATTGTCATACCAACACCTAAAGCAATACCAGCAAGAGATACAACATTTAACGAAACATCAAGGAAATACATTATCACAAGTGTTACAACTATGGAAATAGGTATAGCCAAAGCTATCAGCACAGATTCTTTCAGAGATACCAAAAATAGAAAAACTACTATAAAAGCTAATATAGCTCCATTTATGGCATTATTCCTCACATTGTTTATAGAATCGACGATAAAAGCACCTTGATCCACTACTATATCAAAAGACAAGTTAGGATAAAGTTTTTTAATCTCCTCAAGTTTTTTCTTTATAGCCTCGGAGACAGTAACGGTACTGAAATCAGATTTTTTGTTTATTGAGATAATAACACCACTTTTGCCGTTAACCTTCACTATTGGTGCGTTTTCCACATCATTTTTGAAAACAACATTTGCAACATCACCAACCTTGACATTATATCCACCTCTGTTGGCAATAACCACATTTTTTATATCATCTATCGACTTGTACTTCGAATCAAACTTAACATTAATCTTCTTGTAGTTCTCAACAACATAACCTGCAGAAAATTCTTGGTTTTCACTTGCCAACACTCTTAACACATCAGCTGAAGAAACCCTAAAAGCCTCAAGTTTCTTTCTATCAAGCTCAACAAAAACTTTTTTCTGATAACCGCCATCAATCGTAACATTAGCGACACCCTCGACTTGGTAAATATACTTTGATATATTATCCTCAACAATTTGTCTGAGAGCAGAAAGATCATCTATTCCAGAAACAGAGATACTCATTATAGGCAAAACATTTGGATCAAACTTAAATATGATCGGTTTATCAGTACCATCCGGCAAAAATCTATTTACAAAATCTATCTTCTCTCTTACATCATTAGCCTTAGCATCTATATCAGAACCATACCCAAACTCTATAATAAAAAAGGCTCTACCTTGAAAACACCGAGTAGTGACATTTTTAACACCATTTATAGTTTGGAATTGCCCTTCAAGTATTCTGGCTATACTCTCCTCCACCTGCTCAGGAGTAGCCCCAGGATAATCAACCGCAACGGCTATAACAGGAAACTCTATATTAGGAAATAAATCAACAGGCAACCTAGTAAGCGCAACAACCCCTAGCATCACCACAGCAAAAATAATCACTATAACCGCAGGTATATTATTTATTAGCCCCTTAAGAAGTCCCCACATCGGTTAATCCTCCTATACTGACCATTCAGTCAGTAATAAAATAATATAAAACAGCATCATCTAATAGTCAAATCGTAATAGCTGACTCAGTATAAATTCTAACGATAAATTACGATAAATGAGAAAGCCAGAAAGTTACACCAATCAAGGCACTAACTTCAGGACAAAAAGAATATAGAAAGTAAATAAAAAACACAGTTTGAAATAGAAACTACTGAAATTTAAAAATTTCAATCAACTATTCATCTTTTTGTTTAGGAGGCAAAAATGCAAATAAGAAGTATAGGTGTTTTAACAAGTGGCGGAGACTCAGCAGGGATGAACGCATGTATAAGAGCTGTTGTAAGATATGCTATATACAACAACCTAAGGGTCTTTGGAATATATAGAGGCTACAAAGGACTAGTTAACGGTGATATTAAAGAACTAAACGTTTCGTCTGTAGGTGGAATAATAAATAAAGGGGGAACGATATTATACACTGCAAGGCTACCAGAATTTAAGCAATACGAAGTAAGGAAAAAAGCAACTGAAAACCTAGAAAAGCATGGTATAGATGCACTGGTAGTTATAGGCGGAGACGGCTCATTTAGAGGAGCGCATCAACTAGCAAAAGACTTTGGGATAAAGGTAATAGGTGTACCAGGAACAATAGATAATGACATAAAAGGTACAGATTACACAATAGGTTATGATACAGCAATAAATGTTGCAATGGACGCAATAGACAAAATAAGAGATACTGCAACGTCTCATGAAAGGCTTTTCTTAGTTGAAGTGATGGGTAGAGATGCAGGATATATAGCTAACGCTGTGGCTCTATGTTCAGGAGCTGAGGACGTGCTTATACCAGAAATAGAAGTAAACATAGAAGACACAATAAATAGACTTATCGAAGGAAGGGAAAGAGGAAAAACCAGTAGCATAATAGTTGTATCCGAAGGTGCTAAATTAGGGATGGATGTAATGCAACTGGCAGGGTATATACAGGGCAAAACAGGATTCGAAACCAGAGTTACCATACTAGGGCACTTACAGAGAGGTGGATCACCAACTGCACTTGATAGAATGTATGCATCAAGGTTAGGAGCCTATGCTGTTGAATTACTCATAAAAGGAGAAACGGACAAAATGGTCGGTATCATTTCCAATGAGCTTGTATCAGTACCGCTAGAAGAAGCGTTCGAAAAGAAAAAAGATTTTGACGAAACCATATACAGATTGGTAAGAATACTTTCAATATAAAAGACATAACCTCTTCAAATATAGATACTAAAACTCCCAATGCCTTAAAATTAATTTTTATGCTAAAGAGAGTAGGAGATGAATTTTCTAGCCTTCCCCGAAGGGACATCATCGTACTTTCTACATTAGGAGTTATCGCCATATTACCCATAATTCATTACTTAGCTATAGGAGGAGCGACCAGTTACTATCTCGATGTATCAATAAAAGTATGTGTATATCTATTACTAGCTTTAGGGTTGAATCTAGTAATTGGATACACAGGGCTTCTTGATTTAGGATTTATAGGGGTATTTGGAATTGGAGCATACACAGCAGCAATAATGAGCGTGAATGGTCATCATTTTCTTATCTCTTCGTTAGTTGCCATTATTATGGCAATGCTATTCAGATTCATCATAGGTCTACCAGTAATAAGATTAAGAGGAGATTACTTAGCAATTGCAACATTAGGCTTCGGCGAAATGGTCAGGATAATAGTTAACAATCTAGATCCATTAACAAATGGCCCAAGAGGATTACCAGGTGTGGGACAGAAAATCAGCAATATAGATTTTGGTATATTCTCTCTAAACTCAAGTTTAGAGGTATATATCTTCTCTTTGATAGCTGTAGGTCTAGGAGCACTAATATCATATAGGATAGAGCACTCGAGAATTGGAAGAGCACTAGTTGCCATAAGGGAAGACGAAATAGCTGCTTCACTTATGGGAGTAAACTCTTCAAAACTTAAGCTATTCATATTTGTAATAAGCGGGATTTACGGAGCAGTAGCAGGAATAATATATACTCACCACATAAAATTCATAACCCCTAACCTAATACTTTTTTGGGATTCTATACTCCTAGTGGCAATAGTTGTAATCGGTGGAATTGGTAGTATACCTGGCACAATAGTGGGAGCAATACTATTCTATGGTGTTCCTGAACTACTGAGAGATTTCTTAGGCTCACAGCTAGCAGAATTCCGAATGCTAACATTTGGGCTAATAATGCTATTAATGATTATATTTAGACCTCAGGGAATTATACCTTCAGAGAGAAGAAAGTACGAACTCAAACCCGAAACTGAAAAAATAAAAGAAGAAGAAGACGAAAATTTATTTGACATAGAGAAAAAATAATTTACCCAAACCTATAACCAATACCTCTAACCGTTTTTATAAGGTCCTTATATTTACCCAGCTTCTTCTTTATGTTGTTTATATGAACATCCAAAGCTCTACTATTTTCATCAATATCATCAACTACTCCCCAAATTGCCGTTAATATCTTTTCTCTTTTCAAAACAATCCCCTTATTTCTAGCAAGATACTCTAGTATCTGGAATTCTTTCTTGGTTAGTTGAACCTCCTCATCATCTATTAAAACTCTCATTTCGTCAAAATATATTTTTAACCCCTCAAGAACAAAAAAATCCCTCGAAGTTTCAGAGCTATACCTTCTCAGTACGGCTCTAATCCTAGCCGCAAGCTCCTTCACACTAAATGGCTTAGTCAAATAGTCATCAGCACCCAACTCAAGCAAAAGCACCTTATCAACTTCACTCGATTTAGCAGTAATAACAATAATTGGTATATCTGAGTAGTTCTTGTTTTGTTTTATCCATTTCACAATCTCTCTACCATCACCGTCAGGTAACATTAAATCAAGCAAAACAATATCAGGCTTATTGGTCTTTATCTTCTCTATGCCAAATTTGACACTCATTGCAATATCAACATCAACTCCTTCACTCTCCAACATACCTTTAGTCAAGTTAATTATATCTATATCATCTTCTATAAAAAGTGCTCTTATATTAGCCGCCATACAAAGATTGTTTACAAAAAAATCAAACTTTTTCAACTTTGCAAGTATATGCGATAATCAAAAAAGCCAGTAAACGAAACCTAAGAGAACAGTTCAGGATCCGTCAGTATAGAATCAATTTCTCCCTTAACATTCTGATCGATAGTAATTTCAGAAGCTTTGACATTATCCTCAAGATGCTTCACCTTAGTCGTACCAACTATAGCGCTAGCCACAACCTCATCGTACAGAACCCAAGCCAAAGCCAACTGAGATGGCGAAAAATTCAATTTCTCGGCAACCTTATTTATCTCTCTAGCCCTCCTAACATTCCTCACAAATCTATCTCTGATGCCAAAACTTGGATTGAGAAGCCTAAAATCTCCCTCCTCAAAGTTTGTATTTTCATCATACTTACCTATAGCTAAACCTTGACAAAGAGGGCTATACGCTATTATTGATATGTTCTTAGCTTTACAATAAGGTATAACCTCCCTTTCGATTCCCCTCTGAAAATAGTTATACACAATCTGATTTGAGACAATAGGGCAATACTCAAGAGCTTCCTCAATCAAATTAGGTCCAAAATTTGAAACCCCCACATACCTAACAATTTTCTCATCCAACAGTCTTCTTAAAGTTTTGAAAGTCTCGCTTACAGAAGTATTAGGATCAGGCCAGTGAACCTGATATAAGTCTATAAAGTCCGTTTTCAATCTTTTTAAACTTTGCTCAACCTCAAAAAGTATCGAATCACTCTTAAGGTTATTATAAACCCTCCCGTTTTCATCCCACCTTAAACCACACTTTGTTGCTATGTAAATTCTGTTCCTGTAAGGCTTAAGCAGATTACCCAAAATTTCTTCAGACTTCCCAAAGCCATAAACAGGAGCAGTATCAAAAAAATTTACTCCCAACTCTACAGCTTTCTGAATAGTTACTTCAAGTTCAGATAAATCGTAATTCTCCCATCCTATTTCCCAAGCCCCATAACCTATTACCGACACCTCCAACGTGGAATTACCC
Organism: uncultured Brevinematales bacterium; assembly: GCA_964475465.1. Lineage (GTDB taxonomy): Bacteria > Spirochaetota > Brevinematia > DTOW01 > DTOW01 > JAPYWX01. The sequence continues at coordinate 118,012 of CAYYXA010000005.1, forward strand.
AACTTTCTATACTTCATTTCTCCTCTAATACCTCCTTAAAAACCTTAATGTGCTCCTCTGCTGCTTTATCCCAACTAAATTGTTTGATCCTCATAAAACCTTTTTCTTTTAGTTCTTCTTTCAATCTTTCATTATTCGCAAGTAAAACCATTTTACTTGCTATGTCTTCAAAACTGTAAGGATCAACAAAAATGCCAGCATCACCAACTACTTCAGGTAAACTGCTAACATTTGAAACGATTACAGGGCATCCACAAGCCATAGCTTCAAGCGGCGGAAAACCAAAACCTTCGTAAAGAGAAGGAAAAACAAAAAACTCTGACCTATTGTAAAGTTCAATAATCTCTTCATCTCTCAACTTTCCAGTAAATACAACTCTATCACTAGGTATCTTTCTTAATACCTCATTAACATCTTCATCCAACGGCAGTCCTGAATCCCTACTACCAACAATTATCAATTTATGTGGTATCTCGCCAATCACTAAAGAGAAAGCCTTGAGTGTATTAAGAACGTTTTTGTGTCTTGCTATAGCTCCTAACATAAGAATTTGCTTCTCCCTAGGGAAATTCAAAAATCTGAACTTATTAGTATCTATTGCTTCGTATATCACAGTTATCTTACCATTAGTTTCCGGGAAATATTTAATTATCTCGCTCTTTGAGAACTCTGAAACAGTGATTATTCTATCAACTCTGTTCAGAGTTGCACTAAGAAGAAACTCATAATAAAGCCTAGTACCCTCCGAAAAAGTATCCGGGAAAACCTTAACTCTAACGTCGTGAACCGTCAAAACTGTCCTTACTCCTGAAGGCCACCATATCGGCACAATGTTTGCAGGACAAAATAGTAGATTTACTTTTCTCGTAACCAAGTTCAAAGGTAGAATAGTATGCTCCCAAATAGTTCTATAAAGTTTTATAGGCCTCGGCTTCAATTCAACCCAATTAAAATCTTTATACTGTTTGAACCTGGGCAAAAGCTCACTTACATATCGACCCATTCCCGTCATTTGAGGCCTACTGAGCATCTGCAAATCTATTCCTATATTCGCACTTCCCATTTTCATCTCCCTACTACTGCAAGATCCTTTCGAAAATCTCAATTTTATTCTTAGCAACCTCTTCAACAGAATACTTTTTTGATTCCTCTATCAAGAGATTTGAAAATTCCTCTTTCCTAAAAACTCCATCGTAAAACCTTTCTAATATATTGGCAAGAGCAACATAATCATCTTCTTTGAAAGTCAATTCAGGATTATCTATAACAACCGGAATCTCCCCAGAATCTGACCCCACAACAGGAGTACCACAAGCCATACACTCAACTATAACTCTCCCAAATTGCTCCTTCCACCAACTCTTAGTTCTGGAAGGTAAAACAAGGCAATCAATACCATTGTAAAAGTAAAGAAGTTTATCATAACCAAACTGTCCAAGAAACTTTACTTCGTTCTCCAAAGAGTACTCCTTAATTTTACTCCTGAGAAAATTAGAATATTCTACTGATTCCTTTCCCACAATAAAGAACATTATCTTATCTTTACCCTTGCCCTTCAAATGCCTAATTGCCTCTATTACTGTATCAACACCCTTTTCCTCTGACACCCTACCAACAAAACCAACTTTTAAACCATCAAAATCCAATTCAGGAATCTTCTTTAAGACTTCACTTTTATCTACTTTGAAAAAATTTTCAACGTTCACAAAATACGAAACCTTGAAGATCATACCTTCAAAACCTTTTTTACGATAAAGCTCTATCCCTTCGGTAGGAACAACACACAAAGCATTTATGTGATTTAGCAAAAATCTCTCAAATATACTGAAAGGAAAAGGATGACGTTTAAGTATATTCTCATCAGATTCAACAATAATCTTCGATTTTGGCGAAAAAATCTTAGTCAACACTACCAACATAAACGAAGCTGTAGAATATGGCTCCTCCTTTATATAGACAATGTCAAACTTTTGTTTGACAAGTTCCCTAATAATTCTCAAAACATTTAGATAAAAAAAAGCTCTAATATGATTCGTAAAAACGGTAGCCAGAGGATATATTTTATAACCTCTGTCAGTTTCACTTAATTCAAAACTTTGGAACTTCGAAGCCTCGAACCATCTTTTTGCTGTTATAACTGTTAAATCCACCCCTTTCCTTACAAATTCACTGAAAATCCTCCTGTATTCCTTCTCTACTGCACCATGCCAAACATAAAGAACTCTCATCGGAGGGAAATATAAGTTACCCACATAAACAATTTCAAATTGCACCAAGTACTCCGAAAAATTCAAAGTCTCCCATTCTTTTTGTTAAGGTTTAAGCACATTTATGTTCTAAGCTTCTATAACAGTCGATACCTAGTATCACCCAAACATAACCACCAATCATAAAATCCCAAATGAAGCCATACCCTCGTTAATTGCGGTCAAACAATACCTCAAACATTAAAGCTATCCTCAATACGCAAAATAAGATCTTTGCAAAATTCCTACCTTAACAATTATTTAAGAAAAGGAACATAAAGGAAATAAAGTATTAACTTTGATCAACCAAAGAGAAAAAAATTATGCATACAAACTTATAGTAGCATCTTCTAAGCTTTCCCTATGATGACCCAGATAAGCATTACCATGATTTACTTCTACATGTTGAGTATTCACTCTAATACCACTTTCACTTAGAATAGAACTAAAATCTTTCTGACTACCGAAATTATCATTACTCATGGATAAGTTTACATCAACAAACTGAAAACCTTGGTTTTGTAAAGTATCTTTAATGATATTAAGATGTTCTTGGAACAAAGTAAAAGCTTCCTTCGTTGAAACAACTATATTACCTACTATCTTACCATCCTTCGTCGATTCAAACTTAACAAAAACTTTTCCAAGCTCGGGTGGAAACAAAGTCATCCTCATTTCATTAACGCTGTTCCTCAGATTTATTATCATCGTACCAGCAAGCTGATTCAATTGATAAGCAAAATCCAGTTTGAAATAACTACCTAAGGTTGTAGCCTTAGTAGAACTAAACATATTCATCTCTCCTTTTTTATCAAATTCAACAGGTGTATAGCTTATCAAAGAAACTTCCGGCCTCCTACTACTCATTTCATCCGTAACATTCTTCTTAAAACTCTGTTCCACATTTCCTAGCGATGCGAGATTTTTCTTGCTTGAAAGATTTTTTACCTTCCTTATGTTTAGATTGTCACTAGAAGTCTCTAAGCTGGAGCTTACTAAATTAAAATCTGAATTATAACCAGCCAAGTTATTATTTTCTTGAGCAAAAGGAACTCTATTAATTTTCAAATTAGCCAACTCTTTCTCCACCCCCTTATCATTCTTTAACAAATTTTCAGGATTCTTTCTAAAATCAAATATCCTTATTCTCTCTTCAACATTATTGTATTTTCTACCTTCTACACTATTATTTATTCTCTTTTCACTAACATAAGAAACTAATTCCTTCAGAGCATTGATACTTATCTTACCACCATTTGCTTCAAAACCTTTTTGAATAAAATTGCTTCTAGATTCTAGCAAAAGCCCATTAATCTTTTCTATCAAATTGCCCGGAAGTTCGTTCAAGGAACCTTTACCAAAAATTTCTCTATAAAAGATTTCCTTTGAGTTCAAGAGCCCACCAAGCAAATTTTTAGCTAATACTAGGTTGCTGACACTTCCCCTATCTTTCAAAGACTCAATAAATTTATCAATGTTCTTCACAACATCATCAAATTTCTTATTAGCACCAAGATGCTCTTTTATAGAAGAAAGCAACTTAATCACTTCTTCTAACGCTGATACATCTACTACATTCTTGTCCTTAATGTTTTTTTCATCCTCTATATCCTTGCCTGAGCGCTCAATTTCTGTATTCCTTAGTCTATCTTGATCAATCTCACCTTTTATACCATCATTAACAAATTTGCCCAAAATATCTCTGAACTCCTCTTTATCTAATGTGTTCTTACTAGATATCTCTATGTGAGACTTCACCAAATCAAAAACTAAGTTTCTGGATTCCTCGACTTTTGAACCAGTAATTTGTAAACTCATCCTTAACTTTTTCGGTATTTTTCTAATTTTTTAAACCTTTCTCTTTCCCTTAACTATTCCGGTCATACGAGGATAGACATCATCAGATAGCTTAGCTTCTATAGGCTTAAAGTGAGCAATCAAACCTACCATAGCAGCATTGTCAGTACAGTATTTAGGAGAAGGTATGAAGGTTTTTATCTCATTATCAGAAAGGAACTTCTTCCTCAAATAAGAGTTAGCAGAAACACCACCACTTATAGCAACGTTCTTAATTCCTGTTTCTTCAACAAGTCTTTTTACTTTCAAGTAAAGGACATCAATAGCTGACTTTTGGAAACTCGCACATATGTCCTTAATATCTTGTTCATTTAATGAACCCAACTTTTTGACAGTATATAGAACACTTGTTTTCAGTCCGCTATAACTAAAGTTGTACTTATCATAACCTTTCTCGATTGCTCCTAAAGGGAATTGGAACCTCTTTTCATCTCCTTCTTTTGATAATTTGTCGATAACGGGGCCTCCTGGATACGTTAAACCAAGCATCTTTGAAACTTTATCAAATGCTTCTCCTACTGCATCATCTACCGTATACCCAACAAGTTTTACATCAAAAAAATCATTTACAATAAACAAATTTGTGTGTCCTCCGGACACAACTAAACCTATGAATGGGAAAGGAACATCATTTTCCAGCATAGGCGAAAAAAGGTGTGCTTCTACGTGGTCAACCTTCAGAAGAGGTTTATCGAAGAAATAAGATATAGTCTTAGCAGTATTGACACCTATGAGAAGCGACGAAACTAAACCTGGGCCAAAAGTAACCGCCACACTGTCAATATCTTTTATAGTTAACCCTGATTCCTCAAAAGATTTTCTTATTGCTATATCAATGAACTCTAGATGTTTTCTCGAAGCAAGCTCAGGAAGTACTCCGAAAAATTCCTTATGGAAATCTACTTGTGACATCACAACATTTGAAAGAACTTTCCTACCATCTCTTACTATAGCTACAGAGGTCTCATCACATGAAGTTTCTATAGCCAAAATTGTCATTTTCTTAATACCTCAACCTTAGATATCCTATTATTTTCAAGATCAATTACTCTGAAAATAATCCCCTTATACTCAAAAACATTCCCATACTTCGGTAGAGAACCACTCAAAAACATCAGAAAACCAGCAACTGTCTTCATATCAAGTTCCTCTGGAGGTTCCACATTCATCAACTCTAAAACATTTTTTATTGGTGCATAAGCACTAACAATGTAGTGGTTATCCGAAACTTTTTGTATCTCAAATTCACTGTCCTCTATATCATCTGACTCATCAACTATTTCACCAAAAACCTTTTCAACTATATCTTCAATTGTCACTATCCCTATATCATTCCCGTACTCATCAACGACAACACATATGTTAGAAAATTTGTTTTTCATCGTGAGAAATAAAGTTTTCAAATCCATGTTCTCAGGAACAAATACGATATTTCTCCTTATTGACGGTATTTTAAAGTTTCCCTTCTCAGAAATGTACTCAAAAACAAAATCCTTGAACCAAATATACCCTATAATCTTGTCATCGCTCCTTCTAAGCACCGGAATTCTAGAGTATTGATGCTTCTTGAATTTCTGAAGAACTTCCTGAGGACTCTCGTCCTCATAGCAAGATATAACCTGCGGTTTTGGTACTACTGCCTCCCCAGCCGTCAAAGAAGACAGAAAATTCAATATTTCGTCATGAATATTTTTTTTAGATTTCCTAGCCATAGCCTAGTAAGATAAGATATTCATAATATCCCTAATTATCAAAGGATCAATCTTGTTTGTGCTTTCTTCTATAAGCGAACGTAAGCTTTTCATTTTCTCCTCTAACTCTTGTACTTTGTAGTAATAATCAGCATTGCCAATCATTGACAAAATCGCTTCTCTCAAAGTTGCACCATAACCAACCAAATCAAAATACCTAGCCTTGAAACCCGCTAACTGATCACTTACGTAAAGATTACTCATTGCCACAACTACATTACCCAAAACCAACGGATATTCACCGTAACTAACGAACTCACTAGCATCATAAAGAAGATAACTTTTATTCGAAATTACAAAGCAATGATGTTTCAAAGGAACTAAAAAATAATCATTACTTACCTGTATGAAATAATTTTTATAAGGCTTAATGTTAAGGTTTTCCAGCACTATTTCTAATATTAAATAATCCCTAGTACCAAGGCCCTTAGACGGATAATTAACTTCACCTTTATAAAACTTAGTAAGCCAATCACCTGAGATATCGCTCTTAAAAGCTAATATAGTACCACCATCGTAAAAAAATCTCATTCCACCAAAATCATAAATGTACGAAATAACTATGTAGTTAGTGTTGCTATAAGAAGTTATGTTTATTGTAGAATAAGGGAAAAGTAATTCCACCTCTTCTTTCGTTAATACATTGCTTACCTTTAAGCTCTTTGCGAACACACTATCTATCTTCCCTGTGATGAAGGAATAGTATAACTTATCAAAACCGCGTATTTCCCTAGAATATTCAATTGCAAGGTAATTATTTGGCTTTTCATAAAAATTCAATTCACCTAGTGGCAACCTCTTAAGAGAATTTATATCAAATCTGATAGAATCTATCCTTCCAGCCTTAAATTTGAGAACATAAGGGGAACTCCTCAATCTCTCAGAAAACTTTTCTAAAAGTGAAGAACTAAAAATCTTTATATCAAGGCTTACATTAAAGAAATAAAGAACTACCACTAAAATATTCAAAACACCAACTATGTAAAACCAAACCATAGATATCGACTTATTGAAAAGCAACCTGAAGAAAGCAACAAAAGAAAGTACAATTAGCAAAACACCAGATATAATTCCTAACTGAAACAAAAAAATGTTCCTCGAATCTAAAAACGAGTCTATACCTAAGAAAATCACAAAAAAAGAAACAAAAAACAACGAAATCAAAAATAGCAAAGCAACAACAGGCGAAAACTTATGAGAAACAATCCTAAAGGGTAAAAACCTTACATGGTACGCTTTATGAGAAAAATGGAGGATTGGTAATATCATCCAAATTGACAAAAGAACTAGATAAGAGGTTAAAACGGTAAAAATTTTTAGGAGAAACGGATAATCGGCAACTTGGCTAAAACTAAGTTCTCCAAAATTTACCAAAGATGAAGCTAGAAAAAAATATTTAGCATTAAACAAAATGAAAAATGTAAGAAAAACAGAAACTGTAAAATCCAAAATACTAAGTCTTTTAATTATCGCTTCGTTCAAATCAGATTTGTACCAATAATAATACCTGACTAAGAACCTCCTAACATAAAAAAGAACATAAGCAACCAAGAAAGGAATGACTACCAAAAGAGAAATCAATGAGACATTCTTCCAAAAAAATACGCCTAAACCAATATGACTTAAATTGTTTTCAAAAAAAAGAATGTAAGAAAAAAATACAGACAGCACAAAAGCCAAAACAAACACCAAGGTGTAAAACGATATTTTAACGAGCTTATTTGTGATCAAACGTGATTCTTGCTTCACTTACGATTTGCCGGGAGCGGGGGTCGAACCCGCACGGTGTCGCCACCACCGGATTTTGAGTCCGGCGCGTCTGCCAATTCCGCCATCCCGGCTTCTTCCAATTTCTTCCTAACATGAATTATAAAACGATCTAAACTCATTTAGCAATTATCATTGAATTCAAAATATTATGGAATAAAAATGAACAGTTTGTATATAATTTTTTTGAAACCTATAAACCGACTATAGCCAGGGAGGTTATGATGATTAAACATTTACCTAAAGTTTTGCTTTTGGTTTTATCCTATGTTGTTGCAGGACTCGTAATATATATGGCACTCACAAATACAGGTTTTTTTAAAAAGAGGCTAGAAAACAAACTAAGTAGCGTTTCACTCGAAGTAAAAAAGAACATAACAAAAGTACTTGATTCTATCTATTCAGTTGTTAACAAGCTCTCATCTGATCCCACAATAAGGTTGATATTCTTTCAAACGGAAGTTGGAGGAAATAAAAGAGAATACATAACTTATCTTTCAAGGATAAGGTCTAGTATAAGCTATGCTTACAAAGTTGTACTGCTCGACAAAGATGGAAACTTTTTGGTTTCATCTGATTACAGTGATACCGAATTCAAAGAATTCGAGTTAGCTCAAAAATTTTTGAAGACAAATGAACATGTATTTTTTGGAAGTGGCGAGGTTATCTACTCCATCAAAAAAGTTTACGATTCCTCAGGTATATTCCTAGGTTATCTAGCATTAGGCATGTACAAAGATTTGTTTCTGAGGTCCTCTCCAAATTCCATGAAGGATGTAAGATTCATACAAGACACAATATTGATAAACAGAGATTTTGAACGAATGACTAGCCCCAAGGATGTTAAAAAGATATCCAAAGACTCACTTCTCGTGTCCCACAAGATAGACAAATACAATTTATCCCTTCTTTTCTTTAAGAAAGCCAACGAACTTGACCTTTTGAATACAATAACTTTGTTCTTAGCCCTGCTGTTCGCTCTGACCATAACTATATGGTTCATTGTATCTGTATCAGCCTATAATAGAGCGAAATACGTAGAAAAAATCCAAAGTGTAATTTCAAGCGAAAATGAAAATCTTTACGAAGAAAGCTATTCTTCAATAACAATAGATGAAAAGAAGAGAGAGGAACTAAAGAAACTTGCTGAAGAACTTACATCCGAAGATGAAAATAAATACAAGTTTGAAGAAATAGAAACAAACTTAGCTTATGTAGGCGGTAATTTGATGGAAAGAGATGTTGCTACTGTAGATGAGATTTTCGATTACATCATGCAAAAGCTCAAGGTAAAAAAAGTTATGTATATGAGAAGAACAGAAGATGGCTTTATACAAAACAAATCTGTAGGTTTCAACACTTCAGGATTCTACATAACCTTCAACGACAAAATCTGGGAGAAATTCCTTTCTTTAGGTAAGGCAGTGATAGTAAAAGGAAACATAAGAGACTTGTACGAACTTGGCGATAGATTTTCCGATGATTTGTTCGAAATAATGGTTTTCCCAGTTGTCGATAGCTTTGGCGATGTAAGACACATATTCCTTGCCGGTAGAACATGGGACGAAACAGAATCATCAATAGAAGATAAGAAAGAAATAGCAACAAAGGTCAAGAACCTCCTCATAGAAGCGTAAAAGTATGGAAAAGAAGAAAGGAACACTTTATGTTATTTCCACACCTATAGGTAACTTAGAGGATATAACACTCAGAGCTCTTAGAATACTAAAAGAAGTTGATATAATAGCTTGTGAAAACATTCCAAACCACTTAAAACTCCTTAACCACTATGGAATAAAGGGCAAGAAAATAATAAAAGTGACCTCAGCGAACGAACAAAACAGCTTGAAAGGGATAATAAAGTTACTCAACGAAGGTAAAAACATTGGACTGGTTTCTGATGCTGGCACTCCTACTATTTCCGATCCTGGTAAACTAATAGTAAGCGGTGTTCTAAAGAGCGGCTTTAAGATTATCCCAATACCAGGACCTTCAGCATTGACAGCTGCACTTTCAGTTTCACCGATACCTACCGACAAGTTTATCTTCCTAGGCTTCCCACCAAAAAGTATTAAAAAAACCATAAAAATGCTTGAAGAATTTAGCACCTTAGACATACCAATAGTTCTATTTTTCCCTTCAAGAAACATAGACGAATTCCTGAAAACAATATCCGGAACTTTCCCAAACTCAGAAATAGCAATATTCAGAGAACTAACAAAAATCAACGAGGAGATAATATATTCAAAAGTCGAAGAGATATCCTTCACTGAAAACCTAAATAAAGGCGAGATTGTGGTTATTCTTAAAATCAGTAAGAAAAATAAGTAAAGTAAACTTCTCTCAAGAGAGCAATATCCATGGTATGACCACTCTTTCTAGCAATAAATTCACCAGTTAGTGAAGGTCTGAATATCGCAATAGCTCCCAAAAGATCAAGAATTTTGTGCCTAACGCTTTCATCAGGATATCTATCCTTATTCAAGAATCTTCTCTCTGCTTTACTGTATACATGCACATTACTCAGATCAGCTCCCAAAGCCAAACCTGCCTTCTTCAATCTCTCAGCATCCTCAAAAAAACCGAAAGTTCTCGCTTTACTTATTTCTTCTTCATAAGTCTCAGGAGTTATTTCCAACCTTAACTTTTCCTTCCCAATAAATTCAAAATCTATCTCGTAATCAATAATTAACCTATCACTAGGTTTGAGAATCAAGTACTGATCTTCACTCTTAGTATATCTAAACTCCCTATCTATATAAAAATATTCTCTTCTTGCAGATTGTTCTACTAAACCCACCTCCTTTATTACTTTAACAAATTCGTACGAACTCCCATCCAGTATAGGTATTTCTTCACCATAGTTAAATTGTATAACCAAATTATCAATACCAAGCCCAGTAAAAACGGAAAACAAGTGTTCAACAGTCATAACTTTTCGTTCACCAAAACACAAAGAAATATTCTGAAGAGTATCACAAACATTTGTTACATTTACAGGAAATTCCTTACCGTCAATCTTAAAGACAATTCCTTTACCTTCATCAGCAGGTTCTAGCGTTAAACTAGCTTCTTTTCCTGTGTGCAATCCAATGCCTTCGAAAGTTATTTTCCCCTTTATTGTTCTCTGCCTCTCCATACGAGACATTATAGGAATACTCGTTTAAGTATATCAAATTATTTCTAGATTCTTAATTGAGGGTATCATCTCATTGACTATCTTAACTAAGTAGCACAAATAAAGCCATGTCTAACATAAAGTATCCACTCAAACAAATAATACATTTCCACATGCTAATAATCCCAAGATAATATCCAAAAAGATTGGCAAAAGAATACTATTGATCCGACATTTCATAATTTCGTATATTTATATAAACCGTCAAGAGGGGTGAGATATGTTTAGTTTAACTATGAGAATGATGTTTATCCTAGGTGCTCTGTTCGGAATACTATACCTAGTTGTTGCTATTGTTGGCCAAGGAACTCTGATTTTCAATCTGACAGTTGCTGGTGCTATTCTTTTGATCCAATATCTTATTTCTCCCTACATAATTGAGTGGACGATGAGAGTTAAGTATGTTTCCCAAGAGGAAGCACCTGAACTACATAGAATGGTTGAAGAACTAGCAGAAAAAGCCGGTATATCAAAACCTAAGATAGGAATTTCAGACATGCCAATAGCAAATGCTTTCGCATTTGGTAGAACAGTTAGAGATGGAAGAGTAGTAGTTACACAGGAAATACTAAAACTTCTGACCAGAGATGAGTTAAAAGCAGTATTGGGACATGAAATTTCACACATAAAGAACAGGGACATGATAATCACAACTTTAGTTTCCGTTATACCTATGATACTTTACAATCTTGCCTGGCTCTTCATGTGGGGATTTGGAGATAGGGAAAATAGAGGGGCAAGTATTTTAATAGGGTTTTTGTTCATGGTTCTATACTTTATATCAAACTTGCTTGTCTTGGCCATATCCAGAGTTAGGGAATACATGGCTGACTATGGATCCGTCAAGTTAGGAAATCCACCTGAAAAATTAGCTAGTGCACTGTACAAACTCGTCTACTCATCTGCTAGGAAATCTGAAGAAGAGTTAGCTGCTACATCAAGCGTTAAAGCTTTCTTCCTAAACGATCCTAACTCTTCGGTTTATGAAATAAGAGAGCTAGCACAAATCGACATGAACAAAAACTTCACCATAGATAGAAGTGAGTTAGAGTTTCTGAAAAATGCTAAAATAAATGTGTCTCTAGGAGAAAAAATAATGGAACTCATGACAACACATCCTAACATGCTAAAGAGAATCAAGAAGCTTTCGGAGTATGTATAAATCCCAAGAGAGGCTACGATACCTCTCTTGTATTAAAAATTAATTTTGCTTATTTAACTTAACCTCTATATCATCTTTGACAGGATTATCAAACAAAACCAAAATGTACGGATAACTTTTTGTGTCTGCAGGCTTAGTTGAATACGTTATGGTAACGTATACTTTCCGGTTTATGTTAGTTGCTCTGGCTTCGTAATCAACCTTATACTTCGTTTCCCCTAGAGTAAACAACACAGCAGATTTGTCGTGTAGGAAACTATAGTCTTTAACTTCATCCCCAACTTTAATGAAGATGGTATCTTCTCTTACTGCCGGAGGCATGTAATCCTTTAGAGACTCGTATATTGTTTTAAGATTCCTGATATCTTTAATAACGAAAATTCTTTCGTAAGGATACTTAAGAGGTATAGGCCTAAATGTTGCATAATATAGTTTCTTATCCTCATCGTAAGCACTTAACCTCGCTACTAGCGTGGAGTTATATGTATTAACCCGACCTGAAATTGTTGAAGGTATGTACTCACCTGAGTATTTCCCTCTTGGACATCCTAGCAGTAAAATGGTTATTCCAATTATTGCACAAGATACTAAAATCCTCTTCATATCCCCTCCTCATGTAATTTTTTCAAGATTTAAGCAATAAAATCAAGTTAGTTAAACTAAAACTCATGTTCTCATCGGCAAAACGAGATAAAATATACTTCCTTTTCCAATCCCTTTAGTTTTAGGTATTATCTTACCACCTAACATTTGAGCAAACTTTTGAGACACAGACAAACCTATACCAGTCCCTGGAAATCTTTTGTTTCTCACGCTTTCAAGCTGAACAAACGCATCAAAGATTTTTTCCATGTCTTCCTCCTTCATCCCCACTCCTGTATCCTCTACTCTGAAAATTATAAAGCTGTTCCTTTTGTACACATCTAACCTAACATGTCCATCATCAGTAAACTTTATAGCATTTGACAGAAGATTCGTTAAAATAGACCTTAGCATCATTTGATCCGTTTTTATAAATTGAGGTAATGACTTTTCCAACCTTACACGCAATTCTATCCCTTTGTTAAGACAAAGAATTTTTGAACTTTTATATACCTCAGCAAGGAACTCCCTTAGGTCCACATCTTCAAGGTGTATCTCTATCCTACCACTTTCTATTTTCGAAAGGTCCAAGATGTTATTTATCATGTTAAGCAAAGAAGTTGCAGACATTGATATGTAATCAAGATACTTTAGTTCTTCTTCCTTAGGGAAGTTACCAATTTTTATGAGTTCTATAAACCCCAATATTGCATTCAATGGTGTCCTAAGTTCATGCGAAACATTAGCCACAAATTCTGACTTTAGCCTTGATAATCTTTCTGCTTCCCTCCTTGCTTTTATCAAGTACTCATTTATTTCGTGTAACTTAAGTCTATGCGTCACGAGAAATGAAATTATCTTAAGTATTTCTTTGTCCATTTCAGAAATCTCACTCTTATCATGTTTAAATGAAGCAAAAAGTACTCCTTTTACCTTTTCTATGTCTCCGAGCGGGATTATTGTGGCGAGGAACTTAACATTATTCTCGAATATCTCAAAAATAACCTCTCTTTTATCAGTAATTGCACTTTTTATAAACTCTTGATAATCATTTTCTATTTTTCTCATCAGCTCATCATTCACTTCTACCGAAGAAATAACTTTTATTCTAGGTCCCCTCGTCAAGGCTACAAATATGCGCTCTATGTCTGTAAACGTAGTAATGGATATCATTGAATGCAACATTGCTTGCCTTATGTCCGTTTCGTAAATGAGAGGTTCTATCGCATAGACTAGTGATTTCAGATATTTAAGGTACTTGTAAACAAAATCAAATTTTGTCTTATGCGATATAATAGTAGGTATCAGCGCTGTTATCACTTCTATACTACTCCTCGATATGGATTTATTAACATCAAATGCCACTAAATATTTTCCAGTTCTTGCCAAACAAAACTTTTCACTGTAAAAAGGTCCCACTATACTATGAATGTCAGGTGGTAAAAAGAAACCACTTTCCTTTATTTCAAACACTACCCTATCATTTTCTAGAAAGAAATAATTTTTTGTATCCAAGTGATACGACAAAACAAAAAATAGTTGCTCTATAAACTCATTTAATTTTGTTGTCTCTTCTGCTGATTTCACTATGTCTCTTACGATGGAGTTTAGCTCCGACATTTACTAAAACTCTTCCTTCTCGTTTCCTAGTTCTAATATTTCCTTAAATGATTCGTAGCTTTCCTTAGATATATAAACCTCTTTTATCCCTAACTCCTTCAATTTGGCTATCATATTCTCATCAAGAGTTGTACCTTCCCTATATATTATCACTTTATTTCTTTCTACTGGAGCTCCGAGAACCATACCTTCTATCAGATTATCAACAAACACCCTTATACCAGTATCCAACACCTTCTTATCAACTTCTTTCTGCTGCTTAGGTTTATCTTCTAAACTTTGACCGTTCGTAACTACAGAAGAAGCTTTTTGAGATCTTGCTTCCGAAGATATTTGAAAACTCTCTTGAGCCTCCAATGAAATTATTACCTTCTTAACCGTCTCTAATAATTTGGTAGGCGAGACAGGTTTAACGAGGTAAGCCTTAACGTTGTAAGAAGCCATTTCCTTCACATCATAAACAGAAGAACTAGCACTAACAACTATTATCGGAATATGAGAATACTTTGCTTCCTTCGATAGGAAATTAGCTAATCTAAAACCACTCATTCCCGGCATGTACAAATCAAGTAAAATCAAGTTAGGGATTGTCGTTTTTAATATCTCTATTGCTTCTAGCCCATTTCTAGCAACAATTACCTCGAATCCCTTCATCTTAAGTGTTTCATAAAAAAGTTTCAGATTTAGGGGATTATCCTCAACAACTAAAATTTTCATACTATTTATGATAATTGTTAAGGTTACCGGTTTCAATACTTCCAAGAGCTTTCTGAAAAATCCTTTCTATCCAATGTAAAATCAGAGGATGCGGCTTAGTAACGAAGACAAAGCAGTTGAAACTCGTTTCATCTCCATCTCAAGTAGATTCAAGAAAAGTTAAACTTTTTAACAAAGCCCCCTTTGTTCTTGAAAAGATTGATTAAAATATTGTAATATTTACGCTATGGTTGATAATAGACTTCTTCTGAAAATCTCAAATGACGAGATAAGTGCTAATTCTTTCTTCAATTACCTCATTTTCATTTTAATGTTCTCAGATCTTTTTAATAAGAGATACGAAGATTTTGATGAAGAAACTCTAGCTAAGGAAAGAGCTTTAGTTTTCGATACTGCTTTCTACAATCTAACAAGTCTTTTAACTTTAGCAAATTACCTGAATATAAAAACCTCTCAAGAAACAATATCCGAAGCTAAGGAATTAGGCAGTATCACAGGAGAAATAGAATCATTCATCAACTTACTAAAATTGAACAACCTAGGAATAGAAATCGACAGAGATTTCTTAACAAGAATAAGCACTTACATGATAGAAGTAACAAAAGCGATAGAGAAAATCATAGAAGACGAGAAAGTACTATCCTACGAGACACTCGAAAAGCTTTACAATGAATCAAAGCCCAAACCTCCAATGCTTTCATTCGTTTACACTTTTATACCGAAAGGTACAGACAAAAGGTTAGTTAAAGATTTGGAAGAAGACATACTTGCAAAAGACTCAGACTATCTAAAGAAAAAGTACAAAGACCTCAAACTCTACTCATACAAAGATATAGATTTACTGGACTATTACATAACTGACGAGGAGTTTGGAAGCGAAGAAATGTACGAACTTTACGAAATCTTAGAAAGAATAGGGATATACGAAGACACAATAGGCAATGTTTACGACATAGAACTCAATAAGATTATTAGAAAAAAAGACAAAGAAGAAAATAGCCATATATACGTCTTTAAGGATGTAAGGGAAATCGACAAAAAGTTTGACCAAAAGCTCTACGAATACTATAGGGGACTATTGTTTGACGAAATATTCGATGAAACACATGACAAACTACTTGAAGAAGCTTCCGATTCCATAAATGTCTTGCTGTTCGAAGAACCTGCCAAAGAAATAAGGAAAACATCCCAAAAAATATTTGATAAATACATAGAATACCTAAAAGAGCTATCAAATCCACAAATAAAAAAATAGGTTTCCTATGCCAACATACAATAATACTACCGTTATAAAAGTACGGAAATCGGCATTAAACAATGTCGTTTCAGAGTTCGAAAAAATTTTTAGAAACCAATTTTCGAAATTGCCTCTCTCAAATGAATACGAACTTGCTAGATACTCACTTCACAATTCTACAGTAATAATTTATAAATCTGGCAAGGTTGTCATAAGTGGCAGAGAAATCGAAAAGTTAAGAGATTTCTTCCTTGAATTTTCAGAACTAAACAAAGTAAATAACAAATTTAGATACCTAATAGGTATTGACGAGACAGGCAAAGGTGAAATAATAGGCAACATAATAATCTGTGGCGCACTCATTGACACAAGCATTACAGATTTGAAAGAACTAGAAAAGATTATTTCTGGGATTGACACAAAAGGCAAAAAGAAAGATATCAGGAGGTACGAAGAAGCATTTAGAGGAATTATTTCTTTAGGTGTCCAGTACAAGATACAAGAAATTAGCCCAGAAGAGCTAAAACCCAAAAAAACAAATTTAATTATGACAGAAAAAGTATTAAAACTTTTAGAAAAACTTATTCCAAACGTAAAAGAATGGAATTCTTTAAGAATTACAATTGATGACTTTGGCTTCAAAGCCAAAGATAAAATAAAAGAAAAGTACAAAATTCCTGAAGTAATATTAGAACCCAAAGCTGATGAAAATTACATAGAATGCAAAGTTGCGTCCGTAATTTCAAGATATCACAGAGAAAAATTTCTAGAATACATAAACTCTTCGGATGAGTACATTATAGAAGGGATAAAACCTCTCAATGGAAACTTAGCAGATCCAAATACTATTGAATGGCTTAAGAGATGGAAAGAAATTAAAGGAGAATTACCTAAGTTCGTAAAAAAGTGGAACATACCTAAAAAACAGTAAGATTTGGAGAATGACTTATGTCGAAGATAACTAAAGTAACCCTAATAGTCTTGCTCACATTAATAACCTACTCTTTTACCTTCAGCCAGGATAGCATAAACGATAGGATTGTAGAAATTGCAGAAAATTTTCTAGGCACACCTTATGATCCTGACCCTCTTGGCACCTACGTCAGACAAAAAGTTATAATCCACGATGAAAAGGTTGATTGTCTCTACTTAGTTTTCAGGGTCATAGAGTTAGCTCTTTCAACAAACGAATCACACTCTATAGAAATAGCTCTAGAGAAAAGATTCAAAACCAAAGGTATAATATCAAATGGAGTTGTAATTAACTACGAAGATAGGTACAAATACGCCGAAGATGCAATTCCCACAGGTAAACTCGGTAATGACATAACACTCTTAATTTCAGATAAAATATCAGTAACATTTAGCTCTAGAGTTCATAGATTTGAATTCATACCAAAAAGTGAAATTTGTAAGATTGAGAAAAAATTAAGAAATGGTGACATACTATTTTTCGTAAAACACCCAAAAGACAGAAAAGTAGATGAAATAATAGGACATCTAGGAATAGTTAAGATAGAAGGCGGCAAAGCCTTTTTAATACATGCCAGTGGATATAAAGTCAAAAACTACAAAACTACTAAAAACGTTGGCAAAGTAACGAAAGAGCCTCTTTGCAAGTATCTAATGAAATCCAGATTCTTAGGGATAAAGGTCACCAGACTGTGACTTAAATTTTATGTAATCTTCTAATATTATTTTAGCAGCTATAGAATCAATATTCTTGCTGTTATTTGACATCATCGAAGCTATTTTAGTCGTAAATCTTTCATCGAAGAATTCTACTTCAACTTTGACTTTTTTCTTAAGAAGATTAACAAATCTCTCTACGTAGTTCTGTACGTGACTTCTTGTAGAGTTAAAGTTCAAAGGTAATCCTACAATAATTCTATCAATTCTATCTTGTTCAACTACCTTAGCAATCTCCTCTATAGCCTTTTCCTCAGATTTGACGTTTATTACATTTCTAGGGAAAACTATACCTATACTAGTATCGCAAAATGCAACACCTATTCTACTTCTTCCTACATCTAATCCTAAAAGCCTCATAAAACTATAGTTTGTTCCCTAGACGGACCCACCGAGATATACTTTATAGGTACACCAAGCTCAGATTCAATAAACCTGATGTATTCCTTAGCTTCATAAGGTAGCTCATCAAAGCTTTTCACATCTGATATTTTCAGTTTCCATCCCTTAAACGTTTTGTAAACAGGCTTAACAGAATATAGCGTTACTGGATCCATAGAATGAGGTATCCTCATCTTTTCACCATTAAGTTCATACTCAACACAAACTTTTATTTCATCAAACTCTGACAAAACATCAAGTTTCGTAAGGAATATTTCATTTACGTTTGCTACTGTTGTTGAATACCTAAGAAGCGGTATATCAAGCCAACCACATCTTCTTGGCCTACCAGTTGTAGCCCCAAATTCATCACCTCTAACTCTCAACTTCTCCCCAATTTCGTTATCTTGTTCTGTTGGGAAAGGCCCTTCACCTACCCTCGTTGTATAAGCCTTCACTATCCCTATAACATTATCTAGCCTAGTCACTCCAGCGCCACTCCCTATACCGTTGGTAGAAGCATTAGAAGAAGTGACATATGGATAAGTTCCAAAGTCTATATCTAGTAAAACCCCTTGAGCTCCCTCAAAAAGTACATTTTTACCCTTCTTTATCTCCTCATTCAGGAGAATTTCCGTATTCTCTACCCTTATCCTCAGATTTTCAAACTTTTCTTTACATTGCTCAGCAAGCTTAACAGGATCAAAATCATAACCGTAATTGTAAAGATTTTTTATTAAGAAAACTTTTTCCTGAGAAACAAGTTTTATTTTCTCAGCTAACTGCGATACTGACAAATTCACAAGGTCACAGATCTTTATCCCCCTCCTGGCTATTTTATCTTCGTAGCATGGGCCTATTCCTCTAGCAGTAGTACCTATCTTTTTTGGTAAAAGCGACTCCCTCAATTGATCTATTATCTTATGGTATTCCATCACGATATGAGCTTTGTCACTTATTATAACTCTGTTTCTGGTAGGAAATCCCAATACTTCCAAACTTTCTATTTCTTCCTCAAGTTGTTGTAAATCAATAACTACACCGTTAGCGATTACCACTGTAGCATTAGGATTCATCAAGCCAGAAGGCAAAAGATGAAATATAAATTTCTTATCTCCTATCACTACTGTATGTCCTGCGTTTGCACCACCCTGATATCTAACAACGTAATCATAATTACAAGCTAGCAAATCTATAACTTTAGCCTTACCCTCATCACCCCACTGTGTACCTATCACAGCAGAAACCATTTCAGCACCTCAACAGGATTAATTATTTATGAATAGAAACCCTTTATCAATAAATTAAATTCAATCCATTTCAACACAATGCCAAAATGAACATTTCTCTTCCTAAAATCCTCTAATACTGTCATCAAATATTACCTTCTTACAAAATTGAATAACACTAACCCTACAAAACTAAAAATGAAAAATACTAAAAGACTTTACATCAATAACATTTGCTATAACGTAAGATTATTTTAAACTAAGTTCAATTTCAACAAGACTTGAGCTTTTAGGAAATAAAAACTAAGATAGTTTGATAGCCTAACAAGTAAATTTGAATTTTTCACCATGCTAAACTAAGATAAACATATGTCAAAATTTAAAACTCCATTGATACTTTCTATCATACATTTGTTTACAATCCTATCTCATACGATATCTCATCCAATAATGATAAGCGAAGTTGTCTTTAATTACCCCTATGAAAAAGAAAAAAATCAGTACATAGAAATCATAAACAACTCACCCTATACGATAGACTTGAGAGCCTATGACATATACATACAAGGCTACAAGATAAATCCAACACTGATATCAAACGACATAGAATCTACTAACATAAATTACACTTATTATCTCAACCCTGGAGATGTAGCAGTAATACTTCCGTATGATTATCTTACTTCATCAATGCCTTTTTACTTCTCCAACACGATAATCCTCTTTTCTTCAACAAAATATCTAGGTAAAAACGGACCTATAAAGAAAGAAGACATAAGCACCATAAAAATAGTATCAAACGATATAGTCATCGATTCTTTACCTTCCATTAATGATGATTCTGTTGGTGTTGAAAGAACTTTTCGCGAAAATGAGACAAACACAGCATCAACAAGTATAATATCACCAGGATATATAAGAGATGAAAATCTATATATTCACTTTAGCAAACTTCTATACAAATTCCCAGAAACTATCGAAATACTATTGAATATCCAAACTAATGTTAATCAAATACCTATAACTATCCTAGGCAAAGGTGAAATTCTCTTATTCAGAGAATCTGGAAGTTTATTTAGAGGCACAATAGTGCCTAGTTACAATGGCGAAAAAATAATAGCAAAATTCCAAAATATTCACTCTTCAACAAGAACTCTGGACATCTTTAGCATAAGTAATCTTGAAGAACATCTAATGATAAACGAAATATGTTTCTACCCCTCAAAAAGTTGGTTTTCTTACTTCTCGAGCGGCACATTGTCAAATTCAACTAACATTTCAGACAAATACATAGAAATAATCAACATCTCAAAATCAAACGTACCAATAACGAACACATATCTCCACATAATGAACCTTTCAACAAATTACTACATAAAACTTTCTGAAAACGTTTACTACTCATCAACCTACGGTTATTCAACTAATTTATCAGAGCTATCACCTGGAGAGTACCTAATTGCAAAAACTGGAGATATCAAGCATGACCACTTATTCATGTTAAAGAATAACCACCCCTATCGCGGTGGCAAAATTTTAAGTTTAGTTGAAATGAAAGGACTAAACATCTTCCCCTCAGCACACTCAAATTACTATAACTACGAAAGCAATGGAACGATTTCACTGTTACCCGACGGCTTACCAACAAAGTTAGGTGGCAAATACAGAAATTATTACGAAACACCGGGAAAATACAACGGATTCTCCACCCCTAGCATAATAGTCGACAATGAATACAAAAAAGTAGGAGAAGTTCTCAAACTTTGGATAATAACAAAAGAAAAAGTACCATTTACCGAAATGACCTTAAGAACCAAAAATAGCGAAATTTTTAGATCATTTCTTATAACAAACCAAGGTTTTTGGTACTATAGAGAATTCAATCTCAACAAATCAGGTGATATTCCAACAGAAGAAAATGACGAAATAACCATAGAATTCAACTACCAAGGTCAAAAATATGAGAAGAAAGTATTCGTAATTCCTCAAGAAGCCAAGCAAATTTTTAACAACCCTACACCTTTCTTAGAAAGAATGATAATAAGGCGAGGAGAAAATATAAGAATATTGAACATATCAAAAGGAGATGAAATAACGATTCTTACTTCTAATTATCACCCTACCTTGAAGATTGTATCAGATAAAACTGGTATTTTTGAAGTCAGTACTCACAACTTAGTGAGGGGGATTTATTTAGTTTTAATTAAAAGCAAAAAAGGTAACCTTATTACAAAAGTGCTAGTAAAGTAGAACCTTCATATTTTTACGAGAACTTAACTATAAAAAAGCAATCTACAACAATAAAACTTTGCAAAGTCATTACACTATCTCTTCATGCCCACTGATAAACATTTCGTCTAGAATTTTAAAGATTATTTTAGAAGGTAACACATCTGTTCTTAATCTATCCCTTTTGAATTTTTCGTAAGATGAAATAAACTTTTCAATTTCAAGGTAATCAAGTTTACTCAAAACAGCATTCTCACCTATTCCTTCAATCCTTTCTGTCTCCTTCCTTAGTATGAGGCAAGGTTTACCTAAGTAGTATGATTCTTCTTGATTACTCCCTCCATCAGTTATTATGAATTCAGATTTGTTAAGCAAATGAACAAAGACCATATAAGGTAACCTCTCAGTAGGTATTATATTTGGATTACTCAATATTTCATCAATCAAGTTTAGTTTTTTAAGTACATGTAAAGTTGGCCTATGTAGGATAAATACACATTTCAAGGTATTACTTATCTCTAAAATCTTCTTAACCAACAATTCAACCAACGCTTTGTTGTAAATGTTCTCCTGCCTATGAACAACAAAAATAAAAAATCTCTCAGGTAATCTTGAAAATATCTCATGCTCAACTTTATTACTCAATGAGAAATTCATACTATCCAAAAGAGTATTTTGAACAGTCACAAATATCTTCATTTTCTTTGAATTTTTGAGGTTGTTGGCTGCCCATTCGTTTGGGCAAAAAGATATATCAGCTACCTTAGAAACAAGTACCCTCGATATCTCCTCTGGAAATGGTCTAAGTAGGTTAAAAGATCTAAGTCCAGCCTCAATATGTACAACTACCAATCCTAGAAGTTTTGATAAATAGGCTCCCAACACTGACGATATAGTATCTCCATGAACCAAAACTACAAAACCATGCTCTCTGTTTTTTCTTACAAACGATGCCAACTTGAAAAAGCCTATGAAAAATGTTTTGATAAACCATATCAAAAGCCCGACAGGTGATTGATGTGGTTGTTTCTCAGACAGTTTCAATATTTCCTTAGGAGTAATAAAAGGATACAAATCTGAACTTTCTATATTATTCTGACCTGTAAATACAAGTACATAATCAATTCCATTCAATTCCATCTCTCTTATGACAGGAAAGAGCTTTATAAATTCTGCTACAGTACCACAGAAAAAAATAAACTTATTTTTCTTCATACAAGAAAAATATTCTAATTAAGACAACTAAATATTCTCTAATTTCACTTACCATAGGCCGCCAACTTAGGAGTTATTCCGAGAAGCTTAAGGAAATACTGAAAGAGTATGTTAAACGTAATAAACAAAGTGAAAAATGGATGCAAAATAAAAACAAGTTTTCCATGCCTTATAGATAACATTATCCCATCAAGTATAGGAAAAACCAGAGAAATAGCATAAATAGGAAACAAATATTTTTTCATCCTAAGATAATTTGGTAAAAATTCCTCTATACTAACATGTCCTTGAACTCTGTAACTTGGCTTATGGACATTGTTAATCACTCTCCATCTAAGTTTCCTAATATACCTTCTAATATTTTCAGCTGAGTAATGAATAACAGGATGATCCTTCAACATCCCAACTTTACCACCTTTTGAGACGATCTTATAGAATAGCAATGGAATAATCTTCTCATTGTTAAGATCCTCCTTGAGAGACATAAACACAAACTCTCTAACGATACAGTTTGAAGCTGCCATATCAACAAGTGGCAAAAAGTCAACCTTAGAAAAGTCAATTATGATACCTTCTGATACCTCTTCGTAATACTTAACTTTCTTTTTGATTGATTCAGTGTATCTAGGGTAAGAACAATCAATATCATATAAAAATTTAGCAAAAGGATCTGCGATAGAATTTATATAGTCGTTAATAGGATGAACTCCTTTAGGAGAGATGTATCCACTATTCAAAATCATCTTAACATTTTCATATTTTTCAAAAAACCTAGCTTTCTCTTCTAACGAATTTTTATTCAGTAAAACTTCATCTGAGTCAAGGAACATAACATACTTACCAATCGAGTTAATCAAGCCTATGTACTTACCATATTCCTGTTGTACATGAGGATTATCCAAAACCTTACAGCCATAAAAATTTGCAATTTCTATAGTCTTATCATTAGACCCCCCATCAACAACAAGTATTTCTATGTTCTCACGCCCAATACTTTGCTCCACTATGCTTTTTAAACAAATTTCAATAGTTCTTTCCGAATTAAGAGTTGGTATAATAACTGTCCACAACTTAAGAGAAGACATAAATAGTATTTTAACTTCCAAATTTCAGGAATTTCAAAAACAACAAAGATTATAATCTCTACCGTACCAAATTAACCTAACAAAATTAATCCTTCTCGTGTATTATAACCTTTTTACCTTTCTCGTTAATTATAACGTGTGTAACGCTAGCTCCTCCTTTATCTTTCCTAGGGGTCTCTTTTATGTGAATTATACAACCAGAAAAAGCAAATAAAATCAAAAACGAAACAAGCGACAAAACTACCCTATTCATATCACCCTCCTTAATCTAAAATAATACTAACAAAATTTTAAGATTCTCAAATTCTCAAGAAGCCAAACACGACCTAAACAACTTGAAAAAACATCAAAGATAAAAAATAATATTTGCCGGGAGGGGAATTTTATGAATGAGCTTTTGGAATTTCTAAAAAACCTGCTTTCAAAGTTTAATCAGCTCCCCCTAACGTCAAAATTAATTGTTGGAGCCTCAATAGCTGCAGTAATTGGTGCAATAATCGTAGTTGTACTTGTTTCCAAACCTACAACAAAAGTCTTACTTTACCCTCAAGCTCTATCTCCTGAAGACTTTGCAAGAGTCACCAAGAAACTTACAGAACTCAACATACCATTTGAAACAAGAGATAACAAATTTGTCCTCGTAGAAAGCGAAGAAATAAAGCAAAAAGCAAAAATGAGATTAGCTTGGGAAGGAATAATACCTAACAACATAAAAGGATTTGAATTATTTGATACTCAATCATTTACAACAACGGACTTTGAAAGAAACGTAAACCTTCACAGAGCACTGATAGGAGAAATAGAAAGGCATCTAAAGATGATAGATGACATAGAGGACGTAAAGGTCATAGTACCATTTCAGCAAGAGAGACTTTTTAAAGAAGATCAAACCGAAAGAAGTGCTTCAGTTGTTATAACTCCTTCACCATACTCAGATATAAGAGAAAATAAAAGGAAAATAAAAGCAATAGTCGAGCTGGTATCAAGAGGTTTAGACATAAAAACTGAAAACATAGTTGTTGTTGATAACCAAGGAAACGTATTATCTGACCTCCTCATAGGAGATGAAGTGACTGACGACATAAAAGCAGCCAAAGAGCAAATCAAAATAAAAGAAAGGATAAAAAGAGAAATAATAGAAAGGATACAAAGCACACTATCCAAAGCTATCTCCACCGATAGATTAATAGTCAGTGCTGATGTTGACATGAGGTGGGATAGAAAGGAAATTGAACAAAACAAAATCATTCCCACGGTAGTAAAGCAAGACAACCCTCTAACACCTTATGATGAAAGCCAGGTAGAAGTAAATGTTCCTATAAGCAAAAAGGTAACAAAGGAAGATTTCAAAGGCCCAGCTTACATTCCCGAAGGTCCTCCAGGTGTTGAAGCTAATGTACCACCAGGAATAAAAGAAAAAATAGATAGGTTCACTACGTATAACAAAAACGAAGAAATAGTTAACTATGAGGTAAGTAAAGAGCTCGTTAAGCAAAAAAACCAACCTTATGACATAAACAGAATATCCGTTGCAGTAGCCGTTGACGGTGTATGGGAAGTAGAAATGAAAAACGGTGAACCAGTCATAGATGAAAATGGAAAAGTGAAAAGAAAATTCTACCCACCAACTGAGGAGGAACTCAGAAACATAGAACAATGGGTCAAGGATGCTGTAGGATACAACCCCTATAGAGGGGACAAGGTCACCGTCACATTCATAAAATTCGATAGGAGCAAACAATTCGCAAAGGAGGATGAAGAATTACTACGAAAGTACCAAATAAGAAGAATACTCATAGCCACTATTTTAGTATTAATAGTCCTATTTTTAATGATGCTACTCTATAGAGCAATAATGAGAGAAGTCCTTAGAAGAAGGAGACTCAGAGAAGAGGAACTTGCAAGACAGCAGCAACTTATGAGGGAAGCTGCACTCAGAGCGGCTGAACAAGAAGGAGCTATGGTTGAACTATCCGTTGAAGAGAAAGCCAGAATGGAATTACTTGAAAGTATCATAAGCCTAGCTCGAGAGAAACCTGAAATTGCTGCCAGAGTTATAAGAACCTGGATCTCAGAAGAGTAGTTTTATGAAATTATTCCGAAACTAAATACTATGGGAGTAAGATTAGTTTTCAGTATTAGCCTTTTGCTTCTAAGCTTCATACTACTAATATTCTTCATATTTGGTTCCAACGGAATAATAGACAGCTACAAAAAGCAGGAACAAATAGAACAGCTACAAGAAAAAATAAAAAAACTAGAAGAACAAAACCGAACCAAAAGTGAAATGATAAAAGCTCTAAAAAGCGGTGATTCGAAAGAAGTATATATTAAAGGAATAGGACTAAATCTCTCCGAAGGAGAATACGTTTTCAAGTTCACTCCTGAAAGCAGCGCTAAAAACACCTTTCATAAGGAATCTAAGAATTCACCATACAACAAAGCAATATTATCAATTCCTATCCTCGTATTACTTCTAACCTTTATCGAGATAATAATAGTACTCCTAACACTAAAAAATCTAAAGAAAGAGTAGACATAACATGAAATTTTACCACCGGAAAAATCTTGTTATATAATCAATTTAGAGGTAGTTCTATGAAGAGAATATTCTTAAGCTTTTGCATAATACTCTTATTCATCTTAGGTTTACAATCATGTACTGAAAAAAGGGTAAAACAAGAAACTATAGAAAAAGAACATAAAGCAGAAAAACTTTCCGAAAACCTTTTCCCAATCACAACCCTCAAAGCTCACAACGGCTATATATATTACATTGACATCTCACCGGACGGTAAATACATGGTTACCGGTGGATCAGATAGAACTATAAAGCTCTGGGATATAAGCAGACTACCGCAATTAAAAGAAGTAGCTTCTGTAGTAAGACTATATACCACACTCTGGGGACCACCTGTGAAATTCTCTAAAGACGGGCAATACATCTTTTCAGGTAGCTATGACTACATAGAAGTCTTCTCAAAAGAACTTAAATTTATAAACAACTTGAGAATAACAGACAAAGGTATTCAAAGCATTGAAGTTTCAAAAGAAAGCAATACCATCTTTGCATCAGATGTGAAAGGTTTTGTATACATAATCCAACTTACAAATAATAATCTAAAGTTAGTGAAACAAGAAAAAGTTCATGAAAGTGAGATATGGAAAGTAAAATATAACGAAAAACTGGGATATTTAGTCACTGCAAGCCAAGATAAAACATCTAAAGTATTAAAACCTAATGACCTAACTACAGTAAAAATTCTCAAAGCTCATGCTGGCCCTTTGGAGTTTACCGATATCTCAGACACCAGAATAGCTCTATTTTCTGAAGACGGAAGTATATCAATTTGGGACTTCAACTTCAACTTAATTGGTAAACTTCACGATGATGACAAAATGCCAATAATCGTTGGGATATTTTCACCTAACGGGCAATTCATAGTAAGTGGCGGCAAGTCAACAAAAATAAAGGTATGGGATCTTAACAAGATGAAGTTAGAAAAAACATTAGAATGGCACAAAAACGATATTATGGCTCTCAAAATAACCCCCAACTCAAAGTTTCTAATATCAGGTGATAGGGATGGCTACATAGCAATCTGGCAATTCTAAAACCAAACTTCATTGCTTCGGTATATAATTAAGCCCTACCCCAACAACTATTTTGCCCTCCTGGATGCTAAGCACAGGCACAGACTCTATTTTTATAGACTTTTGAGAACCGTCTGGCATAGGTGCACTAACCTCAGCTTCAAAAGGTTTTGGCCCCGAAAATGAAAAAGCAATCTGATAGAATTTAGAAATATCTACCTCCGTTATCTTAACATTTCTGCCCATAAGGTTGAAAGTAACATCAAAGGCAACCTTGTTTACTTTAATATTGATTTTGTTAGCATCATGATCATACAAGATAGATACCTCACCATAAGCAGGCGTTGAATACTGAACAGGTGTTCCAAGAAATGAAACTGTAACATTAGCTTCAAATCTAGCTTTATTAGGTAAAAGCTTTATCTTAGCATTTTCAACAGTCCATTTATACTTTCCACTTATACCAGAAACATTGAAAGATTCAACTTTCTCTATTACTCCGATAGCTGAAAGAAACTTGTTTAGAGTTTGCTCACCTATCACAATACTGACATCAGCATTCGGAAAAACAAATCCTACATAAATCACCAAAAAGGCAAAAACAACAAACACTTTCTTCATACACTATCCCCAAAACTCTTTTATGATCCCAATTATGAAGGAGAGAAAAACCTCTTTCAATATATTTAAGTTCTTTTCCAAAACTATATCAAAAGTTATGCTCCACTCCTAATTTCATGTCTAACAAATTCTTCCTGGAATTAATTCCCGTCGGAATTTTTCAATAAATTTCAATCACATTTATACTTTTTTTAGGGGTAGTATATGAAAAACTCTAAAATAATAACCTTTTTTACTCTGATTTTTTTGTTTATTTTCTTTAATGCCTGCAAAAGCGGAAACAACCTAACAGACAAAGAAGACAAGGAACTCGAAACACAACTAAGAACTTTACTAAACGAAATTGTTGTTGAACTAAAAACACCAAAACAAATCCAACTAAGCCCAAGAACTTTTATAGAACTTTCGGCAATAATAATAGTAAGCAACTACCACTGGAGCAAAGAGCTTATAGCAAAAGCACAACAAAACACCAACTTACCATTCCAAGAAGAAATAGAGATTCAACTAACAGACAAGAAACAAAAGCTTTTAGAAACATTTGGATTAACTATTGAGGATTTTGAAAGCTACGTAATAAAACACCAAAAAGATTTTCAGGAATTCATAAAGAAAAACAAAGAGTTAGTAGATAAATATAATACCCTATCTAGTTTAATCCCAACATTTGAAAACTAAGAAACCAAAACCCTTAAAAAGTTTGAAAAAAATAAAAAACTCTAAGAGGCTTTCTTAAAGTTTCTTGCTCAGCACTGACGAAAATCTTTCTATGAAAAGATACTTAATAACGGCTTTTTTGATCCTGTCTAGTTATCACGGTTTTGCAATAAGAGACATGTACACCATTCAACCTGAAAGCTTAGTAGGTAAAAACGTAAAAATACTTTTTGATTCAAAAAACTCTTTAAAGTTTTCAAAAAATATTTCAATATCATTGGACAGTCAAATATCTTCACCAATGGGAAGTGGAGACATTTCGTTCATCCCACAAATGTCAGTAAAAGAAAGCGGAACTAGCAAAAGACAACTAAGCTACGAAAGTATCATAGATTCAAAAGGATCCTTGAATGCTTTTGTCGTAAGTTACTCTGACGGACTTCTGGCAATACACGGAATTTACACCTTCCAGGTTGATGGCATAGGACAATCAATAGAAATAAAAGGGTTTGTCAACCCATCTGATATTCAAGGTAACCTAGTGAAATTCGAAAACTTAATAAATCCATCGATAATAGTGTCAAAAACAGCACAACAAACTATTACAAACGTTAATTTAATTCCCACGCCTCTTCCTGATGGCAGAACAACCATAAAAGTTGATATACCACTGGAAGAACAAAGAAAACTACTACTCCAGATTCTAAACAGGATAATATCATCCTTCTGAGCTACTCAAACCTAAAGTAAGAGAGTGGGTCCTGTATGCCTGCTTCCTCAAATGCTTTTTTCCTGGCATTACAGGCAGGACAACTCATACACGGCTTCACAGAATTACCTAAATCTATAGGTGAATAGCAACTCCATGTAAGTTCAAACGGTACTCCTAACTTCGCACCTAACAGAACTATTTCCTTCTTCGTCAAGTTCACAAGAGGAGTGTGAATAATCACTCTTTTATTTTCAAAAGCGAACTTAGAACCTGCGTTTAAAACGGCCTCAACAGAAGAAGCCCACTCAGGACGAGTATCTGGATAATTCGGAGAATCAGAAGAATGTATTCCTAAAACTATGTTAGTTATATCCAACTTCTCGGCAACAATACCGGCAATCACAGAAAAAAGCGTATTCCTTAGAGGCACATATGTGGATATTATCCCTCTATCAGGATAGAATTTTTCTTTTATTTCTCCTCTACCAACTAATGACGATGTCTGAAATAAATGAGATATTCCTGAAATATCTAGTGAGATTCTCTCTATCCCAAACTCTTCACATAACCTAGAAGAAATAAAAGATTCAATATAATGCTTCTGCCCATAAGTTATGTTAAGAGCAACAATTCTATCAAACCTTTCTCTAGCCCAAAATAAGCAAACAGTGCTATCAAGCCCACCTGAGTGTAAAACTATAGCAGAATCAGAGGTATTACCTGCATTACCTTTCATACCAACATTTTATCTCATACCAAAAAACCTTTGCAAATCAATATAAACCTCCACCGAACTAACTGTACCCGAAACTTTGCGCTCTCAATTATTCTATCACCAAAATATTGTTATTTTCTTCTAAAGTAGTAATTAAAGAAATGTAGACTCAGTAGGTCTTAAATTGTAATATCTAACTATG
>CAYYXA010000006.1:0-15845 GCA_964475465.1 uncultured Brevinematales bacterium
GTTACTAACAATAGCCCAAATAACTTTAACTAATCAAAAATAAACTACTAAAGATAGTTGTAATGAAGGGGTTTTCTATGGAACGATTTTTGATTTTTTCTCTTTTCCTTTTTAGTTTCAATTTTATTGCCAACGGTATTAGCCTTAGAATATTGCCTTTAATTAAAAAGTCCCACATAATCTCTAATTTACTACCAAAAGGCACAGGACTTATTTTACTTAAAGATTTAACCTGAATAGTGTATTTTTTATCACCCTTTAAACTATAAATGACAATATCAACTCCTTTTGCATTCCTTGTAGTAGGTAAACAGTTCCAACCTCTTTTTGATAACTCATAACACACATAAAAGAGACCAATGTTGCCTACTAATTGATTATTCAATTCTTGTTTATAAGTTTGTTCCCAAAATTGTCCTTACCAGTGTTAAGGGTGAAATGTATAACGTATCCGTACTTCCTTTCAATATACTACCGTAAAATATTGACTTTCTTGCTCTTAGGTTTCAGAATTCGTCTTATACTAAGTTTTGTAACTAATATAATATAGGAGGTAGGCTATGAATGCAAGAGTTATTTTTATTATGCTTTTTGTTGTGTCAGTAAGCCTAATTTATCTCCTCAACTGCTCTCTTTCACCAAGAATTATAAATATAAATACTAACACTTCCATTAACGAAGATAGTAGTTATGCTGTTGATACTACCCCCCCTACTGTTGTGATCGTATCCCCAACGAATGGGCAAATTTTGTATGATGCGAATGTAACTGTTACCGGTACTGCAAGCGACGTAGGGAGCGGAGTTAAAGAGGTATGGTTAAGCTTAGACGGTGGTAGTTATGGCAAAGTGAACGGTACTACAAGCTGGAATACTAATTTGATGGCTCTAAGCTATGGCACACACACCATAAGCGTATATGCCGTTGATAACTCAAATAATGTTAGCACAACAAATAGCGTTACATTTTATTTGTTTTCTGGGAATATTTATGTCTCAGAGAGTGGTAATGACACTAATAGTGGGCTTAAAGAAACTACACCTATTAGAAGTTTAACTAGGGCTATGGAGATCGCTAGATCTATAGACGTTAGAACGAATGTAGTTATTAAAGTCACCGTTGGAATATATAGTAATTCCGATGGACTAAGTAATGCAAATACTGGATTTGTTATAGATAGACATAATATAGAAATAAGTGGTGGATGGGATACCGGATTCAGTAGTATGGTTGGTAAGAGTGAATTTGATGGAAACAACAGTTTGTATCATATCATAAAGATAAATAACGTAACGAACGTGGTATTGAGAAACTTAGTGATAAGAGGAGGCAAAGCAAATGGCACTTCTCCTGATGACAACGGAGGAGGAATATACGCTAACAAAGTTTATAACTTACTTATAGATAATAGCGTCACAATAAGCAATAACAGTGCCAACAGCTATGGAGGAGGTATATACTTGCATTACTCCTCAAATAGCACTATAAGTGCAAGTATATCTAGCAATACTGCTGATTATGGAGGAGGAGGAGGAGTGTATTTGGAGTATTCAACCAGCAACACGATAAGTGCTAGTGTGTATTGGAATAGTGCCATTTGGGGGGGAGGAGTGTATTTGAGTTCTTCAACCAGC
This sequence comes from uncultured Brevinematales bacterium, assembly GCA_964475465.1. GTDB lineage: Bacteria > Spirochaetota > Brevinematia > DTOW01 > DTOW01 > JAPYWX01. Next base: position 1,635 of record CAYYXA010000006.1, read on the forward strand.
AACACGATAAGTGGTAGTGTGTATGGTAATAGTGCTTTTTATGATGGAGGAGGGGTGTATTTGACGAATTCACACAACAACATAATAATAAGTAATAGTGTGTATGGTAATCGTGCTTCTTATGGAAGAGGAGGAGGGGTGTATTTGGAGTATTCAACCAACAACACGATAAGTGCTAGTGTGTATTGGAATAGTGCCGCTTGGGGGGGAGGAGTGTATTTGCGGTCTTCAACCAGCAACACGATAAGTGGTAGTGTGTATAGTAATAGTGCTTCTTATGGAGGAGGAGTGTATTTGCGGTCTTCAGATTACTTCACCAACATAGGTTGGATATCGAACAATACAGCTGGTAACACCGGTGGCGGAGTGTATACAAACGTGGATCATCCTAACTCTTACTTTGGGAATGTTACTAACAATAGCCCAAATAACTTTAACTAATCAAAAATAAACTACTAAAGATAGTTGTAATAAATAGGCTTTGTAAATTATGGTAAAGTTTTTATACGATGTCGATTTCTTCTTTATTTTATTGAAATTTCGCAAGATGTTTTTTAAACTCTTATAAAAGGAGGAATTAGAAGATGAGTGGGATGTATTTTTTTAGCCAAGGTGGGTTTAAGGAAAATAAAAGACCTAAGGATATTTCTAAGATAGGTATAAGAGGTGAGAGAATATTGGAGCTTGTTGATGCTGATTTGCCTATTCCTCCTGGCGTTTTAATAGATAGTTCTACCGTGAGAAAGTTGAGCGATAAGGATATTAACTTAATAATTGAGTACGTTAAGGATATATCAAAGCTAACTGGTAGAAAGCTTGGTAGTCCTGAAGCCCCTCTTTTTCTTAAGTTGGTGGTAAGCCCAGATCTTAAGTTAATAAAGTTCCCCGGTGTTAGGTTTATAGGTATAAACGATGAAGTTTTTGAACTTTTGCGAGAAAGAGTTGATGAAAAGTTTGCTTATATAGCGTATTGCACTTTCCTTGAAGAAATGGCAAGAATTGGAGCTGAATATAGGCCTGAGGTTTTCTTCTCTCTTCCCCAAGCTGACGATCTAAAAGATTTATCAGTTGAGAAGCTAAAAGAGAGGTTAAAGTATAATAAAGAAGGGATTGAAAAGAAGATTCCATCGGATCTTGAGGAAAGGTTGGCATATGTTTTGAAGCAGATTTCTGCCATAGCTTCCGTCAACAGTGATATTGAAATGGGAGCTCTACTCCAAGATATGGTTCTCGGTAATTATTCTGAAGATTCGTTTACCGGATACTTCTACACAAGGAACATAATAGACGGTTCGCCTCAGTTGTACGGTAAGTTCTTTATGAAAAACTACTTTATAGAGGAGGATGGCAAAGGTGAAGATATTGGGAAATTGGATGAACCTACTCTTAGCCAGCTAAGAGATATTGCTAGAAAGCTAGAGGATAGGTACAAAGAAATAAGGTATGTGATGGTTGTTAGAGAGACTGGTAAGATATGGGTTATCGAACAAGATACTGTACCAAACAAATCCTCCCAGGCTGAGATCAAACTTTACTTAGATCTTATTTCAAGAAGTATCATTGACGAAAAGTACATGATTGATAAGATCAATCCAGGGCATCTTGTTGAGCTTCTACATAAGACAATAGATCCTGAGTGGATAAAGAAGAACAAGGTTAAGTATGTTTCAGGGGGTATAGCTGGTGCTCCTGGAGTCGCTACGGGTAGGGTGTTTTTCTCTACCGAGAAACTAATGGAAGAGTACAATAGAGCTTTGAAGTTAGGGCTTGATACGAGGCTTATTCTCGTCATGCCTGCTACTTATGCTGAGGATGTCAAGGCTATAGAGATTGGGCAAGGTGTTCTGACTACTGAGGGAGGTTATGCTTCTCATGCTCCCGTTGTTGCTAGAGCTTTAGGTAAGGTTAGTTTGATTAATCCAAGAATTAAACTAGGAAAAAATTACTTTGAGATAGATGGAATAAGGGTAAATGAAGGAGATTACATTACTCTTGAGGTACCGTTTTACGAATCACCAAAAATTTACTTTGGTGAGGTAAAGACAATATCCCCGGATTTTGAGAAGAACGGGCTTATTGATTTCTTAAAGATTGTTGACAAGTATATAACCGATGACTTTGTTGTTAGAGCCAATGCAGATCAACCAAATGATGCAATGCTTTCTAGAAAGTTTGGTGCTAAAGGTATAGGACTTGCAAGAACCGAACATATGTTCTTTGCTAGAGAAAGGTTACTCATATTCCAAGAACTCATAATTTCAGATGACCTTGAAAGAAGACTTGAAATACTTTCTAAGCTTAAAGAATTCCAGAAAAAGGATTTTATAGATCTGTTTGTTGCTATGAGTGGTTACCCTGTTACTATAAGACTTCTGGATGCTCCTTTACACGAGTTTTTGCCACATAATGACAATGAGTTGGAAGAGTTGTATCAACATTTGATCAAGAGGGGGTACGATATAACGAAAGAGAAACTTAAGGAAATCTGTGAGCTAAAGAAGGAAGTTAACCCGATGCTGGGACATAGGGGCGTTAGAGTTGCTGTAACCTACCCTGAGATATACGAAATGCAAGCTAGAGCTATAATGGAAGCAGCTTGTGAAGTTAAGAAGAACGGATTTGATCCTATTCCGGAAATAATGATACCTGTTGTGATGAGTTATAAGGAGCTAGCTTATGTTTTCTATGGTAAGGTAATGGAAGGTAGGAAGATAAAGGGAATAAAGGAAGTTTGCGAAGAGGTAATGAAGGAATACGGTATAGAGTTACCTGTAAAGTATGGATCGATGATAGAAATACCTTCTGCAGCACTACACGCCGATAAAATAGCTATGTTTGCCGAGTTTGTTAGCTTCGGTACTAATGACCTTACACAAACAACCTACGGCCTTTCTAGAGATGATATTTCTTCTTTCTTGCCAAGTTATACGGAAATGGATATATTAGAGGACAATCCATTTAAAGTTCTAGGTGAGGAGGTTGCAGAGTTGATTACTATCGCTGTCCATAGAGGAAGAATGGTTAGACCAGATTTGAAGGTTGGGCTTTGCGGAGAACATGGAGCAGATCCTAGAAATATAAAATTCCTCAAAGATACGGGATTGGATTATGTATCCGTCTCGCCTTATAATATACCACTTGCTAAATTAGCTATAGCAAAGCTAAATGTTCTGCCGAGTTAAATATTGGTAAAAGAATTGCGGAAAGTGTACTAAACCCCATAATATTGACTGCACAAAATTGCACTATAGTGTGCATTATGTTTTGAAAGCCTGTAAAATAAAGGCTTTTAGATACTTATAAGTGCACCATATAGTGCAATTGTGTGCACTTTCTCTGTTTGTGAGCTTTTAAGAAGAGTTTTAGTTTTACCTTTCTGCAAGCTTTTGTAAAAGAGGAAAGATAATGAGAAAGATTGGCATGATTTTTGCTACTTATTTTAGTGGAGCTTTAGCTCCAGGAGGTGGTTTATGAAGCGGATAATTTTTGGGAGTTTAATGATAGTGCTAGTGGTTGTGCTGGCGCTAACTGCTAGTGAATCGTTTGGCTGGCGAATAATGCAAGCATTCTACTGGAATGTGCCAACTTCTCCATCGTGGTACACGACAGTTTCTAATCAGGTTTACAACCTTGTTGTTAATAGGTATATTGAAGTTTTCTATCTTCCGCCACCCCAGAAATCTATTAGCTGGGATAATATGGGCTACGAACCTTATGATTACTACGATCTTGGTGCCTATAATCAGAAAGGGGCTGTTCGAACAAGGTTTGGTACACAATCTGAACTCAAAGGTTTGATATCCAGGATACGTAGTCTTGGAGCGAAAGCAATGGCAGACATTGTTATAAACCATAACAGTGGTGGTGATTCTGAATATAATCCATTTACTGGAACTTATACTTACACTGATTTTTCGAAAGTTGCTAGTGGTAAGTTTAAGAGAAGTTATTATGACTTCCACCCAAACGATTTACACTCAACTGATGGCTATGGGACATTTGGTGATATGCCTGATCTTTGCCAAGACAAGACATACGTTAAGACTAATATAATTGCGTGGTTAAGGTGGCTTACGAACACAGCTAATGCTGGATTCAGTTTTTGGAGATTGGACTTTGTTAAGGGTTATGCCCCATGGGTAGCAAGCTACATTTATGATAATACTGGTTCTCCTCTTACAATTGGTGAGTACTGGGATAGTAATAGGGATAACATTAATAATTGGCTGAATGCTGTTAACAGAGCTAACGTTAAAGCTTTTGATTTTCCGCTCTTCTATGTTTTGAAGAGCATGTGCAATACGACGAGTGGTGGTTTTAACATGGCTAATTTGAATAAAGCTGGGTTGGTAGGTATCAATCCTCTTAAAGCTGTAACTTTTGTAGAGAACCATGATACTGATGTAAGTGATCCTATAATCTATGACAAGATGATGGCATATGCTTACGTCCTTACAGGTGAAGGTGATGTTTGTGTGTTCTGGAAAGACTACTTTAACTATGGTCTTGGAAGGGAAGGAACAGCTCGTGGTATAGCTCAGCTACTATGGGTGCATTATAGGTTGGCAGGTGGATCGACAAGTGTTTTGTATACGAGTAGTGACTTATACATTGCTCAGAGGAATGGATATGGTTCGAATCCTGGTTTGGTTGTTGTGATTAATGATAATCCTAACTCTTGGAAAGGTGCTACTGTTAAGACAAAGTGGGCTAACACAACTCTACATTGCTATGCTTGGGATGGTAAGGATACGGCTCAACCTCAGGAAAAAACAACAGATGGAAGTGGTTATGTTGATCTATGGGCGGCGCCAAGAGGCTATGCTGTATATGCTCCAGTAGGGTATTAAGCTCTTAAAAGCTTAGAGGAGGCTTTTTAAGCCTCCTCTTTTTTCTTTTCCATGTCATAAAATTCAGAAGCTTTTTGAGAGTACGTTTGTGTTTTTTTAAAATTCAAGATAGTGTGTTTTTGTGATGGTATGTCAGTTTGGGGGGAATATGTTTAAGAGACTAGCAATAGTTTTGGGGATTTTCTCTCTTACATTTTTTTCGCACTCCATTAAGGTTGAAGAGATCAGAATCATTAACTTTACAAATATTGTCTCTCAGAATCCTTTTTTTGTGCTTGAAGTATTTTTAGGAGAAGAAAGTGAACAAACTCATGAGGAAGATTTACATAAGCATGATCATGTCTTTTTTGAGATTTCATTAGGTAAGCACAAAAAGAAGTATGTCTTAGGTGAAAGTTTGCTTTTTGAGAGAGTCGGTGAGAATAAAGTTAGAGTGTTTGTCCCTCCAGATTTTCGCCTAGATTTGGGGAAAAATTATTCTCTTGGTGTGAGGGTTTTAGAAGATGGGAAAGTGATTTTCTCTAAAAGTTTTACTTTTAGTGTTAGCAACGTCCCTAACGTTCCTTACTTGTTTACAAACAACCTCAGAAATGTTTTTATTTCCAGAGTCCTTACGAACTCCCATAGGTTTTTTTATTACTACAATAAACCTTTGAAAGTTAAGGTTTTGAGAAATGGTGAAGTTCTTTACTCTCTTAAGTCCTTTGAAGATGTTAGGTTTAGGGGATTGTATTATTTTGATTGTTCTTTTAGTGATCCTGGAGAGTATAGATTTAGTGTTGGTGAAGTAGGTTTTAATGTTTTCGTTTCTTTTGATAATGAACCTCCTAGGTTTGAAGTGTTTTATCCGACAAACAATTCTGTTTTTTATAGAACTAACAAAATTTTTTTTAAGTGGAGTGATCCGATTGATTCAGTGGGGGTTGATAAGCTTGGTTCTTATTTGAAAGTTTATTACGAAGGTAAACTTATTACTAATGTTGTTCTGGTTAATTTGAATAAAGAATCAGCAATTATGCCTTATGAATTCTTGGTGCTTGATTTGCCTGAAGAAGGGAAGTATGTTTCTGAAATTTCTTATAGGGATTTTGACGGGAACGTTACTAATGTGATTGTTAACTTTTCCGTTGATAGTTCTCAAAATGACAAAGAGATACCAAAGATTTTGAATGTGTATTTTGAAGGGGCTAAGTTGGTTGACAATAAAGTTAAGTTGCCGAAGAGAGGTAGGGTTTGGGTTAATGTGAATGTTAGTGATGGTGTTTATGGAAGTGGAATAAAGAGAGTTGTTCACAGTTATGGGGGTGAAGTTCGTGAAGAATTGGTTTTTGGTGACTTTGTCCAGTTTTTTGTAGATGTTACGAATGATGGAATTTTTGAGATTTTTTGTGAGGATTTTAGCGGGAATAGAAGCGATACACTTAGGTATGGTGTAGTGGTTGAATGACAGTCATTTTTCAAATTCTTGGTATATTCTTTATTAGGGCTGGGGTACTTGTGTTTATATTTTGTCTTTCGAATATTTTTGAAGGTGGAGTGAGAGAAAATTTCTCCTTTAGGTGAAACTTCAAATTGAAATATTTTGTTTTTTGTTTTTATAATTACCGAAAGTTTTGGAAGGTGCTTATGAAAACGATAATGTTAAAAGGTAGTCAGATATCTAGGAAATACTATATTGTTGATGCAGCCGGTAAGCCGGCTGGTAGAGTAGCAGTTGTTGTTGCTAAGCTTCTCATGGGTAAGCACAAAGTTGATTACACTCCTCACATTGATAATGGTGATTATGTGATAATAAAAAATGCCTCAAAGGCTATTCTAACAGGTAAAAAGATGGATTACAAAGTTTTCTTCTGGCATTCTGGATATCCTGGTGGTCTAAAACATGTTTATTTCAAGGATGCTATAATTAAGAATCCAAGGTTCGTTTTCGAGAGACTTGTAAGAGGTATGTTACCTAAGAATAGGTTAAGAAAGCATAGGCTAAGAAGGATGATAGTTGTGAAAGATGATAACGTTAAAGCTCCTGAAGGTGCTATAGAGTATAAGTTCTAAGGAGGTTTTTTATGGCGAAAACTTCGAAAGTTATTGTTTCAAGAGGTGCAAGAAAAACATCAGTTGCAAGAGTTTTTCTTAAACCTGGTGGTAAAGGTAATATAACTGTTAACGGTAAAGATTTTAAGGAGTACTTTGGTAATGTTTTTGAGTTTATAGAAAAAGTTTTGGAACCTTTTAAGGTTACAAACACGTTAGATAAGTTTGATGTTTATGTGACTGTGAAGGGTGGCGGAATCTCAGCACAAGCACAAGCAGTGAGGCACGGGATAGCTTTGGCTCTTTCTCAGTATGATCCTCAGACGCTTAGGCCTATACTTAGAAAGTTAGATCTCGTGAGAAGAGATCCGAGAATGGTTGAAAGCAAGAAATACGGAAAGGTCAAAGCCAGGAAATCTAAGCAGTACTCGAAGAGATAATTTTGTCAAGGTGTCTAGATTAGTTGCAGTAGTATATAACCCTAGTAAACCTGAACTTAGGCAAGTTTTGGATAAATTAGTTAACCTCCTCAATTCCGAGGGGGTTGATTTCTTTTTAATAAAAACTGAGTTTTTCAACTTTTCTGCTAGTTTTGACTCTTATGAAGGCTTAAAGAGACCAGACTTTGTTGTGTGTGTTGGTGGGGATGGGACTATTCTTTATGCTGCTAGGTTGTTCGCTAAATTAGATGTTCCGATTGCTGGTATTGATGTTGGCAAGCTTGGCTTTCTCATGCATTTTTCTGTTGATGATATACCTAAGATTATCGGTTTTATAAGATCTAACAACTATGAATATGAACAAAGAATGATGCTGGATGTTGTTGCTAATTTTGAAAGTGGTAAAACTTTTAGTTCTATAGCGCTTAATGAGGTTGTTGTTTCTAGGGGAAAGTATCATAGGCTTATAAGTATATGTGTTGAAGTTGATGGTGAGAGGCTTATTAACTACAGAGCAGATGGGGTTATTGTTGCTACTCCTACGGGTTCTACTGCTTACTCTTTGTCTGCTTTTGGCCCTATACTTATACCTACATCAGACAATATAGTTATAACTCCGATATGTCCGCATTCTCTATCTGCCAGATCTGTTGTCATTGATGGTAGTAGTGTTGTCAAACTTTATGTTAAACACACTGAGCCTATGGCTCAGGTTGTCGTTGACGGGCAGGAGTATTTGGAAATTTCTGAGAATGCAGAAATCATAGTTAGGAAATCTGCTTATTATGCTAAAGTAGTTAAAAATCCTGATATTTCATTTTTCAAGATACTCAGGAAGAAACTTAAATGGGCTGATGACAATATGTAATTTGTGTCTGTTTTTAAATTTTGAATATAATTTGCAAAGTTGGTTTTAGGGGTGTTTATGGATAGGTTAATAAGAGTGTTAGTTGTTGAGGATAACAATGTTACTAGGAAGGTTATATCCGAGGTTCTGAAGAATTATTCTTTTGAAATCATTGAGGCTGAGGATGGCAGATCAGGAATTGAGAGTGCTGTTAATCTTGAGCCTGATTTAATATTACTCGATTTGAACTTGCCGGACATTAGTGGTTTTGATGTTCTTGATGCTTTGAAGCGAAATCCTAGAACTATGCTTATTCCTGTTATGGTTATAACGGTTAGTGCTACTTCTCAGGATGTGCAGAAGGCGATACTTTACGGGGTTAGAAATTATGTTGTTAAACCTATAAATCCTGAGGATTTAATAATGAGGATATCAAAGGTTCTCTCTATACCTGTCGAAGAGCTTAAAAAGAGAAAAGGAGGTATTTCAATAAACCTTTATCCTGGTATAGATCCTGAGCAGGTTAAGGATTTGACTGAGTATATGGGGTATAAAATAAGGAAAGCTAGTGTAGCTGAGTTGGTAGAAGGTATGAAGATAGGAGTGCCTCTTCTTAAATCTGATCGTAAGGAGTTACTTTACAAAGCTGGTGTTCCACTTAACGAAAAGAGAATAGAAAAAATAGTTGAAGAGGGATACGAGTGGATATTTGTCCGGGAGGAAGAAGAATTGGAAGAGAAGGAAGAAGAAATCTAACCTTGGTTCTTTGATATTATCCTTATTATTGAGTCTGGATTTATACTTTGAGCGTTCTTTAGGAAAGTTGGGTTTTTAGTTAGTTCGTTTAACAGTGAAATCATACTTGGTAAACTTGATTGCGATATGTTTGTTACTGCCTGATTTAGGTTTGATGCCTTAAGAACTATCACAGTTGATTCTTTTTTAAGTTCTTCAAGTTTTGAACTTATGTTGTTAAGTTTTTCGGATATGATTTCCAGTATTTCCACTTTGCTGGTTGCAGAGTTTATTTTTTCTTTTATGTCTTCTAGGACTTTTTGGTTATTGAAATTTTTAGATTCTATTAGTTTGGCTATTTGTGATTTAGTTTCATCGGTTAGAATTCTTTCTTGGGGTTTTTGGGAAATAATGTCTTTTAGATCTTTTAGTGCTTCTAATTTACTGTTTAGGTAAGAAGCTTCATCTTGTAGTTGTTTCATTTCGTTGAGTAGCCCTCTTATAAATGTTCTTTCGTAAACACTAACTTTGTCTTCGGATGCGTTAGAAGAACTTCTTGTAAGCAGTTCAGATTTATCAGATACTTTTTCACCATTACTTGACTTTGTGATTTCGGAAATTCTTAATATTTTCATCGCACCTCCCAAAGTTTAGTGTATTACAAGTTTGTAAGGTTTTTCAACTTTTTAGAAGTGTTTTTTAGTATGTCCAATGTCTTGACTAAGTTTTATTGATCATTAACAATAAGTATGAGGAGGGTTTTATGGAAAGTGTAAGCTCTCTTAGACTTTGTGGTATAGGTATGCTGATTTTACTTTTGTCTATTGTTCTGGTACTCGTTCCACTGATTGGTTTTTTGGCTCCTATTGTTGGACTTGTGGTTCTACTTATTGGTTACAATAGGGTTTCTAATGAATTAGGTCAGCCAAAAATATGGGGAAACGTTTTGACATGGTTTTTGATAAGTTTAATTGGTGGTATTGTTGTTTTGATTTTGTCGAGTGTGTTGGTTTATGTTGGAGTGCCCCAGTTGTATGTTGATGTTGGTGAGTTGGAAGCTTCTCAAGAGTTATCACAGATTTTTGAAAACTTTTCTGGTTTGGTTAAAAGTGTATGGTGGGTTATAGGTTTAGTGGTACTTTTGTTCTATGTGTTTATTTTGATGTCTACATTTTTCTTCTACAGAGCTAATAGGATGATTGGTGAAGTTTTGGGGGAGAACTTATTTGTTTTGTCTAGCCGATTGATATGGTTAGGTGCCATTTTTTCTATAGTTGTTGTTGGTGTTATTGTTGGTTTGGTTGGAGCTATAATGCTTACGGTTGCGTTTTTTACGACTGGAAAGAAATAGCTTATAGCTTGGTGCGGGAAACGGCTTTTATATGAGGCTACTTGCTTGATGTTAGGTTTTTGGTTTTAAAGTTTTAAGTTTAAATATTTTATTATGTACTCTGCAGATGAGTTCGGAATTTTGTATTTGCCCAATTCTCTTCTTTTTGTGTCATATCCATGGAAGTCACTACCACCTAGTGGAATTAAATTGTTTTCTTTAGCAAAATTTAGTATCTTGGTTTCTAGGTATTCCGGTATTATGGGGTGATGGTATTCAATGCCTTTTATTCCTTCTTTTATTAGTTCTTGTATTATTTTTATTTTGTCCCAATCTTTGAGAAAGTCAGGGTGTGCTACTCCTACGAAACAGTTTAGTTTTGATAAACTACTAACGATTTCCTTGGTGTTTGGGTATTCTGGTTGGTTTTTTGATTTGTTATGGTTGTCTAGGTATCTTTTGAATACTTCCTCTATTGTTTTCAGGTTTGAGTTGTAGTATAAATATCTTGCTATGCACATTCTGTTTAGCGTTCTTGAATTGTCAAGAGAGAACTTTTTGAAATTGAAGCCTAGGGATTCTATTTCTTTGATTATCCTTTTTACCCGGTTTAGTTTTTTTTCTCTGAGAGGTTCTAGAATTACGTTTATTTCTTTTGTTTCCTCTGGGTTGTAGTACACAACAATGTGGATTTCTTGGTTTTGGTATTCTGTTGATATTTCTATCCCTGGGACAACTTTTATTTCGAAATTGTTATACATTGATATTTTCTGAATGTATTCATTTTGCTTTGTGTTTTCGTGATCAGTTATTGAGATGTACCTTATTCCCAGTGATTGAGCTTTCTGGAGCAGTAGCCCTACTGACATCTCGCCATCTGAGAAGGTAGAATGGGTATGTAAGTCTGCTTGTCTTTCCATTGCCTTACCTCAAATAGTGTATAATGATAAACATTCTTTTTTTAAAATTCAAAACTTATGCTGAAGTGCCAAAGATCCATAGACTCTTTTTGTTGAATCTACAGACACCTTTCTTTATAATTTCTGGAAACTCTAGGAGGTAGGCAATGGCAAAGGATCCAAATCTAAAAGATAGGAGTAGGGGTAAAGGGTTAGGAGTTAAAAAATACGACGGTGAGTTTGTTAGGGCTGGAAATATAATTGTCAGGCAGATAGGAAATAAATTTTGGCCTGGTCCTAATGTTGGTCAAGGCAGAGATTTCACTTTATTCGCTTTGGTTGACGGAATAGTTAAATTTTACGAAAGGAGAGGGAAAAAATATGTTATGGTTACCAAACTAGAGGAAGTTTCAGGAGGCAATTGATGTTAACCAAAGAGGACATTGAAAGATTCAAAGATAAATTATTAAAAGAGAAGCTTCAGATATTGTCAGATGTTTTAGGTGAAGAGTTGGCTCTGAAGTATTTCTTTTCTGAAGTTGGTGGTGACGTTGCTGATAGGGCACAGGACTTGTACGAAAACCAAGTTCTTGCTTCTCTTTCTGGCCTTCAAAGAGAAACTATAGATAAGATAAACGAAGCTTTGAGGAGAATAGAAGAAGGTACATATGGGAAATGTGCTAATTGTGGTGCTGACATAGAAATAGAGAGGTTAGAGGCTATACCTTACGCTACTTTATGTAGTGTTTGTAGCAGGAAAGAAGAAAAAATGAGACCTATGAAAGGTTTATAGTATGCTTAGAGATTTAACAATCTCAAAGATTGTTGAGGGAATAAAAAAGGGTAAGTTGTCGAGTTATGAAATTGTCAAAGAGTGTATTGAGGAGATAAAGAAGGATAATTCTTCTTCTAAGCCAATAAATGCTTTCATTACTTTGATGGAGGATTATGCTTTAGAGCAGGCTAAGTACATTGACGAGAATAGAAACAAATTAGATGGCAAACTCTTGGGAGTGCCTATAGCTATAAAGGACAACATCAATGTCAAATCTTTCCCTACTACTTGTGCTTCTAAGATTCTGGAAGGTTTCATTTCTGTAGAAGATGCAACGGTTGTTGAGAGGATAAAGGAAAACTTTGGGGTTATAATCGGTAAAACGAACATGGATGAGTTCGCAATGGGATCTTCAAATGAAACTTCGTATTATGGCATAGTTAGGAATCCTCATGATAGGGACAGAGTGCCTGGAGGTTCTTCAGGTGGCTCTGCTGCTAGCGTGGCAGCTAATCAGGTTGTGTGTTCCTTAGGTTCTGATACAGGGGGATCTATAAGGCAGCCGGCTGCTTTTTGTGGCGTTGTTGGACTTAAGCCAACTTATGGGCTTGTATCCAGATATGGACTTGTGGCTTTCGGATCTTCACTTGATCAAATCGGACCTATGACGAAGAACGTTGAAGATGCTGCTATACTTATGGATGTGATAAGTGGCTATGATCCAAAAGATTCTACTTCTGTTCAGATGGAAAAGATCAATTTTCACGAGAGGTTAAATGATCCGATAGATCCTAGTTCTGTAACTGTAGGTATTCCTGAAGAGTACTTTACTGACGACGTACAGCAGGAAATTTTGGAAGCTGTAGAAAACGTTTTAGCTTCAATTGGGAGAAGGGGTGTTAAGGTAAAGAAAGTTTCTCTGCCCAGGACAAAGTACGCAATACCTACGTATTACATTGTTGCACCTGCTGAAGCAAGTTCGAACCTTGCTAGGTTTGATGGTGTTAGGTACGGCTATAGAGCAAAATCTCAGGATTTAATAGATCTTTACTTCAATACAAAGACCGAAGGCTTTGGTAAAGAAGTAAAAAGAAGGATAATGCTAGGTAATTATGTTCTTTCAGCTGGTTATTATGATGCTTATTATCTAAAGGCTTTGAAGGTTAGGACTTTACTAAAAAACGACTTTACGAATGTTTTCAGAGAAGTTGACTTTTTGATTACTCCTACAACACCAACTACTGCATTTAAGATAGGAGAAAAAACTTCTAACCCTATAGAAATGTATCTTTCGGATATATTTACCGTTACCGTTAACCTTGTTGGCACTTGTGCTATATCTTTGCCAGTTGGCAAAGATAAAAATAACTTGCCTATAGGAATGCAAATTATCGGTAAACCTTTTGAAGATGTCGAGCTACTTAGATTTGCTAAATTCGTTGAAAGTATTGTTTCTTAACACTCGTTTATGTGCTTTAAGCATTGTGTACTATAAGCACTTAGAGTTCTTTGAGGTATATTAGAATTCTTTGTAAAAGTTGTAAATAGGTTGATTCTGAATTATGCTAATGAATATTTTGGGGATACCGAACTTTTATTTGTGTTAGGCTTTTTTTATATTATTGACATGATGAAAAAAATTTTTAGAAAATTTATGATTTTTTTGGTTAGTTTGGTATTTGTTTTTAGTCCATTTTTGGTTTACTCTTCTTTTGCCAAAGACAAAAAAGAGAAGGTAGGAGTTAGCAAGTTTTTTGGTACGGGGGTTGATACAGATGAGATAGTTGACAAACTGGTGGAGGTGGAGAAGCAAAAAGGTGAGAAGTATCAGAATGAAATAAGTAATCAGATCATAAGGAAAGCCATAATCAATTTTCTTGAGGCTAACCTAAGGGAGCTTAGGGAGAGTGCTAAGCTTATCTACGATTATAGATCACCTTTTGGTAATAGGTTAGGTATTTCCTCTGATGAGAGCATAGTTAAGGTTTTGCCAAATAGGGGTGCTGAGGTTAGAGAAATAGTTATTAGAGTAGAGAGGATGGCTAAGCCTGATGCTTTTGTTTCTGATCCATTGCCGGTAGGGATGAAACTAGGTTCATTCAGTTTTACTATTACAGTTGGGGGGAAAAGTTATGAGGTGGACTTTGAGGGGGGGACACTACAAGATCTTGCTAAGAAAATAAACGAGGTAGCTGGTGAATCTGTTGTTGCTTCAGTTGTTAAAGTAGATAAGGATAATGGGGTTATAAGGATCTCATCTAAAAAGACGGGTAAAAGCAATAAGATTTTTATAACTGGTAATGT
>CAYYXA010000007.1:0-47114 GCA_964475465.1 uncultured Brevinematales bacterium
TTTACCACAAATTTCTGCTTTTCTCTAGATATAGATGCATATCTAAATATAGTTCCTGAAGCTACAACTATCGAGTTCTTTAGTCTACAGAGCTCAAATAAACTATCTCTATTACCACCTGCTTATTCAAATTTTATTGAAGTTATAGGGCACAAAAACCTCACTTCCAATGAGTACTTCATATTTGTAAACAGTGAATTCTATCCTCCCAAAACATCTCTTTTTGTACCCATAAGCCCAGATCTTGACAATATCCTAGATGTTCTCAGCAACAACTTCAGTATCGAAGATGCTTCCAAAGAAGGAAAAACTATAAAAAGAATAAAAGAACTAAATATATATATCTCCAAAGAAGAAGATAACTACATTGGCATTTCAGATTCTGTTGACGTTCTACTGAAAAACAAATTCTCTTCCTTAGATACTACATCTATAAATCATCTCAAATCAGTAATCCTAAAAGGAACTTCGGACAAACACACTTATTTTTCTTACGCTTCGCTAGAAAACGTTTCTAAAACTTTTTCAATAAGTACATTAAATATAGCTAAATACAATTTTATCGAAGATCTTAACTTTCTCGAGATTTACTCAAAAGATGACAAATCTTACCAAGGAAAAGCACACCTAAAATCAAAAGACAAAATTAGGCTAATATATACACCCAAAGCCACTAGAAGCATTAATATTGAATTCTTACCTCAAAATGACGTTTTATTTTCAATTTCTGTAAGTCCCAACCTCATAGGTGAACTCATAGAATCTTTTTATCCAGATATTACACAAGTCTATCCCAGCTTCACAAGCGATTTGAAAAAAACAATTTCCGGGACATTTGCCGCATCCTTCGGCTTAGACCAACTTAATAGAGTAAAAAGAGATTTCGTAATACTTATAGGCGTAAAGTCAAAAAGCCAAGCTGAAAAGTTCTTAAGAAGTTTCCTAGGACTTTCCAAGTACAAAAGAATTAATGTTAGTGGCTACAAACTTTACGAAATAACAATATCAACAGAAGGCACAGAAGAGAAATTCTATATTACCTATACAGATAAAGAGTATGTAGTATCTCCAAACAGCAATATCATAGTTAACTTTCTGAATACCGTAAAAGTAAAAAACAAAAACTACACTCTACCAAAAGATTTCATACCAATGGTATATTTAAACACATCAGTCAATATGGATCTAAGAAACTTCTTAAGCCTACTTTTCTTGCCAAAAAGAGGTGAAAAAATAATTCTTTCTGTTGAACCGGATGAATCTTTGAGTTTCATTAATATTTATACAGAAAAAGAATAAGTGTCTTAAATCTATGAAAACATATTTTTTGCTTTTTATATTTTTGTTTTCGTTATATTCCTTTGCTAGAGAAGATGAAATTGTACTGTTACATATCACCGATCTACATATTGATTTTATAGGTTTAATGTACCCTAACTCAAAAGCCTTTGTTAGTAAATTAGGTGAGATAATCAATAAAGTCCATGCTTCACTTGTGATAATTTCAGGCGATATTGTGGAATTCGGTGAAGGAATATTTGCTGAACATAATTACTTGTTGTTAAAAAGCATGTTTTTCAAATCTAACGATGTATTTTACGTAGATGATAAGTTTAAAGTTCCTGTATACTTTATTCCTGGGAATCACGAATATCACACGATATTCAAGATAACATGTAACGATATACCAAATTACAGGCACTTTGTAGGCAACGAATTTTATTCGTTTATTCATGAGAATACACTTTTTTGTATGCTTAACACAGGTTATGATTACTATTGGAAGCCCTTTGAATATGGATCTATTCTGCCGGATCCCGAAGGATCTGGATTAGGAAGGGAACAATTGAAATTTTTAGAAAGTACTTTGAGTTCAGGATCAAATTTAGTCAAAGTTGTTGTTACTCATCACCCACCAATTAATTACGAAAGAGGAATCGAAGATGGTATTTTTTTAGGCAATAAGGAGTTTTTAGAGTTATGCTATAGCTATGGAGTTAATTTGTTCATATCTGGTCATACTCATAAGGATAAGATTTATATTCTTGATGATGCAGGAATAAAGCTTTTGAAGCTATCGGAACCATCAAATTTGTATTATCACAGTCTAAAAGGAATATTTATTCAGACGCCATCGTTTGGTTGGGATGGCAGTTATAGAGTAATTAAACTAGGTAGTAATTACGTCAAAATATATCCTGTCGAGAAAATAAATTTAGATAACTAATTTATTGCCTCCCTCTTAACAATTTGGTAGAGTTAGATAAAACTGAATTTTTACGTACTCTGAGTTTTTCTCATACTATTCTACTGACAACTATGCCTGATATTAGTAAAAGCGAGAACCTTGAAACTAAGTTTGCTGTAAACAGATCTAGCATTCCTTTTTGGACGTAGTTATCCTTGAAGGCCCATGTGATGTTTCTATACGCTATCGGAATTGATAATAATGCTAGTAGTGACCAAGTTGGGATTGTTTCTACTATCACGTTGTAGATTAGTAGGAGGTAAGCAGATAAGACTAGTATTAGATAGTAATACTTTGATAAATTCTTACCTAATAATGATGCTAATGTAAAATATCCTGCACTCTTATCATCATCTATATCTCTCATGTTGTTAGCATGGAGTATTGCTACAATTAGTAATGATAGAGGAAGAGAAGCTATTATGATGTTAGTGTTGAGAGTTAGAGTCTGAACAAAGTATGATCCGAAAGATATACCTGTCCATGCCAGAAGAACTGCAATGTCACCCAAACCTATGTATTTCCATCCTATTGGAACAAAGGCATAGAACACGCCTAAGGCACCTCCGGCTAGAATTAGGTAAAGCAGTATTTTGTTAAAGTTGGTTAGGTAGAGGATAAAAACACCTATTAGAAGTGAAAGTGAAATAAGGGAAATTCCTAATATCAGGACCTCCTTGGGTTTGATTAAGCCTTCAATGATTGTTCTACTTGAGCCGAGGGTATACCATTTGTCTGCTCCCTTTTTGTAGTCCATGTAATCCGAGAATGCATTTACACCGAGGTGTACCAGTACAGCTCCGAGGAAAGCTAAAGAGAATCTCAAGATGTCTATAGTAGGTGATAGTAGAGTACCAAATACAACAGCTGCTACAGTTGCTGGCAGAGCCCAAGGCCTTGTTGATTGGATGATAATAGGTAGCTTGGATGTCTTTGACATCTCTTCGGAAAGGAGTTTCTTAAAACTTTCATCAATCGTAACCTCAAACCTTGGGATCCACCCTTCGTAAAAATAACTTACCCAAACCTTGGTAATATTTATTTTTACAAGGTAAGCATCACGATTAGCTCTAAGGAAAGGTATTATCTGGAAGTTTTTCCTTGTTACAAAGCTTCTTTCTTCAAGTTCACTAGCTTTTCCCAATACTTCGGCAACCCCTTCCCCTTGAATAAAGGCTAAGGGATCTCCCTTTTCTATTACAAAAAAGACTTGGTTATCCTCTAGTATATTATTTAGCGTATGCCCATCCTTCTCAAGAATAACGTATATCCCCGCGTCTTTCTCCCCATAAAACACCTTTGTAGTCCAAACCTTACCGTCCTTCGATTTTGTTGTCAAAGTAATGGTATTATTATCCTTTATTATGGACGCAATTATCTGTGCCTTCTTTATCTCATCCATATAATTACATATTCGAAATCCAAGAAAACTCTGTCTTACGTCTATAAGAACTGTTTCAACATCTCGATTTTTTCACTATCTGTTAGTTCCAGAGGCTTTGCGAACATCCCACCTTCTCTTATTACAGGATCCAATTGATCATAACTTGGTTTGTCCGGATTTATATAGAAAATACCTATAGGTATTTTGTCTTCCCACTCTGTCGCTCTTTGTATTGCTTGACTTATATCGTACGGATCATGTCCAACATCTTCGAGTTTATAAACTCTCTCTTTGAACCATTGATAAGTGTTTTTCTTGTTGTACGTTACACAAGGTGATATATCATCTACTAGAGCAAATCCCTTGTGCTGTATTGCTTTGACGATTATATCCGACATGTGCTCTGGATCACCTGAGAATGTCCTTGCAACGAACGTTGCACCTGACGATATAGCAAGTAATATCGGATTAAGTGAAAATTCATAGTTTCCATCGGGGCTACTCTTACTTTTACTTCCAAAATCTGATGTTGGCGACGTTTGACCTGTTGTAAGACCATATATTTGATTGTTCATCACCACATATGTTATATCAATGTTTCTCCTACAAGCATGTACTAAATGACCAACTCCTATTCCATCCCCGTCGCCGTCACCACCAGCCGCTATGACCGTTAACTTTGGATTGACCATTTTTATACCTTGAGCAGTAGGTAAGGCTCTTCCGTGTAAGCTATGATACCCATAAGCCTTAACGAAGTGCGGCAAGTTAGAAGAACAACCTATTCCAGAAACTATTACTACTTCATGCGGATCTAAATCCAACTTAGCCAAAGCCATCTGTAGACCTCTCAATAGGCCATAATCTCCACAACCTGGACACCAAGTTGGATTAAGATTAACTTGAAATTTCTTAATATCCACTACAGACATACAACCTCCCTAGTGTTTATAAGTACTTCTTTACTTCTTCTAGAAGATATAGAGGAGTGAAAGGTTCACCATCGTACTTAACTATTTTGTTCTCAACGTTAAAACCTGTTTCCATTCTCAATAACTTAGTGTACTGAGAGCTATAGTTATTCTCTATAGATATCACTTTTCTACTCTTCGATAAAATATCAGCAATTTCATTTTTTACAGGATAAACATATTCTACGTGCACGTGATTTACCTTTATTCCTTCGTTTTGTAATAATTCTCTCACTTCTCTTATTACGCCATATGTTGATCCCCAACCAAGCAACGTAACATCAGGATCCGAATCTCCTTCAACCACAGGAAGAGGAAACTCTTTCACAATGTATTTCATTTTAGTCATTCTCTTATCCATCATCATCTTCCTTTTCTTTTCGTCTGTATATATATCACTTATCAAGACTCCATTTTCATCATGTTCATCAGTTGCAGCTACGTAATATACTCCTTTTGTTCCTGGTATGACTCTTGGAGACACCCCATTCTCAGTTATTTTATACCTTGAATACCCTTCTCCATTAACCGATTCAATAATATCCCCCCTTTCTATTTTTATCTTCGAAGGATCAATTTCATCTACTGGTATACCATAGTATCCGTTCGAAAGTAGGAAATCAATTAAGAATATTACAGGTATCTGATATTTCTCTGCAAGGTTAAAAGCATCAGCAATCATATAAAACACGCTTACAGGATCTTTAGGAGCTAATATAGCTTTTGGGTATTCTCCTTGAGATGCTCCTAAAGCTTGGAATAAATCAGCTTGCTCAGTTTTAGTGGGTAACCCAGTTGATGGGCCTCCCCTCATCGAATTGACAATCACGACTGGCGTTTCTGTCATTCCTGCAGAACCTATGGCCTCTGTCATAAGTGAGAATCCACCACCGGAAGTACCTGTCATTGCCCTTGCACCTGCAAATCCTGCACCTATTGCCATGTTTATAGCAGCAATTTCATCTTCTGCTTGCTTGACAACTATTCCATACTTTTTACCATTAGATGCAAACCAGTGTAGTATAGAGGTGGCAGGAGTCATAGGATACGCAGAATAAAATTTACATCCTGCAATTGTTGCACCAATTGCCAAGGAATAATTACCTGTTATGACATAGTACTTCTTGTCCTGCTTGATCAAATTAAAATCAGAACTTGTGCTAGTATTATCGTAACCAGCCTTTATTACATTTAAGTTTGAATTTACTATCTCTTCACCTTTTTTTCCAAATGACTTTCTTATTATTTCATCCAGGATCACCATATCAAGATTTAGTATCTTAACTACAGCACCAAGTAAAAGCATATTCTGCATTATAGGTTGCTTAGCCTCTTGAGGAGCAAGATTTCTCATAGACAAGCCAATATAATTCACATCGTCCCTCTTGTTTGATATTTTTACCTTATCCTCATTGTAAACTATGTAGCCACCAGGTAGAACAGAATCTTTGTGCCTTTCGTATTCAGATTGATTTAGAGGTATAAGTATATGAGGATTGTCACCATGATTAAATACCTTTTGATTTGATATCCTTACCTGTAACCAAACAAACCCTCCTCTTATCACCGATTGATAACTATTATACGCACATACTCCTAAACCGCTCCTAGATGCTAATTTTGACAATATATCACCAACCGAAGCTACACCATCACCAGCACTTCCTGCTATCCTTATAATTACCTCAGTTTTACTTGACATAAAACCTCCAAATCCTACTTTTATTGTAGTAGTTTACTAAAATTCTGATGTGAAAGTCAAATTTAATTAATAGTAAAAAAATTTTTATTTATCATTAGATTAAAACCAACTTTCTTGATGGAACCAGCCCAATTTATTGTGTTAAAAACACATTGTGTTAAAAACACCTATTCTGAAATGATCAGCTACACATCCAATCTGAAGCAAGGCAGAATTATTGAATCCTCCGATATAATCATTCTAACTTGAAGTTAGAATGATTTTTCATAAAACATTTCTCACTCTGAGGTGGAGTTATGAAAATAAGATTTGAAGGTAATAGGCTTGTAGTTCCTGATGATGTTGATATACCTTACATTGAGGGAGATGGTATAGGTCCTGACATATTCAGAGCTTCTATACCTGTATGGAACGAAGCAGTGAAGAAAGCTTATGGTGGTAAGAGAAAGGTAAATTGGATTGAGGTTTATGCTGGTGAGAAAGCATTTAATAAGTATGGTGATTATCTACCTCAGGAAACACTTGATGCTCTCAAGGAATATGTAGTTTCAATTAAAGGACCGCTTACAACACCTGTAGGAACAGGTATAAGATCTTTGAACGTAACTATAAGGCAAAAGTTAGATCTCTTTGCCGTAGTTAGGCCAGTTAGATACTTCGAGGGAGTTGAAGCACCCGTTAAGCACCCTGAAAGAGTAAATATGATTATATTCAGAGAAGCTACGGAAGACTTGTACGCTGGGATAGAATGGAAGAGCGATAGTGAAGAAGCTAAGAAGGTTAGGGAATTCTTGAAAAAAGAGTTTAATATCCAAATAAGAGATGACGCAGGTATAGGCATAAAGCCAATCTCTGAATTTGGCACTAAAAGGCTAATGAGAGCAGCCATACAGTACGCACTAAAAACAGGAATAGGAAAAATCACAATAATGCACAAAGGTAACATAATGAAATACACGGAAGGAGCATTTAGAGAATGGGCTTATCAAGTAGCAATTGAAGAGTTCAGGGATTATGTTGTAACTGAAGAAGAAATAAAAAATGGAGCAAGCCCCGAAGGTAAAATACTAATAAATGATGTTATCGCAGACAACATGTTCCAGCAAGTTCTAAAGAAGCCTCAAGACTTCAAGATAATAGTTGCACCTAACATAAACGGTGATTACATATCTGACGCATTAGCAGCACAAGTTGGAGGGTTAGGGTTGGCACCTGGTGGGAATATTGGTAGCCCTTATGCTGTGTTTGAGCCTACACATGGATCTGCTCCGAAGTATGCTAATCAAGATAAGGTAAATCCTTCGTCTTTGATACTTTCAGGATGCTTGATGTTTGAATATATTGGTTGGAAAGAGGTATCAGAATTGATTCAGAATGCTATAAGCAAAACGATAAAAAGTAAGATAGTGACTTATGATCTTGCTTCTGAGATTGAAGGTGCTAAAGAAGTGAGGTGTTCAGAATTCGCTGAAGAGGTAATTAGGAATCTATAAGCTTCTTTGAAGAGCAATTTTGTGTTAGTTGTAGTAATCCATAAGTTTTTTCTTGATAGAATTGTTGATACTTTATGCTTTGGTATTACAATTTTTAAGTATGTTTTTCAGATTCGCTTATATTGTAGTTTTCATGTTTTGTATAAGGTTTCACCTATACGCTGTGGTTAGTATCGACAGAAGTGTATTTATTTCTCCTCTTAAGTCTCAATCTACAACGAATGAGGTTGATTTTCTCACTTTTGCTTCGGCATGGGCTGAGTTCGGCAAGTATTTGCCTGAGCCTTACACAGATTTCAACCACTTTTGGATTGCTAAAATGGGTGTTTCAGGAGAACTGTATAGGTGCAGAAACTCTTTTAGTATCCTTCTTTACTCAGATATAGAACTCATAGCTTCGTCTAATAATGCTATTCGGTTTGGTCCTAGAGCTTTTTATTGGCAGGAGGGGATACTTTTTTAGCTATAAACACGGTAGTTGGAATTTCCAAGCTAGCTTTACTCATAGGTGTAAGCATGATGTGGATAATGCTGATCTTTTCACTTTGTATAATGAAGTTAGAGCTAGGGTTATCATCTGGGACAGCGTAATGATAAGGATTTTCACGGAACCTTCTAAGATTTTTGAACACAGTGGTGTGAAGGTGGTAGGTTTTCCTTTTCTGAGGAATGACTTTTACGTTTTGGCTGTTGATGAGGAAGTTTGGTATCGGGTATCTCTAAATACTTCTGACTTTGGAATGAGGATATTTCACAACGATTCGTATTACAGGATTAACAAGGTGGTGAATTCTACGAGCTTTGGTTATATTCTAGATTTTAGTTTCGGTAAGAATTCTAGGGTTTATTCCAAGGGATACCTATGGTTTGATTTCTTGGGGGATGGAACTGTGTGGAATTGGAGTAGAATGGTTGAGATTATAAAAGAGCATTACCTTGAGTTTGGTTTCTATGTTAAGGGTGATGGTGCTAGATTGATGATTTTCATTCAGAACAATTTGGTAAGAGAGCCGGCAATCGAACCTTTTGATCAGGGATATGTTAACCTTTTTCATGTTGGGCTTAAAGCCATCAATGAAAAGTTTATGTTTTAGTTGAGAGTGTTTTTTTGTGTGGATTTGTATTTTTGGAATTGTTGAGTTTTGTTTTCAGTTCGTTTATATTTCACCTGGGGGTAGGTATGATTGTGACTATTGTTAATGTTTGGGTTAAGCCAGAGTTTAGAGAAGAGTTTATAAAAGCTACTATTGAGAACCATATGAATTCAATTAAAGAACCTGGTAACCTTAGATTCGACTTTTTGCAGAGTAAGGATGACCCAAATTACTTTGTTCTTTATGAAGTCTACGATTCAGAAGAATCAGCCAAAGCTCACAAAGACACCGAACACTATAAAAAGTGGAGAGGAACCGTTGAAAACTACATGGCCAAGCCAAGACAAGGAATATCATTTAACGTAGTTGAACCTAAGGATATAAAACTATGGAAAACATTATGAACTTTGAAATCTCGTTTAACAAAAAGCTAATATTCGGCAAGGACAGAATATACGAGCTTCCTGAAGTACTCAAAGGCTTAGGGAAAAATCTCCTTTTCATACTCTCAAAGTCTTTTAGTTTATCACCCCTATGGAAAGATCTAGAAACCAAACTATTTAATGAATTTTTCATATACGTTGAACCTGTGACAGGTGAACCTAGTGTTGAGAGTGTTGATAAGCTTGCTAGGAAGTACGTCAACTTGGGAATAGACACCATAGTTAGCATAGGTGGTGGCAGTGCAATAGACACGGGCAAAGCGCTTTCTTCCTTGCTAATTGACGGAGGAAGCATAAAGGAATACTTAGAAGGCATAGGTGATAAAAAACCTAGTGGCAAAAAGATACAATTTATAGCTATTCCCACGACTGCAGGCACAGGTAGCGAAGTAACGAAGAACGCTGTAATATCGGAAGTAGGCCCAAACGGCTTTAAGAAATCCATTAGGCACGATAATCTTATCCCTGACATTGCTATTCTCGATCCAAGCCTACTTAGATTTGTACCCCAAAATGCAAGGATTCCTTCAGCATTTGACGCTCTCTCACAACTTATAGAAGCCTATACCTCAACAAAATCAAATGTCATTACAGACGCATTATGCGAGAAAGCTTTTATCATGATCGGTGAATCCCTAGAGAGATTCCTTTTTTCGGACTACAACGATGAGAAGGATTTAGAAAACATGTCTCTTAGTGCCTACATATCTGGTTTCGCTCTAGCTAATGCTGGACTCGGAGCAGTACATGGCTTCGCCTCGGCAATTGGAGGATTTTACAACATACCCCACGGCGTCATATGTGCTAACCTACTCTACCCTACTACAATGAAAAACATAAAAACCCTAAAGGAAAATGGTGATAACCACCACCTAAAAAAGTTCGCTAAAATCGGTAACCTACTCTACGGTGAATCAACCGACGATGTTGAGAAAGGAATAGATAGATTAAGTAAATTCCTAGAAAAAAACCTATCAAAAGCAAACCTAAAAAAGCTTTCTTACTACGGAATACAAGAAAAAGATATCACTAAAATAGTTGAGAAGGCATCAATAAAAGAAAACCCCGTTAAGCTAAGCAAAAAGGAGCTAGAGGAAATATTAATAAGCTGTTTGTAATTTAAAAATTCGTTTATGATAAAATAGTTTCATGACTATTGAAGTTAAAGTAAAAACTAAATCGTCTCACGAAGGCGTTAAGGATCTAGGTAATGGTAAATTTGAGGTGAGAGTTAAGGAAGTCCCCGAGAACGGCAAAGCAAATGAAAAAGTTATTGAGCTTCTATCTGAGTACTTCAAAGTCCCCAAATCGTCAGTAAGGATAAAATACGGCCAAACATCAAAAAATAAAGTGATAGTAATAGAAGGACTATGAACAAAGATGTAGATTTCATCATCAACTATTTTAGAGAAGTATGGAACGAATACGATTCTCCTTTGAAGGTCAACATGCATTTGCGGGGCAACGATCCATTTCAAGTATTAATTTCTACTGTTCTCAGCCTGAGAACAAAAGATGAAATAACATACCCAACAGCTAGAAAATTGTTTGAAACCTGCAAAACTCCCGAGGATTTTTTAAGGATTCCCTTAGAAAAACTGGAGAAAATAATATACCCTGTAGGATTCTATAGAACAAAAGCAAGAAACATAAAGAAAATAGCAGAAATTATAATCAAAGAGTATGGTGGCAAGGTACCTGATAACATTGAAGAACTAACTAAACTCCCGAATGTTGGCAGAAAGGTAGCTAACCTCGTTCTATCCGTTTCGTACGGCAAGGATGTAATCTGTGTAGACACTCACGTTCACAGAATATCAAACAGATTGGGACTAGTCAAAACCAAAACACCAGAGGAAACAGAATTTAAACTCATGGAAGTTATACCCAAAAAGTACTGGAGAGATCTAAATTATTTAATGGTTGGGTTCGGACAAGTTATATGTAAACCTGTAAAACCAAATTGCAAAGTATGCAAACTCAAGGGAATTTGTGAATTTTATAGCTCAAACCAATGGAAATGAGTAAAGTTTTGTGTATATGGGATTTGGTTCCCTTAATTCACTTTTGAACAAAAAGAATTCCTTCACCTCACAAACTCCGAAATCGAAGTTCCTGTACTCATTGATTATCCTACCTAGCCCGTGAATAGGCGAAAACTTAAATCTTGACAACGTTATGTGGGGAGAAAAAGGCCTCTCATCCTTTGGTATACCTATCGAAAACAACCTATCTTCTACGAAACTAAACAACTCCCCTAACTCTTTGTTTTCTTCTATTCCCACCCAAAAAACTCTAGGGCGACTAACGTTAGGAAATACACCAACTCCTTTTACCTTGAGAACAAATTTCCTCATGCCACAATTTGAGAGAACTTTTATGATATCCTCCCTCATGTCCGTTTCACCTATAAACTTAAGTGTAAGATGTATATTTTCTATAGGTACTACTTTACCTTTCGCCCTTCTCAACTCATCAGCTATAGGGATAAAAAGTTCCTTAATTTCCCGAGGTATTTCTATTGCTATGAATAACCTCTCTACCATCACTCAAAAACCTCTACATCAACAACTTTATCACCTTCTTTCAAGTTTATAGCTCTAATTCCTCTAGCTGGTCTACCCATCACAGATATATTTGAAGCTGGCATTCTTATTATCATCCCTCTGGCCGTTATCATCACTATTTCGTTTTCTTCCTCAACTGGTAGAACTCTGACAACCTTACCCGTCTTCTCACTTACACCGAAGTATATCACTCCTTTTCCACCTCTACCTTTAATATTTATCTCATTCATCTTTAACCTTTTGGCATACCCCTCCTCCGTTACTATCACCATATCCTTCCTCTCATCATATTTAACAAGTCCCACAACACTATCGCCTTTCTCTAATCTTATTCCTACCACCCCTCTAGCTGTCCTGCCCATTGGCCTTACCGCTTTCTCTGATATCCTTAGTGCCAAGCCATTAGCACTACAAATAATTATATCATCATTCCCATTTGTAAATATGGCGTCAACCAAAACATCACCTTCATCAGTTTCCAAAGCTATTATTCCCGTTGACCTTATGTTTTTGAATTCCTCGACATTCACCTTCTTGATTATACCTTTCTTCGACACCATCGCAATATAACCTTTCTCATCCCTGTCAAATACTACAATAGCTCTTATTGAATCATTGTTAGGTATGTTTATAATAGTTCTTATGTTTGTACCCCTTGATACTCTTGAACTCTCAGGTATCTTGTACACATCAAGTGAATAAGCCTTCCCATTCTCTGTAAGTATTAGCATCTCATCATGTGTATTTGCTATTATGAGGTGCTCAATACTATCATCTTCCATAGTCGATATAGTAGAAACGCCCCTTCCACCCGCCTTTTGTGATTTATACACCGTCAAAGGCAACCTCTTTATCATTCCTATCTTCGTTATAATTATTGCTACATCTTCTTTTTGTATCAATTCTTTCTCGTCAAGCTCTTCAACCGTTCCATACTCTATTGTAGTCCTCCTCTCATCACCGTAGTTCTGCTCTAAGTACTTTAAATCTAACTTTATTATGTCAAGTAACTTCCTTTCACTCGCCAATATTGACTTCAGGTATTCTATCGTCTTTACTACTTCATTGTACTCTTTCCTCAAATCTTCTATTTCCAGAGAAGTCAACTTTTGAAGTCTCATATCAAGTATAGCTTGTGCCTGTACATCAGTAAACTTAAATACCTCCTTTAGTTTCTCTTTAGCTTGTGATGGTGAAACTGACTTTCTTATTAGCTCTATAACTCTATCAATATTATTTATAGCAACCAGCAAAGCTTCCAAAACGTGTAATCTCTCTTCGGCTTTCTTTAGCTCAAATTTTGTTCTTCTTATTATCACTTCTTTCCTATGCTCAACATAATGGTGTATCAACTCTTTTAAGCTTAGAAGCTTTGGCTCATTATTAACTAGTGCCAACATGTTCATGCTAAAAGTTTGCTGTAGCTGGGTATGCTTATAAAGCTTGTTGATGACAATTCTAGGTTCAACACCCCTCTTAAGCTCTATAACTACCCTTATGCCATCCCTGTCAGACTCGTCTCTTATATCTGATATTTCGTCAATAACACCTGATTTAACTAACTCAGATATCCTCTCTATTATTGTAGTTTTCTTAACTTGATATGGTATCTCTGTTATTATTATTGCTTCCTTACCGTTCTTTAGCTTATCAAGTTTTATTTTAGCCTTTATTGTTATTCTACCATCTCCCGTTTCATAACCTTTAATCATTTCACTGTCTGCCACAACTATACCACCAGTTGGGAAATCAGGCCCCTTGATGAACTTTAGTAGCTCAGAAACAGTACAGTTAGGGTTGTCAATGTAATATATAATAGCATTGACAACCTCTTTGAGGTTGTGAGGTGGAATATTTGTTGTCATTCCAACAGCTATACCATTTGAGCCATTAACTAATAGATTAGGTAACATCGAAGGCAGAACTTCAGGTTCCTCTAAAGAGTTATCAAAGTTAGGTCTAAAATTAACAGTGTCCTTGTCAATGTCTTTTAGCATCTCTTCAGCTAGCTTTGTGAGTCTTGCTTCTGAGTACCTCATTGCTGCCGGTGGATCACCGTCAATAGAACCGAAATTACCCTGACCATCAATCAACGGGTATCTCATGTTGAAATCCTGAGCCATCCTAACTAATGCCTCGTACACTGATGCATCGCCATGCGGATGATACTTACCCAAGGTATCACCGACAATTCTTGCACACTTTTTATAAGGTTCGTTGTGCCTTACCCCAAGCTCGTGCATCGTATAGAGAATCCTTCTTTGTACAGGCTTAAGCCCATCCCTGACATCAGGTAAAGCCCTACTCACAATAACACTCATCGCATATGTGAGATAGGATTTCTTTACCTCTTCCTCTAGAAAAGCTTCTATTATTTCACCCATAGCCTAAGAATTTTCAATGATTTACCAGCTACTTTAAAACTTTATGGTATTGGTTCAACCCAATAGAAATCCCTAAGTGATTTAAGCTTATTCCTGTTTTGCTTTATTTTATCAAGTAGCCTATTTATCGTAACATCATAGTAAAGTTCCCCGTTCACTATCTTCTTGTATTCATCCTCCATGTAATAAAGAGTAGTACCATAAATGTATGGGTCATACCTCGATACTAAGTTTGCATACTTCTTAGCTATTTTGAACCAGCCTAAAGCAGATTTAAAGTACGCCTCTGCTATTTCATAACCTTCCAATAATTCCTTTTCATATTCCTTGCTGTAGAAGTATATGTTTTCCTTATAAAATTGTTTTCCGAAATCAAGGTAATTTTTAGTAAGCAACACGGCTATATGCATTTTCATTAGGTATTTGTATCTCTGCCAGTGTGTTTCATTGCTTATTGGTGTCAATGCCCTTACAGGATGATCAAACGGTAATACCCACGCTAATTCCAAAAAATAGATATTCCTAGACACGTTATCTAAGTCTTGGTAAAGCCATTCGTTATAAAGCCTAAAAAAATCCTCAACATACTTTAGTCTTCTATCCAATGGCTTGAACTTAAAATCCTTACTATCGCACATTGCTACGTTTCCAAGAAAAAGCAAGGAAAATAACAGATATGCAAAGAAAGTTTTTTTCATACAAAAATTTTCGGGAGCCAGCCCTAAAACTCAACGAACAATTAACTTCTTCTAGTCATGACCAACACCCACAAGAGTTAATTTTAGAATCACACTTAGTTATTAACCAAAAAGCAAGTATTTCAAACTTAAATTTTACATTTCATGATATTATTGAAAAAATTTTCCATTATCTTTAAAATTGCTCTAAGTAAGAGAATTTAATTTAGAAGGAGTTTGAAATGATAGAAGCAAGAGATTTGATAGGTGATGAGCTTTTAAGAAAGTTCTCTAAGGAAAGTATACTGGCTAATCTAGAGAAGACAGAAAGACTGTACAAAGAGAAAGGTATAAATGGGATAAAAGAGAATTTTGTCTTCCTAAAAGATCTGACAAGGATAGTTTTCGGAATCGATATAGATGATGACACTCTTATCATAACATGGGAAGAAATTTTTAAGGCACATTTAGAATTAAAGAATGACAAAAAAGTTACAGATATAAGGGTAATAGCTTTTGATTACTTTATAAACAAGGGTATTTTATCAAATCCCAAGATAATGGAGCTGGAAAACTTCAAAAACTTCATAGAAATTGTTTACCAGGACCCAAAAACATTTTCTTACAACTACCTACTCTTAAAGACACTTGTAAACTACGAAATAGAAAGGATAAGCAGGTATGGTGGGAACTTTAGTTTGATACTTATAGACATTGATAACTTCAAATACTATAATGACACAATGGGGCATAAGTTTGGCGACGAAATTCTTTCAGAGTTTGCCAGGGTTATAGTATCTAACCTTAGGAGGTCAGATATACTGTTTAGATATGGCGGAGATGAATTTGTAGTTTTCTGTCCTGAAACAAGGCGAATAGGTGCAAGAATTGTTGCAGAAAAGATAAGAGAAAGCATTAGAAGGCACTTTATTGAGAGAGGAATAAACATATCAGTCAGTGGCGGTATAGCGGTATTCCCAAGCGATGGAAACAACTTCGACGAACTTATAGAGTTTGCTGACAATCTACTCTACTATTCTAAAACACACGGTAAAGACAAAATAGCAGACAAGTTTGATTTAGTAGTAAATGAAAACGATAAAAGAGCTTTTCCTAGATATCCGATGGTACATCCAAACAAGGTGAGTATCGTGTGTGGAGACTCCGAAATAACAGGTAGCATTGATAACATAAGCAAGAACGGTATGTTCATAAGAGTAGCCAACTACGAAGCCGAAATATGTAAATCAAAAGAAATGTACTTACACAAAATAACTTTAGACAGTAGGGAATATGTTTTAGATTTACCTATAGAGCTTGTTAGAATATCAAGTGACGGAATAGGTATAGATTTTAAATCCAACAAATCCTTAGAAATTTTAGTCTACCTTCTCCTTGAACACGCTTAAACCTATCTGAAGTTCAAATCTCTCCAATCCCCCACAGTTAAGATTAAAACCAACTCTTCCTTTTTGAATACGTGTACGTCAACACTTGAATAAATGTACAAAAAATCAATCACAGGTAATCCAAAAACTTATCTTACAAGTTGTTTTTGAAAAAAGTATCGCTAAAAAAATAAAATTCTACCCAAAGAAGGTGCCATTATGCTAGATGTCAAATTCATAGTAAACAACCTTGACTACGTTAAGGAAAAACTAAAGTACAGAAACTGCACAGTTTCTTTAGACAAAATAGCTTCATTATACGAAGAGAGAAGAAAGATAGTTTTCGAGGTTGACAACCTAAGAGCAGAACAAAAATCTCTATCCAAGCAAATTGGCTTCATTAAGTCAAAAGGTGGCGACGACTCAGAGTTAAAAGAAAAAATAGCAAAAGTTTCCGAAACAATAGAAAAGAAAGAAAAGGAACTCGAGAGAATAGAAGAAGAGTTAAACAGTTTATTGCTCATGGTCCCCAATATTCCACTCGATGATGTTCCACAAGCAGAAGATGAAAAAGGTAACGAAGTTGTTGAATACTGGGGAGAACCGAGAAAATTTAATTTTGATCCCTTACCTCATTGGGAAATAGGAACTAGGCTTGGGATAATGGACTTTGAAGCAGCTTCTAAGGTATCTGGCTCAGGCTTCATAGTGATGAAAGACAAAGGAGCAAAACTAGAAAGAGCCATTATAAACTTTTTCCTGGATCACAATACCTCGTCAGGTTACAAAGAAATCTTAATACCCTTCCTAATAAAAGGTGAATCTCTCAAAGGAACCGGGCAGTTACCTAAATTCAAGGATGACCTCTATAAAGTTGAAGGGGAAGACTTATATCTTAATCCTACTGCCGAAGTACCACTAGTAAATGTTTTCAGAGATACAATATTCAAAGAAGAAGAATTACCAATTTATGTAACAGGTTATGCTCCGAGTTTCAGGAAAGAAGCCGGCTCATACGGAAAAGATACCAGAGGCATACTCAGGCAACACCAGTTCAATAAAGTAGAACTTATAAAGATAACCAAGCCCGAGAATTCCGAAGAAGAACACCTTGCTATGGTAAAAGACGCCGCACACATACTACAGTTATTAGGATTACCATACAGAATTGTAAAGCTTTCTGCTGGAGACATGGGCTTCTCTGCTGCAAAGTGCTACGATATAGAGGTTTGGCTACCTAGCTACAAAACCTACAGAGAAATATCGTCAGTCTCTAATTGCCTCGATTTCCAAGCAAGAAGAGCAAACATCAAATTCAGAAGAAGCGAAAACAAAAAGGTAGAGTACGTGCATACCCTCAACGGTTCAGGTTTAGCCGTTGGCAGGACTGTAATAGCTATACTCGAAAATTACCAACAAGAGGATGGTAGTGTGGTAATACCCGAAGTTCTTAGAGATTACACGAAGTTCGATAAAATATAAATACTATTATCCTAACTTCCGATCATCTTTAGGGGGAGTTTCCTCATGAACATAAAATGGCTCAAAGATAAATACATAATCTTGCTTGGTAGTGTCTTCCTGTTTTCTCAAATGAACCTACCAGAAAAGATAGTACCTAAAACTACCTATGATTACATGGTAAACTTAAGTAAGTTTTCAATAGTTAAATATGATTCTCAAATTCCAAATGAAGAGATAGACAGGCTAATCTCTCTCTATGAAAGTGCTTACTTCGCCAAGAAATCAGTAACAAAAAGAGTAAAGGGATTAAACGGAAAAAGGACATATAAAAAAGTTACTGTTCTTATCCCCAGAAAGGGAATAAATCTAGCTCTAGAAGACAAAATCTACAAAGAATATCAATGGTTTAACTCTAGGGATAGCTTGCTCAAGGATGACGTACTAATTCTCTACGCAGATGTCTTGATTGGCAAAGGAAAGTACAAAAAAGCAGAATCAATTCTGAAAACCTTATCAAACTCTTTAGTTTGGGATGAAGCTATTCTTAGGCTAGCTACAATCTCTTATAAAAATAAAGATTTCTCATCTTTAGACTATTGGCTAAAACAATATCTCTCTCTGAAAGAAGTAGAAAAAATATATAGCCCCGTGTACATTACACTAGACGCAATAAACAAAGTACAAAACAATGAAGTAAGTGAAGGTGTTAAATTAATCTATTCTTTAGTGAAAAACGACTTTACTAAGGAATATATTTTCGCAAACCATATATTCGAATTCTTTAATTTCCTATCCAAAAAAAAGGAATTGCTATCAGCCGAGGACATAAGGAAAATCAAATGGATATGTTTCGAGTTTTTAGATAATCCCAGACTATTTAACGAAGCTCTCAGAATAGCCAACAAATTATCCCTAGGCCAAGAGTTTTTAGCAGAAATGCTAATCGAAGTAAAGATGAAAAACAATAGAAGGTACTCCAGGTTATCTAAGCTTCTTAGTCCATTCTGGAAAAATGTTATTGCTAATCCTTTAACCATAAGAAACATTGAAAAGTACAGCCCTAAGTCTCAAGCAGTTATATACAAATCTCTTTTTGTACACTATCTCAATCTAGGTAAACTAGATGCAGCAAATGAACATTTCGGCAAGTACGCTAGAGTAACAGATCTGGATTTCAGACTTCCCAAAGTTGCTGACAAATTTATAGACAAACTTCTTCTATCAAGAAGATACGATATTCTAGCTTCCCTACTCAATGACATAGAACATGACAATTTTGACTACACCTCAGGAGCTGATAGGCTATTTTTCTTTAAAGGATACGGAGCTGAAAACCTAGGAAAGATCGAAGAAGCTATCAAAAATTACGAAAAAACTACCTACCTCGCTTCTTCAAGTTACTACGATTTCATAGCAGTCAGAAGAATAAATGATTTAGCCAGCGATGAATATCTAAGGTCCTACAGGTCGAAATTCATTTCTCTCAATACCTCCCAAGATGAAAAAATAAACCTATCAAAAATTTTGTTTTCCTTCGACAAGGAAAATAGAGACACCTACAAATCGTTAGTGTTTTTTGGCATAAAGGACAAAAACGGATTTTTACTTGATACACCATATAAGATTTTCGAAGGTATAGCCATGGACGAAAAAAAGAAAATATCCGCAATATTCAAAAGAATTACAAATGAGTACCAAGTTGTCTCTAGATTCTTGACAGAAAAACTAGTCTACAAGGGCTTTTCAAACGTATTTACCCACGTAGTTATAATAAGGAACAGACTAGAAGCTGGCTTAATGAGAGGAATATATAACGAAGGAAACAATCTAACTTCTAACAAATTCATAGACGCGTTTGCCAAGTTCCTGCCATTTGGCCTTCAGGAAGTTCTGTACCCAATACCCTATATATCCGAAGTACTGTATTCTTCAGAAAAGTTCGGATTGGATCCAAATCTGATATACTCAGTAATGAAGCAGGAAAGCTTCTTCCAAGAGCAAGTTTACTCTAGGGCAGGGGCCATTGGCCTCATGCAAGTGCTCTACAGTACTGGAAAATTTGTTGTCAACCTTTTAGATTTGAATGACATCGAACTCAAGTCCAGACGTGATCTTTTCAAAGTTGACGCAAACATAATAATAGGTAGCGCTTACATTTCTATATTGCTGAATTATTATGGTGATCTTTATCACGCCATTTCAGCCTACAACGGTGGCCCTAAAGTTATATCCAAAACTCAAAAGAAATACAAAGTGCCAGTAAACGAAAGCATAGTTTTTTCTGAGTTTCTGACGTTTAGAGAAACTAGAAACTACATAAAGAGAGTCGTAAAATATTATAACGTATATTCGTCAATATATAACTTTGAAATAGTTAAGAAAGACCTGGAAGTGGAAAAGATCAAGAGCTTGGATGAGCTTAAGGAAAAAATGGAAAAGTTTGACAAGGAACTTAGAAATTATGCACCTTACGAATATGATGAAGAGGAAGAAGTTAATTGAAGTTAAATAAGGGAGGAGTAACATGCTAAAAGAAATTCTAAGAGCTGAAAACATAAGTACTAACCTTTCGAGTAAAAACAAAGCTGATGCGATCTCAGAGCTTGTCGATATACTGTACTCATCCGATCCTAGCTTTGATAAAGAGGCTGTAAAGCAAGCACTAATGATGAGAGAGCTAAAAGGTTCAACAGGTATAGGTAACCACATTGCTATACCACATGCCAAGGTCGATGGTATCAACGAAATAATGATGTCCGTAGGTT
Organism: uncultured Brevinematales bacterium; assembly: GCA_964475465.1. Taxonomy (GTDB): domain Bacteria; phylum Spirochaetota; class Brevinematia; order DTOW01; family DTOW01; genus JAPYWX01. The sequence continues at coordinate 20,581 of CAYYXA010000007.1, forward strand.
TCTCTAAGAGTGGTATAGACTTTGAATCTATAGACGGTAAACCTGTACACCTTATTTTTTGTATAGTCTTGCCTCAAAACATAGACCCCAAGGTTCACTTAGAACTACTAAGAGAGATTGTATCTAAATATGAAAATACAGATGTTACCGAACTAGCTTCATCAATTTCTTCGCCAGCGGATCTCTATAATTTCTTAGTTTCTAACGCTACATGAATTTCAACCATTCCAACTCAAGTCCATCAAGCTTTTATTCAACGAACCTTATATAACTTTCCTATTAGCAGGGAGGCTACGCCTCCCTGGTAGAATAACAATTAACTACAGATCCAAGTACTCCCTCAGCTTGCTCCTTATTTCTTCTTCTTTAAGCTTCCTCAGAGCCTTAGTTTCTATTTGTCTTATCCTTTCCCTCGTCACCTTGAAGATATACCCAACCTCTTCTAAGGTATGAACATATCCATCCTCAAGCCCAAATCTCATTTTAAGAACTTTCTGTTCTCTCTTAGGCAATGTTTCAAGTATCTCTTCTAACACCTCACTTAGTAAGTTACTCATTGTCTTAGCATAAGGATTCACAGACTTAACATCCTCTATGAAGTCACCAATACTTGCCTCATCATTCCTGGCTGTCGGGCTATCAAGTGATATTGGATCCTTCATCGAATTGAGAATGTGAACTATCTTAGACTCAGGTATCCCCATTTTTTCAGCTATTTCTCTACTGGTTGGCTGTCTTCCAAGTTCCTCCATTAACTCTCTTTCAGTTTTCTTTATTTCGTTAACATACTCTATAAGGTGTATCGGTATCCTTATAGTTCTCGACTGCTCTGATATCGCCCTTGTTATCCCCTGCTTTATCCACCACGTTGCATAAGTTGAAAATTTAAAACCTTTCTTGTATTCAAATTTCTCGACAGCTTTCATTAAACCAATATTACCTTCCTGTATTAAATCAAACAAAGATAAGCCTTTGTTGACATACTTTTTAGCTATTGAGACAACTAACCTTAGGTTTGCCTCTATCAGTTTGTTCTTAGCTTCAGTTATCCTACTTTTCGCTTCCTTTACCCTACTAGCCCACTCATTAAGCTTGGACAAATCAGTTATGTTGAGTAGCCTTTTCGTTTTATTTATGGACAATTTTGCTCTCTTTATCCTAGCTATGTCAGTTATTAAGTCATCACCCGTAAGTTCAGCCTCATACAAGAAGTAATCATCTAGATATCTCAAGTCATCCATCTTTTCTACTTCATCAGCAGGCTTGTTGTACTTCAACTCTATATCCCTTAACATCTTCAAGTTCTTCTTCGTCTCCTCATGTAACTCAAGTATCATATCAGCACTCCTCTTTATAAGCTCGATATTTAGGTTCAAACCTTTGATTTCATCTAATAGAACCTTTCTCACCTCCTCAATCTCCTCAACAGGCACTACATCCATTGGGTAGCTGTCGTGTATAGCTTTTATCTTTCGTAGTCCCCAAGTTACAACTTCTCTTAACCTTTTTATCCTATCAGACAAGGCTTTCCTATCCTTTGGCGAGAAACTGTATATTCTAGGCAGTGATAATACTTCGTATAGTTTACTTCTACTCTCCTTTGCTCTATCCAAAGCCTTCTTGACCTCGTATATCAGAATACCAGACTCACATGCAACCTCATATATTATCTTGTTACCTTCCTCCATCTGCTTCGTAAGCTGAATCTCTTCTTCATGTGTCAAGAGCTTTATGTGTCCTATTTTCTTCATGTATATTCTTAGAGGATTATCATTTATACCAAAATCTTCTACACTTATAAGTTTAGGATCTATATCTTCATCTTCTTTTGTATCCTCAATTAACTCTACTCCCATCTTGTTAAGGATGGCAAAAAGAATCTCTATATTCTCTGGATCGAAGTCATCAGGTAGAAGATTATTTATCTCATCATAAGTTATCCTACCTTTTATAGAGGCTATAGATATAATTTTCTTTACAGCAGGAATATCCATTATCTCTTTTTCTAAGTCAATATCCTCTTCCTCTTCTTTGCTTTCATCTTGATTCTTCTCTTCAGAAGTTTCATCTTCTTCGTCTATTCCATCAAATATTTCATCAACCTTGCTCTTTTTAACTTCCTCTAGCTCATCATCATGTTCATTATCTTCACCAATACATACATCTTCATCTAACACTTCATCCTCATCATCAGATTCTAAATTTTCAGCGTCGACAATTTGAAATCCTTCATCTTCAAGATTACTTAAAAAATCATCACTAATATTCTTCCTAGATCTCCTAGGCATACTACCTCCTTTATTACAATAATACAAAACAAAAGCAAAAATTCCTAAAACGTGAATGATCCCTAGATAAATACTTCGAGAAACATAGGAACGGAACAGCACATATACTAAGCAACATTTGCATCAATAACTCAAATCTGTTGAACTTGATAAAAACAAGAAATCTTGATTAAAATATTTCCTACCTTGGGGGATTTTTATGAGCCTAGTACTAGAAGCTAAGCTAAGAGACAAAACAGGCAAAGAAATCTGTAAAAAACTCAGAAAAAACGGTTTAATACCTTGTGTCATATATGGCAAAGGTAAGGAAAATGTTTTCATTTCTCTACATAGAGGAGAATTCGAAAAGCTACTGCATCAAGTTGGTACTAACAAAGTTTTCACAGTAAAAGTGGAAGATAAATCATACGAAGTGATAGTAAAAGAAGTTCAAATCAACCCCATAACGAGAGAGATAGTACATGTAGATTTGCAAGACATAAGTGGAAGTGAGAAGGTAGCAGTCAAAGTACCTATAGAATTCGTAGGGACACCCAAAGGAGCAAAAGTTGGGGGCGTTCTAAGAAAATCAGCTTGGAACTTAAAAATTCTAGTAGATCCCAAACAGATACCAGATTCCATAAAAATCGATGTCTCAGATCTAGATATTGGCGACACTTTAGTGGTATACAAAATAAAAGACAAAATACCATACAGGATTCTCAACCACGACAACTACCTACTTGCTGGAGTATACAAGTAGTTATTAAATTTGTAGTAAGGCTTATGAGCAAAGGAATAGCAAAACTAATAGTAGGGCTTGGTAATATTGGTCAGCAATATGCCTATACAAGACACAATATTGGTTTCATGGCAATTGATTCATTAGCGAAGGAGTATAACGTAAAATTTGACACAAAAAAGAAAAAAAGTGCTCTCGGAATAGTAAAAATAGGTGACAAGAAAGTTGCTCTTTTAAAACCTCAAACGTACATGAACATAAGTGGTGAAGCTGTGCTATATACGGCAAGCTTCTTAAAAATTCCCCCAGAGAACATAATAGTTATATGCGATGATGCTACCCTACCAGTAGGTAAAATAAGGATAAAGAAAGAAGGTTCTAGTGGAGGACATAACGGGCTAAAATCAGTAGCATACTATTTAAAAACTGACCTTTTCCCAAGAATAAGGATAGGCATAGGCGAGCCACCTGACTACATGCCATTAGAAAGCTGGGTTCTCTCCAATATAACACTGAAAGAGTACCAAATAATAAGAAAAGCATTGAAAGTTCTAAAGAAGGTAATAGAAGTGATACTATTCGAAGGAATCGATTCAGCGATGAACAAATTCAACGGGCTAGAACCAGAAGATTACGAAGACATCTTAGAGTCTGACAAACTCTTCACATTTGATTTAGAGGACTAAATGTGTTCCCCAAAACTTTAGGAATAACAGGAATAGGTCTACTAGGCGGAAGTATAGCTATTAGAGCAAGGCAGGTTTTCAAAGAAAGATTAAAGATAATTGGTTTTTCAAGGAACCCTAATAAGATAAAAGTGCTGCCTCAATCAGAAGTGTTTGACGAAGTACTCGATTACTCGGAATTAGAAAAAATCTCCGAATGTGATCTAACTATAATCTGCACACCTGTATTGCTAATACCTAAAATTTTTAGATCAATAAAAGATTTTCTAAAAAACGAGGCAATAGTAACCGACATAGGTAGCACAAAATACAAGATTATAAAAGAAATATCAGATAGTTCATTTATAGGGTCTCACCCAATGGCTGGTAGCGAAAAAAACGGATTTGAAAACTCAGATCCCTCGATACTGATCAATGCAACCTGTGTAGTAACTCCACACAATAATTCAGAAAGCCAAGTAAATATCGTATCGAAATTCTGGGAAGAATTGGGAATGAAAGTAGTAAAACTTCCTCCAGAGCTACACGACGAGATAGTTGCTCAAACCAGCCACTCGATACATATAATATCTTCTCTAATTTCATACACCCTCTCCGAATCAAAACTCTCAAAAGAAAACTTCTACAACATATACGGTAAAGGGCTACTAGATACAACAAGGATATCAAAAAGTGATCCAGAAATGTGGTACAACATAATAGCAACAAATAAGGAAAACATTCTAGAATTCTTGAAAAAATTCAGAAGGAATCTCGAAAGTGTTGAAAAGATACTAGAAGATGAAAAAAACCTAGAAGCAATAAAAGAAATAATGGGGAAAGCCAAAGAATTCAGGGATAAGCTCTGATGTGAAGCTTTGACTTTGATAGATAAGTTTTTTATAATTTAAGTATAACTTAGAAAAACTTATTTGTGGTAATTTTTTAGAGAGGTGAGTCTATGAGTGAAAAGAATAAGAAACTTGAAGATTTCATTAACAAAGCTTCTGAGCTTATTGACAAAAAAAATTTTAGGGAAGCTATTGACCTTTTGAACAATGCACTTAAAGAGTTTCCTAACGAAGTTGAACTTTTGTACCTTTTAGGTACAGCTTTCAGGAAAAGCTTAATGTTCGAAGAAGCTATTAAGACATTTAACAAAATCCTTGAGAAAGAACCAACCCACACAAAAACTTTACTTGGCCTAGCTGACTCCTGGAGAGGACTGAAAGATTGGGCAAAAGCTTTAGAATACTGGCAAAGATACACAGAATTAGAACCTACGGACTCTTTGGTGATAACAAGAATGGGCGATGCTCACAGAAAACTCAAGAACTATGAGAAAGCTGAAGAGCTATACCTAAAGGCAATAGAGTTAAACCCGAAAAACAAGTTCGCCCTTATGGGCATAGGAGACATGTTTTACAAACTTGGTGACTACGACAAGGCACTAAACTACTGGGAAAGACTAATCGACATAAGACCTAATACTCTAAACATTCTGACGATGATAGGCAACATATACCGAAGGAAAAAACAATTTTCAAAAGCTGTGGCATATTACCAAAGAGCACTAGGAGTAGATCACGAGAATTTCTATGCTCTCTATGGTCTTGCTGATTCACTAAGAGGTATGGGGCAGTTCAGAGAATCGATAAAATACTGGATAAGACTAGCAGAAAAATACCCTGATAACCCGAAGATATTAACAAGGCTTGGTGATACACTTCTCAGAATAGGAAAAGAAAACGAAGCAGAAGTAGCTTTCAATAAAGCTCTAGAAGTAGGATACAGTAAATACGCCCTAATAGGCTTAGCAAAAATAAAAATGAAGAAGAAAGAATTCCAACAGGCTATAGAAATCTGTAATTCTCTATTGAAGCAACATCCTGACGACATCAGAATAGTGTTACTACTTGGGGATGTATACGAAGCCATGGGGCTAACTAAAAACGCTGAATCTCTCTATAAGGTCAACCTACAGAAGTTCAAGAACAACAAAGAGTTAATTTCTAGACTGAGTAAGCTCTCAATAAAGATGTTTGAAGATAGTGTAGAGAAAGTATAACTACAGGGGCTCACGCCCCCTGCAAAATTACTTGAACTCGTAGTCAGGATTGTACTTTTTGAGTTCGTTGTACATGTAATACCCAAAGTACTCCAGCATTTCACCAGTCCTAAAGGTATCTATAACCTCATATTCTTTTATAGCTTGGATGTTCTTTCTCAAGTTCTCATCTTTCATCATCCTATCATCCAGAAGTTTAGCACACTTCTCATAATCACCGCTCAAGAAAAGACTCCTTTCCTCCTGATTGAGAATCTTGACAAAGCTTTCATACCTGTACTTATACCTGACACCAGGATCCAAAGAAAATTGTGGTAAAAGCTGAAGTATTGAAAGCAATAAAACGAATCCCACAAATATTCCCAAAAAAACATAGTAAAAAAGTAACCCCTTTTTCATACTTACCTCCCCAAATATTTCTTTATCTCAGATATCCTCCTAAGAGCAAAATTATATTCCTGAGAATTCTTCAAGCTAGACGAAGTATCTATAAACTTTGAATAATTATCCAAAGCTTCACGTTGCCTACCAAGGTTATCAGCAGCAAAGCCAACGGCAAAGTACAAATAGTTATCCTTTGTATTCTTCAACCCCTCGACAGCAAACTTGTACATATTATTCATATCTCCCATCATTCTATAAAAATTTACAACGATTCTGTAAAATTGTTCATCTCTTACCTTCTTGAAGGCAACAAACTTTTCAAAAGCTTCCTTACCCCTATTAAGCATATTCATATCTATACCAGCAAATCTAGCAAAGTACTTATCAGCCAAAGAGAGATATATATTAGCTTTAGCTTCAGGATCACGAGTAGCTTCCACTTGAGACTCAAGAGACAAAATCTCACTCTTTGTAACTGACTTTATTCTATCTGCTGCATTCTTTATATTAGTGAAATCCTGGTATTCTCTAGTCTTGGTTATGTCTTTATATTCCTTTCTGTATGACATATTCTTTATAGCCATGTCCATTAGAAGCTTAACTTCATCGAGGTACCTAGCTTCTTCCTCCGGCGAAGCAAAGTTATTAACGTACTCTATAGCCCAGATCGCATACCTAACGAAAGCATAGAAAGCAAACATATCCGTGTTAATTGCTTTTTTCATTAATTCCATTGCTTTAAGTAAATACTTTTTGGCATCTTCTACATTTCCACCACCGAGGGAAGAATAGTATCTCGAAAGCTGATAATATAGCATACCGCTATTATGCAATATAGGTGCCATATCATAACCATATTTGACAGACTCTTCAATGTAGTTAGGAATCAAATCTATATATTCTCTCATCCTTTTCGTTATTTCTTTCCTCACTTCAGGATCTAAAATATTGGTAACTGAGGTGTATTCGTTAACTCTATCGATATAATACTGAGCCAGGCCATAATTATACGAAGCAGCAATTTCCCTAGTAAGGTAATCCCACCAAAGCGATACAGGTGTCTCCTTCCACCTATTCTTGTAGAACTTGTAATAGTCCAAAGTATCAAGCCCATTAGGATGAGCATAATCCTTTACAAAGTAAGCTCTATCACCTCTCACAGAAATATAACCTTCTCTTTGCAATTCTGACAGAACACTATAAAAAACCTTACCAAAGTTCTGATCTACTCTATCTTTTACCTTTGATATTATCAAGTTCAAGGAACCAAAATCCAAACTAAAGCCACCATCCCTAGATGCTTCACCATATATTGTATCCTTCAGAAGGTCTATAAAAAGAAGCTTACCGGAAGGAGGATTATAGGAGAAAACTCTAGAAGGATTCGCTACTACCCTATTGCTGACTATACTCACATACCTATCATATTCCATCACTCTTATCACCTCAAAAACTTTTTGAGGCGACAAGTTAGGAACCAGCAAAGATTTGTACCTAGATGATAAATAAGAAACTGGAAGACTTTTAAATTCCTTCAACTTATCCACTATAAAATACTTAGCATCGCTAACCTTATGCAACATACCGTACTGCTTGTAATAGTAATCCCCATATTTCCACAACTCCTTACCAGTCCATGTCATGTAAACGTTCTTTTTAGCCACCTGTCCCTTGAGAGTATAATCTTCAAAAGTCGGCTCACCCTTTGTGCCAAGCTCCCCTTTATAAAACGGTTCCTTACCATTAATAATGTTATAATCAACAATATCCATCCTCAGTTGTAAATTGAATCCTGGCAAATACCTAAGATCACCATATATCCTTTTGAAAACATTTCCTTTCTGGTCGTAACAAACAACATCCGGTCTCTTAAACTCCACCATCTGGAAATAAGCCAAACCGAAAACTTGGTTATCTCCTCCCTCAGTCATCAGGACAGTGTTAGTAGTAGTTGATTTCAAAAGTCCTAAGGAGTAATCATGATTAAGCCAATCCTTAGAGTTATCATTGTACTTATAGTTCTGAAAATAAGTGAAAGCAACGAGAATTAAAAAAAACAAACCAAGTAATATATCAATAACCACCGATTTCTTCATAAAACCCTCCAATTACCATTTTATTATATATGTTGCCAAACTACAAAAACAAAATCTATTGAATTCGATTACACTCAAAGAACTTCATAACAACCAAAATTCACCTCTCTCCGTATAGTTGGCAGATACCTACAATCCAGCAAAAGCGATTATAACATCTCCTTATAAATCACCTAAATCAATCACAAAAAGAGGAAATCCAAAATAGATTGAGCAGGTGCTTGACAGCACTTGTGTTAAAAGCAAATGTGCTAAAAGCACTCGTGCTAAAAGCACCCGTGCTAAAAGCACTCGTGCTAAAAGCACACACGTCAAATAGTGTTCTTAATTAAGTATTCAAATGAACAAAGTTGTGTGTTATTATGTCATTATATACGACGAAAACAGCTCAAAGTATTCCGACTTCTTACTAAGCAATTCTTCATGGGTACCAACTTCAACAACTTTTCCATCCCTCATAAAGATAATCTTATCAGCCATAAGAACAGTAGAAAGCTTATGTGCAACTATAATCATCGTTTGTTTCCCTTTTATGCTTCTCAACGTATCATTTAGATATCTTTCAGAAATCGGATCTAACGAAGAAGTAGGCTCATCAAGAATCAAAATTTTAGGTTTCCTAATCAAAGCTCTAGCTATCGCTATTCTCTGTCTTTCTCCACCTGACAACTGTAACCCTCTTTCATGAAGCAATGTATCAAAACCATTTGGCAACTTTTCGACGATTTCTAGGACCTTCGAAATCTCGGAAACTCTAATAACTTCATCAAAGTTAACATTATCCAATCCAAAAATAATGTTATCCTTAATACTCATTGAGAAAAGAACAACATCCTGAGGCACAAAAGATATATGTTTTCTATACTTGGAGAGGTTATACTCTTTTATTGACCTACCGCCAATTACAACATCTCCGTTCTGTGGAATAACGAAACCCATGATCATTGAAATCAAGGTTGACTTCCCACTACCAGAAGGGCCTACAATAGCAACAGTTTCACCATCCTTAACCTCAAAACTAACACCGTCTAAAGCATTTCTAAACCCGTCATAAGAGAAGTAGACATCTTTAAATACAATACTTCCATCCTTAGGTTCCTCGTAACCGCTAAGACCACTCCTCTCCTCTTCTAACTGCATAGTTTTCTTTATCCTCTCTAAAGCAACAATAGCTCTCTGGAGTAAAACGAATTGGCTACCTAATACAGATATCGGCTGAGACATGAAAAATATAGCCGTTATGAAAGTAGTAAAAGCCTCTATTGAAAGATTACCACTTTTTATCTCATAACTACCGAAAAGCAAAACAACTATAACAGCAAGAGCACCAAGGAAATCGGATATAGGCACAGGCAAAACAGAGAACTTAGCAAACCTTATTTGCGAATCTGTATACTCAGAACTAAACTTAAAAAACTTCTCTCTAAACTTATCCTCGACACCAAAACCCTTTATTGTCTCGATACCAACTAACGACTCATTCATAAGCGACGTAGCTTGAGATATCTTCGCCAGAATCTTATCAGCTATATGCTTAGAGTAGTTGCTTATAAAAACAAGTATAAGGAAAAGAGGTGCAACAGCCAAAACCACCAAGCTTAACTTCCAACTTGTATAGAAAAGCAATATGACACAACCAAGTATTACAAGAGGATTCCTAACCAACTCAAGAAAACCCGTATTAACAAAGTTTTCAACTACCTGTATATCGTTGAGCAGATTTGATATAAAATCTCCCTGCTGAGTACTCCTCAATAACACTGGACTAACTTTTGTAAGCTTATCGAACAATTCGTTCCTAAGGTTATAAACAACCTTCTGCGACAACTTTACAACAAAAAAAGAACCGAAATATTTAGAAAGAGACCAAAGCAAAATTATAGGGATACCAACAAGTATAACTTCCAGAGTATTACTCAACAATTTCTCAGCCGAAAACACGGTCCCCAATACCTTACCGGCGAGAACTGGCAGGAAAACAGTTACAGCCGTGGTTATAAGGGTAAACAGAACACTCAAAAAAACCAAAGCCTTATGTTTTCTTATATACCTAAAAAAAAGATCCATCAGTGGTTATAAGGATTAACCTTAATACCAACCCAAAGCAATATCAAAGCTCCAAAGAAAGCAGCAACAAAATTAATATTCAAAGGGTTAATAACCAACCAGTTAACGAACGGAGACAGATAAAAAAAGCCAATTGCCGCTCCCAATATACCTACTCCTATACCACCCCAAAGCCCAAAAAGCGTTTCCTTGTTGTTAAACCTAATGTTGTAATACCAAAAGATAAGACCTACCACCCCACCAAAAACCCCAACAAAAAGCAGACTTATTATGAAATCCATACGAAAACACCTCTTTTTTATCTTATTATAATCGAAAACAAAACAGCTTTTCTATTTCCCAACTAACCACACCTTAAACCCAAATGTACACTGAATAAAAAGAAATCCTTTTTAAACAACTAATGGTAGTAGCACGGTAATTATTGTCAAACTATGGAAAAAGGAACCATAAGCTAAAATAACTTCAAGCTGGTAGCTTTAAGTTATCTGTTAAATTTTCAAAAAAAACGATAAAAGTGTTAGAATTTTTCTATGAGACGAACGATAGGCGTCGTATTAATATCCATTTGGGCAGCATTAACACTAATAGCTCTTTATTATCCTTCTTTGTTAGGAGTACAACTGCCCGTAATATCATTCTTCAGGCAGTTAACATATGCCATCCGGGTACTCTTCGGAGAAGATGCGTTCACCATAACAATGATACTCATAGGATTAATACCCTTACCCTTAGCACTCTCAAAACCCATGTATCCATTCTTTAAGAATTTACTAGGCGTAGAATTTGTAATAATCTCATATTCTCTGATAACTTATCTAAAAAATCCTCCCAAGCCTGTGTATTTAAAAGGCGTCATAGTTGAAGATTTAGGAAACATAGCAATAAATCTATTCAAAAACGAAACTCTAGTTAGCGTAATAACATATCTAATATTAGCACTAGGCATATACCTAATATTAACCTCATATAAGCTAACTAAAAACCTACTAGCCTATACTATTTTAGGATTTATTAGCTTTCTTTCTTCAATAATAGAAGCCATTAAAAATGGCTTAAAATCTCTAAAAGATTATAACAACTATGAAGAAGAATACAGCTACACTTCCCCATCAAGCACTTCGAATGTAAGCAATGTAAATACGAGATCTAATGGAGGAACAACAAACGAAAACAGTAACAAAGATTTCATTGAGATAACAGTAATTGATACAGAGCCACCAACTATGAATTACGAAGACAAAAGCGTAGAATTTCGTAACCCAGATACTAAGCCCAAAAGTAGCTTTGAAATATTCGAGAAACTACCTTCTAGCTTAGAAGAAGTGATAGACACATCAGCTTCAACTAAAGAACCAGAAGAGTTCGATGAAGAAGAGATAGAAGAAACTACAAAAGATATTGAATACGAAGAAAATGATAACACTAAAACTGAAAAACCATACTTTCAAGCTGAAGAAAACGAATACTTTGATGAAGGCAAATTCTCAGGCAAGTACCCCCCACCTATTGATTTACTTGATCCCGCAGAAGTTGACAATGTAAGTGAAGAGGAGGAAATTAGGGAAATAGAAGAAAGGAAAAGGATAATAGAAGAAACATTTGCAGAATTCAAAATAAACGCAACAATAGAAGGGATAATAAGAGGCCCAGTAGTAACTCTTTACGAGATAAAGCCCCAACCTGGAACAAAGATAAACAAAATAGTCAACATATCAGACAACCTAGCTTTAAACCTAGCAACACCAAGAGTGAGAATTGTCTACCCGATACCTGGTAAATCTGTTATAGGTATTGAAATCCCCAACAAAATAAGGAAAATAGTTAAAATAAGAGAACTAATAACTTCCAAAGAGTACAGAGAAAGCAGAGCCAAACTACCGTTAGTGATAGGTAAGGACATACATGGTAAACCACTTATTGAGGACCTCTCACAGATGCCACACCTGTTGATTGCAGGTTCAACAGGCTCAGGTAAAAGCGTATACGTAAACTCAATAATTACCGGACTACTATATAGTAAATCTCCTGAAGAACTCAGATTCATAATGATAGATCTGAAAATAGTAGAGCTTAAAGTGTACAACGGTATACCTCACTTACTAACTCCTGTTGTCACTAATCCGAACAGAGCAAAATCAGTATTAGAATGGCTAGTAAATGAAATGCAAGACAGATACAGAAAATTAGAAATTCTAGGGTGTAGAGATATCATTCAGTATAACACCAAAGTATCAAGGCTTGGAGATGAAACACTTGAAAAACTGCCTTACATTGTGTTAATAATTGACGAATACGCCGATTTGATGATGACATCACCAAAAGAAACAGAAGATTACATAACAAGGCTAGCAGCTATGTCAAGAGCCGTAGGGATACACCTAATAATAGCCACGCAAAGGCCATCAGTTGATGTTGTAACAGGGCTAATAAAAGCAAACTTTCCCGCAAGAATAGCATTTAGAGTGGCATCAAAAGTCGACTCTAGAACAATTCTTGATACGGTGGGAGCAGAGAAACTTTTAGGTAAAGGTGACTTACTGTTCATGAGTCCATCAACACCAAACATAATAAGAGTACAAGGGGCATACATATCAAACGAAGAAGTAGAAAAGGTCGTTGAATACCTAATAAAACAAGATAGCCCCAGGTACATAGAAATACCAGAACAAGAAATATCAAACCATTATACAGACGAGGAGTTCTTCGAAGAAGATGACGAATTCTCTGACGAACTTTACCACGAAGCAATAAGAATAGTAATTAAAGAGAAAAAAGCTTCAGCCTCTTACCTTCAGAGAAGGTTGAGGATAGGGTTTAACAGAGCAGCAAGAATGATAGACAGAATGGAAGAAGAAGGAATCGTTGGACCTCAGCAAGGTAGCAAACCTAGAGAGATATTAGTAGATGAATCATTTCTAGAAAGATTAGGTATAGACTAATCGTTTCTGAGTATCTCAGCTGGCTTCATATTAGAAGCTCTAAGTGCAGGTACTATAGCTGCAATTGCTGACACAAAAGTAGCAAAAACCGAAACAAAGAAAACATCAGTAAATTCTAGCTTCGTAGGAAACGATTTTATGTAATATACGTTACTTTTAAAAAACTCAAATTTTTCAGGGTATATAACCTTAGGATTAAAAAACTTAGCAATGGGATAGCTATAGTTGTAAAGAAGAAAATTGACAAAATCCTCAATTGCAAATGTTATTGTTTCCAAGTTAACCGTTATGATAATACCTATCGCGCTACCTACTATACTCCCAAGCAACCCTAAAACAACACCATCAATAACAAATATCTGCAATACATCTCTAGATCTCAGACCTATCGCTTTAAGAATAGCAATCTCAGATTTCTTATCGAGTGTCATCGACATCATAGTACCTATTATACCAAACGAAACAACAACAAAGAACAAGAAGAGTATTAACATCATAACAGTTTTCTGGTTGTACATCGCCTCAAATAAATTCCTTTTAAGATCCTGCCACGTATAGACAATAAACAATCCACCATACCTATTGAAAATGACACTAGCATAGTACTTAACTTTGTCGATATTATCAACCATCACATTTATTCCATAGGCAATATTGCCAACACCAAACAATTTTTGAGCATCATCTAGAAGCACAACTGAAAGAACAGAATCAAAATCGCCGTACCCCGTAGAGAATATACCCTTAACCTTAAACCTTCTTATAACCGGTAAAGCCCCTTCAATTGGTGGTTTAACTATAACCTCAACTTCTCGCCCCACACTAGCCCCAACATTATAAGCAAGAGTTTCTGCCAGAAGTATTTCTCCCTTTTTCAAATCATATGAACCATAGAGTAGTTTAAAGTTCTCTCTATACCTTTTCAGTGCATTTGTAGTAATTCCTGTTATCAATGCTCCTTGAATCAAATCTCCATACTGCCTAAGTAATCCTTGTCCTTGGTAATATGGCTCAGCCTCCAAAACCCAAGGAAATTGTTTCAAATCTCTAGTAACCGCATCGTAATTACCTATTCCAAGCCCCCTACCAATAACAACTATGTGTGCATCCTTGCCTATCATTTTATTTTTCAGATCTTCCCTAAAACCATTAGTTATCGAAAGAACAACAATCGATGTACCCACGCCAACTACTATTGAAAGAAGAGATATGAACGATATTTTTGCTATAGTATCCCTGGATGAAAAGTTTATATACCTCAGAGCTATGAAGAGATTAGAAAGCTTTATCATCACTTAACTCTTTCAACATACCTATTTTCCCTGGTATCCACTTTAATCACATCACCTATCTGAACAAACAGAGGCACCTGAACGACTAATCCCGTCTCTAACCTAGCAGGTTTAGAACCACCGCTAACAGTATCACCTCTAAGCCCCGGATCAGTATCAACAACCTTAAGTTCGACAAAATCAGGAGGAAGAACAGTTATTATCCTTCCATCATGCATATAAGCCATTACACTCACTCCTTCCTTTATGTAAAGGAGAATATCTCCAAGCGAATCCTTAGGAATCTCGTATTGATCGTACGTCTCGTTATCCATTATACCAACATTAGACTCATCGACATAGATAACATTCATGGACTTTATTTCAGCATCCACCTTTTCAATCACAGCATCAGAATTAAATGTCTTTTCAATGACATTCCCGGTATCAAGACTTTTGACCTTGAGCCTAGAGTTTGCCCCACCTCTGCCAAGCTTTATGTGCTGATTATCAATAACCATGTAATATTTACCATCAATTCTAACTATATGTCCCCTTCTTAAACTTGCAGCCTCAACACCTGGCATTTTACCCCCTCCTTAATGGCATGGCTACATACAAAAAGTTTTCATCTTCAGAAGACCAAAACTTGCTTGGCCCCTCAACTTCATTAAATCCCCAATAGAAAACTTCTCCGTCAACAACATCCAAAAACTCATCAACAAACTCGTAGTTGAAATGTATATAATCAGGAGCACCAGAAAATTTACAAGGTATCACCTCACTCCCACTACCCAAAAGATTGTTAACAGCCTTAATCCTAAGAACAGTTTCGTCAAACTCAAAAGAAACTCTATTCGTCTCTTTGTCAACTATAAGCGAAATTCTCTTCAATGCATCACTCAACGTCCTTACGTTAAGTGTAGCAACATTCAACAAGTTCTGCGGTATTATTCTTTCATAATCCGGGAAATTCCCAGCTATGACAGAAGTACTAATCTTAACTCCTTCCAAAACAAAAAGAACATTTTTAACATTTCCATCTTCATCCTTAACTACTCCGATATCAACAGGTCCTTCACCCCCAAGAACATCCTCCAAAACATCAGCAGCATCACTTGGAATAACAAATCTTTCGTTAACAGCGTCACCAGAATAATTAATTCTGAAAACCCCCATTCTTTTCGTATCTGTAGCCACAAGCCTGAGAACATTATCGGACCTAAAGTCAAAAAGTATACCTGAGAAAACAGGATTTATGGTATCATCATCAGAAGAAAACTTCGACACCTTTTTTAATCCTTTCTTTAGCTCAGATTGCGCCAAAGAACAAAACGGATCAACACTAACACTCTCTATAATCTGCCTAGGATACTCTTCAACAGACAAGGTTTGTAATGAAAATTTTATGTTTCCGTCCTCTGTGTAAACGTCAAGAAGATTTTCATTAAGTTCCATCAAAATTTCAGTTTTCGGGAAAGCCTTAACTATCTTCAGTAGCTTCTCACCAAGTACCAAAGTTTCACCTTCACTAACAACATTTGTCTTAATTTCAGAACTTACACTATACTCCGGATTAGCACCAACAACAACAAGTTTACCATCCTTAGCGCTTAGGTAAACGTGAGTAAGTATCTGAAGTGTCTTGTTTTCTTCAGAAGCTTTGACAGGAGCTTTCAAAATAGCTTCTAAAATCTCAGCAGGAATGACAACCTTCATAAGTCCCCCAGCTTGCATTAATTTTAATTCAGAAACAGGCTCTATTTCAAACACCCTGGGATCTATCAAGTAAACTCAGAAACATTGAAACAAAAGCACCTAAAAAATTATACTACTGGGTAGAGTATGAAGAAGCTAAGAACTTTAATCATTTTGTCAATTCTGATCACCGCACTATTGAATCAAGCAAAGCTCACTGCCTATGATGAAAAAAATAACTCTTACGGAACCTTTTTGATTCTAGGCATAACCTCATCATACTTCAACTACGAACCAACAGAACTTAAAGCTTTCACATCCGAAACAAATATGGATTTCTTTTTAGCAGGCTTCACTGTCGGCTTCTTATCAGACGGCTTTCTGATTTCCTTCTCCTATCAACAAAAAGTTTTCCCAACTTCAGTATATCAAATCAATGACAACTTCAAAATCATACATAACCTTGACATGTACAACTTAGAAATCGGTTATCTATGGAAGCTCCTCAATGGTGTGATAAAAATAGGTCCATACTTCCTTTTATCGTTAGATACAACATCTATAAAATTATTCAAGAACATTGGAATAAGCTATCCATTCTCAGACTGGATAGTAAAAGACTTCTACTCCAAAACTTTAGCAATAGGGGGCGGAATAAAAATATTCATAACTAGGTACCTAAAATTCTCAGTCTCATACCAATACGGATTCAATAACATCTTGTACTACGAAGGCGTACCTATAGATGGAACAGAAAAATTTAAACCTTCAGGCGTAATGTGTTCCATAACTCTCGGGTTATAAATTGATCTGTCTCAAGCTAAACTGCAAACTAAACGCATTACTTCAAGATAGGTCAATATTTTCATTAAAAATGTGAAACCTACCTTCAGAATAACAGACCTAGAAGTTTAATGAAAAATTACCTTCGTGTTGTGTATAATTACTAATTATGTCAAAGTTTCTTGAAGCATTAAAGGTTTACTACAACAAGTATAAAAACCTTGAAGAGAAATTAGCCAACATAGACCCAAACAAAAACGTAGATGAGTATACCCTAACTTTAAAGGAGATGAACAAACTCAAAGACTATGTTGACCTCTACGAAAAAATGGAGAAAGTTGTTAATGAAATAAACGAAGCAAAGCAAATACTAGATGATGAAAAAGATGAAGAGCTACGAGAAGTTGCTAAGGAACAACTTGAAGAAAGCCAAGAAAAGCTAAAGAAGCTTGAAGAGGAGGCAGAAGACCTGCTTCTTGCCACAGACGAAGACTCCAAGAGTGTCATAGTTGAGATAAGAGCAGGTGCGGGTGGTGAAGAAGCTGCTTTGTTCGTAGCTGACTTGTTCAGAATGTACCAAAAATTTGCAGAAAGGAGAGGATGGAAAGTTAACGTAATTGACTACAACGAAACGGGATTAGGAGGATTCAAGGAAATAATATTTTCCGTATCCGGTAAAATGGCCTACAAGTACCTAAAGTTTGAAAGTGGGGTGCACAGGGTACAAAGAATACCAATAACAGAATCTAGTGGCAGGATACACACATCAACAGCAACAGTAGCAGTTTTGCCCGAAGCAGAAGAAGCGGAAATCTACATAGATCCCAAAGACATAGAGATACAAACATTTAGAGCAGGTGGCAAAGGTGGCCAACACGTAAATAGAACCGAATCAGCAGTAAGAATAATCCACAAGCCAACCGGGATAGTAGTACAGTGCCAAGACGAAAGGTCACAAATACAAAACAGGGAAAGGGCAATGAGTGTACTAAGAGCGAAACTTCTTGAGCTAGAGAAACAGAAAAGAAAAGAAAAAGAAGACAGTGAGAGAAGAGCACAAATAGGAACAGGTGAAAGATCAGAGAAAATAAGAACCTACAACTTTCCCCAAAACCGCGTCACAGATCACCGAATAAACTACACAATGTACAACCTTGAAGCATTCATGAATGGCGAAATGGATGAAATGCTGGAAGCACTCATAGCTGAAAACAAAAAGAAACTTCTCGAACAAAAAACAGTTCAAGGAAACTAAAAAGTTTGAATTTACAAACGTTTTCCTTACATAATTAGCTTTGTTTGGAGGTCGGGGGTAAGTATGGATGATTCATTCAATCAAATCATGGAAAAGCTAAAAAGTATTCTCGAGGAGCTATCAACAGTTGAATCTAGGATTCAGAGCATAAAAGACTACCTCAATCACACGGAAGAAAACATTGAAAAAATAAAAGAAGGCACATTTGAAGGCTTACATTATGTAAATGCCAAAGTCAACGAACTCGAAAAACAAATCAAAGAAGTGAACCTTAAAGTAGACAAACTGCTAGAACAAAAGAAATGAGAATATGTATCTCCGCTGGTGGTACAGGAGGACACATATCACCAGGAGTTGCATTATACAAAAGTTTCAAGTCAAAGGGCTTCGATGTACTTTTTATAACTAATCCTCATGCTCTCGAGTTTCCAATAATAAAAGAAGAGGTCAACATCAAAGATATCTTTCAAATTCCTATATCCAGGGGACTCTCAAGAAACATAATAAAAAACCTCAAAACTCTGATTGAGTTCGTAAAATCTGTAATCATCTCGGTAAAAACTCTAAAAAGTTTCAATCCAGATAAAATAATTCTAACTGGCGGATATGCTTCTGCACCTGCTGGGATAGCAGGCTTTCTATTAGGCAAAGATATAATACTTCTAGAACAAAACACAGTAATGGGCACAACAAACAAAATACTATCCCTAATATCAAAAGCAGTAATAACATCATTTCCCCTAGAGAAAAAGAATAAAAAATTTATAGTCGTTGGCAACCCAATAAGATACTCTCTCGAGGACAGAGTGATAAAAGATTCAGCGAGAAATATATTAGGTTTAGAGCAATCCAAAAGAAAGGTCATAGGAATAGTTCTAGGTAGCCAAGGAGCAAAAAAAGTAAATGAATTTCTATGTGAAAACATAGGGAAAATCCTCGAGGAATTTGATGTAATCTGGATAACAGGAACAAGCTATTATGAAACAATCTTATCGAGAACAAAAAACCTTATAGCCACTTCCTTAGAAAAAGGCTTCAAAATAAAAATATTCCCATTCATAACGAAAATGAACATTTTCTTTTCAGCAATCGACATAGCAATAGCAAGGGCAGGAGCAAGTACACTATCGGAACTCTCCTTTTTTGGAGTTCCTGCAGTACTAATACCTTTCCCTCACGCAGCACATAACCACCAATACTACAATGCAAAATACTTCGAAAAAAAAGGTGCAGCAGTAGTGATAGAGGAAAAGGATTTAATCATAGAAAACCTACTAGAAGCAGTAAAACTAATACATAACAACCTATTAGTATTCTCTTCAAATACTAGGAAAATTTTTCCTCAGAACGTAACAGAAGTAGTAGCTGATAAAATTCTAAAGCTTTAATCTATTCAATACCAACCAAAGAAAGCCACTTAATTTTTATTTTTATATCCGGTAGCGAAAACCTTATTATCCTCCTGCGTGGCTTATAAGACCTAAGGTCTACTACTAAAGTGTGAAGATGCTCTAAATTCGGTGGAAGCTCCACACTGACCTTCTCTATAATAGTAATGAATCCCCTACCATCGCATAAATAACAATTTCTATTACCTCCATAGCAAACATGACATACAGCCTTAGCAGGCAAATCAATATTGAGTAGTGCTCCATTTCTAATCTCTTCGTCAGTTAAGTAAACAACTATGTCTTCTCCTAGCTCCTCAAGATAATCATCCCTCCTAAACTTCTTAGATATCTTGAAACCAGCTTTCGATATATTAACTAGAGACAAACTATATTCAATCCTTCTTGGGTCAACAACGTTTTTCTTCTGTACTCTCTTACGTTCATGCTTCACCTTCACACTTTTGTGTTCTAAATACTCCTTGTCATACTGAGCTCTAAGGTTAGGATCTGATAAAACCTTATAAGCCTCAAGTATTAACCTAAAATCTATATCCACCTTCTCAACACTATCATTTTTATCACTCACGTCAGGATGATATAACTTAGCTAAATACCTAAATCTTGACTTTATCTCCTCAAGACTACTCCCAAAATCTACACCTAGTATTTCATAATAATCAACAAAATCATTCACTAAAGTTATTTTAAAAAATACAAACAACTATTTCCAATATTACTTAAACAGCTTATAACAACTAGTCTATCACACTCCTAGGCACTTTCAAGCATAAGTTAGCACAAGCACTTAATTAAAAGCAAATTACACAGTAATCCATAGAAAGAGCTATATTCTCTTATCACTCTTCGATATTCAAACGAAAGATTACTACTCAGTCCTCACCACTTACGTGATTAATAGCAAACTACTCAGAACTTATTGGCTCGAAATCCCCTCTCCTTCAGCTTCTAAAACAAATTCCAATAATCATTGACATACTTAGAAAACTCTTCCAAAACTTTCTCAAAAATGGAAGTTGTCACTCCTACCTTTAGAAAAGGTTCGCTAGTAGTAGCAATTAACTCCTCAATAACCGTGTATACGGTACCAGGCAAGACATCAACATTATACCCTCCTTCAAGAGCGAAAACCACTTTAGAATTAGGCGAAGATTTAAGAATTATATTCGCAATATTCCTAAATCCCAAATCTGTCAAGTTCATACCTCCCAAAGGGTCCGAGAAATGAGCATCAAAGCCTGCTGAAACGATTATAAACTCCGGTTCAAACTTTCTGAGTATCCTATAAACTATTTCCTCGTAAACCAATGCAAAGTCTTCATCACCAGCACCTGAAGGCATAGGTAGGTTAACAGTAAAGCCAATGCCATCCTTTATTCCTATCTGATTAAAATAACCTGTACCGGGATAAAAAGGAAATTGGTGAGTTGATATATATAAAACCTTATCAGTGTCATAAAATATGTCCTGTGTTCCATTCCCATGGTGTACATCAAAATCAACTATTGCTACTCTTGAAAGATTGTACTCCTTGATGAGGAAATTAGCAGCAACTGCCACATTGTTAAACAAACAAAAACCCATAGCTCTGTTCTTAGTTGCATGGTGCCCTGGTGGTCTAGACAAAACAAAAGCATTTGTCAACTCACCAGACATAACCTTCTGGGCAGCCTCAACAACCAATCCTGCCGATAAGAGAGCACACTCTACACTATTCCTAGCCACCACAGTGTCAGGATCCAAAAAAACCTCCGATTCAACATTGCTCAAAGAAAGAATCTTATCTATATACTCTCTATCGTGAGTTAACTCCAAGACATCTAAATCAACCCTGGTATCCGAAATGAAAAACTCTACTCTAGCATCAAGCAATTTTTTGAGTTTATCAAATGTATTTCTAGTCCTCAAAGGTTGTTCAATGTGAGGAACACCCTCAAGGTGCTTTTCCAAAAACGGATTATAAAAAACCCCAGTTTTATTTACTTGCTCCACCCACCCCACGAAGTAAGTGTAAAAAATCCTTGCAAGTTTTTCAAATTTATACTAAGAGGCATAGCTTCCGCTAAACTATGAATTAACTCTATACGCAGTAAGGATAACACCAATCATTGCAATACCAAGAACCTGAGCAAGCACAACAAAACCTATTACGTACAGTACCGACACCTCATATAGATACCCAGCTATTGAATTACCTATCATCATCGAGGCCCCAAGAACCGTATTAAATATTCCGTAATACTTACCTCTTTCGGAAACGGGCACATTATCACCAACGAACGCCCTTATAACAGTTTCATAAGCAGACATTATGATACCCCAAACCAGAATAGCAATGAAGAAAAACACAATGTTTTTCGTAAAAGCTAAAGCTGTCAAGATAGCGAGAAAAGGAAGAGTGACCATTATCCTAACCTTAAACTTATCATACAAAACACCTATAGGTACAGCAAATAAAGCATCCACCACCATAACAGCAGCATATATTAGAGGTATAACATTTTCACTTACCATTCCCACCTTAACAGCATGATAACTTATAACGGGAAAGCCTATAAAACCTAAGCTCGTGAAGAATATAAAAACAAGATAAAGGTAATAATAAACCCTAGCTCGCCCCTTATCAGCAGTGATCTCTTTTTCTTTCTCTACTGGTACTTTCTCAGCAAAAAGCTTTGCAATTATTATTGCAATCATCATCAAAGCAAAAGGTACAAAAAGTAAAAGCAAGGAGTTTTTATAGCCCAAGCCGATAGACAACATTAGGTAAAAAAGAAATGGCCCTAAGACAGCACCAACCTGATCTGCTAGCTCATGTATACCAAATATTTTGCCCCTACCTATCCCCGCAGTATGTATTGAAAGCAAGGTGTCTTTAGCTGGAGCTCTAAGAGCCTTACCTATCCTTTCCATTATTATGAAAGTAGAAGCAATAAGCCAAGAATCAGTCAACCCTATGATAGGTATAACTCCTATCAACCCATACCCAATAAAAACAAACAACCAATACTCTCTAGTTTTATCAACCAAAACTCCTGCAACTATCCTGAGAACATACCCCAAGAACTCACCTAACCCGAAAACTAAACCTATAGCAAAAGCAGTAGCTCCCAACGAACCTAAGTAAGGTCCCATTATACCCCTTGCAGTTTCATAAACCATGTCTCCAAAAAGACTAACAATTCCCATCAGAATGACAAACTTTATAGCGTTCCTTTTACTCTGATCAATAGTCACCTTCATAGGCGATTATTATAAAACCTTAAAATGATTAATTCAATGAAAACAATCCACACAAAAAATCTCTCACAACACTCTGCACTTAGCAGTGATTCTTCATTGAATATCCTCGAAAGTAAAGAAGCACAAAGCCTTTTTTAAAAACTAGAGCAAAAGGTGCTTCACGGCACCTTTAAAAAACTATCTCTTTAAGTTGACAGCAGTTGAAAGCATCGAATCTGTTGTTTGAATACTCTTCGAGTTGAACTCGTAAGCTCTCTGCGCTACTATCATATCAACAAATTCACGCACAGGGTTAACGTTTGACATCTCCAAAAATCCTTGGTGTAATTTACCGAATCCGTCAACCGTTGGTATACCTTCGTAAGCTGGTCCAGAGGCTACAGTCTCCTTAAAAAGGTTTTCACCAATGCTATCAAGTCCAGCAGGATTTATAAACCTGTATAGATATATCCTTCCAACCTCTATATCTTCGTTTGAATCTCCAACCTTAACATAAACTATCCCGTTATCACTTATTTTTACAGTTTCAACTCTTGCACCTTCGGGCAGTATTATAGGTGGCTCAAATCTGTATCCGTTTGACGTAACAATCTCGCCATTTGCATCAAGCTTCAGTGAACCATCTCTAGTATAAGCATAGGTGCCATCTGGTAAAACAACCCTAAAATACCCTTCACCTGATATCGCCAAATCAAGCTTATTACCAGTATTCTGTAGAGCCCCCTGAGTATGGTACTTAAGTGTAGCTGAGGGCCTGACTCCCACACCTACCTGTATGCCAACAGGATATATCGTCAACTCTGAAGAGGGGCTACCCGCTAATCTATGAGTCTGATAAAGAAGTTCCTCAAACTCAGCTCTTGATCTTTTATAACCTGTCGTGTTTATATTAGCTAAGTTGTTGGATATCACATCAATATTAAACTGCCCTCCTATCATTCCAGAGGCACCAATCCAAAGAGATCTAACCATACATCCCCCTTCTTAATTTTCGTAATTTACAAGTCACTCTTAACGTTTTCGTAAAAGATATCATGCAAAAAACTCAACATCCAAGCATAAAGTTATATCAGTAAAAGGCACTTTTAGCACCTTCTGATCAAGTAAGTATGGCATCTCGAGAAACACAAATACAAAAAAACAAATTCTAATCACACTGGTAATTCAAGAATTACTACTAGAGCGAATTTTAATAGCAACAGGCTAAAACTCTAGGTATAGTAGCTGTTAATTGGCTTCAAATTTTTTACAACTCCACTAGCTTTGAAAAAACTTGTCCCCCAACCCTAGGCAAGTACAAACAAAATCTGGTGTTTTACAAAGTTTATGTTCAGGAATTAAAATTTACTCTGAAATGGAAATTATATACATAAGCAAATCAGAAGAATCAAAGAAATTCGTTAAATCTGTTTTGGGCAATGAGGGCTTCCCCGTCAGGGAAGTTAAAAGCATTTCAGACGATGATTTATTTAAAATAAGGGGCAATGAAGTTATTTTGATAACTGACGATTTCCACTATTTCAAAAATGTTGAAAGCTCTAGCTATTCTTTAAACAATGTGATAAAAATTTTTCTAGCAAATATTACAAATGACCCATTCATACATAAATTGCTGAGTGAAGGAAAAGACTTAATGACTTCTTATAAAGCCAGAGACTTGCTCAATATTGTAAAAGTCTTGTCTCGATTTAAAAACTATGAGAATACTGAGGATTTAGTACCTGACATCTCTATATACGACCATCCTGTTACTAGCAAATTTAAGAAGAAGATATCAGGGGATCTAAAGCATGTCTATAAAGATACCCTAATGTATATTAGTGAATTCATTAATAAAAGCGAACTTGGTAAATTAATAGACAAAGACAATGTCATTATTGCGTCCTCAGAGATAATAGATAACATCATAGAACTTTATATAAACAAAAAACTAGCCATTGCTGATATACTAGTAGAGATTAGATTGTCTAAGTCCGTTTTAGGAATAACTCTATCGGACCCATTCGGTGAAGCCAATATATACGATATCTCCAAATCAATTTCCATACCTCTAGATAAGGTAGGTGAACTTTTTAAAGATGAATTTCCTAGAGAAAGAGGAAGAGGATACACTATCATAAGGAAAACATCAGATAGAGTAATAACTGTCATTATTCGACATGATTCATATCACAAGTATTTTTTTAATTCACCTTGTACCAGTGTTACAATCGTCTATTACCTTGAGAAAAAAGAGCCTGACGGTAGGCTGAACACAGTCATAGAATTTAGCTAGACGACACAATTAAGAACTTAGTGCTATTTGGCACACGATATTGTTCCCTATATTAACTAAAGTTCATTAATGTAAGCCGTTTGACTGATTGTAAGTACTTTTGTATACTAATATAAAAACCGATAAGAATATAGAGTATGAGGGTATTTGTAAAACCAGGCTTTATAGTTACTCCTGAAGAAGTTATAGAAGATAAAGGAATATATATTGATACTGTTAGTGGCAGGGTAATATCAATATCTGATTACTACGAAAAAGCCGATATAGAAATCATTTTACCAAAGAATACAATTGCTTTACCTGGACTTATAAACGCTCATGATCATTTGCTTGGTTCTTACTGGCCAAGGGTAGGCGAAGGTCCACATATAACTTGGAAAACATGGGATGACGCCTTAAAAGCCTCACCACTTTATAAAGAAAGGTCAAGAATTCCTAACTTTCATCTCTACCTACTTGGAGCTTACAAGAATCTAATTTCTGGTGTTACTACTGTAATGGACCATATTCCACACAACATCAACCAAAACTTCATAGACAAGCTACCAGTAAGAGTAATAAAAAACTATACTTTGGCACACGAGGTATCCTCGTATGATTTGAAATGGGGGGATGGCATAGATATCGAGCATAAGAAAGCTGTTGAAAATGATTGGCCTTTCGTAACTCACATAGAAGAAGGATTTGACGAAGAATCTTTAAAGGGAATTGATTATCTCAAGCAGTATGGTGCCTTGACAGAGCATACTGTAATGGTTCATGGGTTGGGATTATCTGACGAAGACCTTGACGAAATAGCCAAGGCTAAAGCTCATTTAGTTACCTGCCCTGTTTCTAATTATTTTATGTTTAAAACAATAGCAAGGCTAAAGGAGTGGTTCAATAGAGGAATAAATGTTTCTCTCGGTACGGATTCGCCTATGTCCGGAAGTATTAACATTCTCGAAGAAATAAAATTCCTCAAGATGGCTTATAAGAGCAAATACGGAGAAGACATAGATGACGAGACCATATTATTCATGGTTACAAAAAACCCTGCTAAGGCTCTCAGAATAGACAAGGATTTTGGCTATATCAAGCCTGGTTACATTGCCGACATAACAATCGTGAAGTTTAAAGAAGGCATATATTCCAGTCTCGTCAACGCTTGGTTCAACGACATCGAGATGGTAATAATGGGTGGTAAAGTTGTTTATGCCTTTCCAGAGTATGAGGAAGCTTTTAGAAAGCTTCACCCTCAAGGCAATTTCTCAAAGGTTGTACTGGACAGAAAAGAGAGAATAATAGTAGGAGACCTGAACACAATAATGAGGCAAATTTACAACTTCCTGGGCTTCAAAAAAGAACTACCGTTTATACCGATAGAATT
>CAYYXA010000008.1:0-21369 GCA_964475465.1 uncultured Brevinematales bacterium
TAGTACATATAGTCATAGCATCTCTGTAGTGAATTTAGTCTTTATTGCTAAAGAATTTGTAATTCAACGAATCATAGGTTTTCTGTGAGTTTCTCAACAAAATATGTATAAAGCCAAGCTTATGTAGAAAATTAATAGATACTTAACTTTTAGCAATGTTAAAATTTAAGAAATGAAAGAGATGGTAAAGAAGTTTTTGAAAGGGGTGAAGAAGATATTTGCTAATTTCTTGATAACTCTTAAGGAAGTTCTTAAAACGCTTAAAAAGGTGAAAGAGATAAGGTTTTATCTCCTTCAGTGGTACATAATAAAGGAATTTTTGGTAGTTTTTTTCATAATCTCTTTTTTGCTTACGTTGATAGCTATTGTTCTAAACTTAGTTATGGATATTTCTTGGTTTACTCAGCATCAAAATGTTCTTTCTTCAAAATTTAATTACATCTTATTGGTTTATTTTCTCAGGGGACCTCATCTATACTCATACATAGCTCCTTTATGTGTGTTGATAAGTATAGCTTATGTTATCTCCAACATGTCAAAGAACTTTGAGCTGGTGGCTGTTGTGAACGCAGGTATGAGTTTGAGGAAGCTATTTATGCCTCTTATATTGGTTAATGTGATTTTGTCTTTTTTGTACTTCTTCTTCCTTGATCAGGTTGTTACTTATTCACTTAAAAGTGCTAGATACATAGAGAGGATAGAAATATGGAATGATGAGAATTTTAAGGAAACAGGTTTTTTGGTTGATCTGAAAGATCCTATAAAAGGCAGTAATCCTGATGTAACATATACTTACATAGGGTATGTTTCGAGAAACGGGATAATAAGCAATGTGACAGTTCAAAAGTTTTATAACGTGAGAGAACTCAAGGAGATAGATTTTAAGAGAAGAGAGTTTTCTAAAGGGTTGATAGAGTATACAATATCAGCTAGGTATGGTAAATGGGATGAGAAAGTTCAAAACTGGGTTTTGTATGATGTTGAGTTACTTAAACTAAATCCTGTATCTGAGATAGAGGAAAAGAAGAAATTTAATAAGTATATTCCTCCTTTCAAGCTTGATAAGCCTAGCTACTTTTTCCCAAGTAAATATGAATTTGAAGCTTTGACTTTGTCAGAGATGAATGAAGAGCTTATAAAGCCATTGTCAGTTTCTTTGTCGTTTGACCAGAAGAATTACTATCAAAAGCTCATGATGATATATTCTCGTCCTAGTATATCTGTATCACTTCTGGTAGCAGCTATAATAGCATTAGGTTTTGCGAAAGTGCTTTCAAGAGATTTAGCGTTTGCTAATATGGTTTTTCAGGGAGTATTTAGATATGTTCTGTATTTTGTGTCATTTTTGGGTGGTGTTTATTTAGGTGAGAAAACTGTATTACCTCCAGTTGTAGCTGCGTGGATCGCAAATATCTTTTTCCTCGGTTATGGTGTTTATCTTAATTATAAATTAAAAACTTGATGCTACTGCTTTTCTACGTAACTAGAGATGAAATAAGTATCATACCCTAACTTTTTTAGTTGTTCCATAACCTTCATAGCGGTTTCTTTATCCCCGTAATCACCTACCCTTACTCTGTTGAAAATTATTCCGTCGGAGTATTTTTCAGTGATATATGCATTGTCGAAACCGTTACTTTTGAGTTTATTAAGTACGTTTAGTGCTCTAGTTTTGTTAGTAAACGCTCCTACTTGTATGGCAAATTCATACACTTTCATCGCATTGATTTGGTAGTAATTACCTATCATTTTTTGGTATTCACTTTCAGAAAAGGTACCGTTTCCTAATTTTATTATTCTTATCTTAGCGAACGTTATTCCGTCGTTAATCATGTCGAGGTCTTGTGCTGCTTTTTTTGTTATGTCCAAAACTCTGCCTTCTACAAATGGCCCTCTGTCGTTTACCATTAAAACAACACTTTTCCCATTTTTTACATTTACTACCTCGAGTATTGTACCAAAAGGTAAGGATTTACTTGCACAGGTGTACTTCTGGTTGTCAAATATCGCTCCGCTTGAAGTTTTCCTCCCTACAAATTCATCGCCGTAGTAAGATATCTTGCCGTAGAAGTAAACATCATCAGCAACAACTTTGTGTGATATTAAAATAAATAATATGAAGAAGAGAACTTTTATTTTATTCATATGTTTTTCCTAATCTGAAACAAGTTTTTTCAGAGTTTGTCCTATATAAGTATTATCCATTATCCCTTCAAAAAGTTCACTTCCTGGTCCGTAAGAAAATATTGGTACAAGTTCAGCAGTATGATCCTTTGATACGAATCTTAGAGTTGTTGATTTGTTGACGACTCCCCCGATTATTCCAACTCCTCCGGTTTCGTGATCTGAAGTGACTATTACTAGTGTTTCTTTGTTAGTTTTAGCGAACTCAAGAGCTACGTTTATGGCACTGTCAAAGCTTCTCATCTCAGCTATTATTCCTTTTGCATTGTTACCATGCGATTCCCAATCTATTTGTGAACCTTCAACCATTATGAAAAATCCTTTTTTGTTCTTCGATAATACCTCTAGAGCTTTTTCCAACATTTCACCTTCACTTATTTGCCTCCCATTGATAG
This sequence comes from uncultured Brevinematales bacterium, assembly GCA_964475465.1. GTDB lineage: Bacteria > Spirochaetota > Brevinematia > DTOW01 > DTOW01 > JAPYWX01. Next base: position 2,580 of record CAYYXA010000008.1, read on the forward strand.
CTGAAGGTAGATGATTAGGCTCAAGAAGGGCTAGGACTTTTTTAAAAGTTTTGGTGTCTAAGTTCTTGAATTCGTTGTAGTTTGTTATGATGGCATATCCTTTTGATGCCATTATACCTAGTAAATCAATTTCTTGGTTAGGGGTAGCTGAAGGATACATCTTAGAGTATTCAGATTCAACTTCGTTTGTTGATATGTTTGTTACAGATGAAACTTTACTCCCTTTGCTCAGGAAGTAACTAAGCCCTCCACCTGCTATAAAGTCTATTATTTCGTTTGTTAGGAATGTTGCAATTTCGTTTTCATTTGTTCTGGAAGTAACATGTGCATAAAAAACTGCAGGAGTAGCGTGAGTTACAGTGCATGTTACTACAATTCCGTTAGCTTTACCGTTTTTCTTGGCGACTTCTGAGACTGTTTCTAAATACTGGCCATCAGGAGACATTGCTATGAAGCCATTTCTTGTCTTGCTGCCTGTTGAGATAGCCGTTCCACCTGCTGCTGAGTCTGTCACAAATTCATTACCATAGGCGTATGTGCTAACAAGTCCAACCTTTTTAAACTTAGCAAAACTAGAGTTAGTGTTTGCTAAGTAGTAGGCTGAGACATGCCCTATCCCCATTCCATCACCTATTAAAAGAATAACGTTTTTTGGTTTTGCAATCTTTTTGGCTTCAGAAGAAATTGTCTTTGCTTGACCAATTGAGTAAACTGAAAAGAATAGTAAGACAATAAAAAGCGGAAATTTTGATTTTCCAGGCTTCATAAGAAAATTGTAGTAAATTCAACAACATGATTTCAAATATTTTAGAAAAATTGTTAAATTTCTAAAAACAAGTGATTTATTCATTTTGCTACTAAGTGGGAAACGAAATTTCCCCGTAAAATGTGTTGGGAATTGTGAGTATCACTGCTAGCAGAATAGCTTTTAACCCAAATATACATCGATTTGCAGATTTGACATAGAATGTGTTTAATCAGTAAGGTCTCATGAAACTTCATATGGATAAATTGCCTGCGGAACACGAATTGTTTTAGATACAATGCTTTTTTGATGTAAATAAGAATCTTATTATTGCACTACTTGTGCACTAATGGTGCAAACATTGTGCAATTTTTGTGCAATTTTTTATACCAAAATTTTTTGGTTTTATTGTAATTAAGTTTTTTTTATGAATGTAATTCAGTTAGATGAGCTTGAGATGGCACAAAATTTGCTTAATTTATTAATAGGAGGTTATATCCCTAAGGTTTAGCTTCTTAGGGGTATAATCCTTTAAGGAGGTTGTTTATGAGACGTTTGAGTTTGTTGATTTTAATTGTGATGCTTGCTATTGGGATGTTAGCGGTGAGTGATGCATTTGCTTGGAGAGTGTTCCAGGCATTCTACTGGGATGTGCCTAATGGGTGGTACAATACTGTTAAAAGCAAGGTTTCTGACCTGAAGAATGCTTATATCCAAGTCATTTACTTACCACCTCCATCGAAGGGTATGAGTGGTGGATATTCTATGGGATACGACCCGTATGACTACTATGATCTAGGAGCCTATAATCAAAAAGGTAGTATAGCTACTAGGTTTGGAACTCAATCTGAGTTAAAGAGTTTGATAAGCACAATAAAATCTTATGGCATGAAGGCAATGGCCGACATTGTCATAAACCATAGGGCTGGTGGTGATTCTCAGTACAACCCATTTACTGGTGGTAACACCTGGACGGACTTTTCTAGGGTAGCAAGCGGTAAGTTCAAAATGAGCTATTGGGACTTCCATCCAAATGATATTCATTCCTATGATAGTGGTACATTTGGGGGTTATCCTGATATCTGTCATGATAAAACTTATGTAAAGACCAACATAATAGCGTGGCTAAATTGGCTCAAGAATTCCGCAAATGCCGGATTTGATTTCTGGAGACTTGACTATGTCAAAGGTTATGCTCCTTGGGTAGCTGCTTATATTTATGACAATACAGGTTACCCATTCATTGTTGGTGAGTACTGGGATGGTAATAGGGATGCTCTAAGATGGTGGGTAGACAGTGTTAATAGGTCAGGAGTAAAGGCATTTGACTTTGCTTTGCTCTACGTACTTAGGGATATGTGCCTCGGTGGTGGTTACTTTGATATGAGGAGACTGGCTTATGCTGGCTTAGTTGGAATAAGGCCTCTAAAGGCTGTGACCTTTGTAGCAAATCATGACACAGATCCGATTTACAATAACAAAATGATGGCGTATGCTTACATACTCACTGCTGAAGGTGATCCTACTGTATGGTGGAAAGATTATTACGATTATGGTTTGGCAAGATCTGGAACAGCTAGAGGTATAAAACAGTTGCTATGGGTACACTATAGATTAGCAGGTGGTACAACTTCTGTGCTCTATACAGACAATGACCTTTATATTGCTCAGAGGAATGGTTATGGTTCTAATCCAGGTCTAGTAATTGTAATAAACGACAATGGTAATAGCTGGAAAGGTGCAAGAGTAAAAACAAAATGGGCTAATACAAAACTTCACTGTTATGCTTGGGATGGAAAGGATACATCTCAGCCATATGATAAATGGACAGATGGTAGTGGGTACGTAGATCTGTGGGCTGCACCAATGGGCTATGCAGTCTATGCGCCTTCAGGGTATTAATGAATCAAAAGGGGGAAATCCCCCTTTCTTCCTCTTTAACTAATTATTGTCTCAACAATTCTACAAGTTTGTACTCCTTCCTTAACATCGTGAACTCTTATTATTGATGCTCCGTTAAGAAGTGCAATTGTGTTTAATGCTATTGTCCCCGTTAGTCTTTCTTCTGGTGGTATCCCCCCAAGTATCATGCCTATCATTGATTTTCTTGATAGGCCTATTAGGATGGGTTTTTTTAGCTGTTTAAGCTCTGCTAATCTCCTGATTATTGCTATGTTGTGTTCTAGTTTTTTGCCGAAACCTATTCCAGGATCTATTATTATCTTGTCGCTTTCAATTCCGTTCCTTTCAAGAACTTCTATTCTTTCTCTTAGAAAGCTTGTTATTTCCCTGACTACATCTTTGTATTCTGGGTTGTCTTGCATGTTTTTTGGTGTACCTTTTATGTGCATTATTATGACTGGTACTTTGTATTTTCTAAGGACTTCAATCATGTTTTCGTCGAATGTGCATGCAGAGATGTCATTTATCATATCTGCTCCAGCTTCTAATGCTTCCTGGGCAACTCTGGATTTATAGGTGTCAACAGATAGTACAACGTCATTGAAGTGTTTTCTTATCTCTTCTATTGCTGGTATGACTCTTTGTAGTTCTTCTTCTAAAGGGACGGGGTCTGAGCCAGGTCTTGTAGATTCACCACCTATGTCTATGATGTCAACTCCGTAGTTTATCATTTCTTCTACTTTTTTTAATAGGCCGTCTTTGTTTACTCTGCTTCCAGCGTAAAATGAATCTGGAGTAACGTTTATTATCCCCATACAGTACTTTTTTGCCTTAAAATCAAAATTTTTCCCTCTTATTACCATAGGTTAAAGTATAATTTAGATGAAGAGTTATTATAAAATTTCATTTGTTTGGAAACTTAGAGATTATTTTTGTTCTTTGTAGTGGTTATTCTCTTCATGTTCCTAAGGTATTTGAAATGTATTTGTTTTTTATTTTACCCTTTTGCTGAATATGGTAAAGAGTTTTAAAGTAAATTTTATTCTTGTTCTTTTTTTGTGTTGTTTTGTGTTTAGGGTTTTTGGTGTTGTTAGTATTGATAGAAGTGTTTTTATTGCTCCTCTTAAGTCAGATTCTACTACGAACGATCTGGACTTCTTTACTTTTACTTCAGCCTGGGCTGAATTTGGCAAGTATTTACCTGAACCGTACACGGACTTTAATCACTTCTGGATTGCTAAAGCAGGGGTTTCTGGTGAAGTGCTTAGGTACAAAAACGTTTTTAGTGTGCTTCTTTACTCTGATATAGAGCTTATTGCATCATCTAACAATGTTATTTTCTTTGATCCTAGAGCATTCTATTGGCAGGAAGGTATATTGATTAGTTATAGGTATAACGACTTTAACTTCCAGGTAAGCTTTACACATAGGTGTAAACATGATGTAGATAACGCTGATTTGGTGACTCTTTATCAGGAGGTTAGGGCTAGGGTTATTATATGGGACAGTATAATGTTCAGGTTTTTCCCGGATCCTATAGAACTTTTCGAATACATGGGAACAAAGCTAAATGTACTCCCATTTTTTAGAAATGATTTCTATGTTTTGTCTGTTGATGACATGGTATGGTACCGTGTTTCATTTGGTCCTGGTTACGTTGGTATAAAAACATTAGTTAATGACTCTTATTATAGAGTCAACAAGATTATTGACTCTATAAGTTTTGGGTACATTTTGGATTTGAGTGTTTCTAAGAGCTTGGGCTTTTATTCTAAGGGATATCTTTGGTTTGATTTGTTAGGTGATGAACCAATTTGGCAGTGGGGTGGTGTAAAGGAGGTTATTAAGGAACATTACCTTGAGTTCGGTTTTTATGTAAAGGGCGATGGTGTAAGGTTAATGTTATTTATACAGAATAACTTGCTCAGAGAGCCAGCAATTGAGCCTTTCGATCAGGGATATGTTAATCTTTTTCATATTGGGCTTAAGGCAGTGAATGAGAAGTTTATGTTTTAAGTTTAGTTGGTATTGATTTTGTTTGAATTTTGGTGTTAAATTATAAATAATACTTTTAGTTTTTATGATTGATGCATCAAATATATCGATATATTTTGTTTCTGATGGAATACTGGTAAAGGTTGTAGGTAAAGGTGTAGTTGAGTATTGTAGAGACCTTAAGGAAGACTTAGAGAAGCTTATTTCAGAGTATACAAAGTTAAACTTGTATTTTGATCTGTCCGAAGCGGTTCACCTTGATAGTTCATTTATAGGTCTCGTTGTAATGTTTGATAAGAAATTGTCTAAATCTGGCAAAGGTGAGCTCTATATTCTTAATCCATCTACTAAGGTTTTGGAAATACTCTCGAGTATGGATTTGACAGATGTGCTAAAAATAACAAATATTGATGTACACATAATAGGTAAGTACAAGGATGTTCAGGCTAACATACAGAAAGATATCGTTGAGTTGAAGCTTCTTATAGAAGCTCATAGCTCATTAATACAAACAGGAGGGAGAAATAAAGAGCTTTTTGCGTCTCTAGAGAGGACACTTAGGGAAGAATTGAAGAAATATGAGTCTCAGCAAGGAAGTGAAGGAGAAGAATCATAGCAATAAGCTGAAAAGGATTCTTGAGATAAACAAAAAAATAAACTCTTCTACCGACTTCAAGGAAGTTGTTTCTTCTATTCTTTTTTCTGCTATAGAGCTTATCAATACTAAAGGTGGTTCTTTGCTGCTTAGTGATGATACAGGAAAGTTCCTTACCTTTGAGGTAGTTGTTGGTGAGGGGAGAGAGAAACTAGAAGGTCTTAGGATCCCGGCTAACAAGGGAATAGCAGGTTACATTTTTACTAATAATACTCCCGTTATCTCGAATGACACTGAAAATGATCCAAGGTTTTTCGGAGATGTTGATAAGGTGAGTGGGATGAAAACGAAGAAGCTTTTAGGAGTACCACTTGTAAAGGGCGGAATAGTTATAGGTGTTATAGAGGTTGTTAATAAGGTTGATGGCAAAGATTTCAATGAAGAGGACTTGGAGATGCTCAGTATTTTTGCTGAGCAAGCAGCGATTGCCATAAACAACGCTACCTTGATAAAAGATTTAAACCGAAAAGCTAAAGAGTTGGCATATCTTTATGACATAAGTAACTATACGATATCGTCAATTCCTGATAGAAGGAGCTTATTCAAAAAGATCGTTTCGGTCATTTCGGATATTGCTGGGGCTGATAGGGTTTCTATAATGCTTTTTGATGAATATACTAAGACTCTCCGTATAGAGGCTTGCATTGGTATAGATGAGGAGATTGCCAATAGTGTCAGAGTAGATATAAGGGATACTTTTAGACCTTCTGCGTTTGTGTTCAGTAGTGGCTATTATGTTTTTGTTAGTGACATGGATAAAGAAACTCGATTTGGCAGAAATAAAGTGCTTAGGTACAAAAGTAAGTCATTTGTGTCTTTGCCTATAAAGAGCCAGGGTAAAGTTGTTGGAGTTATCAATATAACAGAGTTTAGAGATGGGGTAAAAATAAATCAGGATGATATAGGTTTCTTAGAAGTTATTGCTAACCAGGTGGGACTTTCTTATGACAGTGTTAGAATGTATGAGGATAGAATTAAAATGGAGACATTGAACAAAGAATTGGAAATATCCAAACAAATCCAGATGGATTTATTACCTAGATTTTTTGGTATTAGTAACTTCCTGGATATTTACTTTACTCTTGCACCGTATCATGTAGTAGGTGGGGATTTTTATGATGTTTACAGAATAAGTGAAAGTGAGGTTTGTTTCTTTTTGGGGGATGTTTCGGGTAAAGGGTTGCCAGCGTCAATTTTCATGGCTGCCTCTAAATCAATAATAAAAGCTTTTTCGTATGAGTTTAAAGAGCCTAAAAAGATTTTTGATCTTTCTAATGCTGTTCTTTGTGAGTCTTCCGAAAGTAGCATGTTTGCTACTGTTTTCTTAGGAATAGTTGACGAAAGAAAAAAAGTTTTAAAATTTTCGAACGCAGGTCATGGACAACAATTTTTGGTTAGAGGGGGCGATATAATAAATCTATACACCAAAGGCATACCTTTGGGTATTTTTAGCACTGCTGTGTACAGATCTGAAGAGATCAAGCTTCGAGAGGGCGATATAATTGTTGTGTATTCTGACGGAATTTCTGAAAGTGTTGACGATAAAGGTGAATTTTTCGGAGAAAAGCGGATTTATGATATTGTCTTAAAAAGCAAACATTTAAGCTCAAAGGAGATCGCTGAAAGGATTTTAAAAGAGGTAAAAAACTTCAGTTCAGATAATCCCGATTACGGTGATGATATTTCCTTAGGTATAATTAAGGTGCTTTGATTAAACCCTTTCAAAGTGTGTTAATGGTTTCTTACCTATTGGGTAGACATTGAATCCTATTCTGAAGAGGTTATTATGGTCGAGAATATTCCTACCGTCAAATATGAAGGCTGGTTTTCTCATTAGCTCGTATATTTTTTCATAATCTAGCTTCTTGAATATTTCCCATTCGGTGAGTACTGCTATAGCGTCTGCATCTTTTACTGCTTCATATGGATCTTCTACATATAAAACTGTGCCTTTAACGTCTTTGAGGTCTTTCTTAGCGTTTTCCAGTGCTTTGGGATCTACTATACTTATAATTGCTTTTTCTTCTAGTAGTTTCTTTACCACAGTTATTGCTGCACTTTCCCTTGTGTCGTTTGTGTTTGCTTTGAATGCGAAGCCGAAGATGGCTATTTTTTTGTCAGCTAGCGTGTTGGACATTTCTTTTATCATATTGTAGACAAATCTAGTTTTTTGGTACTCGTTTATTTCGATTACCTTTATCCAGTATTCTGCTGATTCCTCCAAACCGTAGGACCTAAGTATATAGACGAGATTCAAGATATCTTTTTTGAAACAAGATCCTCCGAACCCTATGCTAGCTTTGAGGAACTTGTTACCGATCCTGCTATCTAATCCTATGTTTTTAGAAACTTCCTCTATGTCGGCTCCTGCGATTTCACATAAAGGTGTTAGTGAGTTTATAGATGATATTCTTTGTGCTAGAAATGCGTTGGCTGCTAGTTTTGATAGCTCACTACTCCAAATGTTTGAGGTGATGATCTTTTCTCTCGGTACCCAGTTTTCGTATATCTTCACTATTTCCTCTCTTGCTCTTATCCCTTCTGGGGTCTCTCTTGATCCTATCAGTACTCTATCAGGGTAAAGTAGATCATTTATTGCTGTCCCTTCTGCTAGAAATTCGGGGTTAGATACAACTTCAAAGTGATACTTTTTTGAAGCTGAAAGAACTTTGCTTATTGCTTCTGCTGTTCTCACCGGTACTGTGCTCTTCTCAACTATTATCTTGTCCCCGTTTGCGTATTTCATTATATCTCTTGCTGCTTTTTCTAGGTACCTCAAGTCGGAAGCCATTCCTTTACCTACTCCGTATTCCTTAGTCGGAGTGTTAACACTGATGAATATTATCTCAGCTTCTTTAATTGCTCCTTCAAGATCTGTAGTGAAAAAAAGGTTTTTACCTCTTACTTCCCTTACTATTTCGTCTAATCCAGGCTCGTAAACAGGGAGATTGTCAGAATTCCATCTCCTTATTCTTTCTTCGTCTATATCTACGACTATTACTTTATACTGAGGACACTTATATGCTATTACCGACATTGTAGGTCCACCGACATAACCTGCACCTATACATGCTATAGTTTTCTCAAACTTCATAATAACCCTCTTAGGTAAAAATTTAAAACAAATGCCTAAATAATGGTCAAATTCCTTAAGTTTCGTAAAAATCTTTCTTACCTTATCATGAAAGAACTTGTAGTTTTTAACAAACTTTTGAGACTATTTTTATGTTCTGTATCCTCTGGAGTGTTTTCAGTAAAGGTGTATTTAAATAGTGTGTTGTAGGTACCTTGGACTTGACCTTCTTGTGAGGGAAATTCGGCGTTTAGTGAATTTTTTAGACTAGAGGATGTTAGGGAATTCGAAAATATACAGAGAGGCGTAGCCTCTCTGGTAGCCTTTAATTTACAAATTTACATTAGTAATGTTCTTATGTGCTTAAGAATTAACTTTTTTATCTTGCTTCTTAGGCTTGGAGAGAAGATTGAAAATATTTCCTCACTGATTAATTTAGGTATTATCTTCTCAACGTCAAAAATGTTGTTGTCAATGAAATTCTTTATATATTTCTCTATCTTTAGAAGACTCAAGTTATCGACATCTATTCTACAGAAATATTTTGTTGGGATTTGTAGAGCGTTTACTAGATTTAGTTCTTCTAAACTTCTTGGCAGTATCAGCTTGCATTGGTTTACTTCATCAGATGATACGTATGATAGATTAACATTTAAGTTAGCTTGTTTTACGAAATTGAGGTAATCACTGTAGTACTTTTCTAAGACTAGGAAAATCACTTTTATGTTTTCTCCTTTGAAGTTTGCTTCACCGAGAAATTCTTTTTTGCTAGTTAGCCTATGGTATTTTTGTAATTGTTTCTTTTTCCTACTGTCTAACTTATGCCTACTCCATTCCCATACAAAAGCTACTTTGTCGTCGTACATTATGAAATCTGGTATAAGAATTTCTTTGTTAAAAAATATCTTTGGCCCTACGATAGATTTATAGTTCAGAAGTTTTGAAAGTATAAATAGCCTTGGTATTAATATCTCTGATAGGTTATCCATAGAAACCTATTTGCCTAAGATGAAATTTCTTAGTTTTTCTGTTATGTACTCTATAGCGTCAAAGATATCGATATGGCAATTACTGTTTTCTCGGTCATAGGAGATATCGTTTAAAACCATTGAGATATCGTTGACTTCTTGGGTTAATATTTCAAGGTCCATGCTTATCTCGGTGTTGTTCATTTTGCCCTCCATTGGTTTTTAACTAGGTATTATTTTGATGTTTGAAGGTTTTTTTGTCAATATTATTTGGGTTAGGGGTTTGAAATTTCTCTTTAAGCTTGTTAAATACTATTTTGGGGACTTTATTACTTATGTCTCCTCCAAACTTAGCAACTTCTTTTACTATTGATGAACTAACGAACATATTTTCTTCACTGGACATGAAGAATATTGTTTCTACATCAGAAAGATGGGAGTTCATCAGAGCCATCTGAAGTTCGTATTCAAAATCCGATACAGCTCTTAGCCCTCTTATTATAGCTATTGCTCCTACTTCTTTTGCGAAATTGACGAGTAATCCTTTGAAGCTTTTAACTTCTATTTTGTTGTTGTCCTTGAATATCTCTCTTATCATTTCCATTCTCTCTTCTACCGAAAACAAAGGATTTTTATGACAGACTTCTTCGGGAATAGCTACGATCACCTTGTCAAATATTTTGAGAGCTCTGAGGATTAGATCAACATGGCCGTTTGTTATAGGGTCAAAAGTTCCAGGATAAACAACAACCCTTTCCATTATACTAGTCCCTTGTTCCAAGCAATTATTTTATCTTTGCCTCTGAGTTTTGCAACGTATAGAGCCTTATCGGCTAGGTCAACCAATGTTACGGGATCTTTTGTATCTAATGGGAACTCGCTTGTACCAGCACTTATTGTTACATTAATTCCCTTTTCTTTTAGAGAATCTTCGAACTTTCTTTTGATTCTACTGAGGAAAGCTATGGCTCCAGCTTTGCTAGTTTCTGGAAGAAGTATTATGAATTCATCTCCCCCGTACCTACAAACCACATCTTCCGCTCTTTTGTTGAGGTCAATTGTCTTTGCAAATGTTTTTATGACATTTGTGCCAACATCTTCACCATACTTGGCATTTATATTTTTTAGGTCGTCTATGTCTATGATAGCTACTGAAAAGAAGAGGTTATACCTTTCTGCCCTTTTGCTTTCAGCCCAGAGGGCTTCCTTGAAATATCTGTAATTATAAAGCCCTGTCATTTCATCTACGTAAACTTTTAGCATTGAAGAATCGTATAGAAAGATTTCTATGACAACTGGGTTCTTTAGAACTTCTGTGTTGTATGTGAAATAATCTATAACGGCTGTTCTTACACTTATAGGCCTACCTAGCTTTTTTGAAAGTTCAGTGTATCTTTCTTTTATTTTGCTCCAATGTTCTCTAGCTATATCCTCAGGAAACTCTAAATGCGAGATAATTTCGAGTAAGCTTGAGTAAAAAGCTTCTTTGTCACTTTGGTTTTCTATAGAGTTATAAATGTTATCGATTTCTTCGAAAAATCTCTCACCTAAAAGGTATTCCTGACTCAGGAGATCTATTAACCTGGCTCTCAGTATTCTACTGATTTCGATATTAGTCATGAAAAAATTATCATTTTACCTTACTTTTAAATTCAAATTTATAGAGTTTACCAGAAAGAGTTAATATTTAACTACCTGATGTAGGAGTAAGAATTTGGAAGTTGTTTCCGTGGAAAGCTTATGGAAAGCTCTTCGCTTTTATTTGAGAAAAGGTATTTAAGAAAATTTTTGTATTGTACCTGGAAATTATACTTTTTGAAAAGGTCAATTTAGGTTATATCTAGGTTCCTATGGTTGTTAACATAACTGAGTTGATCTCGGATTCTTGATTTTTTGTTTTTTATTGTTTAAGATTTACTCCTATATAGAAGCTAACTTTTGATTCTAATTCCTACTCGTTTTGTATCTTTTCATTTTTTAGGATCAAATGTTGGCTACTTAAGGAGGTTGTTATGTATAGGTTAGGTGTAATTTCTCTTGGTTTGCTTATACTTCTATCTTTTTGGGTAGTAAGCTGTTCGATTTCTCCTTCTTCACCTGTTGGGATTGTTTACGTTTCGATGCTTGGTAGTGATAATAATGATGGCTTGAGTCCAGAGAAAAGTGTTAGGAGTATTACGAAAGCTGTTAAGGTTGCTAAATCACTTCAGGCATCTAGTGTTGAAATAAGGATTGCTAAGGGAGTGTATCTTAAAGGGCTCGGGCTTAATAGTTCAGGAGATGGTGTTGTTATAGATATATCCAACATAACCATAAGTGGTGGATGGGATGAAAGTTTCAGTAGTGTTACCGGCAGAAGTGAATTAGGTGGAGATGGGTTATTAAATCACGTAATAGTAATTCATAGAGCAACAAATGTGGTTCTTAAAGGAATTGTAGTAAAGGGTGGTAATGCTTATAATGTGGGTTCAGACGGAAACCTTGATTATAATAGCTGTGGTGGCGGAATTTTTGTAAGCAATGTTTATTACTTAGTTATAGATAGCAGTGTTGATATTTGCGATAATTATGCAAAAATTGGTGGTGGGATTTATGTTGGGTGGACATCGAATGCCACGATAGATGCTAATATATATAGTAATGTTGGGGATTATGGTGGTGGCGGTGTTTATGTGTGGTCTTCTAGCGATAATAACTTTGGTGGTAATATTTATCTGAACAGTGCTTTTGCGGGAGGAGGTGTTGTTGTGGATAGTTCGTATCGTACGACTATAGACGGTAATGTTTTTAGTAATGAAGCTGCTTCTGATGGTGGTGGTATATATCTTTTTTATTCACCGGACAGCAGTATAAATGCTAATTTGTACTTTAATGTTGCTAAGACAAATGGTGGGGGGATGTTCGTTGAACACTCAGGTAGTTCTAGTATATCCGGTAGTGTTTATAGCAATTCCTCAATATACGGTGGAGGTATTTCATTATATTATTCTGATAGAGTTAGTATAGATGCAAATGTGTATGGTAATGTTGCTAATCAAGGTGGTGGTATGTATACTTACCATTCAGGTTATATTAGAATAATTGGTAGTTTTTATAATAATAAGGCCGAAGATGTGGGAGGGGGAATTTACCTAAGTTTCTCTGATTACTTTACAAATGTTGGAAGGATAACCAATAATTTGGCTAGCGCAAGTAATGGAGGAATATTTAACAATTATTCAGATTACTCTTATTATGGATTTATAACGAATAACATTCCTAATGATTATTAGTGTTGTTTTGGCAGAGTTTTTTTGAGAAAGAGGAGAGTTTTCTACTCTCCTCTAGTTGTTTCAGTTCGTTCTGGTTGTTCAAGTTTCTAGTTATCGTTTTTGTAATGAGGATTGTTCATTGACCTCATTGGATGTGACTTCATTGAGTGTGTTTTCATTTTTAGTTCTCTTAATTCTCTTAACTTTTTCCTTTGTTCCTGAGTGAGGTTAGAAAGAATGTCTACTTGAGTATCTAACCTTATTTTCAAAATGTTGGCTCTGAGTTTTGCTATTTGTTCATTAAGGGATTTTACTTTGCTCCAGTTAGGATTGTTTGAAGATATTTCTTTCTGCTTCTCGTATTGGACTTTCATGATTTCAGTTGAAATTGAGTTTATGGATTTTTTTGCATTAAGTATTATGTCAAAAATTTTGTCTTTTTGTTCTTGGGATAAATTGAGTTCTGGGTTGTTAAGGATTACCATCCATCTGTCTAGCCCTTTTGCTCCTCCGTCATAAAATGGACCGTTGAAAGCTCCTGCAAACAATGGTAGTACAAGCAGCGAAAGTAAGATTAAACTAGTTTTTTTCATATTTGCCCTCCTTGTATACTAAGAGGCAAAAAACTCTATTTAGGTTACAAAAAACTTTTATCTTTTAAATTTAAGTTATTATGAGGAAAGATTTTTTATTAATGAGGTTAAAGTTCCGGTAATATTTTTTCTATTGAGTGTGTATATATGGAAAATCTTTATTCCGTTTTGGTGTAGTTCTTGTATTTGGTTGTAAGCTATTTCAATTCCTACTTTTTCTTGATCTTCTGGGGTTATTTTGTTTTCAAATTTTTCTACTATTGTTTTAGGAATTTTGGTACCTACTTTTTGAGCGAAGTTGATTATTGTTGATATGTTTGTTATTGGCATTATTCCGGGTATTATTGGTTTATTGATACCTTTCTTTTGGCATTTTTCTATGAAGTTGAGGTAGTAGGAGTTGTCAAAAAACATTTGTGTTATGCTAAAGTCTGCTCCTGAATCAAGTTTTTCTTTGAGGTATTCAATTTCCTTTTCTATGTTGTTGAATTCAGGGAATCCCTCAGGATATGAGCTTGTTGCTATACAGAATTTATTGGGGAATTTGTCGTTTATGAATTTTATGAATTCCAAAGCATTTTTAAATCTTGCTTTGGATACATCAAATTTACCTTCAAGGTATTTAGGAATATCGCCTCTAAGAGCTAATACGTTTTCTATTCCTATCTCTGCGTAATCAGAAAGCAGATTGTAGATCTCTTCTTCGGTGTGAGTTAGTGCAGTTAAGTGTGGCATCACAGGAACGTTAAAATTTGAATTTATGTACTTAACTGCTTCGAAAGTTTTTTCTTTTGTGCTTCCCCCTGCACCGTAGGTTATTGATACAAATGTAGGTGACAATTCAAAGAAAAAATTAAATTCTCTTAGAAAGTTATCAAACGCTTGCTGGTCTTTCGGTGGGAAGAACTCAAATGAGAACTTTAACTTGGAATCAATACTATCGAGTAGAGAAGATATTTTCATAAACTAATATTATAGCCTAATTTTGTGAAAGAAGGCAAGTTGTTGAGCCTTGTTGAAAAGTTCAAGAACTCAAATTCTTTTTTTATTTTAAAGAGAATGAGGGTACTTTGAGCACGATGACTAAAAGAAGTTTTCAATAGCCTATCTGCTCACTCTAAAATTTTGAGGAAGCCCAGCACTTACCTTAACTCTAAATTTGAAATCAGCTTCGAATAGTCAATTACTTATTTACCTGAAAAAGCTTCGTATCTCTTAGTTCTGAAAGAATGTAAATAGGAATATGATTAAAGATGCTCTTAAAATGTGATTACTGTTTAGCACATAAAAAGTTTTTTATCTATAATTTGTTATATTAATCTAATAAAATTAAACATTGTTTATTTAATTTGTTATCATGAAGTGTTTTTGTTTATAATGAGTTTTATGAGGGAGTTTAAGGTGGGGGTTTTAGGTGCTCCCAATGTTGGGAAGACTACTCTTTTTAATTATATTTCTGGGGCTAAAGAGAAGGTTGGAAATTGGCCAGGTACTACTGTAGAGAGAAAGGAGGCTTATATACAGCATGGTGACATGAGGATAACTCTTATTGATGTTCCGGGAAGTTACTCTTTGATTCCTTCGTCTTATGATGAGAAGATAGTTAGTGATTTCCTCTATAATGAAAAACCTGATTTAGTTGTAGTTGTAGCGAATGCTACAAATCTATACAATACTCTTTATTTGGCTATTGAGGTCATTGAGTTGGGTTTTAGAGCTATAGTTGTTCTCAATATGTTTGATAAAGTTAAGGACAAGGGGATTGAGATAGATGTAAAAAGGATAGAGGAGAAGTTAGGGGTTAGAGTTATACCTGCTGTAGGTAATAAGGGTGTAGGGGTAAAGGAGATTAAGGGTGAAATAATAAAAGCTTTATTGAATCAAAGTTACGAAAAGAAGGAGCTTTTGATACCTTATGCTAAGCCTGTTAGTGATGCAGCTTATGAGATAGAGAAAATAATAGTTAGTAGGGGCTACTCTGATGTTTTTGATCCTAGAGGTGTTGCTATAAAGATTTTGGAGAAGGATGGGCATTTCATTTCTTGTTATTCACCTTATCTTGATGTCATAGGTAAAATTTTAGATGATGCTGAGAGAGGATTGCTTAATTTGTCTAGTGATGATGTTGAGGTTAGCATTGTGAGGGCTAGGTATTATTTCATTGATCAGATTCTTAGGGAATCTGTGAGAAGGGTAGGTACTCCTAAGGAGAGGATTCAAAGATTTGTTGATAATTTGCTTATAAGTAAAGTTTGGGGATTGCTGATTTTCTTAGGTGTGATGTTTGGGGTGTTCCAACTTGTTTTTCTAGTTGGTGAGCCTTTGGCTACTCTGATTGAGGATTCTTTTTCAGCTATTTCGGAATACATTCGTTTGCTAGGGGAGGCTAACAAATGGAATGAATTGCTTGTCTCTTTTCTTACTGATGGTGTTATTTCTGGGGTTGGGTCTGTTTTGGTTTTTCTTCCGTACATAATGGTGATGTTTCTTTTTATTGGAATACTTGAGCAATCTGGCTTTCTTGCTAGAAGTGCGGTGATGATGGACAAGATAATGTCTTCATTTGGCCTACATGGAAAGTCTTTCGTACCTATGCTTTTGGGGTTTGGTTGTAATGTTCCGGCGATAATGGCTACTAGGATTCTTTCGTCTGAAAAGGATAGAATAATAACTATATTAGTTTTGCCTCTTATTACTTGTCCTGCTAGACTTACGGTTTTTGTTGTTTTTGCTGCTGCATTGTTTAAGAATTACCAGGGATTAATAATTTTTATCATGTACTTACTCGGTATAGTTCTTGCTGGACTTGCTGGTGTAGTTTTCAGGAAGACTGTAGCGAAGGGGGAGACTTCTGTTTTTGTTATGGAATTGCCAGATTATCATCTTCCATCGGTAAAGCTTCTGGTGTCTGAACTTTGGTATAGATCGTTGATTTTCTTAAAGACTGCGGGAACTGTTATTTTCTCTGTTGTTGTCCTTGTTTGGCTTATGAGTTCTTTACCTTTTGGCGTTGAGTATGCTTCTCAAAATTCTTTGATAGGTATCATCGGTAGAGCAATAACACCAATTTTCTACCTTAATGGGTTTGGAGAACACTGGCAAATTTCTGTTTCTTTGCTTACAGCTATACTTGCTAGAGAGACAGTTATAGGTACTTTGGGTACTCTTTATAGCGTTTCAGATGAGGGAATAACAAATGTGATACCACATATTTTTACTCCTCAGATGGGACTTTCATTCCTTGTCTTTATGCAAGTTGCTATGCTTTGTATAGCGACGGCTGCCATCATAAAAAGGGAAATAGGGCTAAAATGGGCAATAGTTGGGTTCTTCTATACCATAATGTTAGGTTGGATACTAAGTGTTTTAGTGTTCCAAATAGGTAATTTGCTTTTCTAGCTTAAGAGTCATAAATATCGACTTTTATACTCTCTGCCTCATCGTTTCTGAGAGCGATCTTTAAGTCTTTTAACTTTATGACAACGTTTGAGTTAAATGGTGTAACGTGGTCTACTAAAAATTCATCCCCTTCAAATATTCCCATCCTTATTATCTTAGTTTTCAATGCTTTGTCTCCTTC
This sequence comes from uncultured Brevinematales bacterium, assembly GCA_964475465.1. Classification (GTDB taxonomy): domain Bacteria; phylum Spirochaetota; class Brevinematia; order DTOW01; family DTOW01; genus JAPYWX01. Next base: position 19,342 of record CAYYXA010000008.1, read on the forward strand.
TATCTTTAAAATTTTCCCCTTCTGGCCCTTCTTAACTTCACTTAATTTCATCATCATATTAGAAATTTAATTAATTATTCATTAATTTTTCAACAAAAATAATTTTGTTAAAACAATCAAACATAGTTTAACATAGTTAAGAATTTACGATTCAAAAATATTTTTTTTCAACTTGGTTTTATCGATTTCTACGGGGTATTTACCTGAGAAGCAGGCGTTGCAGAATTTTATTTTATTTTCTTTGAGTATGTTCATCATGTCTTCGACTTCTAGGTATTTTATGCTATTCACTCCTATGTAGTTGGCTATTTCTGGTATTGACATTTCATTGGCTATTAGTTCTTTTTCTGTTGGGAAGTCGATACCGAAGTAACAGGGGTGTTTTACGGGAGGTGATGCTATTCTTAGGTGTATTTCTTTGGCTCCGTGTTTTCTTAGGACTGATACTATTCTTTTCATTGTTGTTCCTCTGACTATTGAATCATCTATGAGAACTATTTTTTTGCCTTTTACTATTTCATCCGTTACGAAAAATTTTGTTTTTACTACGTTATCTCTTGATTGCTGCTTAGGTTGAATGAATGATCTTATGGTGAAGTGGCTTCTTACTAATCCCATTCCTAAGGGTGTTTGGGATATTTGTGAGTATCCAAGTGCTGCAATGAACCCTGAGTCTGGTATTGGTACGACATAATCAAATCTTTCGTTTTCATCGTATTTGGCTAATATTTTGCCGCACTCATATCTGAAGTTATATACGCTTTCATTGAATACGGTACTAGATGGTTTTGCAAAGTACACAAGCTCGAATATACAGTGAGAGAGGTTATTAACTCCTACTTTTATTTCTTTTTCTCTACCTTCGTCTATTATTACAATTGATCCAGGTTGTACTTCTTTTATTTTGAATACATCTACACATTTCAAGGCTGTGTCCTCTGATGCAAAGTAAAATATTCCGTTTTTTTCTCCGTATACTAGTGGCCTAAATCCATTTTTATCTCTAAATGCTATTATCTTAGTATCGAAAAGTAGAACTATTGAAAAGGCTCCTATAAACTCGTTTATCGCTTTTGACAGCGCTTCTTCGATATTTAGTGTTTTGTTGTATGTTCTTACTATATGGTGTAGTATTACTTCGCTATCTGTTGTTGTTGTGAAAGTGTGTCCTTCTTCCATTAGGCTTTTCCTTATTTCATAGGCATTAACTACGTTTCCATTATGTGCTAAAGCTATTTTTTTGCCATCTATTGTTTCTGAGACAAACGGTTGGAGATTTGACACTTCGTCTGAACCTGTTGTTGAGTACCTTATATGTCCTATCAAGCTTTTTATATTTGTGGTTTCAATGAGATCTTTAAGCGAGAATAGGTCTTTTACTAAGCCTTGAGTTACAAACCTGTTGAACTTGTGGTTTTTATCTACGAAGCTTACACCGCATCCCTCCTGTCCTCTGTGTTGGAGTGCATTCATCATTAAGAATACTTCTTTCAGGATGTTGTAGTTTTCTGGTGTCTGGCAATATGCTGCAACTATTCCGCACTTTTCTTTGCTTTCCATGTATTAATTATAATCATTTCGACTCTCAGAGTGTTAGAAAGTTAGCGTTTTAAAAACTGTTGAAAGTTTTTATTTTTTTGTTCAAAATTACCATCCTAGAGTATGAAAAAGTATACATTAAGTTGTAGGGTAATAACTCCACTTTTCATGGGTGGAGCAGATAAGCAGCCTGAGCTAAGGACTCAGTCAATAAATGGAATGCTCAGGTGGTGGTTTAGAGTTGCAGGTGGAAGTATTGATGATGAAAAAAGGTTGTTTGGGTGGGGTGGCGAAAAATCAAATCAAGGATTAGTAAGGATTTTCATAGAAGGTTTTGACGAACTCAAAAAGGAAGAGTTTTCCAAAGAGTTTAAAGATTCTGGAGAAGTTAGACAGGATAAAGGAATAAACTATATAGGTTTTTCACTTGACCCAAGATTTAAACGTTGGCAGAATAATCCGAGAAGAGAGTATATAAAAGAAGGTCAG
>CAYYXA010000009.1:0-6944 GCA_964475465.1 uncultured Brevinematales bacterium
AGTATCTCCTCATTAATTAAAAACCTGGAAAAGCTAACAAAAAATCTGGAAGAAATAACTGAAAATCTCAAAAAGATCGTAAAATAACATTGCTAGCAATCTACTTTTTATAGCCGTACTTATCAAAGTAAGCGTCTATTATCCTAGCTGCAATAGGGCCAGCAAAAGCAGAACCTGCACCAACATTTTCAACAACAACGGCTACAACTATAGCATCGTTTGGATCAATGCCATCTGTAGGAGCATATGCAACAAACACTGAGTGCGGCTTGCCATGAGGATTTTCGGCTGTTCCAGTCTTACATGCAATGTGATATTTTGTTACGTACTTAAGATTCGAAGCAGTTCCCCGCTCAAAAACCTCTTTCATCCCTTCCTTTATAACATTCCAGACCTCCTTAGGCAAACTAAACTTCCTAATAACCTCAGGCTTAACCCTCTCTAAAACTTCTTTACCGTCATAAGAAAGTATTTCCTTAACTATGTGAGGCTTATATGCAACACCCTCATTGTATATAATTGAACCCAAGACAGCTAGCTGTAAAGGTGTCAATAACCAATCTCCCTGACCTATTGACATATTTGCCATATCACCACTAAGTATATCCCTCTTGTACTTCCTCCTATGTAGATCTTCTGAAATTCTCAAGCCAACCTTCTCATTGGGCAAATCTATAAATGTTCTTTCGCCAACTCCGAAATTTTTAGCCATCTCTATAAGTTCACTCGGCTCAAGCGACAACCCAACTTTGTAAAAGTAAACATCACAAGAAACTCTAATAGCATCGACCATATTCCTCACATTTCCGTGCACTGCCCAATCACCAAACACTCTCTTACCTATTCTCAGAGCACCCGTACAATACTCTGACCTTCCAGGCACCCACTTATTGTGATAAAGTGCTGCAGCAGACGTAACCAATTTGAACGTAGATCCCGGCTGATATGTTCCCTGAATGACTCTGTTAAATAGCGGAAATTTCTTATCAGTTGAAAGTTCCAAAAAATAAGAAGCATCACCTCTAGAGAGTCTGTTAGGATCATATGAAGGTGTAGAAACGAGGGCAACTACCTCACCACTAGCAGGTTTCATCACAACTATCCCACCTCTGTAAGGTTTCATAATCTCGTAAGCCACCTTCTGTATATCAGCATCTATGGATAATCTCAATGACTTGCCTTCAACAGGCAAAGAAACAATCTCACTACCCACAATATTGTTCTTAGCATCTATGTATCTAAACAATATCCCGTCTACCCCTCTCAAAATTTTATCATATACTCTTTCTATACCGTCCTTACCAAGATAGCTGCTAGTATTATAGATCTTTTTATCTTCATCAGAAAGAGCCTTAAACTCACTTTGAGATATGGGCCCCAAATAACCTATCAAATGGGCCGTCTCATACGGAAACTTAACTTTTCTTAAAGATATCGTATCAACAAAAACTCCCGGGAAATCCTCACTTCTCTCCATTATACTCACAGCTTGCTCTTTAGTTATCTCAGATATAAATATAGGGCCGTAAAGATCCCACTTCCTACGCTCTATAGCCGCTAAAACAAATTTAGTATCTTTGCCTATAACACCAGCTAACTTAGACAATATAGCAAGTCTAAGAGCATCGTTCTGAGGCAAATACTTCTGTATCACAAAAACACCAATAGTGTCTTCGCTATACGCCAGAAGCACTCCGTTAACATCCTGAATCATTCCTCTTTCAGCAGGTATTGGTAACTGCTGAGCCATATTCACCATTGCCAACCTAACAAACTTATCTCTACTAAGTACCTGCATATCAATTACTCTGAGAATCACAAGCGAAAAGAAAGTCATCACTATTCCTAAAAAAATGTAAACCCTTGTTTTGTTTATGCCAAAATTAAATTCGATACTCCTCAAATCCTTCATACTATAGCCCCAATAATATCAACCCAGTGCTCAAAACCAACACTTCTAAGAGTCTCAATAACTTTGTCAACGTTTTTCTTGTCTGAAACAACAATCATCCCAACACCCATATTAAAGACTCTGAAAGCTTCCTCCTTAGTAACTCCTCCCTCCTCGATAATGAAATTCATAAACTCTGGGGTCCTTATCTTATCATAATAAAGAGAAACAGTACCTTGGGATACAACTCTAATCGTGTTCTCAACGATACCGCCACCAGTAACATGAACAAAACCCTTCACTAAACCACTCTCGACGAGCGGATAAAGATACCTACAATATATTCTCGTTGGTTCCAAAAGCAACTTTACCAACGGACTACCAAATCCATAATCTTTTGTGACATCCAAATTCTTACTCTCTATTATTTTCCTTACCAGAGAATAGCCGTTACTATGGAAACCACTTGACTCTAGCCCGATAAGCACATCGCCAGGAAGTATCTCCTTAGGTAAAGAATTCCTTTTGCTACCGAGGCCTATCGCTGTACCACTCAAATCAAACTCATCATCTCTGTAAAGTCCCGGCATCTCAGCAGTTTCTCCACCCACCAAAGCTACACCGGCAATCCTACATCCCTCTATTATGCCCCCGAGAACCCTTTTGTAAATGTCATCAATCAACTTACCACATGCATAGTAATCAACAAACGCTATAGGCTTAGCACCAGTACAAATAACGTCATCAACATTCATCGCAACAAGATCTACACCAATCCCATCAATCATATCGTACTTCTTCGCCAAAAGCAATTTCGTTCCAACACCATCAGTTGAAATAGAAATTACCGGATCCTCAAACTCACTAAGATCAACATTTATCAAAGCACCAAATCCCCCAATCCCACTCAAAACATACTTGTTGTAGGTTTTCGATATTTCCTTTTTCAAATCCGATATCAGAACATTAGCTTTGTCAATATCAACACCCGCTGATTTGTAATCAAGCCCCATAAATCTACCCTCTGAACAAAACAAATACAACAAATCTCTTGTAAATAACCCAAAGCAAGTAAATGAACCCTAAAAGAAACACAAACCTACTCTTCAACATAAAGTAAACGAGAACAGCGAAAAAAATGAGAATACCCAGATCTCTAACCCAATAAAAACCAAAAGTTCTCGAAAACCTGCTTCCCAAGCCATCAATAAAGTAATGAAACCTCGAGTAAATATATCTCTCGTACAAGCTATAAATAAAACCATAGATTAAAAGGAAAAACTTATGTAAAAAGTTCAAAGCTCCTTTAGCCGAATTATTTGGCTTTATATTCCACCTCTTTCTTGAGTACGTCAGCACAAAATACTGTATCTTGCCATCACTTAACACTTCAAGCGAAAGTGCTACCTTACCCGGCAAAAAACACTTACCCAACTTAGCAAACCTAAAAATCGTTTTATTACTAATGCTAATTTCAGACAAAACCAAAGACAAACTCTCAACTTGGAATTCTGTAGGTACCAAAGAAAGTTTTCTGTAAACATAGAAGGACAAAATATCATACACAAATCTTTTATCTCTAAAAGAAAAGGTAATCACGCTCCCTGAAATCCAAATTGTAAGCTCAACAGGCAAAGATGATGTAGAACTAACCCTCAATTCATCTTTAGCTCTCACCTCCTTGATAGCACTCTGAACTTTAGTACTTACCTTCGAAGAAAGAGATTGATAACTCTCAGAACAAAGAAGTATCTTACCCCTTTTCACTGTATCCCTAGCGATCAGACTAACAGCATTACCCGAAACCAAGTAGGTATTCTTGTCTAATTTTTTATATTCAACACCAAAAAAGTCGAACCAACCAGTATTAGCAGATTCATAATCAATTAAAACGAAAGATTTAAAATCATCACTCTTCGTTAAAGACAAAAGAATATTAAGTGAAAATAGGTCAAGAGGCATCCTAACAATGTATTCACCTTCAACTCTCTCTACCAGAACCATAGAAGATAAATTATAAAATCTTCAAAACAGTGTTTAAAAATAAAAATTCTATGGGAGGCGTTTGCCTCCCACAGAACACTTGTTAGAAGAGGTTACAAATAAGATGCAATATATAACACATGTGCCATAATAAAGCACACGATTAAACTACTTTTTATCTTTCGGCTTTGCAGAATCAGAGCCAGTAGTAGGTGTTGTAGTTGTAGTATCAGTACTTTGAGTATTGGTAGAAGGAACATTCAGTTCTTTCATCTTCTTCTTTCTCTTCTCTAGCTCTTCCATGAATTGTAACTCTCTTATCTTCTCTTCAGTGTAAGCAAAAGCACTTCTAGGAAGTCTAAATCTATAAACAAGGCTAAAATTATGTGACAAATCTCCCATAGCGGCAAAGAAATTAGGCATCAAACCAACAGAATAATCAATATTTACCTCGTGTTCATCCATAAAAACATATGAGAAAGTTAATCCCAAACTAATCCTTGAGAACTGATTCAAGCCAAATTCATATCCACTCCTTAGCCCAATAATACGATTGAAAAACCAAGTTTCAGCACCTAAATGGTATGTAAGATCGAGTTCTCTATTGTCTCCAGGCTCCCTTTCAGTTTGTGTGACACCAGCACCTACCATAAAGTCTTCAAAAACTCCAAAGAAACTACCAACAAGCCAATTCGCACCAAACTTTATTTTCCTGGGCAATGTTGAAACATTGCCTTCTATTATTGCAGTATTAGGTTTTATTAAGTTCTGTATAGTGAAACCAAGCCTTATGGTGTAACTGAAATCATAAGTTACACCAACATCAAGGCCAAATCCCCAAGCAGTGAGCTTATCACCAAGGTAAGGATTTACCTGAGTATCAGGGTTAGGTATAAGTCCAAGATTGTACAAATTAAATTTAACTCCTGCTGAAATCCTAGCACCTTTCGAAATATAATCATCCAAGTTCTTAGCGTAAGCGAAACTTATAACTTGCTCATAATACAAATCTAAAACATTAAACCTATTGTAAGAGAACCCTATAGCTCCCTCTCTGAATAAAAAAGGTACATTCCCACCCATTATAACACCAGCAAGGTAATCAATTCCCGCATAACCTCTGTTACAGAAAGGTACAACCCCATAAAAACTAAACATATTCATCGTTCCTTCGTCAATATACCCAAACGGTAACCCAAAATTCACTCTCGTCTCAATATTCTTAGTATTAGCCATAAGAGCAGGATTATATTCAATACCATTCACACCGTCAAATATACCGAACATTGCATTACCCATTCCGCGAACCCTAACACTTGTGCCATTATCCAAAAACTCAAAAGCTCCATATGACAAACTAACACCGACCAAAACCAACACAACAACAAAAACTAACTTCTTCATAAATTCCTCCTCCTTATAAAAATAAAATCAGGGGAGAGAATTCCCCTACTTGACAAGTACCACAGTACCTCTGTACTCTATCTTTCCATCAACAACCACAGCAAACACATAAACACCATTTCTTACATAAACCCCATCATAATCTTTACCATCCCAGTAGACCTCACCCTGCCCATAACTACCATCTCCTTCAAGCACCCTCATAAGTTGCCCTCTCATGTCGTATATTCTGACATAGTACTTATCGTAAGGCTTATCAAGATCAAAAGTTATCTTCAGCATTCCATATTTGTAATCAATGTGATTACCATTGTAAACAGGTGTAAACGGATTCGGTGACACCCTAACATTCCTAACAACCCCTTCCTTCTTAATACTACCATCACCAATTATAGCATATACCCTATGCAAATACCTAGTCTTTATGTAGATAAAGTTATTATCTTTATCAACTTTACCGCCAATTCTTACCCATTCCTTAGTCGTATCCTTCCAGTACCAAACCGATATATTATCCTCACTCCAACCCTGAGATGCTATGTAACTTTCATCATAATAGAACTTAAGTATAACATCACTCTTTAGAGGATTCTCAAATATATCCTCCCCCGGTACAGTCCTCATAATGAGCTCGTACACTTTCATCGAATCAATTGAACTAAACCTACCTATATTCTTACTTCTACTCACTCCATCCTGTTCCTCACCGGTAGCATTCCTAACGATTATATCCACTGAGAAGTCATTGAGTAGTGAGCCAGGTGGCACAATTAAAGCAGTCATACCATCATCAAGCGAAATAACACTTTGCTCTTCTCTAGCTTCAGTACTAAACGGTGCATTGCTCAAAACTATCATATCAAGGTTAGTTATAGTATTAGCAACAACACTAACTCCTTTTAGAACAAACTTTCTATACTTACCACTTGTTATGAGCACATCATAAGTACCTGGAGGTATAAAGTCAAGCTTATATGAACCAATATCAACATATGATATATTCGTAACGAGAGTTAGAGAAGAAATAATATTATTAGATCTTATCTCGTCAACAACCACAGTCTCAGTCCCAGGATATACCAACTTAACACTTACATCAGGCGAATAAGGTTTAATCAACCCTAAAATCCTACCAAAATTCGCATAGAGTATCTTGAAATCTATAGTTTCACCAACTGGCACCTTTGTAACCTCGTAATCTTCACCACCTTCATAGAAAACATAACTGGATAAATTATTAGTAATATTCGTAGAAACGTTATACAGTACGTCGATAACTATATAATCATACCTTCTAGTAGGTATATTCAGGTCAAGAATAATATTACTAGCGTTCGTAGTCCAACTTGTAAGAGTATAGTTAGACAATGATACATTAGCAACAATATAGTTACCAGAATCGTAATTTATTCTAACCTTTCTTATAGGATAGGAATAAGAGTTATTCATAATTCTTATAACGATAGTATGATTAGTATCAATAGTGTAAGCAACATCCGTATCTCTGACTATGTAAATATCTGGTGCTTCCTGAGGATAATCAAACAACAAGTCAAGAGTACCATCTGCAGGTGGATCTATAGGCTCTAAATCACCATAACCATTATCATAATACACATACAATTTCTTCAGTACCTTAGTGGTGTAATTCTCTTCAAATACAACT
>CAYYXA010000010.1:0-22282 GCA_964475465.1 uncultured Brevinematales bacterium
GTGGGATTTAAAGTTGACTAAGATGGTACCCATCCACCTATTTGAAGATAGTTTTATCTGAACAATGTGGGATTTAAAGGGATATTCATCGGAATAATCAACATTAGCGTTTTCGTTTTATCTGAACAATGTGGGATTTAAAGTACTGCTCTAAAAACTCTTTCAGCAAAACATAATTTGTTTTATCTGAACAATGTGGGATTTAAAGGTTGTAACAGCTTTCTTGATATAGCTACCGAAATCCGTTTTATCTGAACAATGTGGGATTTAAAGAGTACTTGCTTATTTTCACCTAATTGCTTCAAATTTCTAAATTAAATGTAGGATTTAAGCACAATCGGTTCAAGCGTCTGAGGGGTGAAGTAGATGAAAGTAAGTAAAGAATTACTAGATTTCCTTTATCAAAAGTTTGCAACAGAAAAATTCATACACTCCGACCCAATACAATTTGTTTACAAATTTGATGATCCTAAAGACAAAGAAATAGCAGGATTCATAGCCTCTACATTAGCACAAGGTAAAAGAGTAAACATCATAAACAAAGTAAACGAAGTGCTATTTGATATAATGAAAGGTATTCCACCATACGAATACCTAAAAAAGCTTGACCCCAATAACCCACCTCAAGCACTAAAAAACTTCTCATACTTCGCATATAGATTGATAGAAGGTAAACACTTACTCTATATACTCTCAGGACTTAAAAATATTATAGATAAGTACGGAAACCTAAAAAATGCGTTCTACGAATACAGTAGAAAAAACATAAATTCAAAAAATGTTCGCGAAATCCTATCGGATTTCGTGGACGAACTCTTTATGAACTTCACCAAAGTACCCACAGAAATATCATCACTCGTACCCAACCCAAGAAAAGGTAGTGCATGCAAAAGATTAAACATGTTTCTAAGATGGATGGTCAGAAAAGACAAAGTAGACACAGGACTATGGAACGATATCATACCAACATCAAAACTCATAATACCCCTAGACTTCCACGTCTCAAAAATAGCCAGGGAAATGGGACTAACCGAAAGAAAACAAGACGATTGGACCACAGCAGAGGAAATAACAGAAAACCTTAAAAAGTTCGATTTTGAGGACCCAGTAAAGTACGATCTAGCTATCTTCGGATACGGAGTAAACAGAAAATAATTGTATATTCCTAATTACCTCTTTAATAATCATTATATGAGTGATATAAAGACAAAGTACAAAGACTTAATAGAATTCTACAAAACAAAAAACATCGCCGTACTAATGGGAGGACTCTCGTCAGAACGAGAAGTATCAATAAGATCAGGTGAAAATGTCTACAATGCACTCGTAAACCTAGGGTTCAAAGTAATCAAAATGGATGTTGACGCCAACATAGCAAGAAAACTAATAAAAGAAAATGTCGACGTAGCAGTAATAATGCTACACGGCAAATACGGCGAAGACGGAGTAATACAGGGAGTACTTGAACTATTGGGCATACCCTACACCGGATGCGACGTGCTAACAAGTGCAATAGGAATGAATAAAATAATTACCAAGGAATTACTTAAAGCCAAAGGCATACCAGTAGCAGAATACGTTGTCCTAGACCCATCAAACCCAGATAAATCACTCACCGACATACTATCCCTAGGATTGCCAGTCGTACTAAAACCCATTGACGAAGGCTCTAGTGTAGGAGTAGAAATAATAAGAGAAGAAGATCAATTAAAAGGCAAACTTCGAAATTACCTAAGAAGACACCCAAACTCATTCGCAGAAAAAGCCATAATAGGCACCGAAATAACAATAGGTGTCATCGGGGACCAAAAGAATATAACCATATTGCCAATAATGGAACTCAGACCCAAAAAGGAATTCTACGACTACGAAGCAAAATACACCAAAGGAATGACTGACTTCATAATACCCGCAGAGATAACAAAAGAACAAGAAGAAAAAGTAATAGAGTACACAAAAATAGCATTCAATACCCTTAATTGCAGAGGAGTCGTAAGATTCGACGCAATAATCTCAAAAGATGATGGCCTACCCTACTTCCTAGAGGTAAATACAATACCCGGAATGACAGAAACAAGCGATATACCAGCAATGGCTAAAGCCGCTGGAATGTCCTTCGAAGAAGTCGTTCTAAAATTGCTAGAATACGTAAAATGGTAAAACATTATGCAGGAAACAAATTACAGTGAAGAAATATTCAAAAAGTACGGAAGAATATACGACGAAGGGAAAGTAATATTCAGAGAAGGTGAACCCGGCAACGAAATGTTCATTATAATCGAAGGAAAAGTAAAAATCACAAAGAATGTTGGAAACTTAGAAAAAACACTCATGATATTAGGAAAAGGTGACTTCTTCGGCGAAATGGCTATAGTAGACGAAAAGCCAAGATCAGCATCAGCAATAGCACTAACAACTTGCAAATTAATAGCCCTAGATAAAAACACTTTCAAAAACATAATCCTCAATAACCCCAACTTCGCCTACAAAGTCATCCTCAAAATGTCAGAAAGACTGAGAGAAGCAGATAAACAAATCGAAGAGCTACTAAAGTATGACAAAAGAACGAGAATAATAAAAAGCATATCAGAAGCATTCGAACAAAAAGAGTACTCAAAACTCTCCGACCTAGTTAAAGATGTCTCAAATTTGGTAGGAGTAAGCGAAAGCGAAGTCTTGTCAGTAATAAGAGAATTAGTAAATTCATCAGTAATAGATCTAAAAGCAGGAAAAATAACTATAAACAAAGAAGAACTAAAAAGGATCTACAAATTCCTATACTTCTCAAAGCCTCACTACGAGGCAGACTAGAATTCATGGTTAATCATATATCCACTGACGACGAAGTAAGCACTGTCTCTAGAACCATCATCAAACTGCGAAGTCAAGTACAAACAACTACTCCCATTATCTATAGCTTTACTCTTTACCTCTTCAAGCTTCGTCCTATCACTAATCCCCAAAACAATAGTGCAAACCCTATCAGAATCCACACCCGAATAGTCACCATACCTGAAATCCTTAAAAACCTCGTACGGTGATTCAAAAACTACCACCTTGTCAGCTATACCAAAGTGTTCCTTACCGACAGTAGTCCCCGGATTGAATATAACAACCTTATCGCTACCATACCTCTCCTTAATATATGAAACAACGTTAGAATAGTACTCAAAATCCTCTACCCTAGTCGATACTTCATCAATAAAAATACCTTTCACCCTACCTACACCATAAATCTCAAACCAATTGTCAATGTCATATTTAACACTATCTATCGACCTATTAGCATATGAAGAATAAACATACCCTATTACACGAAACCCCTTAGAAAATAACCTCGATATGACATCATCAAAATTCTGATCCTTCGAATTACCAGGACCATTATCAACATTCACTATAACATCAACCACTTTCCCCCTACTATCAAAACTCAACAGCTTGTCCCACTCACCAGAATAATAACTATCACCAGGATAGGAGTAAAGCGGAACTATATAACTTGTTGCACTCAGAAGCCTAGTATCACTAACACTGCAACCCACCAAAAACAAGAACATCCCCAAAAACGCTACTTTATTCATAGAATTATTATAAACAAAATTGAAAAAAACCCAACAATAAAGAGTAAAAGGTGTCTGAGAATTTACCACATCTCTAAAAGAACATACATATAATTACAACAAAAGCACCACCAGAACATCCAAAAAATCCTCCTATAAGAAAAAATGAAAAAACAATAAAAATTAATTAAAATTAACCATATATGAAAAATTACGTGAACGTAGTTATTTTTGTACTATTACTAGCCTTTGCATTTTTTGTAGGCTACCAGCTAGGCTTACAAAATACCCCCCAGAATGCAATAAAATCCAAAGCTAGATATCTTTCAGAGAAAGGTAAAAAAGAAGAAGCACTAAAAGAACTCGAGCTAGGCTCGAGAGAATTACAGCTCGTAATCGACAAGGTAGAAATCGATGCCTTCAGAGCCGCAATATACAAAAACCTGGCAAGGCAATACTTCATGAGGGATATGTGGGCAAAAGCAATTGAAAACGCACAAAAAGCAATAGACTTCCTCCCAACAGACTCAAGCCTATACTTCATAATTGGCACTTCACTATTCCAGCTATCCAAGGTAGTAGAAAATCAAACAACAAAAAACTCATACATCGATAGAGCAGAGAAAAATCTAGAAAAAGCAATAACCTTAAATCCTGATTACTTCGAAGCAAGATACACTCTATCATTGGTAAAAATAGAAAAGAAGGATTACCTAGAAGCACTAAACCAACTAAACTATGTTCTTAACTTGGAACCAAGAAACGTTCCCGCACTCTTTGCTAGAGCAAGAGTGTACTACGAAACAGGACAACTACTAAAAGCCAGAGATGACTACTCAAAACTTCTGGAAATACTAACTCCCAACAATCCAAAAAGGAAAAAGATAGCCGAAAACATAAGAATAATAGATGAAGAACTACTCAACAGGTAACTCTATAAAAAATTCACTACCATTACCCACCTCAGATTCAAAATAAACCTTACCACCATGGTTCACAACTATTGTCTCAACAATCGATAACCCCAAGCCACTACCTGATCTCTTGGTAGTAGTATAAGGTTTAAAAATCTCACTCTTGACGTCATCAGGTATCCCCTCACCATAATCCTTAACACTCATAACAACAGAATTCCCAACCCTGAAAGCTTTTATATCCACCCTCGGGCACTCCTTCTGCGCTTCAATACCGTTCTTAACAAGGTTTATCAAACACTGCTTCACCTGATCATAATCGGCGTTAATCTCAAGGTTCTCATCAACCTGAATGTTAAATTCAACGTTATGCCCTGAAAAAAGATCCCTAACCGAAACAACCAAATCCAAAACTTTAAATTTTGTCTTCACAGGCATAGAGATCTTAGCAAAGTTAGAAAGCTGAGAAACAAGGTTATCTATCCTGTCAACCTCCTCAAGTATGACTCTGAGCGAAGGAACAAGACTTTCTTTCAACTTCGGTGAATCAGAAAGAAGCATAAGCCTCTGAAGATTTAGCTTTATAGGCGTCAAGGGATTCTTTATCTCATGAGCGAATTTCCTTGCAATCTCTCTCCAAAGTTCTATTCTCTCCATCTTCATCAACCTGTATTGGTATTCCTGAATCTTGACAACCATATCATTAAAAGACCTGATCAAATCTCTTATCTCACCAAAAGCTAAGTTATCACTAACAGAAACCTTCAAATTACCCTTAGAAACTTCATTCATACCCTTAGCTAGATTAGATATAGAGGCAGAAACATATTCAGAAGACAGATAAGCAAAAAGAAGTGATAAGAAAAGTGAAGGTATATTGATAAGAAGAATAAAGTAAGCTATATAGTTGCTGAAAAAACTCTCAAAAAGAAATTCAATCTTGCTGAAAATACGTAGTATTTTCGATAAACTTTCCTTTAAGTAAGTAACTCTCTCATCCATCTTAGCATAAGCCACCAAGTAACCGTTCCCCTCTCTCCTAAAAGATAAGAGAAACTCTCTATTTCCAACCTTCACCGTACTCCTTCCCTCACCAACTTCCGAATACCTAAGATGTTCTAATATACCTGCAATTACCTCATCTTTGTATTCTCTATCCAAGCTTATTAAAATTTTCCTAATACCATTCTCATACACATCACTACGAATAGCCCTATCTAACCTTTCAAAAGTATCAACATAGTAGCCTGACAAAACTTTTAAAGATTCTCTAGGCAAGGAATAAAACTTCTCATCAGGAGAGGCATAAAACGATAACCTCAAAGAATTAAAAACCACCACGAAAACAACAGATAAAATCAATGAAGAAGTAACACTGACCAAAAGGAACATAACAAGAAGACGCATTCTTATCCTAGAGCCTATTTCCTTTTTAACAAAACTAGAAATAGATCTAAAAAGAATATAGACCGAAAGAATCAGGAAAACAATAGAAACAAAGATAACACCAAAAGTTGTAAACTTACTTATTGTCTGTCCATACTCAGACGAAAGGAACCAATTGGTAACGAACAAAGACAAAACATAAGCTACAACAAAAAGCAATATAAAAACCACTACCTTTTTAGCCATAGCTTCACCTAATCAAAAAAGGCTCAGAATACAATTCTCTACTCTCCCAAACCCCTAAATTCAAAATAGAAGCTATAATACTGAAAGGCGGTCTTAGCTCAAAACTTGATATTCTCATCTTGGCAGCAACAACAAAATCAGTATCACCATAAATAGTCGACAAATCGGGCAACTCCTTCAAATCCGAAATCTTATGCCTAACAACCAGGGGAAAAACGTTCTTGGGCACACCTTCCAACGAAGAAGATAGCCTAAATTTTATTCCATCGAAAACTAGAAAACTCTCAGTAACAAGATCATAGCTTATCTGCCTAACAATCTTGTAATTCGTCACTTCGGTCACAATGTTCAGAGGCTTAAAGTCCCTCCTCAAGATTCTAACAAATACCAAAATTCTGAAATCTATGTTGTTTTTTATCATTCTCTCAAAATCCTTGGAGAACTCACCTTGTCCCCATATCTTTATGGTAAGGTACTCCTTATCAACATAAACTTCCACTTTCTCCAAATCCAAACAATAAACATTATTAGGAAACAGAAATATCGGTATTAAAAAAGCTAAAAGAAAAAAGAAGATTCTCAAGTTCATCTTTTTAATATTATAGTTATGAAAACAAAGTTTTTGAAAATTCACAAGTAACTACAATATCAGCATAGCATCCCCATAGCTATAGAACCTGAATTTTCTCTTTACTGCATACTCATAAGCAGACATTATCAAATCCTTATCGGCAAAAGCCGCTACCAGGAGTATCAAGGATGACTTAGGCAGATGAAAATTCGTCACCAAAGCATCAACAACCTTGAACCTGTATCCAGGATATATAAACAAATTTGTCTCTCCTACGTATGGCCTTGGTTGAGATTGTGAGAAAACCGTTTCAAGTGCTCTAGTAACGGTAGTACCAACAGCAACAACTTTCTTACCCTTAGTTTTCGCTTCATTGATAGCATCAATTACATCCTGCCTAACTTCCAGAAACTCAGAGTGTAACTTCACATCTTCCACCCTATCAACCCTTATCGGCTCAAATGTACCTAACCCAACATGCAAAGTAATGTACTTTATTATTACTCCTTTTTCCTCTATTTCTCTAAGCAACTCCTCGGTAAAATGTAGTCCGGCAGTTGGAGAAGCAATAGAACCATAAACCCTCTTGTACACTGTTTGATAAAACACTTCATCATCATCCTTGACACGTTCGATACCTAATTTTTCTCTTTTCTTCTCTATATACGGCGGTAAAGGGATCTCACCTAACCTGTTCAGCTCACTAATCCCGAATTTCTTGTTGCTAATTAAAAGCCTCAACCCTTCCTCAACCCCACTAACCTCAAATTCAAAATCCTCAACAACCAATTTATCACCAATCTTCACTCTTCTAGCATTCCTCACCAAAGCTAATGATTCATAATCACTCAGGAGCCTAGTAAACAAAACCTCATGTACCCTCCCCGTTCTCTTACATACCATGTAAACCCTAGACTTAACAACACCTGAATCATTAAGAACCAAAACATCCCCTTCGCTAAGGAAGTTAATAATATCCCTAAAAATGAACTCTTCAAAAGTCCTAAATGCTCTATTTACAACAAGTAGCCTACACTTGTCTCTCTCCTTAAGTGGTTCATGAGCTATCAGCTCCTCAGGCAAATCAAAATCAAACTCCTTTATATCCATAAAGTCTACTTACTTATAAACAAAGTAAACGAAATCTTTCAAACAAACCGTACTATACTAGCTCTTTGTATCAAAGAGGTATACTTATCCATAGTAGGTAAGAATCTATTCATACCTTATTCTTGGGTCAACTAATGCATAAAGCAAATCTGCAATCAGCAAGCTTATCAGTGTAAGAAGTGCTGAAATGGCACTTAACCCCATAACAATAGGGTAATCTCTAGAAAACACAGCAGAATAGAAAAGTTGCCCTATTCCAGGAAGTGAGAAAATTTTCTCAATTATGACGCTACCTGCAATAAGAGAAGGTAAAACTGTACTAAATATTGTTATTACAGGTATCAAACTATTCCTTAGCACGTAATGCCTCATTATAGTTTTTTCATCCACTCCCAGAGCTCTAGCAAATTTAACGTATTCCTGATTACTAACTTCTATTACCGAAGTTCTAACAATCTTAGCTACGAATGCAATCCCAGCATAAGAGAGAACAACAACAGGCAAAGCAATATGATTCATTATATCCACAACTTTCTCAAAAAAACTCATCTGGTCAAAGTTTATAGATGTAAAACCACCTATCGGGAAAATACCTAAATTAATTGAAAAAACAAGTATAAGTATGAGTGCCACCCACGGCTCAAAAAGCGAGTATAACCCAAAAAGAATAACACTTGACACCTTATCAAAAAGTTTACCTCTAAGTATACCAGCCAAAACACCTATAGTTATCCCGAACACCAAAACTATAAGATTAGCAAAAGCATTTATCGTTATAGTAACAGGCAACCTTTCAAGTATAAGTTCCCCCACTCCCTTACCATACTGGAAGGAATTACCAAAATTAAAAGTCAGGAAATTCCCCAGCCAAACAAAATACCTCTCAAGTATTGGTCTATCCAAACCGTAAGTTTTCTTGAAGAGTTCGTAGGCTTCAGGCGAAAGCTTTGAGCTCATCTCACCCATCATACTTTTTATTGGATCACCAGGTGCAAGATGAACAACCAAGAAGATAACAAGAGTTATACCTATGAAAGTCGGAATAATAAGAATAGTTCTCTTAAAAGCGTACCAAAGCATAAACCTCAACTACTTTCTTTTTACTGTTTTAGTCATAAACCTATCTATATACTTGTTGATTCCTATAGTTATCAGAAAACCCAAAACGATCATTCCTAGAACAAATAAACCGTATGATATTGGCCAAGGTATCCCCTGAGTCATCATTGTATACTCAGACATACCGCCAATACTGGCTATAAGGTTAAGTGGCAGCATAACAACATTAATTATCGTTAAGTTTTTTATCAAAATGTTCATGTTGTTGTTGACAATACTAGCTCTAGCATCCATCAACTCCGATAAAACCATTGAAAGTATCCTAGCCTGCCTATAACACTGCTTCTGGTCTATTATAAGGTCCTTTAGCCTCTCTACCTGACTCTTTGAAAAGCCCAACTTAGCAGAATTCTCCTTTAACTTTATCAGCACCCCCAGATTAGAATTTAATGCGTTAAGGTAGTAAACCAAACTTTCACTTAAATTGAACATGTACAGAAGATAAGTATTGTCAAGTGAAGTTGTGAGTTTTTCCTCTATCTCAGACGAAATAAGCTTTATCCCCCTTAAATGCCCATAGTAATGGCTTATAGTTGAATGGATTAGTGAAAGAACAATGTCGTAAGTTGTAGCTATGTTCCTAAAATACTTAGACTCAAAAAAACCAACCTCATCAGGCGAAATGATAAAGACATTATTACCAGAAATAAAAACACCTATAGACGAAACGTTGAATACCAACTGCCCATTATGCGAATAATTTTTTGGTATCTTCCATATTATAAAAACTTCTCCAGTCTCGTAAATCTCCAAACGTGAAATTTCTTCAGGGTCAAAGGCAGAATTTATATCGTGCTCACTTATCCCCATCTGTTTTATTAGTTCAATTTCGTTCTCCGACGGCTCTATGAAAACTTTAATAGGAGCCGAAGGATTATCAGAAACCTTAGCTATGCCATTCACAATCTCATAACACTTTACCATAAAAGCCTAAAAATCCTACAAATTATAAAACCGATAAGAAAATCGAAACAAATTAAAAACTAATAGAAAAATGAAGTCTATATCTCATTCCAAAAAGTTGTCCGTAAGGTAAGATTTCCTTATAGCCTTAATTACTTCCAATTCATTGGCAGGCGACAAACTAGTAATAGCACTTATCCTAACAAACCTATCATAAGTCCTAAGCTTAACTATAAGATTCTTGTAACTCTCAGTTATATTCGAGTCAACTATTACAACAAGCCTAGCGTTGGTATTGACGTATTTCGAGAAAGCTTCTTCTTCAGAAGTAGCAGTATAAACATCAGTTTCAGGATAAAAATCAGGTGACAAACCAATTCCTTCCTTGTTAATCTTTTCGACAAACAGGGCAACAGCTTCAGAGTGCATAAAAAACTTCTGAAGATAGTTGCTATCAGTAGCCTTCATAAACGTAACAAGTAGAATACCTCTCTCAGAACTATAAAAACTAATCTCTGTTTTTCTATCAATACTCCCCTTTACCCTATTCCACTTTTCAAAAGAAATCTCCTCGTTATAACCGATAACCACATCACCCTTACTAAGCAACTCAATAGCAGAAAAAACGGTTCTTTTCCTCTTAGATAACCTGTTGGCATCATCTATTGCCGAAATATACCTATCAAAGTCTATAAAACTTTTAGTTGCAAATGGTAACCTATAACTCTGCGGAAACAAACTAACAAGCTTAGCAAACAAAAGCTCCGAGAAAACAACATCTATCTTGTCTATCCCATTCCTTAAAAGAACTTCGTAATGGTCAAAATCAAAAGTTGTACCTTGAAAAAACCTAATCTCGTGCTTAGTTACCTTGTCTACAAACCTTATATCATTCCGATATATTACAGGAATCGAACCACCATATTTCTCGAGCACCTTAAGAGCTTCATCAATTTTTATTTGCATACCAATGAAATTTTACAAACCTAAAATAACGAAATACAAACTAAAAACCATCGAACAAAACCCCAAAACAAGATACCTAAAGCTTTATTAAGACACCTTACTCCCAGAATACTCTCTATCCAAATACTTTAGAGGCTTTGCCTCTCTACAACAAGAAATAGCCATAGCCTTCTAAGGATTCCCAACACAATTTACTTTAGTTGAATAACAAATTTGAATTATTTAACATTTTTTATTGTGGAGGAAGGAAGAAATATGTTCAAAGGGTCAATGGTTGCAATAATAACTCCCTTCAAAGGTCCCCAAAAGGAAGTTGATTACGAAACTCTGGAATATCTAATAGAATGGCATATCCAAAATGGCACAAACGCAATAGTAGCTTGCGGAACAACTGGTGAATCCCCAACACTCTCATTCGAAGAACATGTTAAAGTTGTCGATTTCGTTGTAAAGAAAGTCAGAGGTAGAATACCTGTCATAGCAGGAACTGGAACTAACTCAACACATGAATCAATTTATTTAACAAACGAAGCAAAGAAAAGCAAAGCTGACGCAGCCTTGGTAATAGCTCCTTACTACAACAAACCAACTCAAAACGGCCTAATTGAACACTTCACAGCAATCTCGAAGGAAACCGGAGGTTTCCCAATAATTGCCTACAATGTCCCATCAAGAACCGTGATAAACATCGAGCCAAAAACCCTAGCAGAGATAGTCAAAAGAAACCCAAACGTAATAGGAGTGAAAGAAGCATCAGGAAACATAAAGCAATGTATGGATATCCTAGAGTTCGTTGACAAACCCGATTTCTTGCTCATATCAGGCGACGACGGAATAAATTTACCAATTCTGAAAATTGGTGGCATAGGAAGTATATCAGTAACCGCTAACTTAGTACCTAAAGACGTTTCAGACATGATAAACTCATACCTAAACGGTGATGTAAAAAGAGCCGAACAACTCGATAGGAAACTTCAGATTCTAAACAGAGTGCTTTTCTTAGAAACTAACCCGATACCTATAAAGAAAGCTATGGAAATAGCAGGAATAATAAAGGACGGCAGCCTAAGACTACCTCTAACAGAACTCACACCCACCAATACAGAGAAGCTAAAAGAAGCAATGAGATCCTACGGGCTAATATCCTAGGGCATATCTATAGCAAATCCCATAGCACTCTGGGAATATCCAAACCTCTGAGTTAGGCTATCGTACCTACCACCAGAAGCAACCGGATCGTTATAGTTAGAGGCATAAACAACAAAATACATACCGTTGTAGTAGCTCATCGAGGGAACTAACAGAGGATCAAACAACATCTTATCACCAAAACATGACTTCATGCTCTGGAAACCTTTATCCACACTGTCAGATACCTTAACCTTTCTTAAAATGAGTCTCAGAGTATCCTCAGAACTCATCTTCAAAAACTCCCTAAAAATCTCTAAAATCTCCTTACCTTTGCCACCAAAAATTTTTGAAATAGATGTTAGGTCCTTAACTCTTAATAGCTCAATAAACAATTCTTTGTCCTCGGAATCAAAGTTTTCCGTCAACTTATCCAAAATTACAGCAAAGTTGAAAATGACTTTGTAGTCCTCAATAATACTTAACTCCCTGAGTTTGTCCAATAGCTTTTTAAGAAGAGACACCATTTCCTCTTCGTCATAAGAACCAATAACCTCAACACCAAATTGCTTTATTTGCTTCCTATGCCACTCTGAATTGGGGGTCCTGAAAACATCCCCAAAGTAATAAAGCTTAACAGGAAGTTTAACATCATTTATTCTCGGCCCCAAAAACCTCACTATCTGAGTTGTTATGTCGTAACGAGGAACAAGAAATTCGTTATTCTCATCCTTAATAACAAACAACTCCTTAGTCGAAGTAGTGCCTAAAGTTCTCTCATAAACCTCAAAGAAATCAAACACAGGAGTATCTATGTACTCAAACCCCTCAGCCTCAACTATTCCCGAAAGGTGCTTGAAAACTTCCAAGTAATTTTTCTGATTAAAGGAAAATCCGCTAGGAGCACCAATCAAGCTATGCTTTGACATTATGATAGACCTAAGAAACTTTTTCATGAATTCCCCTCAAAAACCTCACAACCTTCTCACCATTATCACCTGAGAAAAAGAAACTCCCCATTACCAAAACATTAGCACCACTCTCTATTAATTCCCTAGCATTATCAATATTAACTCCACCATCTACCTCTATTTCTACGTCCCTACCCAAACTAGAAATCAAATCTTTGACTTTCTTAACCTTAGGTATCGTTTCTCGAATCAGCCTTTGGCCAGAAAAACCCGGCTCAACCGTCATAACCAACACCATATCAACCATATCTAAATAAGGAACGATAGCCTCCACTCCCGTTTTAGGTTTTATCGCTACCCCCAACTTAAAACCATTTCCTTTTACAAACTCACATATCTCCTTTGAAAAACCATTTGCCTCAACATGGATGGTTATTATCTCTATTCCTTCAATGAAAAATCTCGAAATCACCTCTTTAGACAAATCTATCATCAAGTGCACATCGCCCTTTATGCTAGTGTTCCTGCTTATAGTCTCAACAACCAACGGCCCAAAGCTTATGTTAGGCACAAAGTGGTTATCCATTATATCGTAATGAATGTAATCCACACCTAATCTCTCAAGTTTAACTATTTCCTCACCAAGCTTCAAGAAATTCGCAGCAAATATAGAAGGAGCTATCTTTACCCTCATAGCGCACTTTCCTTCACTAAGGTATCGTTGACATACACTTTTAAATTCCCAATTCCTTGTATTCTCAAAGGCAAAACCAACTTTGTGAGTTCCTGGTACTCTTTAGTTATAACTCTCTGCCCCTGAGAATCATTAACGATGACCTTCACAATAAAATAATTAGCACCTTCAGCATTATAAAGATTCCTCAAATCAAGAGAATAAATCAAAAATCTTGTGTTTTTAACAACATCTTCATTACCAAAAACAGCAACAAAAGCCTGGACATCAGCATTTGATGAAATTATATCTCCTTCTCTAGGCATCTGGTCAATGACTTTACCGTCTTTATCAGGATCCGTAGTCAAAACATTATTTATCGTAACATTTATTCCCCTAGAGGCAAACATCAATAAAACCTGGTCCCAAGACATATCAACGATGTTAGGCATAGGCATAGAAGAGAAACCTATAGCAACATATATTGTTACCATATCCCCAGGCTTAACTTTAGTGCCAGCAGATGGAAAAGTTCTCAGCACAGTTCCATCATTAGCACTACCCGATTGTACATACTCTAGGCTAACCTTAATACCTTTCGATGAAAGAAAAGCTCTCACCTCATCAGCAGATTTACCCGAGAAATTCGGTAAAACAATTTCACCAGAACCGACACTAACAAAAAGCTTGACAACCTTACCTTCTCTCACCCTACTACCAGGCGACGGAATTTGCCTGATCACCGTTCCTTTCGGAACGTTAGTAGAAATAACGTAGTCAACACTAACAAAAAGCCCTGCTCTCTCAACCTCAGATAAAGCATCAAGAATATCCAAATTCACAACATTCGGGACAACAGTTATACTAGCAGGTACAAGCGAAATAGCTAAAACCAAAAAGAAAAACACCACAAAAATGAGAAAAGCAAATGAAATAGTCAGAACAAATTTCCTAATCTCACTGGAAAAAAAATCGACTTCCTTGTCCAAGCCAACAACAAACAAGAAAAATCCATAGATACCATCAAAAACTTTTAAAATGAGCCTCCATAAAAAAAGACCTACCTTCTCAAGAACATCCAACAAAAAATAACCTACCCTCTTAAAAAGTCCCATACTTTACAATAAGTTTATATGTTTCCAAACCTCCCATACAATTTAAGTAGTTTCCAGTAGAAAATTTGTACACTAAAACGTAAACTACGAATCTTCTCCCTAATCCTTACATTTAACTTTAATCTAAGAGAGGCATAGCCTCTCCTATAAATCTAGAATTTTAATTACTTTGAAAAACGCAAAAAACTCAATTATTATATTTCAGGAGGTTCAAATGAAAAAATTAGAAATAGTAACATTCTTGCTAGTTCTACTCTCAACGATTTCATTTGGTGCAACTTACAAGATAGATCTAATCATCGGTAAGGTCATCTTGAAACAAGGTTACAAATCAATGTCACCAAACATAGGTTACACTCTAAAGAAAGGAGATACAATAATAACAGCAAAAGATTCAGAATGTGTAATAAAAATAAATGACAAAGGATTAATGAAAATCGAAGAGCAAACGACGGTAACATTCGACGAAATAGAAAAGATAACAACCAAATACAAACTCGATAAGATCTCAGCAAAAGGCAACATAGCATTTTCAGGTAGAAAAGTATACTCTCCTAAAAACAAAGTAACAATAAAAACTGAAACAGCATTTGCGACAGTCAGAGGAACTGAGTTTGTACTTGAAGCAGAAGAGCAAAATACTACAATCTACACAATAGAGGGCTCAGTATCAGTAGCTCCAATTTTACCAAACGCGGAATACACAACACTTATAGATAACTACTCGGTCGATGTGAACGAAGGAGAGAAGATAAGTTTGTCATCTCTAGACATAATAAACGCAACAACAGAATTTGAAAAAGGCAAAGGCCTAGAATACCTAAAGGGCAAAAAGCAACCTCTAACAGAAATCGAAAAACAGAAATACGCCAAGAGATTGAAAATGCTAAAAGAACTATATAAGAAAAGGAAAAGCGAACTACAAAAGAAGACAAAAGAATACTCAAAAGACATAGAAAAACTTTTTGAATAACTGCTAAAGAAAT
Source organism: uncultured Brevinematales bacterium (assembly GCA_964475465.1). Taxonomy (GTDB): domain Bacteria; phylum Spirochaetota; class Brevinematia; order DTOW01; family DTOW01; genus JAPYWX01. The sequence goes on from CAYYXA010000010.1 coordinate 15,592, forward strand.
GAAAATAAAAGTCGTAACCCTAGGTAATAACAACACAAATTGCTACATCATAATGGAAGGGGACGAATGTATAATAGTAGATCCTGGGGACCACCCAGACCTATTACTAGAAATCATCCAAAGTGAAAACCTAAAAGTCAAATACATAATAAACACTCACGGGCACTTTGATCACATACTCGGAAATAACCAACTAAAAGAAGAAACAAAAGCACAGCTAGTTATACACAAAAATGACTCAGAAATGATACAAAATCCCTTCAAAAATTTATCAGCCTACATACTCAATACCCCATTTTACTCATTATCCCCCGACATAGAACTGAACGACGGAGACGTAATAAGTATAGGAGACAAAAAACTTCTTACTATTCACACCCCAGGACATACAAAAGGTAGTTCTTGCTTCTACATAGAAGATGAGAAAATCCTTTTAACAGGAGACACTCTTTTCAAGTTTTCCTACGGAAGGACAGATCTAATTGACGGAAGTCAGGAAGAGATGATTAACTCTCTCACAAGGCTTTATAACCAAATACCTGAAGAAGTAACATGTCTACCTGGACACGGCGAAATATTCAAAATGTCAGAAATCAAAGAATGGCTAGAATCAGTAATATACTAATAGAAAGCCTTATCAATAAAAGCACTACCAACAACACAATCACCATCATAGAAAACCGCCAACTGCCCTGGAGTAACCCCAAACTGCTTCTCCTGAAACTCTACTTTAACTTTGTCATCATCAATTATCTCTAAGTATCCCCTAACACCTTCACTTTTGTATCTAACCTTAATAGTAAATTCCCCGCTTCTAGGTTCACCATACCACAACCAATTAAGCTTCGAGCCGTAGAAACCTGAGAAGTAAGGATCCTCCGAAACAACTATCTTGTTATTTTCCACATCCTTGTACTTAACATAAATTTTCTTGCCAACCTGTACCCCCAATCCTCTCCTCTGCCCAATAGTATAGAAATAAACGCCATCATGCTTAGACAAAAGCCTACCACTCTCATCAACAACTTCTCCCTCTAAAGGTCTGATGCCATTATGAATCAAAAAAACCTTAATATCGTTATTAGGAACGAAACATAAATCCTGACTTTCTCTTAAATGTGGCTTAAGAGGCAACCTTGCCTCCTTTGCAATTCTCTGAACCTCACTTTTCGTAAGTTCACCAACAGGGAACAAAGACCTGCTCAACTGAAACTTACTCAACCTAGCAAGAAAATACGACTGATCTTTATTCTTATCAATTCCCCTATAGAGTAGCTTATCAGAATCAACATCAACTACCTTAGCATAATGTCCAGTAGCAATGAAATCACCACCTTGCGAAATAGCATACTCCAACATATAGCCAAACTTAAAGTAAAAATTACAATTAACGCAAGGGTTTGGCGTTCTACCCTCACGGTACTCTTTTATGAAAGGTAATATTATTTTTCTCCTAAAAAGCTCCTTAACATTAACAATCTCATGAGATATACCCAAGTACCTACAAACATACTGGGCATACTTGACTTCATCAAGAGAACAACATTTCCTCTCTCCTTCCACATCGGACAACACAAGAGTAATACCCCTAACCTCATAACCTTGCTCCTTAAGAATCAAAGCAGCAACACTGCTATCAACACCACCACTCATCCCAACATATACAACGGACATAAATACAATAAAATAATAACGATCTAAAAAATTTTCAATATCATTTTGACTACATTAAACTCTAAGCAGTGCTGAGTACTTATCCAACTAACAACTGTAAAGCAATACCACACCTCCATTACAACAAATAGAACAAAGGTAAACTGTATATTAATACTAAAATACAAAAAGTAAGCCTCAACACACGAACTCAACTAGTTTAGACTAAAAATCATATCCTAAAAATGCCAATTTCTCTTACGAAAATAACCTTATGAGAAAACACCAAACACTTGAAGCACTACTAATAACAGTAATATTGATCCTAGTTGTATTGAACGCTAATGGTGAAAAGGTAAAAGTAAGGGACATAGCTAAGATAGTAGGCCTAGAAGAAATACAAGTTTCGGGTTATGGCGTAGTAGTTGGATTAAAGGGAACAGGAGATAACATAAAGAACGAAATTACAAGAACAAGCATAATGAATTATTTGAACAACCTTGGGATAAATGTAAATTCCACAAACATATCGTCAAAAAACATAGCTTCGGTAATCGTAACAGGGAAAATATCACCGTTTTCAAAGTCTGGTATGACTTTCGACGTAAATGTTTCATCGATCTTCGATGCAAGATCACTTGAGGGTGGATTCCTACTAAAAACATTGCTTAAGGACATTGACGGTAACATATTAGGTATAGCTCAGGGAACCATAATAACCCCAAAATCGGGAATAAAAACATCTGGTAACATTCCAGATGGCGGAATAGTCATATCAAACATCTCTAAAAGCTTCTTACGAGATGGTAAAATCCGCCTACACTTTGACAACGATTCACCTCAAGTAATATCAAGATTTATCAATGCTCTCAAAGAACAGTTTGAAGAAACAAAGATAACCGTAGAAGTTGAAGATCTATCAACAGTAAGCGTAGAGATACCCAAAAAATTCGAAGGGAACGAAATAGAATTCATATCAACTATAATGGATATAGACATAGAATACACAACCACACCAACAATAGTAATAGATCCGAAGAATAACTCTTTGGTCATTTCCGGTAACGTGAGCATACAACCAGTAAGCATATCCTACAAAGGAATGAAAATAGAGTTTTCAGAGGTGGGTGGTATTATGGAATATGGTGAAATATATTCCATTCCTAACAACCAACTTTCAGAGTTTGTCCAGTTCCTATTCAGAAACGGATTCAAGTCTGAAGACATAATAAATGTTCTATCTCTAATGAAAGAAGCAGGAGCAATAAAAGTAAGGATAAAAACAAGATAGCCTAAATTACCAAAAGCTCAGTGGGCAAAGTAGTGAGAACCTCAGCAGAATTTTTCTTAACCAAAACCATGTTTTCTATCCTTATACCAAACTCATTCTTAAAGTACACACCCGGCTCAACTGTAACTACCATACCTTCTCCAAGGACATCATTGCTAGCTTCATTCAAAGTTGGGATTTCATGAATCTCCAAGCCTACACCATGCCCAGTACCATGTAAAAAGTACTTATCTAACCCGTACTTAGCTAGGTATCCCCTAACCTTACTATCAACATCCGAAGCCTTCACACCTTCCTTTATCATTGCTATCCCCTCATTCATAGCATCAAGAACTATCTTATATGTCTCAACGAACTTATCACTAGGCTTACCTACAAACACAGTTCTAGTAGTATCCGTACAATACCTATCCAACTTTATCCCAAAGTCAATAACTATAGGCTCATTATTGTTGATAACTTTGTTCGAAGCGATGGCATGAGGTATCGAAGATCTAGAACCTGAGGCAACTATCGTTGGGAACGATACTCCTTCTGCCCCCTTCTTCCTAGAATAGTACTCAAATTCGGCAGCTACCTCTATTTCCGTCATACCCGGCTTAATCACTCTCAGAGTGTACAAGAAAGCTTCATCAGAAAGGAGTAAATTCTTCTTTATTATCTCTATCTCTTCCTTATCCTTCACAGCTCTGACAACGAGAGGATAGTTCTCCGAAAAGTATATCTTTATATCTCCAACAGCAAAATGGTCATCTCTCAAAGATATCAATTTCTTATTTACACCAAACACCTTATTATCTTTTGCAGATTCTATCACAGAAACAAACGAACCTATTGTAGTATCCTGGGCGGATATGCATATCTCCTCAGATTCATTTTCAAGCAAGATATCAACAACTAAAGGATTTATTTCTCTCTTATTAACTACGTGTATATTAAATAAGCTACTGTCAACCTCATTATAAACCTGCTCCTCAAACATTCCAGTGGTTATTATGTGATTGCTCTTGTAGCCTATAATCATCAAAGCGTAATCACCAGTGAAGCCAGAAAAGTAATATACGTGTTCAGGCTTAGAGGTTACAAAAGTTTTACCTCCAGTTTTCATCAAAAGAGTATCAATTCTTTTCCTAAATTTATCAACGTTCATAAGCTCACCTTCCTAGAATACTTAATAGAAAATTTTATACCAAAAGAGAAAAAATTTCAAGTTACTCACTTTACACTACCCAACTCAACATATATGCTTATATTACCGAAAGGGAAAAGGTAAAATACCGGTATATTCGCTTTAGAAAATACATAATAGCCACCTATATTTGTGAGTTCTATATATCCGCCCTTGATGCCGTTTATCATATACCTAGCATCCTTCACTTTAGAGAAACTTATATACCTCGAGTTGGTCACCTCCAAAAAGTTAACAGAAAACTCGTCTGGCAATTTTTCCCAGTACATAGCTCTTATTATCTCAGTAGCTAGGTCATTTATCGTATCATTGGTATTGTAGATAACAGCATCGCCAAAAAAGATACTATCAACCACAACTAAATTTCTTTCCCTATCGAAAAATACAAAATTCGTATCCTTCAAATCCTTCTCGACACTATAACTCTCCCTCATCACAGTCCTTAGAGTATTAGGATCAATATGCGATATAACCAAATCATCGGCATAAACGAACGGCCTTGTCCCAGGATAAGTTTTTATAGTAGATATAACCTTTATATTCGTTTCACTCCTCTCTATACTTACTTTTGCTTCACCTGCTCTTATCCCAAGGATAGAAAAGTAATACTTCAGAAACTTCGGCTCACTCCTCCCAAAAGCACAGTGGGAAACGAAGATCCCCAAAACAAACAAGAAAGCTAAAACTACCCGTCTAACCATACTTATATTTTATGAACGCAAACAAACGCAGATAACAAGATAATAATAGAGATACTTACCTCTCTAACTCCAGAAATTTCAGATAAAAAAGTACTATAACATCGAATGGTGCCACCTTTCAAAACTCAAAACTTTACACAGAAGAGATTCTTAACTCAAAGTTAAAAAGTTGATTTTTCTAACACAAACTCTGTATAATTCTTTTACCAATTGTTGTTCCCCGGTAGCTCAGTGGGCAGAGCAGCTGGCTGTTAACCAGCGGGCCGCAGGTTCGAGTCCTGCCCGGGGAGCATCCCTTCGATATCCCCTAAAAGGCACTTACAACCTTATCCAGGAACTGCTCATACAGGAATTTCAAATCTTTTATCCTAGCTTCAATTTCTGAAGCCGTACCTTCGGAAAAAAGTTTTTCTATTTTTTCCTTCAATTCAACTATCTCGTTGTACAAATCTGCATCAACCTCTTTTATCTTAGGTAGTTTAGGTTCTATCGTGGACAGAATCATGTTGTACTTACTTCTCAATATGCCTACTTTCCTTATTTCCTCATCTCTTGCTTTGTTTTTCTTGCTCTCTTCCAACATCCTGTTGATCTCCTCTTCACTCAGTATCATCCTATCTCTTATCTCAACTTTCTGTGAAGCACCTGTAGACAAATCGACAGCAGAAACCCTTAAGATACCATCAATATCTATCTCAAATGTTACTTCTATTCTCGGCTCTCCTTTCTTAGCCTTTCTTATACCTGTTAACTCGAACTTTCCCAGTGATATATTATCCTTAGCCAACGATCTTTCACCTTGCAGTATGTGGATTTCAACTGATTCCTGATTGTCCACAACCGTTGTAAATATCTTACTTGCTGAAGTAGGTATTGGTGTATTCCTAGGAATTATAGGTATGAATATACCGTTCTCTATCTCAACACCTAGAGATAGAGGTGTAACATCAACCAAAGCTATCCCCTTGATTTCTCCAGCAATTATACCAGCCTGTATTGCTGCACCAAGAGCTACAACCTCCTCAGGGTCTATCATCGGCTCTGCCTCAATACCTAATGCAGTTTCAACTCTTCTTCTTATATACGGTATTCTTGTCGAACCACCAACCAAAAGCAAGTGATCTATATCTTCCCTATTGAGCCCAGCGTCTTTTATTGTCTTGTTAAGTAGTTCAATTGTTTGATCTACAAAAGGAGCTATAACTTTGTTAAGCTGTTCCCTAGTCAAAGTGAAAGAAAGATGCTTGATTGTATTTTCCGTAGCAGTAACAAACGGGACAACAACATCAACAACTTCCTCATCAGAAAGCAGAATTTTAGCTTTCTCAACTTCCTCGTACAATTTCTGAAGCACCAACCTATCAGAAGATATGTCTATACCTTCCCTTTCCTTATACTCCTCCACTATTAATTCTACCAATGCTCTATCAAAGTCATCCCCACCCAATGAATTATTACCTGACGTTGCTATAACTTCAAATATCCCATTACTGTAGTTCAGGATGGAAACATCGAATGTACCACCACCTAAATCATAAACAACAATATTCTTTTCTCCATCAAGTTTATTTATCCCGTAGGCTATTGCTGCTGCCGTAGGCTCGTTTATTATCCTCACAACGTTCATACCTGCCAACCTACAAGCATTTTTCAAAGCACTTCTCTGAAGATCAGAAAAATATGCCGGAACAGTAATCACAATGTCTTCAACAACATCACCTAAGTAATACTCTGCAATTTCCTTTAGTTTCGTAAGAATCATTGAAGATATTTCCTCTGGTGAATACTCTCTGTTATTGATGAAAAACCTATGATCTGTGCCTAAGTATCTTTTAACGGATTTAATGACATTGTTGG
>CAYYXA010000011.1:0-14532 GCA_964475465.1 uncultured Brevinematales bacterium
CTTTTTGATAACTCATAACACACATAAAAGAGACCAATGTTGCCTACTAATTGATTATTCAACTCTTGTTTATTTGACATTACCAAAAACCCCCTAATAATAAGTTCTTGTAATAATACTTCAAAAGACAAGATGAAGTCAAAATCTCTAAAAATCATCCATAAATTCCTTTATAACTTAAATTATATAGTTGACTTTAATTACCCGAAGTTTTAAGATTAAACCCTATTAAAAAGGTTTGTTACCCTTTTTGTTTTATTAGTAAGCCTAATCTACCTTATCAGTTGCTCTCTCACCAAGACTCAGAAATGCATATACAAATAACGAAGATAATGTATCAACTACTGACACAAATAATCCTATCGTTGTTATAACATCCCCAACAAATGGGCAAATTTTGTATGATACGAATGTAACTGTTACCGGTACTGCAAGCGATGCAGAAAGCGGAGTAAAAGAAGTGTAGTTAAGCTTAGACGGTGGTAGCTATGGCTGGGTTAAGCAATGCAAATACTGGATTTGTTATAGATAGGCATAACGTTGAGATAAGTTGTGGATGGGACAGTGGATTTACTAGTATAATAGGTAAGAGTGAATTTGATGGAAACAACTACAATAACTGGTAACATATATGGCAATATAGCAAACAATGGAGGTGGTTTGTATCTGACTAACTCACCTTTTAACACAATAACTGGCAATGTATTCACAAACATTGCTAATTCTAGCGGAGGTGGGGTATATCTTTTCAATTCAGATTACTTCACTAACAACGGTTGGATAACAAATAATCATGCTAATATTTCCGGCGGTGGTGTATATACTAACTCAGGTCATCCTAACTCGTATTTTGGTAATGTAAGTGGAAATTCGCCAAACGATTTCAACTGAAAAAATCAAAAATTAGAGATGTTTTTTCAGAAAACATAACTTTAGATTCGTTTCGTCCCATTCGGTCATACGGTTCTATGAATCAGTGAACTTATTTATAAGGTATAGCCGAACAAAACCTTAACTAAGTTGATTTAGGCAGAGAAACTTTCTTAAAATATTTATTAAGCTAGGAGGTATTTGATGCCAAATACAAAATCAGCAGAGAAGAGAGTAAGGCAAAGTAGAAAGAGATACTTGAGGAATAAGGCCTGGAAAGAAAAGGTGAAATCTCTTAGAAAAGAGATTATAAAGTATGTTTTAGCTGGTAATGCCGATCTTGAAGAGCTTAAAAAGAAGTGGAGAGAGTTCCAATCAACAGTTGATAAAACAAAAACAAAGAACGTTTTTAAACCCAACAAAGTTAGTAGATTAAAGAGTAGACTTTTGGAATTTATTGCCAAACGTGGGATAGACATTTCAAAGATAGCTTCCTAATTAGCTTAGCGGGGCGTAGCTCAGATGGTTAGAGCGCATGCCTTGGGAGCATGAGGTCCCCGGTTCAAGTCCGGGCGCCCCGAATTAAAGCCTCCCTTTTCTCTTAACTTCAATCATTCCACTACCCTTAAAACCAATAACTTGAGTAATTGGAAAGCTATAACTACGGTAAATTTTGCTAAGTGGTATCATTGTACCAGAGTCAAAACTAACCTTGTTATATTCCAAAACTCCATTTACAACCTTAACATCTCCCCTAACAACAAAGTTAGCAACTACAATATCACTCAATTCCAACTCCAAAAACTTAGCAGAAGTCTCGTAAACTACATCAAAGCCCCTACCTCCCCTATTCGAAATAACAGTATTATTGCTAATCTCACCTAAAACCCCAAGATTCTCAATCCTAAACGAAGAAATCCTAAACCTACTTTCATTAGTAATCCCACCTTCAGGCAAAACAGGAATCAAAAGATCAAGAAGATAATGAAGAATAACGTTGTCAACAACCTTATTACCTCTAGAATCCATATAGAACGAAATATTACTAAAAGCCTCAACAAGAGAAGAAGGTACACCTTCCACCCTAATATTGCCAAACTTCAAAAAGTAATAGTTCTTACCATCCTTACCCTCAAAAACATCCAACTCAACGTCAGACTTGATAACAATATCACCAGTATAGTTGATGAAAAGATATGAAAAATTACCATTAGCTCTTAACTCAAAAGAATAACTATACCCACCAGGTATATACCTATACTCAACTTTACCAACTTCCCTCGAAGGTACACATGAAGAAATCCCTAAAAACGCTACAAAAATAACAAAAGTTACCCTCTGCATTATAATCCTTACCATAGTAGCTTGATTCTAAATGTTCCATCTGTACACTTGGAAGTTTCTAACATTAGCAGGAAATTATGGACCTCTTTCTCTTTCGGATATGCCATTTTTTTTTAAACAAACAAGTTAACATAATTTTTTTATTTTTCAAAAATCTAAGGGATGTTATACACTCCTAAAAGAATGTTCAATAATCATCATTACACAGGATTCTTAACTTACCACATTTAAATACTTAAATATGCTTAAATTCATTCTTAAGAAACACCTTGTTTGTCTAACAGAATAATCTTTACCTCAGATTAAAGGAAACAATAACTTGGTGAGAAAATAATCTAAAACCAGAGAAATAAAGTGAACCGAAGGGTTCCTTTAAAAATTATTGCCTCCTATAAATTAAAACACCATATTCAGGAATCTTTATATTAGCATCTCCACCAGAATAACTAACAGTGCTTGTTAGGTAAGAATCAGCCCATGAATCGCCATAAGCACCACTCGGATGTGCAAATATCAAGTTCCACGTACCACTGCTTGGGAATGGTATACCATAACTCGGATAATACTGCTTGTTATAATTGATTATGACATATATATCGCCACCCCTACTGAAGCCTATAACCTTACCAGTGTCGTTAATGTGATGGACCTGTATATCAACATACCAAGGTTTGTTAACCTCATTTTTCCTTATTCTTATAAGGTCCCTAACAGCTCTCATTGTATTTGAAGCTCTGGTATTCGTAAAGTTAGTCCATGTTATCGGCCAATCATCCCTAAACCATTCTTGATTACCGGAATAGTATCCTTCCAAAAATTCATCACCCATAAATATCATTGGATAACCTCTAGCCATTATGAAAGTAGCCAAAGCTGTTATTGTCTGTGCCTGTGCATCATATTCGCTATCACCCCAACCACCTCTATCCTTTAGGTCCCTTGCCGGTCTTCTCTTACCATTAGCTACTTCATCATGAGAACTTAGGTATTGTATAGCCACCAAGCCGTAAGGATTTTGATTATCAAACCCATTATCTAATCCACTACACTGTATATAACTTGATATATTACCTATATCTATAGCAGAAGGTCCTGAAGTAAATAGTTTCTTTAACTCATGAGACAAGTTAACATTCCACTGTGAATCAAATCCAGCTCCACCAGCACTAACCTTCCTAGTGACCCAAGCATCGTTTGGTAGATGCTCCGCTATAAGTACAACATTAGGACCATTTCCATCAACGCTAGCAAAGCTTCTTAAACTACTAGTAAGTTCCTGCAAGAATCCCCAATCGTCTATGTAAGCAGTAGCATCAAACCTAAAGCCATCTACTCTATAGTGTTTCATCATATACTTTGCACTTTCTATTAAGAATTTCCTTACAATGGGATTCGAATAATTAAACTTTGGTCCCCAAGGAGTAGAACCACTATACCAATATGTCTGAGGATTAGCCCAATCATAAGCAGGATCAATAGCAGCTATTATATCATCTCCGGGTCCTATATGATTAAAAACAAGGTCAAGTATAACAGCCATACCCCTTTTATGTGCTTCATCAACAAATTTCTTGAACGTATTAACAGTAGTCAGATTAGTACCAACGTAAGCAGTTTCAGGAGCATAATACAAAACATAATTGTATCCCCAGGACATATCACCAGCAAATTCATGTATAGGCAAAGGTTCTATAGCCGTTACCCCAAGGTTAGTAAGATAATCAAACTTATGTATAGCAGTTTCAAAAGTTCCCCAACCATAATAATCCCCCGGCCCATTGGTATAAAACGTCCTAATATGAATTTGGTATATTATGTAATACTCGTAGCCAGGCCTTTGCCATGAAGACGATTGCCATGTATAAGAAGAATGATCAATAATTACTGATTCATTGCCTCCGGTATCCATAGCAGGAGAGTAAATATTTTTCTTAGCACCGGGATCAGAAACCCAATGTAGGCTAGGATCGTTATACTTCTCTATTACGAATTTGTATTTCTGACCGGGAGAAGTATTTGAGACTATAGCCCACCACCAAACCCTATCCCTACTAAGGTACATATCAACTCTCTTCCAATCACTGAATTCCCCGGCAACCCAAACCCTCCTCACATTAGGAGCATAAAACAAAAAGTATGTTACACCATCACCTTGATATTCAGCACCAAACCACTCAAAAACCTTATTAGTTGGAGGATCTCTATAAACATTTGTCTCATACTCAAAGAAGTACGGGAAACTCTCCCACCAATTAGCAGGAGAATGAACAAAAACCTTGTTAGGCGTTGAAAGAGAGTACGAAATGTAATTTGTCATGTACACATTAGTACCAATAACATTTGAAACTTTAACAACATTGGAATTAGTTATAGTATAAAACGGTATAGTTATAATTCTATCGTACATCGGACCGTTTTCACTCTTTATTGGTTCCTGAGGACTCCAAGAAGGATTAGCTCTAAGCTTTATACCTATCTTTCTTCTAACGTCAAAATTAGTTATTTTGAAAACCAAAAACTCGTTGTAATTGCTAAGCTTTGTAGTATAGCCATTTTGCCCAGAATCAACATACCAATAATAAAGTTCATGACTCACCCAACTATTCAAATTTCCATTAGTATACACATAAACCCAAAGTTCTGTAGGCAAAGGTTCGTAAATGTTTGAAACAATCTGAACTAAATAAAGACCATTTGTAAAGTAGACATTCGTCACAACCTCAACGTTCGTTTCAAGTTTCTCTACATTACTAACATAAGGAGATTGTGAGCAACTATAAAAAACTAAAAATGCAAAAAACCAAAAAACCACAAATCTCTTCATAAACTCTCACCTCCTAGTACGAAATTGTATAGTTTGAAGACCAAACTCTTATAACATTTGTAAAGTAACCATCGTTAGTAGTTATCTCATTAGATGGACTTTCGGGTAGTACGAAAAGAGCACTGTTCCTATCATCACCGTCAGGCCTGCCTAAAACAACTATCGTTGAAATAACACTACCATTATCCAAACCTATTAAGCTAAGAGGAATTGCCGCCTCCCAACCGAAGCTGTTATTAGCACCAAACATACAACCATTTAAAAAGTTAGGTGTCCAGGTATTAGCTACGTTTGTCCAATTAGTCGGGGAAGCCGGAGGATAAGCCAAATAAACAGCCGCACCATTTATTTCATTCGAATTCTTAAGTCTCATCTGAATCTGTATATCAGGATAATTTCCATTAGTAGGTTCAAAAACAAACCTACCTGGCTGAGTAGCACCTACCCAAGCATCATTAGACACACCACTTGTAGAATTAGTGTCAATCGAAATAGAAACTTTGAGCCCATTAGCACCTAAGTTTGGAATGTTCCTATTGCTAACGAATATGTAGAGAAAGAACGAATCGTTCGTAATCCTTACTGAAGCTAAGCCATAGCCAAGGTAGTTTGTGCCAGTTGAATAAGCCAAAAGCTTAGCACTATCCCACGAAGCCTCATAATTACCATCAATCAAGAAAAGAGATTTTAGTACTACCAAACTAGTTTCACTTGATACACCTCTAGAAGAAACAGCTCTAACCTTAACATAGTTAAAACCACCAGCTAAAGAAAGATAATTTGAAAAATGTAGCGCTTCAACCAAGTTAGTCCAAGAAGTTGATAGGTTCGTAGCCGAATAATTAGTAAAGTTCGTAACAGAATTACTAACAAATACAACCACATCTGTTATACTATCAGGCTTAGAAATCTCAACTATACCCAACACATTTATATCAGTTGAGGTAATCAAAAAGTTTGTCAATATGTTAGTCAATCTAATTGAAGGAATATTTGAAACAAAAAGGTTAAAGCCATACGAATAAGTGTCACCATTTGTGCTAACAGACGAAACGACAACATAAGCTAAAGTCATGTTAGTATCAAGAACAATAGGTATGTAAAAGTTCGTAGAGGACGTGAAAATTGCATTAAATACCCCTACGTTTGAAACATCTGCAAATAGCCCTTGAAGTTGATTGGTACTAGGAATCACCCCAAAAATCCTAAAAACATACTGCACAGTGGCACCATCAGTAATTGAAAGAGAAAAATCAACAACCGGCACACCGTTTGTAACAAAGCTAATGTTAGTTGAGTAATTCGTTGAATAGTTCGTACTAACAATAAGGTGTGTTTCCTGAGTAGCACAGGAATAAAAAGACATAACTAAAACCAATAAAAGTAAAAGTAAACTAGCATACCTCATACAAAGCTCCTTAATTATTATATTATAATTAGAACCCTTTGACGTTTCAATTGTAAAAGAAGTATTAAAAAACCACTTATATCACTCCAAAACACTCATAATTAAGTGCTTCTTGAAGTTTGTCATAAATACTAAATAGTATCGTTTTTCTGGAAAAGGTATCTCTTTATTTTTCTTGTTGACGTTTTTGGCAACTCCTCTGTTAAAACCTTATACCCCTTTATCCTCTTGTACTCCGGCAATTTCTTGTTAAGCTCCTTAACAACATTACCTATTATCTCCCCTATCTCCTTAAAGTCTATCCTATGAATCGGTGTCTCCTTCTCAAACTCTATATAACCAAAATCCGGAACTATGTAAGCAAATATCTCCTCCCCCGTCATATCCTTCTCATCTATCTTCTTGCCAACAACCAAACTCTCAAGCACATACGGCGATTCATTTAACTTCTCCTCTATCTCCTCAGGATACACATTCTTACCCCCGTGCGTCACTATCACGTTCTTTATCCTACCAGTTATATACACATACCCCTCATCATCAATATACCCAAGATCACCAGTCCTAAGGTACCCATCCACCAACACCTCAGAAGTAGCCTCCGGATTCTTGTAGTACCCCTTCATCACATTCGGCCCCTTTATCCATATCTCACCTATACCTTCCTCGTTTGGCTCATGTATCTTCACTTCTACCCCAGGCAGTGGCTTGCCAACAGCTGCATTCTTCGGCTTATACATAGGGTTAAGAGTAGCAACAGGTGCACATTCCGTAAGGGCATACCCCTGAAGTATGTTAAACCCCAAAAGCTCCATGAAATTAGCAACTCTCGCAGGCAATGGAGCAGCACCCGAAACGAAAAGATCTATACTAGACAAACCTGACTTACGCCTTATCATAGCTAGAAGTCTCTTACTTATCGAATTACTACCTATCAAACTTTTCGAAACACTGGCCATTCCTAATAGCATCTTTAAGAACGATTTCAACACAACGCCAGATTTTTCTATGTTTCTTATTATTGCATCCATTATTTTCTCCAAAAACAATGGCACTACCAACATTTTTGTTACCTTATTCCTAGATATTAGCTCTAACGCTACCCTCGGAAAAAGCGTAGGCGAAAATAAAACTCTAGCCCCAGCCGATAACACAGTATAAAGACCCGCAGTAGACTCATAAGTATGATTCAACGGAAGTATAGATAATAGCTTATCTCTCTCCGAAAGATTAACTAAAGGAGGCATAACAGAAACCTCAAACATGATATTTCTATGCGTCAACATCACTCCCTTCGATAAACCAGTAGTCCCAGAGGTATAGACTATTTCAAACAAATCTTCAGGATCAATTTGATTTAACTTTCTTATCTCCTTATCACCATATTCCTCAACTATTCTCTCTAAACTCATATCCTTCTCACTCTCAGCTCTATCAACATATACAACATGTCCTACTAAATCCTTTAAATCAAACTCATCAGAAATAGCCTTCATCTGCCTAGAGGATATAAAAACCACTTTACTCTCTGAATGCTCTAATATCATCCTTATTTCATTTGGTGAAATTCTAACATCTATTGGTACCAAAACAAATCCGTTATATACAACACCTAACGCACACAATCCCCACTCTGCTCTATTCTCGCTTATCAAGGCAACCCTATCACCTTTCTTCAACTTCAATACCTCGGTAAGATAATAGGCAACAGCCTTGACGTACCTTTTAATATCCCCATACGTATACCATATATACTCATCTAAATTGTCCTCAGATACCGGCATTCCTAATGCCTTATTACCCCCATACTTGTCACATATGTAGTCAACATACTCCCTAGCATTAGCAAATAAAACTTGAGCTTCCACCGATGTCCGCAACATACTCTACCTCCATACGAACTTGATTTTAAAAAACCCTTAATGTAGTGTCAAGCAAAAGCATCTTAAAAATTTACAAACTACCTCTGGCTCACACACAGCCTACAATTAATACTCTTTACTAACTCTTCTTAACAAACAAGTTAACATAATTTTAAAAAATTAAAAGAAATAAAGAGGGCTTACGCCCTCTTACAATTAAAACCTACTTAACAATATAAGTTGAGAAATCGTTCAAAGAAACGCTAGCATTCCAACCCCCACCAGGAGGTAATGGGCCATCAGTACCACCGTTTCCATTGGTAAATGGAATAGCACAATAAGCCGTAGCATTAACATCAACACCAGTATAAAAACCAAGAATCCTCACCATATCATTAACCGACAAGTTAAGTTCATTAACCGGAATAGCAAACTCAACAAACCTGTCTGAAACACTAACAGCTATATTCGTGATACTTCTAGTAGTGCCATCAGCAAAGATTATTAAATTACTGCTACCAACAAAACCATTAGCCGGAGCATTAAAGAAGAGAATCACATCATACGAAAAACCACCAGTCAAAGTTATGTTACTCTTGGTAAAATCACCCAACCCTAGTAGGTTCGTTTTATCGTAGCTATAAGATGGTAAATCAATCAAAAAGTAAATATTATTCCCATAACTACCAGCATTATTAAGCAACTCAAACGCTACATAAAGATTTTGCGAATCATTTGTAATATACAACCCTAAAAACCCTCCAAAGTCCCATCCTAATGTCTCACTACTAGTATTTGTAACAGGCCCGGCAACTTTACAACTGTACCACAAAGATTCTTTTATACCATCAATAGTTATATTAGTAGGAGTACTATTCGTATTGGCAGGAATCAAAACAAATAGGTAAGTACTATAGGTTGAGGATACTGTAAGTCCAGATTGAGATAAATCAAGTGAAATGTTCTTTGGTGAACTTGAAAGGTTAGCAACAACCAAAATTGATTCATTTGTACCTATCCTGATATATGACACTACAGAGCTATCACTAGTATTTATAAGTTTGAAGTCTCCCCTTCTTAGTGATGGATAAACCTTTCTTATTTTTATGAGCCTTTTGTACAAGTTTAGAAGAGAATTAGGATCACCTAGCTGATAAGAAACATTGATAGGATTGGAATTATTAGCTATACTTGTCCATGGTGTGCCAGTCGTAAAGCCTGCTTTTGAAGTACTGTCCCACTGCATCGGTGTTCTTTTACCTAGATCTCCTCCTTGACTACCCTTACGCATACCAATTTCACTACCATAGTAAACATACGGAGTACCTGGAAATGTAAGGAGCAAAACAGCACCTAACTTCTGCTTATCAACACTACCTCCAACTTCATCAGCAAACCTATTACCATTGAAAAATATATCATCGTGATTATCCAAAAAAGGTGCAAAAAACTTCCATGGTACTGAAGAAGGTTTGGTATTGATCATATTAACAAGACTTGAGTTATTCTCATCTTTTATCACATCAGCAACACTATACGCAAAATCAAAATTGAAACAAGACGTCAAAGTGCCATAGTATCCACTAACCACTCCATTATTTGCCCATACCTCACCTACGGTATAAAAGTCAGATTTTATGCTCCTAAGGTAATTATTGTAAGCAGTCCAGAACTGTTTTGTAGGTAGGGTATCAGCTTGATTTGGATACGGTCCTGTTTCTATCAAGTACCTAGCAGCATCAAGCCTATAACCATCAACATACTTATATATCCAGTTAGAAGAAACCTTCAATATTTCATTTGAGACTGATGGATTAAAGTAATTCAAATCAGGCATACCACCATAACCAAAAGCCGAATAATAGTACATACCTCTAGTACCATCCCATATCCATACATTATTAGCGTTACCACCACCCCAGGGAAACTGCCACCCACTAGGAATAGTATTAGTCCAAACATACCAATTACCTTTACCATTTCTATTGTACTTAGAATCAACAAACCAAGGATGTTGATCACTCGTGTGATTTATCACCATATCAAGTATCGTTTTAACCCTTTTGGTTCTAGCTTCAGTAATATAGCTATTAAAGGCACTCACACCACCATAATCGTATTCAATCGAATAGTAATCATTTATATCATAACCATGATAAGATGGAGATTCAAATATAGGCAGTAGCCAAATAGCATTAAAACCCACATTTGTTATGTAATCAAGCTTCTGCTTAAGGCCATTCAAATCACCTACACCATTCCCATCCGAATCGTAAAAACTCCTAACAAAAACTTGGTACACAATAGCATCAAGATACCAATCAGAACTCGTATCAATTGCTCCTGACTTACCCAAATTAGAAATTAATATAACTTTAAACTCGTAAGGCTGAAGCGAAACAGGGAAGCTAGTGTAATTAGCAGAAGAAAGATTCGTATACTGAACAACTAGCCCATCATAAGAAGTTGGCATAACAAAAGGTACACTTGAAGGAGGAGGTGTAACACTTGTTGTATTCGTATTGGTTGTGTTTGTCGAATTAGTTACTTCACCCATGTTAGTAGTATCAGTAGTACTAGATGTCACGTTACTCGCAGGTCTAATTGAACACGCATAAGCAAAGATCAAGATAAAGAAAACAATGGCAGTAGCTAGCATCTTCCTCATAATATTACCTCCATTGTTGGATTATTATAACAAAACTTTTCATAAAATTCAAAACATAAAACACGATTTTACTGGTTAGCATAATTAAAATTAAACGAATAAAAATGGAAAAAAGCGACAACGCATAATCACTTTTTACATAGATCACTCACCTAACTAAAAGAAACTTTACCCCCATCACTCCAAAGATATCCAAATGAAGAAGTACTTTGAATAAACGTTATCTAAAGAATTATCATAAACCTGGTAAAAAATTTTAGGAGGAGCATATGAAAAAATTTCTAGCAATAGTTCTACTGGCAGTGGCCAGCAACCTCTCCTTTGGTTCTACAAGTTTGTTTATTTACAAAGACCTAGCTGTCCTTGAATCAGAAGTAACAAACGAAAAAACACTCATACCAATATCGGCATACGACATAAAGGTAGTTCCAGAAAATATATCAATAACTGAAGAAAGCGAAACTAATTACTGTATAGACAAAGAATTAAATAAAAAATACATTTCAATCTCAAATGAAATATCATCACTAAGCAACAAAATATTATCTATCATTAATGAACTATCAATATACTCAAACAAAATGAATATACTCTCTGAGATATCAAAATCAGCCCAAACACCAAAAGACATCATTTTTATCTTAAGTAACAGCGAAGCAATACAAAGAGAAATAATCTCAATGAAAACTAAACTAGAAGAGATATCAAAAGATCTACAAATTAAAATAGAAGAATTCAAAAAACTAACATCAAGAGTAAAAGAGAAAACTTTTTACTTCAAAGAATTAACATTCTCGAACAAGCCACAGAAAATATCGTACAAAATTAGTGCTAGCTGGATGCCCAAGTACTCAATAAATGCTAACGAAAACACAAGCAAACTAAAAGTTAAAGTCAACCTGCCTCAGGGAACATTGATAAAAGTAAATGATATTACAATAACAACCTCAGAGTATACACCGGAAACAGTAACACCCAACTTACCTAAACTTATGGCTTACCTAAGAGAAAAAGAAAAATTCATTTCTATCTATCCCAAAACACTCAAATCATACACCAAAACCAAAATAGATGAAGAGGAGGCAAAAGAAGAGAAAGAAGAGCTACCAACAGTAAAAGAAATACCATCATACAACATAACATGGAACCTAAGAGGAAATTTCATAATAACAAATTCGCAAGATTTAGAACTTAGCAAAATCGACGTATCTACATCTAAAAAGTTTCTTGCTATACCATCGAAGTACAAAAATGGTATTTTAGTGATTGAGATATCCAACACATCACCTATCACGCTTATGCCCGGAGAAATTGAATTAAACACTGACAACAAAACAATCAAAGGGCTATATCTAAGTGAAAGTCTACCGCAAAACGGTACCTTTAAAACCGAAGGAATACCAATAGAAGAAATAATAGTTAAAAAAGAAACTTTACAAAACAGAATAGAAAATCCTGGACTACTTGGAGGCAACATAAAAAATATAAAAACTTTTAAAAACAAAGTAAAAAACTCAACATCGAAGGAAATAACAATTCAAGTACTTGAAAGAATACCAATATCTTCAGATAACAGAATAAACATAACCATAACCTCCATAACTCCAAAGCCAGACCAAGAAATTAACTCAATAAAAACGAACAGCTTATTCTCATGGACAATAAACCTAAAGCCCGGAGAAGAAAAAGAATTCATATACTCTTACATAACCGAATACCCCAAGAACTTAATATACTATGAAGAAGAAGAGTGATCCACTAGAAGACAAAAACATAAAAGATGACCGTGACTACTACACTCACAAGCATACCAAAAGTAAGAGAAGCAATTATACTTTTCGTAGCCGCTACCGGAACTAGATTTTTACTTAGAGTTTTAAACCCGTGA
Source organism: uncultured Brevinematales bacterium (assembly GCA_964475465.1). Taxonomy (GTDB): domain Bacteria; phylum Spirochaetota; class Brevinematia; order DTOW01; family DTOW01; genus JAPYWX01. Next base: position 12,865 of record CAYYXA010000011.1, read on the forward strand.
TAACTCGCTATACTAGGTAAAAAGAGAGCCGAAACAATTCCCTTTGTAAAAATAAGAAACAAATCAGCAACACCCAACTTAGAAAAAGTGGCTTCCAACAATTCACCAACATCAACACTACTAAAAAAAATTATACTAGTTGGGCCGATGAAAAGCACAACAAAAGCCCCAACTACCAAAAGCAAAACTACAGAAACAACCATACCAATAACTCTAGGAAGAACTAAGAAAAACAGAGGATCTATACCCATCGACACAAAAATATCAAACTCTTTGTTAACGGTCATATTCCCTATCTCTACAGCTATAGCTGAAACCGATCTAGCAACAACAATCACAATTACAATTATTGGTAGCAACTCCCTGAATATAACAATCACAAATATGCTAGCAACAACATCCTTAGAAACTACCATCTCTAAGCTTACAAAAAGTATGAAAGACGTTATCGCACTAATAAGTACTAAAACAAAAAACACATTCTTCAAACTTTGGTAAGCAGTGAAAAATATCTGCTTAACGGTATTTATGTAAAACAATCTCCACTGATTGAAACTATGCTCTCTGAAAATTTCAAAAAAACTATACACAGTGAGAGAAATTACACCACCATAATAATCAAGCTTTTGTAAGAAATTTCTACCAATCGTGCCCAAAAATTTCATCATATCCCACTCTTAAAAACTTCTATCAAAGCTCTCAAAATAGCCTCCTCACCTGAGTTATAGTTATCCCTAACAGCTCTGTGAACCCCCACAACAAACTTCCTCAACCTAGCTAACCAAGAAGAAACAACCTTATCAACAATATCTTCACCAACATACCCTAAAGAGCCAATAATCTTATCAACCTTGTACTCAAAATATCCCCTCCATATCTCCATTCCTTCACTACCCAAAATTTCTTTAAGAACATCATCTTTTAAAACCGCTTCTACTATGTAAACTTTAACTTTCTCCTTATCCACCAATAGAATTATTAATAAAAAACTACTTCACTGAAAAATTCAATAGGCTCTGTCTCAAACTAAATCCGAAGTCCAGACATTACGGAACCTAAATAGCCAACATTCTTGATCAATAAGTGCTTTGAAAACAAAACGCTATAAATGCTAGTTTTACTCATAAATGTGTTGAAGGGCAAAGCAGCAAAGCCACTTACCCTTCTTTCTTCCACTCTTCTATTTTCTTTTCAAGTTTCTCTACCGATAAGTACGGCTCAAGAACTCCATCAAGCATCGCAGCAGGAGCAACACCACAAGCACCAAGACACCTAGCAGACATAAAACTTATAAGGTTATCAGAAGTTGTCATACCAACATCAATGCCGTATTTTTCCTTCATGTACTCAACAATCTTATTAGCTCCTTTTACATAACAAGCTGTACCCAAACACAAAAGAATAACATGCTTGCCCTGCGGCTTTAACTTGAAGAAATGATAAAACGTAACAACCCCATAAACATACGATTTCGGCAAATCAAGTTTATTCGCAATAAACAGTAGCACATCTTCCGTCAAAAAACCAAACAACTCCTGAGCCTTGTGAAGTATCTCTATCAAGGCATCCTTTCTATACTGGTGAACTTTCATAAAAGCTTCTAAAATTTTCCACCTATTATCGACAACTGCCCCCTTAACCTCATTAGCCATAACAACCTCCACAATA
>CAYYXA010000012.1:0-3811 GCA_964475465.1 uncultured Brevinematales bacterium
CCCATTCGCAAACTTTATACTCTTGTCTATCTCTTGTGTCTAAAACCATACATCACAAGTCCGTCATAGCTTCTAAATTTGTCTGCGTAAATTGAACTTCTCCCCTTTACCTTCTTTATCGTCTCCCTTAATAGAGTCTCACAAGATACATCCTTAACTACTTCTACTTTTCCTTGCCTTTCAAGAATTCCAAACATTGGTATCTTACCTTTTGCTTCCTTTCCCCTCTTCTTTCTCTTCTTCCCTCCAAAGTAAGACTCATCTGCTTCTACTTCTCCTTGAGACTTTGTATCCTCCTTTGATACAAAGTGATATATTGCAAGTCTTATCTTACTGTATATCTTGTAAGCAGTATTGTATGCTATACCAAGTTCCTTATAAGCTTTATGCGTCTCTCACTTCAAGGATAAATAAAACTTTACCTATACTTTTGTTTTCACAAAAGGGACAACAAGTAAAGGTTTTAAGAACACCTTTAGGTCTTAATAATTCTTCTGCCTTTTCTTCAGAGGATGTTATTTCTACGAGCTCTACTAAGTTCATAGTTTCCACATCCAGAATAAATTATAACAAAGGTGGAATATTTTGAACAATCACCTTTCTTTTAACTTTTGGGAGTATTGAGGTAAAGTGTTGATATTGAGAGTATGAAAAACATCATTATGAGTATATTTATTGCGGTGTCTCCGAATTTTATGAATGGTGTGGTTATTTCTTTGCTTATGATTGGTACTTCACCAACGAGATAAGATTTTTTGAAATCATCAATTACTTTTATGCTCATGTTTGGGTATATTATGGTAGTAGTTCCTGTATTTGTTGCTCTTAGAAGTGGTCTACCGGTTTCGAGAACTCTATAAGCTGAAGCAACAAGGTGTTGTTTTTGGCTCTTTATGCTGTTTGCCCAGCCATCGTTTGTCATGTTCATTAAAACTTGTGCTCCCATCAGTGAGTACTTTTTCGTTATGTATGGGTATAAGTCTTCAAAACATATTATTGGTGCTGCGTTAACTGTGATTGTGGGACCTCCTACTTTTTTTATCTGGATGCTGAAAATTACAAATTCTTTACCAGGAGTTAGATCACCACCAACGATTGCGTTTATTGTTTCTCTCAAGTATGGTACATATTCAGCAAATGGTGTCCATTCACCGAAAGGAACAGTATGTACCTTGAAGTACTTGGCTAGTTCTTTACCTTCTTCGTTTAGAAGGAGTGCGGCATTGTAGTAATTATAGATTTCTTGGCTTATTGGTATTTTCTTTCCCTTTATTTCTATAAAGGTGTTTGTTAAGTAAATTTCAAGGTACGGGAATGTGAGAACTACAGGTTTTTGAATTGCCTTTGGTATGTTCATTGCTTCTATGCCAAATCTGTAGCCTCTGGAAGCATAATAATTTACTGGATCTCTTAGGATTGATTCGCAGGATACAATGACATCAGCTTCTTTTGAAGCTCTTGAAAAGAGTTCTTTAACTTCGTTGAGTTTGTCAAAATCCCTTGCTAATAGCTTGTCCCATGGTGAAAAGTTAGGTTGTATCAGTCCAAATTTTACTTTTTCTGATTTTGTTTCTTCTTTTTTATACCACTCCATTATTGAGTAAAAGTTGGCTACACCACCTAGAGTTATGGCTAGTATTGCTAGTAGAGGTGTAAGATTTTTTATTGATATCCCACCCTTAAGTTTGATGATTTGAATCGTTATTAATGTATTGACCATTGCTACTAGCAGGCTTACCCCAAGGACTCCGATTATGTTGGCGTATGAAGGTATGGCACCGTTTACTAGTTTGAATGTTAGGTTATCTGAAAATATGAAGTGATACTGAGTGTGTGCTAAGTATATAAGAGGTAGACTCCAAAATCCGTTTCCCCTTAGGAATTCTATTCCTGTCCATAGGAATGGAAATGTGAGCAAGGAAATCGGTTTTGGGTGAATTTTAGAAATTATTGCTAAAATTACGAAAGGGAACATTGTGTAAAGATACAAAGGTATCAAAATTCCGAGTAATGCCAAGGGATGAAATGAAGTAAACCAGTCAATAGTTAGTGCCCAGAAAACGATGCTAAAAATTAATGTTCCAGTTAGCACAGAGATATAACCATCCTTGTAGGATCTATAGATTGCTGGGGCTAGAGCAGTAAGTCCTAGGAATGGTATTCCTTTGTCGGGAAAGGAAAAGTAGAGCAGAATAGCACTAATGACCCAAAATGAATATCTATAAACTACTTTGATGAATTTCATATTTGTTTTAGTTACTATTTTAGTTGAAGTATGTTTTCTTTTTCACTATTTTTGATGTGTTATTTAATTGTAAAGAATCGGAGATGCTTTACCCCTTTCCGCAAATGGAGGGAAAATGACCTACTCATAACAGCTTATCAATCAGTTTAAATAGCTCTATGTTCAAGACACTTTTTTTAAATGAAAGTGATAGCCTTAGAGTATTTCTATTATTGCTTTCTCTAAGAGGATGTTTTTTATGTTTGTTGAGTTTCTCATGTTCTTTTCTAAAAGAAGAGAAAGTTTTATGAGTTTTCTTAAGGTGTTTTGATCTATAGTTTTCAGTAGTTTTTTTATGTTTTTTACCTCAAAAGTTGAGATCTCTAGTTGTTTGGCTATTTCTTCATCGGTAGAGAATTTCTCGATAAGTTTTTTTACGTTTATGATTTTTTCTACTTGCTTGTATATTAGTGATCCTAAAGCATATATGTTTTCACCCTTTTCTATTATGTCGTTGAGTGTCAGTAGGGCTTTGTGTTTTTCTTTTTTGATTATCGAGGATACTAGCGTGAATATGTCGCCTTCGCCGGATTTTAGGAATAGTGCTTCCATGGCATCTTTCGCTTTTATTATCGCACTCGTTTGGAAGTAGTTTTTTATGTAATTGATGTCTTCATACAATCCGTTTGGGTTATTTCCATTCCTTTCAATCAGGAATTTTATTAGTTCTTCTGATGGTTCTATTTGGTTCTTTGAGAGCATATTCTTTACGTACTCCGGTAGTCCGCTTTCAAAGGCCTTCCAAAACGTTTTTACTTCCCCGCCTCTATTTTCGATAGCTAGAGATATGCTCTTATCGAATTTGTAAGGTGACAGATTTGAGGTTATTACGATCAGGGTATCTTCACTTGTGTTTGATATTCCGTAAATTATTGTTTCCTTTTCTGCTTTAGTTAGAGATTTGTTGGCTTTGAGGATGACTACTTTCTTTTCTCCGAAAAGTGAAGCAGAAGTACAGTGCTCTACAAAGGTTTTTAATCCTTTATCTTCGTCTGTTTCTAGATCTATGTTTATCATTTGGACATTTCTATCTTTGCTGAACTCATATATGAGCTTTTTTATGTATTCTTCTTTTTCAATTTCATTCTCCCCCAATAGTAGGTATATTTCTTTTTTGGGTTTTTGTTGTGTTCGTTTCATCTGTGCCTCCTAGTATTGTTTTGATGAAATTTGTTATTGTGTATGCTCCATAGTTTTCTCTCCATCCCCTGTACATAATTGATGAAGCATTCAAAGCGAATTCATCAATAGTTTGGAACTTTACTTTGTCTAGAAATTCATCTCTTAGGAATGATTTATATAGTACTTCTTGGGTGGAGTTTGTTATGAATGTCTGTGTTAGTGAGTAATTGGAAATTATAACTTCGTTACTTATGTTTTCTAGTCTAATTGTGCCTATTAGATCTACTCTAACTATTGATGTATTGTTGCTTAGTAATATTACCTCGTGAATCTTTTCTACTGATATAGTGGCAATGAGTTCATAATTATGGCTTTCCGTTGGTATGAATTCTGTTGATGAGAGTA
>CAYYXA010000013.1:0-9827 GCA_964475465.1 uncultured Brevinematales bacterium
CTACACGACGCTCTTCCGATCTACTAACGAATGAATCACCCAATTAACTTACTTTCTCCTAACTTTCCAAGAGTTAGCTCTATCTAGCAACTACCCTTAGCAACACAACATATACATCTGATACTACACACCACAACACTCTCACCCCACTAAGGAAAATTAAATACATAACAAAAAAATAAAAATCAGAATCCAAAGTTAACAACAAGTCTATAAGTTGGTGGACCAAGGAATTTAAGCAAACACATTCCTTCCAAACTCAACTCAAAAGGCAAAGAAATCCCTTTCAAATCTTTTGATATTACCTTAGCAAATATAAGAAAAGAAATATCATCAAAAGACACCCTAATATCTTCGTTCTCACCGAAACTATCCCTAACACTCGTTGAAACAAAAGTAAAATAATCAATACCCTGATCAATCGGAACAAAAACTTTTGTAGCAACACCAAAACCTCTAAAACTTAGCTCAATACCACCTTCAACAGTGTGAGAAAAGAATGCCTCTGTATAAAAGTCCTCATTAATGGCAACTTGGGGCTTAACATACACCTCAAGAAAATCATTATCAAAATATGGGTACAGTGAGACGAACAAATATCCTTGCTCTCTAGAAAACCTTGAATTAAGGAAAAGATTTTTCATCACTCTCCTCACAAAAGAAAAAGAAAACTCATTCTCAGTACCACCATCATAAACTAAGAGTTTATTGACACCATAAAGGTTAAACTTATTCCCATCAGAATAAATAACTGAAAACATGACACCATTCTTGTTAGAAACAGAATAAAATCCACTACCATAAGGCGAACGAAAATCCCTACTCAAAAAATTTGCACTTAAGGAAAACATAAACTTGTTAATGTACCACTCAAACATCAACGAAACTCCAGAAACAATCTGCAAGTTAGAAAATTTAGACAAACTAGTCAATTCGGAAGAAATGGCAATCTCACCGCTGAAAACCAAACCTAAGCTCAAAAAGTTTATTTCCTTAATAGATAAGGCAAAGTAGAGGTTATCAGAAATAAAAAGAAGCCCTCCAAGCAAATCATAATTCAAAGCCAATCCACCACAAAAGTTAGAAAAACTCTTCGAATCCCCCAAAAACAAGAAAGGTAAAATGAATAAACCATTGAATTTTTTACCAACATAAATACCTTTATTGATGTCCTCCCTCTTGTCAAAATTTCTATCATTTTGATAAAAATCAAAGCTATAAACCCCATTTGACAAAAATTTACGGTCAAATAAATAATTCAGAAAATACCTATACCTTGGATTACCTAGCACTAAACCATTGCCAAAATACACATAGTTATCACCTACATGAAAACACACATCTTCATTTGTATACGAAAAGGATAAGAGAGCATCTCCTCCAGTGCTACCAAGCAAAGAAAATGAAAAATTTTTCTCCGTAAGGAGAAGATGAGAATATAAAACATTACCACCTAATACCAAACTAGACAAAACTTTATTATTGCCAAATGAAGTCACAGATATAAGAAAAACAAACAAAAAAAGAGATAACAATCTCATCGTCTACCCCACTTTCATAGGAGTATAAACTCTGTAAAGAAAGTGGTTGTAAAGTCTCCTTGATTTACTTATTTTACTAGCGATGAACATCGCCAAATTGATATCAAAAGTTCTAGAGAAAACATAAAAGAAACTTTCAGCAAAAAGCGAGGTAAAACTTGAATCAGGTACCTTTGAAAATGGAGAAACAACATAATTAGCTCCATTTGAAATTAGGAACTTAATCAACTCATACAAACCATCAAAGTAGCAGTTATTAAAAATAACAACTTTAGGTGAATAATTAATCAAGTTGATAATCTCATTATTCAGTCTCGCACTTCCCAAATCTAATCCCTCGCTATCAGCATGAGAAGAGAAGTAAACAACGTCACTACTCATAAACTTAATGAATTCCAATAAATCAACTCTATGCGATATGAACTCAACTTTCTTAAAGAAATCCTTTGACATTTCAAACACTCTCATACCTTCAGAAAAAGTGTAGCTGAATTTCTCATCCCACCCATTAGAAAAAATGCTTAGCGTACTAAGCTTTTTTCTACCGTAAGTCCTAGAATCCGAAGGTAAAAGTCTATTTATCACTATATCAAACCTATTCGTCAGTACCTCAAAAGGTATAAAATCAATTTCATCATCAACATCAATTAGCAAGACCCCCACTCTACCTTTTAGGTAGCTTAAAATACTCTCAGGAACAATACCTCCAACAAGTGAAAAAGTTTCACTAGTGCAAAGATAATACGGGTTACCTTCCCTCAAGGCTAAAATCTCTTTTTTAAGAGTACTACTAAATGGCTTAGATTCATCAATTTTGACGAAATCTCTATTATCGAAGAGAACAAAAGAGAAATTTAAATGATTACCATTCTGTGAAACACTCAAAAATGCCTTTCTCGTATTCCTCCTATGCTTAAACATCAGAGCACTAACCACTAGTTCATCATCAAAACCTTTGGGCAAAGTCGATAAGCTAAGAGCTAAAAACTTCTTAGAAACCAACCTAAACTTAGAATTTGTTTTTTTAAAAAGTCCGAAAACATTACCGTTTTTCTTAACCAAAAAAAGCTCACCATCTCTTAAACCTTTAATCTCCCCTTGTTCAACGATCCTTATCATCAAAACATATTATGATAGTTGAGAAATCTCAATTCACAACAAAAAACATACTTATAGCATCCGTTCTAATCAGTACTTCTTTTATTCACAGAGAGTTTCCGCATATCTACAACAAAAATAACTTTCGCTAAATTCAAGAAAAGTTGAATTCACCACCAAAGCCACATCAACCTAACTTCCGGTATTGGCAATGGAGACGTTAGCATCGTGTTTTGGTTCAAGGCTAGTGTTCAATATACTTAAACCAGCAGCACTAGCTGGTATGTCAACAGGGCTACCAGTCCCATCATCTGGATCATAGTAAAGGTTACCAAGAGTCGAGAAAACAAAACTATTCTTTGAAATTGAGTGAAACTTTAAATCTACCCCATCTTCATATATTGCATAAGGAGTTGACAAACTAGTACCGGAAATACTACATTCGTAAATTATTAAATTAGTTGTGCTTCCTGTATTTGTAATGTATATAACACTCTTCTTACTAGCATCACTTGAAGAGTTGTTAGTTATGTATGACTTTGAAATCACAAGGAACCTAGAATCATATATGTATATACCACCGCCTATCGGTGAACTATTACCTTGTACTTCTGCTGTAATTGTATTCTGGTAGTCAAAAATATTAGCAATACCTCCGCCACCAATAGAAGAAGTGTTCATACTCACAGAACCGAAAACCTTATTGTATCTTGATTGTGAACCAACTATTGCTAATCCCCCACCGTACCCCGAAGAATTGTTTGTCAAAAGTAAATTAAGAGTGTTAGACGATGAATTATAAATTGCTAACCCACCACCGTAGAGAGAAGAATTATTATTGTAAGCGGTAATATTAAGGTCATTGCTAGAAGAATTTGTAACAAAAACACCACCACCAGAACCAGACAAAGAAACCGAGTTCATGACAATTAGGTATAGAGTCGAATTAGAAAGCTTCTCGATATAAACCCCTCCGCCACTGCCACCAGATGTACAGTTTGAAACAATAACATTCGACAAACTAATACCCGAAGAATTTCTTATAAATATTCCTGCACCGCTTCCAAGAAAATACGAAACATCCATTATAGCAATGTTCTCTACCCTAATGTTACTAACATCAGAAATGTACAATCCCCTGTCAACCTTATTGCTAAAACTTATGTAAGAAACACCATTAACCTCTGAAAAATCATTATTCCAACCACCTAGTATATTTATCTGCGACGTTATGCTTATGGAGACAGGTGTTGTAAATCCGTGCCCTTCAGCGTATAATCCAGACATAAGGTAAATGTTAATTTGTGCGTTTGTTTTACCCAACACTCCATAAGCATAAGAAATTGCCTTGTTTATCGTAGCAAAAGGCGAACTCTGAGAACCATCATTCGAGTCATCACCATCAGGAGATACGTAAACATTCACTGACACTGAAGTGGGTTGATTTGCATCACCTGGGCCAACACTTAGGCAGGATGAGAGAAGAATAGAAATAAGAACAGAGAAAATACCAAAAAACAACAAGGCTCTATTCATACAAACCTCCATATAGTAATATAACCGAATTTTCGGAAAATCCATAAATTAAAACGTACATTATACATAGAGGCATAGCCTCTATGCTACACTAAGAAAGTTCACCAAAAAGTGCTATTTTAAGAGTTTCAATTGAAAGCAAAGCACACTTAAGCCTAGTAGGACTAAGTTCTATTCCTAATTCTTCCAAAAGCTGATCTTTCGTCATATTCTTAACAAATTCCAAATCCTTACCTTTAACAAGCTCCGTCAGAATTGAAGCAGAAGCCTGACTTATTGCACATCCCTTGCCAATGAATCTAATATCCTCAACTTTACCATCATTAACCTTAACAAAAAACTTAACCATATCTCCGCAAGTAGGATTACCACCCTCATAAACATAGTTAGCATTCTCTAAAACACCATAATTTCTAGGATTCTTGAAATGGTCAAGTATGTGCTCTAAATAGATATCATCCATATTTATTAAGTATAACAAAAATATTGCATAATTTCAAACTTTGTTAAACTCATCTAAAATTCTTTCTCTGCTACATAAGCAAATTTTCAACAAGAATCTCCAATACGATAGCTATCACAACTATACCCACAAAAGTAACTCTAAATTATCATCAGCCACCCAATAAAAAACACCTAGTATCAATATAACTGGTTTCTAGAAGTTTTCAGAGAGACGGCAAATTCCTTTATGGTTTTACGGCAAAGCTACAAGTATCTTATCAACCAAATGTTTAAAACATCTTGCAAATATCATCTGTTCTTATGATAATCTTTAATACGGATGTAATTTATTGAAATTCTTATTATGTGTGCAAAACACTTATAATATAAATCATGACAAAAGAAGAAAAAATCGACTTCATAGTAAAGAAAAAGTTCCTTTTTATAATAAGAACTGAGGATTTTGATGGGGCATTAAAGTGCTTTGATGCTCTTGTTGAGGCTGGTGCAAAGGTAATCGAATTCACTTCAACCATACCCAACTATGCTCAGGCAATAAAGGAAGCAAAAGAAAGAGTAAAAGGTGAAGAGATACTCGTAGGTGCTGGAACCGTACTAAACAAAGAGCTTGCCCTAAAAGCTATAGAAGGAGATCCCGACTTCGTAGTCAACCCAACACAAAATTTCGAAATACTTGAGGTCATACCAAAAGACAAGGTCGTATTCATTGGAGGATTTACTCCTTCGGAGATAATCAGAAGCTACTACGCGGGAGCTGACTTTGTAAAAGTTTTCCCAGCTTCGGTATTAGGCCCTAAGTTCATAAGAGCACTGAAATCTGGCCCCCTTCCTTTCGTAAAAATGCTAGCAAGTGGAGGAATGGAACTAAGCGTCATTGAAGAATTCCTGAAAGCTGGTGCAGATGTTATAGGCCTAGGCAGCGAAGTAGCGAAAGTGGACCTAATAACAGAAAGGAATTTCTCAAAAATCAAGGAAATAGCAAAATCTTATTTGTCCTTAATTCCATGATTCTAGAAGACACTAAAAACATACATGTAAAAGACATAAAAATCCCTAATCTAACAACTCAAAGGAAAAAAGTACTATACAAGCTAAAACTATACACATTGTTTGATGTTTTCACATTCTTCCCTATAAGGTACGAAGACAGAACGAAAATAAAGAGCTTCTCAGAAGTGATAAAAGAACTTTATAGTTCACAAACTGGCAAAACCCACGCTACAGTAATAGTTGAAGTTCTGGAACACAAGTTCGTTTTAGCCAAGGACAAAAAAATACCAAAAGTTATAGTAACTGACGGTGAAATAAAAGCGGAGCTAGTATGCTATAACAGGGAATTCTTGATTAATACACTGAAAATAGGTGAGAAATTCATAGTTACAGGTACATGGGAATACAAATTCAATTCCTTACAGTGTGCAACATTCGATTATTCACCTCTCGATGGCAACAGCTACAAGAAAGACGAATTTGGCGTAGTCCTCCCAATATACTCATCTACAGAAAACTTAAGACAAAGAACCATAAGGAAAACAGTACACCTCATCGTATCTCACTTCTACAAAGAAATAGAAGATGAGATTCCTGAATATGTCAGGAAAGCAAGACATCTACTGCCTATGAGTAAAATAATAAAGTTCTTACACATTCCTCCCAGCGTAAAAGCAGTAGAGATAGCCAGGAAAAACATGGTATACTACGAATTTTTTAAAATGAACACAATAATAGAATACCAAAGAACAGAAGATAGCAAAATAGACAAAGGCAAGAGATATTCATCCTGTAAACTTGCTGACGAATTCATAGCATCTCTTCCTTTTGAATTGACAGGAGCACAGAAAAGAGCAATAGAAGAAATAAAAAGAGACCTGTTTTCAAACAAGGTAATGCACAGGCTAATACAAGGAGATGTCGGTTCAGGTAAAACAATAGTAGCAATATACGCAATGTTAGTAGCTGTTGAAAATGGTCTTCAAACGGCAATTATGGTACCAACGGAAGTATTAGCAGTTCAGCACTATATAAACATAACGAACTTGCTAGGTGAATTCGCTAAAAAGCACAAAATAAACATAAGGCTTCTAAAAGGTGGGATGCCCCAGAAAAACAAAAGATTGATTTCTCTTGAAATGGAAATAGGTAAATCCCAGATAGTTGTAGGTACACATGCAATGTTCCAAGAAGGTATAAAATTCAAAAACCTGGGATTAGTCATTATTGACGAACAACACCGATTCGGTGTTGAGCAGAGAGCGAAACTAATAAGCAAAGGAAATAACCCTGACGTGCTCGTAATGACTGCTACACCAATACCAAGAACACTAACAATGACAGTCTACGGAACACTAGACCTGACGGTAATAGATGAAATGCCCTTAGGTAGAAAAAAAATAATAACGAAATGGTACAAGAAAAATGACGCACACATCGTATACGAAAAGGTAAGAGAAGAACTAAAAAAAGGTTTTAAAGCTTACTTCGTATACCCATTCATAGAAGATAGCGAAGTTCTAGAAGATATCCAATCATTAGTTGAAGCATACAACTATCTTTCTAATGAAGTATTCAAGGAGTATAAAGTTGGAATACTACATGGGAAGATGACGCCGGAAGAAAAGTACGAAGTCATGCAAAACTTCAAAAAAGGAGAAATAAGAGTACTAACATCAACAACTGTCATAGAGGTAGGTATAGATGTCCCAGATGCAACAGTAATAGTAATAGAAGGAGCCGAAAGGTTCGGATTATCACAATTACACCAACTAAGAGGAAGAGTAGGTAGAGGACCATACCAATCGTATTGCTATCTAATAACTTCTGAAAAAATAACAGAAGATGCAAAAAAAAGAATGCTAGCAATGGTAAAGTATGACGATGGGTTCAGCATCTCAGAGATAGACCTAAGCCTAAGAGGACCTGGTGAAATAATAGGATACCAGCAATCAGGCTTACCTGAATTCCTACTAGCCGACCTCATAAAGGACCAAAAAATCCTAGAACTCACAAGAAATGACGTAAGAAAAATATTCAAATCCGACCCGGACCTAGCCAAAGAGAAAAATACGTCAATGAGAGAAATAATAAAACGCTACCTAGACAAACTAAATGTTGTCAGATCTGGATAAATGTTGTTTTTTTACAACACATTAATTTCCTTATTTTACCTCTAACCTTTGCAAAATCCCGACAGTAGAAGGCAAACACCAACTAATAATTTTCGAAGTTTTGGCACCATTTTTGCTTAAATAAAAAGCAGGGGGTATAAAAATGGCAGAGATCACGTCATTATTTAAAAGGTATGCAAAAGACATATCAAGGTTAGAGGTAAACAAAAACTACAATGAACTACTATTAAAAGCAAGGCTTGGTGATAAAGAAGCAATAAGAAAAGTTGTTGAAAGTAACATAAAGCTAGTTGTAAAAATAGCATCGCGTTATACCTTGCAGGATGATGAATTCGTGGAAATCATAAACATAGGATGTCTAGGATTAATGAAAGCAATAAAGAAGTATAACCCATCAAAAGGCACAAAATTCTCAACATACGCTGCAATGTGGATAAAAAGCTCAATAAGAAACTTCCTGTCAAAAAACTGCTTGTTGAAATCACCAGCAACAAAATTCAAAAACAACTCTAAAAGCAATACCACTAACAAACCTTTTGTCATCTTTCTATCAGAAATAGCCGACAATTTTGACTGCAGCATACCTGACACTGAAGCAGACATGAACGAACACATCAACGATACATACCATACTCAATTGATTCTTGAAAAACTATCTAAGCTATCCCCCAAAGAACAATTTATACTTGAAAGGAGATTCGGGCTAAACAACAAAGAAAGGATGTCATTAAGAGAGATAGGAGAAATATTTGGCACTACTCCTGAAAGCATAAGGTACATCGAGAAAAAAGCAATAAAAAAGCTAAGAACCATGATAACAAACGAAATGCAAAAATAACTCGGTTATACCGAACAATTTTACTTGAGCTCCTCGTATATCTTGCTTATTATTATATCCTTGCTTTTAGCGTACTTGCCCCTATAAACTTCTTCTATTTCCCCCAAAACGGCACAATAGTATATTTGGCATATCTCTATAAAAGGATATATTACAACTGGCTTTATAACGGATATCTCTAGTGTCCAATATCCCTCAAATCCTACATCACCAAAACCAGCAGTAGCATGAACAGAAATACCCAATCTACCTATACTAGATCTACCTTCTATCATAGGAACATAGTTCTTTGTTATAGTGTATTCAACGGTCCTACCAAGGTATAGTTTACCTGGCTCCAAAAGTAATCCACTCTCTGGAATAACTAACTTCTTATAGCTAGTTGGCTTTTTCATGTCTATAACATCATCTGTCAACTCAAATAGCTCGTTATGCAGCCTCAGATTATAGGAATTCGGGTTCAATAACCTTCTATCAAAAGGATCTATAACTATGTTTCCCTTCTCCAACTCTTCTAATATTTTCTTTGAACTTAGGATCACAACCAACCTCCAATTTGTCGAATAAAAATTATTTACAGCACGAATTGAAAATTTCCATTTGAGAATAAATCTATCGAAAATTCGGACCCAACAGAGTAGCACTAATTCTGACCTTTTAAAATAAACCTTAGGATACAATAGCTTTCACTTAAGAGATCTCAAACATGCTAAGCCAGTCACAGTCTAAGGTTTTGGAAATTTTTCGAAAATAAGATTTAGTGCTTGCTCCAGTATTTTACCTTATGGAAACATAAAATTAGATCCAAAGCTTTCTCCTAAATCTAATCAAGTAAGTATAAGGATTTAAGCTTCAAGTACTAGTGCTAATATTCTACGGAGTAAGTTACTTCTATTGGCTTACCATCCTTGATTCTGAATACCCTTAATTCATTATCTTTCACTGAGAATATTACATAATATATTGATTCATCATATGCTAACCTTATATCTTCATTTGACATTCGTGCTGGTGAGTATGGGTGGCTATGGTAGACAGCTAAGATTTTTAAGCCTAAAGCTCTTGCTTTCCTATAAGTTTCAAACTGTTCATTTGGATCAAGACTAAAGTGATCATAACTATTGTCAACGTTAGTTAGCCTGAATACCATAGTTAGAGTACTATCATTCCCAGCAATATATCCACAAGCTTCTATAGGAAACGATTCTTTACTGTGTTTTACTA
>CAYYXA010000014.1:0-64691 GCA_964475465.1 uncultured Brevinematales bacterium
GCAATTATAATTTCACCTCAGCCGAGAGCTAGGGTTGAGATAGAGGTTTCTTCTAAGGCTAAGGACATGGCTCAAGATGTTGTTATACCGAAAGTTATAAAAGGTATTGGTAGGACGATTATAGCGGTTGTTTCTAAGAAAGATTTGGATTTGACGAAGGACAAGGACATAACAAAGTGGGGATTCCAGATATTTAGCCAATCTAACGAAGGTTTCCCTGATCCTGAAGATGTTCTTACTAGAAATGTTAATGAGTACAGAGGTTTGCACAGGTGGGGTGGTGGTAGTGATTACTGGGGAGATCCTGAGTTTGTTGATATAGTTATGTGGCCTGCTAAAGGTACATTGCAGGAGGCAATGGATCAGTTTGAGGTTTTGAATGTTTGGGAGTCTTATCCTAATCCTTTGCAAGATGTCAAGGCTGTTGTGCCTTTAGTTTATCTTGATCAGACTGAGAAGTGGGCTCCGCCAATGGGTTATAAAAAGTTTGCTAAGATCATGTCTGAGAAATTAAAGCCAGAGATGCCTAAGGATAAGTATGTGTCTGATAATTTTGATTTGTTTGGAAAGTTATTTACTAGGTGGAATTGGAATTATGATATTACTAAGGAAAATGCTATAAAGAATTCTTTAGAGATAGGTATAGATGGTAAGGTGTTTACGGAGATAATTGACTTTTATTTGAGGTTTGAGTTAACTGATTGGGAAGCTACTAGGTGGACAACTTGGGTTAATTCAACACCTGGGCAGGTTCCTATAGCTTTGCAATCAAGAAGGGTTGTTTTGAATAATCCTTTGCCGACTGTTAATGTTGTTAGTATAGGTAACTATGAGCTTAACTACAGTCCTTGGACATTAGGGCAGGCTTGGTATCCAGATAGAGATAAGTTTATGGGGCTTTTTGTTGATGGTAATGTTGAAGGGTTGTTTGCTTATTCCTTTACGGTGCATTATCCGTTGGATTGGATAGGGTTTAACTGGTCTAAAGGTGGAAATAGAGTGTATGATTTGGTTTATGGTTATAGGGTATTTACTTCTTCGATACCTGGTGTTAAGCTTCAGACTACTTTAGGTTATTATACTGACTTTGAAATTAATCCTCTATCTGGTCAGGGTGGTGCTGC
Organism: uncultured Brevinematales bacterium; assembly: GCA_964475465.1. Classification (GTDB taxonomy): domain Bacteria; phylum Spirochaetota; class Brevinematia; order DTOW01; family DTOW01; genus JAPYWX01. The sequence continues at coordinate 1,125 of CAYYXA010000014.1, forward strand.
TAAAACTATGGTTTACAAAGGTGGTAATGCTTCTACCGAAATTGATGGTGAGATTAAGTTGCCTTTTGGATTTGGTTTAAGTTTTGTTGGTGCAGTTTCTTCAGTTGGTGTTAATCCTGAGTTTTTGCTTTTGGAGGAGGAATTGGAGACTGATATAGATGGTAACGGTGTTGTTGGTGTTTTGTTGAGTTCTGAGATAAGCCCGGCTCTTACTATTGATTCGAATAACATTTTTGGTTTTGCGTTTACTTTAACTTTTAAGAACGATAACGTGTTTGATACAGGGTTAGGTTTTGCTTTCCAAGGGTTCTATATAGATCACAACTATTATTCGTTTACTGCTGCAAGAGGTGATGATCCTTTGGCATCTGCAGGATTTGGTGGTGGTACGAGTAGTGCTGATGTGCTTATAATGAACGGGTTCCAATGTGTGCATAGAGCGCCGCAGGCTGCTGACTTTGTTGGTTCTTCACCGATACCGCCCGTGCCTTCAGAGTTTCTTATAGAGGATCCTGTGACTGGTAGGAAAGGGATAGGTTGGGTGAATGAGAAGTGGGAAGGAATTTCTGCAGCAGGTTGGATGGGTGGTACTCTGAGGTTTGATTATTCTCAGGATGTGCTTAGGTTACAGTTAGAGGGAAGTTATATAACTTTCAATAATAACGAGAAAGTAGAGTTTTTGATTTCTTCAACAAATAGAGATTTCTTGAATGCGACGCTACTTGCTTATGGAGAACCTATTGTATTTCTTGTACCTTATTCCTTAATTAACAAGTTGAGAGGTTTCTTCATAGGTACATATAAATTAGCTGATATACTCTTAGGTGTTGATATTTCACCATCAGTTATGTTTGAGATGAATATGTATTCGAAAGTTTCCGGTGAGAGGAATATACTTGGAGAATCTAACATAACTATAGCAAATATTGATGCAACTGTTAATACTATTTTCGTATCTCCTCAGTTATCTGTAGGTGTTCAGTGGACTAAGCTGTTTTATACTTCTTTGGCATATAAGTATGAAATGGGATCTCAAATTATTAATTTAGATTACAGATTCATAAAATCTAGTGATGAGCAAGTAAAGAACTTTACGAGGCACAGAATAATACTGAATGGTAGGGCTGATACGCCAGTAGGATATTATAAGATCAGAGCTGAAGTTTGGTTTGATCCTACTAAGGATTTCCCAGGGAGGGCACCTTTTGGAGCATATAGTGTGCTTGAGTGGGAGTATGGATTCTAAAGGTGGCTGTGCCACCTTCTTTTTGGAGAGGAGGTATTTATGAAGGTGAGGAAGTTTTTGTATGTTCTTGGAATAGTTGGATTAGTTAGTGTGTTTGGAGGTTGCGCTTTCTTATTGACAGAGAAAATAGATTTCGAATCTTTACCGAAGGCTATAGATGTTTCTACTGCTAATCAGTATTTTACTGAAGTTGCCATAAAGTTTACTGGTAATCCCGATAGTGACTTTGGAAGGTCTTATCTATTTTTAGATAAAGATGATGGGGGAACTTGGAAGGCATTAAACAAGGTTTATGTGGCTTATAGTAAGAAGTTTCTCTTTATTGGGCATAAGAATACTGTTGATGCTGATGATGCACCTGATTATTTGAATAGAGGAGCTTTTTACATATTTATAGACAATGGAATAACGAATGGTAATGGTAGTAAGGGAATGAAGAAGCTAAAGAATGGGGATAGTGGTGTAACTGGTGCTTTTGATTTCCTTGATGATGTTGGGATCGAGACGATTGGCAATAGGAAGTTTTCTGTTTACATTAAGCACTATAGACCTTACAAGTATGCTGAGCCTACGGGAGAGAATTTTAAGGCTTATAGGATGATAAACGGTGTCATTGAAAAAGAGTCTGTTGTAGGTAATAGTGGAGGTTTGAGTTGGGTGAGGTATATAACCAACAATGTTACTGAAATAGCAATACCATGGTCCTTTATATTTGGTAACAATCCTGAGTACATACCTGATAAGATTTATATTGAATTTAGAATAGATGATGGTGCTGCAGGTACAAGGTTTGGAGAAGCTGATTTTGGTACTAATGTTACGACGACTAATATTATTTCAAATTGGCTTGAGTTGAGTATAAAGTGAAGTTTTTGACAGAATTTATTTTGATGTTATAATATTTTATTAGGAGGTGTCTATGAAGCACAAAAAGTTTATTTTGAGTGCGCTAGCCGTGGTGCTAGTGGCAAGTTTAGGGGTGGTGCTCAACTCCTGTGCAAGCTTGAGTCCACCACCACCGACAGAACCGCAAGCTGATATTACTATTCCCAAGACTTTGCTGTTTGAAAATACTTCTGATGTTGCTACAAATTTATTAAGGGCTGTTTATTATGAAAGGACAGTTAACGCTCACAAGTTCTATGTTAAAACGACAGTTAATGTGACAAACTACATTGAGGAGCTTAGAAGTATTGATTCACGTATAGGTAATCCTTTTGTCTCTAGAACTGATACGGGTGATATTTGGGGATTGCTCCTAATAGGTATTGATAGGGTGAGTAAGAGCGTTCCGGCGAAGAATGTTATTAAATTTGGAACAGACGATGATTCTACTAAGCTTATAATAAGAACCTCTGACTCTAACTTTGAGTTTGATGCTTTGGTAAGGTTAAATTCTTCTTGGAATAATGCTAATACAAGGGATGGTTTGCCAGTGGTATCGGAGAATGGAAACTGGCTAATAGAGTTTTATAGCAGTGGTGATATTGCGAATAGTCCATGGTGGAAAGTTGTTAGCGAAAAGAAATATCAAGGAGCAGATGACGACGCTGGTAGTCCAGCTGAGAAATTTGTTAGTGGTTCTTATACAATAGCTACCAATGAAGCTGGAGATTCCTGCCGCTTAGATCAAAATCTTTCTTATGATCCTTCAACTGGTGAATATGTAATTACTATTCCTTTCACTGTTATTGATTACAATGATATCGATAAGATAGTTGTTTTTGGTGTTCAAATGCCTGGTTGGAGACCAGGATCTGCTATTGGTGCTGTTGTAAAGCCTCTTGGATCAAGTAAAACACTAGTTTATGCAGATTCTTCTAGTACTATAAAAGGTCTTCCTGTTGTCAAGCTTCCAAAATCCAAGGATGAATCACCTCAGCTTATACCTGGTACATTCCCCGATGTACTCCAAGGTATTGCTACATCTGTAGATGCTAAGAGTGGAGCTCAAGAAGTTACCAACTCTGTTAGATTGATATCTTCGGTTAGCAATGCTTCTAACATGATAGTATTCACTGGTCCTCAAGGTTCGTCAACTGTTAGTATAACTAACTGGCTATTCTACGAAGGTACTAACAATCAGGGTGATCATATATATACTAACGATATAATCATAACCTATTCTGCTGAGAGTGGTGCTGACTTCTATGCTCCGACTAACTATAGTGTCAGTGTAGTGGCTGGTAATGGTGGTGAAGCTTCTGTAAGCGTGATAGTTGAGCCGGTGATTAATGCTCCTGCTTCAGTATTATTCGTTTCTGGTGGTAGCCCAGTTACAATAAATGTTAGTGTAGTTGATGGTTATAGTGTAGGTTCTAGTTTGATAGCCAGTAACAATAATACGGGTAATACACATACTGTCACACTTACTGGTGGTGCTGGATCTTTCACAGTTGGTGGAAGTGGAGCTAATCTCCAGGTTTCTGCAGGTGATGTTGTTACACTTATATACAATGATTCTACATCTGGTAAAGATATTACTGCTACTATTAACATTGTAGGTGAACCAACGGGATGGACTTTGGCTGGTACGGGAGAGTATGATTTCTGGGGAGCTAAGATTGTAGCAGTATTCTATAAGACGAATGATAGTAATTTAGAGTTACTCGTATACTTTGATCCATTAGACAGTGGAAATAACATATATGTCTTGATAGATAATAAGGATAGACCTCTTAATGTTGATGCTTCTACAAATATGCTTACTGGTAGCCTCACAACAGGATGGGGTGCATTCCATATTACTAATGATGCAAATATAGATGTTGACTTTATCGCTTGGGGTTGGAGAAGTGGTACTACTTTCAATTTCTCTGGTGCTAATAGGATAGAGAGTGATGGTAGTGGTACTAGTGTAATGGCTGATGTAACTTATGTAGGAACTAATATCCTTTCACCAGATCCTAATTATTACTTTAGGATTCCGTACACTGCTATAGGTGCTAACTCTGGTGATACTCTAAAAGTTTATGTATTATTTGGACAGTCAGGTGGTACTCCTCCTCAAGGTATGAAAAGTATTTATCCTGCAGGTATTAGTATAGTTGATAATAGTGATCCTGATTATGGTGATTATTACATCTGTGCTATAACAAATGAGAATCCTACAAACATAATAGTTCCATAATGTTTCTTTAAGGGGGCCTTCGGGCTCCCTTATTTCCACTTTTTTGTCCTTGTTTCCATTTACACTTTCAAGTTTTTTAGAGCTTCTCAAAAAGACCAAATTTTAGCAAAACTCAAAAAATAGTTTTGGAAATATAAACTCATAAAAAGAGATGCTCTTACAACATTTACAAAAACTCTTGATGTTTTTTTACTCTAAAGGAAGCTATATAAGCCTAGGCATAGAAAGCCATCTAAATACCAAAAATCATTATCACTCTACCTCTGTATGGAGGCTATTTGGTCTTCCTTTTAGGAGAATTTTACAAACATAAAACAACAAGGTTTCCCTTCACTGCCTTTGTATGATTGCCATCCCAAAATATCGAAGCTTAGAGAAGAAATAATTATCACTCTCTTTCTGTTTTTCTTGACAAAGGAAGGTATAATTTTGATAATCTAAAAAGCTTGTTGGGGGTGTGATATGAAAGTTTATGATACCAAGGATGTAGTGAATATTGCACTTATCGGGGAACACAGAAGTGGGAAGACTTCTCTACTTGAGAGCATATTTTTTGTTTCCGGGGCTATAAAGGAGAAGGGAAGCGTTGAGGCAGGTAATACGGTTTCGGATTTTGACCCTGAAGAAATAAAAAGGAAGATGACAATAAGGAGTACAGTTTCGTCAATTGAGTTTGGTGGGAAAAAAATAAATTTCATAGACACTCCCGGATTTGTTGACTTTATTGGTGAGATGGAAATGGCACTTGAGGTAGTGGAGAATATCGTTCTTGTTGTCGATATAGACAGGGAAATCACTCCTGAGACTGATAGAATATGGCATTCTACTGACGAATTGCACCTTGCTAAGGCTATAATCGTGAACAAAACTGATTTAAATCCCACAAAGTATAGGCAGGTTGTTGAAGACTTGAAGGCTAAGTTGGGCAAATATGTTGTACCTGTTGAGATACCTTATGTGAAGGATGGTAAATTTGTTGGGACAATTGATATAATCCATGAGGCTTTGCTAATTTACGAGAACGATGGCAGGACTTATAAGAAACTGCCGATACCTGATGAGTACAAAGAGCTGGTTAGATCTTACAGAGATGAAATGTTTGAGGACATTTCTGACATTGATGAGGCTTTCATGGAGAAGTACCTTTCAGGTGAAGAGATATCCATTGATGAGGTAGTGAAAGGCTTTAGGGATTGTATAACCAAAGGTAAGATAATACCTGTGTTTTTCGTTTCTTCACTGACTAATATAGGTGTTCTTAACGCTTTGGAGATAATAGTTGAAGAATTTCCATCACTTGAGGGGCACCAGGATGTCGTTTTCATAAGGGATGGTAAGGAGGTTAACCTTGACGGTGTTAAGGATTTGACAATAGTTACACCTTTTAAAGTTAGGATAGATCCGTATACAGGCAAAGTAATATACCTTAAGGTTTGGAGTGGTGTTGTGAAGCCTGGAGTAGAGTTTTACGTAGTTGATACTGGTGGTAGTGTTAGATTTCAGCACTTATATACGAGTTTTGGTAAGAACTTGGATGAGGTTTCTGAGGTTAGGGCTGGAGATGTATTTGTTGTTACGAAAATTGAAGGGTTGAAGATTGGTTATACTCTCACATCACCGAAGAGTGAAGTTAAGCTAAAGCATATTTCTTTGCCTTCGCCGATATTCTTTATCGCTATCCATGGTAAGAATAGAGGAGATGAGGATAAATTAGCAGAACTTCTAAACAGGTTTGCCGAGGAAGATCCTTCGTTCATCGTTAAATTTAACGATTTCTCCAAAGAGTTAGAAGTTCATTGTCAGGGTGAAAACCAATTTAACATATATGCCGAAGTGCTAAAGGATAGGTATAAGATGGAGTTTACTACTGATGTACCAAAGATACCGTATAAAGAAACTATAACGAAGAAGGTGGAGGCACATTATAAGCACAAGAAGCAAACAGGTGGGCATGGTCAGTATGGCGAAGTATACATTAGGGTTGAACCTTTGGAGAGAGGTAAAGGCTTTGAGTTTGTTGATGAGATAAGAGGTGGGCATATACCTAAACAGTTTATTCCTTCGGTTGAGAAGGGTGTTTTGAGTGCTATGGAGGAAGGAGTTTTGGGAAAGTATCCTGTCACAGACGTTAAGGTTACGCTTTATGAAGGATCTTATCATGAGGTTGATTCTTCGGATCTTTCGTTTCAGATAGCTGGTTGGCATGCTATGAAAATAGCACTTGAGAACGGTGCACCTGCAATACTTGAACCTATAATGGAGGTGAATATATTTGTCTACGAAGAACACTTAGGGGCTATAACAGAGGATCTTAATAGCAGAAGGGGTAGCATCGTAAGCATTGACAGGAAGGAAGACGGCACTGTTGTTATCACTGCTTACGTGCCTATGGCCGAAATGATGAGGTATTCTTATGCTTTGAGTTCAATAACCAAGGGGACTGGAAGGTTTACAATGAAACTCTCACACTATGATTTCTTACCTGAAAGGTTTAAGGATGAAGTTGCCGCAATAGGTAGAAAGATAAAAGAAAAATTGCAGAGTTCATAAGTATTATTTCTTCAAGAATCCGAGCAAGTATTCATCAAGTGGTGATGAAGCTTCAGCAAATATTTTCTCTGACGGTAAGCCTGCTAAATAGCCTATTCTACCTGCTTCAACTGCTTTTGAAAACGCTATTGCTATCCTTACGGGATCCTTTGCTGTTGCTATTGCCGTGTTAACGAGTACTGCATCTACTCCCATTTCCATGGCTTCGGCAGCATGAGATGGCTTACCTATCCCAGCATCAACAATTATTGGTAAATCTATTTCATTTCTTAGCATCTCGATAAAATATTTTGCTACTAGTCCTTTGTTCGTTCCTATTGGTGCACCTAGGGGCATTATACACACTGCTCCGGCTTTCACCATCTCTTTAGCTGCTACAAGGTCCGGCATCATGTAGGGAAAAGGTTTGAAACCTTCATTTGCTAATAATTCGCAAGCTTTTATTACTTCTCTGTTGTCTGGCATGAGGTACTTTGTATCAGGTATGATTTCTATTTTTATTAAGTCACTTCCTGTTAGTTCTTTGCCTATTTTAGCTATTTTTAATGCCTCTTCGGCATTCCTTGCTCCTGAAGTGTTGACAAGAATTTTCGTCCCTTTTGGGATATAGTCTATTAGTGGCTTTTGAATTCCGTCTCTGGCTCTCCTTATTGCTACGGTGATCATGTCAATCTTTGCTTTTTCTACGATTTCAGGGATTAGATCGTAGGAAGAGAATTTTCCTGTGCCTACAATTAGCCTGTTTCTTATTTCTGCTCCACCAATAACTAAAGTGTCGTTTTCCATTATCCTCCTCCCATCATTGTTATTATCTCAACTCTATCGTTCTCATTCAAAGTTATATCTTGGATTTTGCTTTTTGGTATTACATCTTCGTTAACTATAGCTACGTATTTGCTAGGGTCAAAGTTTTTCATTCTCATAAGGTCAAGTAATGATATTTTTTCGTTTACTTCTACTTCACTACCGTTCAGTATAATTTTCATAAGTATGAAAATTTAATTATTTGTACTACGAAATTCAAGATATGAAAAGTTTGCTTAGTAAGCTTTACTTAGGTTGATAAAGGTATAGTATGGCTTTTCCTGCTTCAATACAATTTTTATTGTGTTTGTGCTGTTATTAATCTTTCAGTGTCCTTTTGGTTGTTTAACTAGTGCTTTGGTAAGGTACTTTTAGTTATTACATCTAAGTAGAGTTTTAAGGTAGTTCTGTTTAGAAGATGGGATAAGTTTGTTCAAAAATTGAAGTACTGGTAGTGTTTTAGTGCTGTGGATGAATTGTATTGAACACTTTGGGGGTTTATTGAAATAGTTTCTTTTTCGTTCGTATAATTTAGGGATGAGGGAAGTTTTTTTTGATGAGGATACGATATTTGCTCCGATAACACCTAATGTTCACTCAGCTGTTACGTATATTAGAGTTTCAGGGAGTAAGGCTATAGATATCGTTGATAATATATTTGAAGGTAAAAAAGAGCTAAAAGCTCTTAAGTCTCATTCTCTTGTGTATGGGAAAATTGTGGATGGTGATGAGGTTGTTGATGATGTTTTGGTTTCGGTGATGCGTGGACCTAATTCTTATACTGGGGAGGATGTTATTGAAATCGGGTGTCATGGTAATCCAATTATTGTTGGTAGAGTGATGGAATTACTCAAGAAGCATGGTGCTAGAATGGCCAGACCTGGTGAATTTACCAGGAGAGCAGTGCTAAACGGTAGAATGGATCTTGTGCAAGCAGAGGCTGTTAATTCACTAATAATGAGCAATAACCTAAGTTCTTTGAGGGTTTCAAGAAGGTTGCTTGATGGTAAGTTATCGGAAAAGATAGTTTCTTTGAAAGAGAGGCTATTGGATCTTTTGGCTTACCTTGAGGTTTTGGTTGATCATCCTGAGGAGGATCTTGCCAGTAGAGATTGGAATTATATAGAAGGGACAATAAAGGGATGTATAAAGGAAGTTGAGGATATAATAGAGAAGTCAAGAAAGAGTAGTTTTTTTACTGATGGTATAAAGATATGTATAGCTGGGAAAACAAACGTTGGTAAATCTAGTTTGATGAATGCTATACTCGGAGAAGACAGAGCAATAGTTTCTAACATTCCTGGTACTACTAGGGATGTCATCAAGGAAATAATGTCAATAAATGGTGTGCCCGTGAGTATATTTGACACTGCTGGGATAAGAGAGTCAAAAAATGTTATTGAGTCGGAGGGGATAAGGAGAACAGTTGAGAGTATAAAATCTTCGGATGTTGTTTTGTTAGTGTTTGATGTTAGCTCGAGGATAACTAGAAATGATATTTTGGTTGTTGAGAGTATAAAAAGGTATGCAGAGAGTAAAGTTATCTTTTTGATTTTAAACAAGATTGATTTGGTATCTTCTGAAGTTATACGAAAGAAGGAAAAGGAGATAAGGGAATTACTTGAGAAGTATGATCTTAGATACCTAAAAGTTTTTGAAATTTCGGCTAAGGAAAATGTGAATGTGGGGGAGTTGAAAAATAGTATAGTGGAGACGGTCATCGGTAATGTGAATGAAGAAATAGAAAACATCCTTTTGGTTAATTCTAGGCATAAGGAGTTGATGAATGATGTGCTTAGCTCTCTTAATGAAGCTTTGGAAGCTGCTGAGAGTAGAATGTCTGAAGAGTTTATAGCTGTAGGTATAAGGGATGCTTTGGCTTATATTGGTGAGATGACGGGAGAGGTTACTACTGAAGATCTCATGGATAGAATTTTTTCTAACTTCTGTGTGGGGAAATAATGCAAATTCATATGTTTGGTGATGGAAATACGAGAAATAAGATTGTTTTGATATCTAAGACAGATTTTATTGATTTCCAGAAGTGCAGATACACCTGGTATATGAGAAAGGTGCTACAGGTTAATGTGCCACCCACTGAGAACATGATTAAGGGAACTAGTATGCACAACGTTGCAAGAAGTATAAACTATTTACTTAGGAGTGGTAAGTTAAAAAACCTTGAGGAGGTTTCGGAGTTAATTTCAAAGCTTGAGTTAGAAGAGGATATAAGGTTTGGGATTGAGAATTTTCTCAGGTACTTGGAGTATAGAAATAGTAATGATGCACCATATATCCCTAAAATCATTGAGGAAAGGATAGAGTACGATGTTGGAGATGGTTATAAAGTTGTCGGTATCCCTGATGTTGTTTATTTTGACCCGAGAACGAATTTTTGGGAAGTTGTTGAGTACAAAAAGAGTGTTTACAGGGATGAAGAAGACATATTGCTTGAGGCTATGTTCTATGGGTATATTCTTGAAAAGGCAAGAAGGGTCAGGGTGGAAAAAGTAAGTTTTGTTTCTTTTGATAGTGGGCATACTAGAAGTAAGGAGTATTCTGCTGGCGAAGTTGAAAGGAAAATTTTTGATATGGTTAGCTTTCTGGATAAGATGGATTTTGAGCCAAGTCCTTCTGAAGATGTTTGTAGAATCTGCATTTTTAGAAAATATTGTCCTTATAGCAAAGGTTAGTTATGCTTTTTGTTAAAGTAATACTGCCTGTATATTTAATTATTGCTTTTGCTTACATTTTAGCGAAGTACAAGAAATTTGATCCTTTGCAGTTCAGTGTCTTGTCTATATATATTCTGACACCTGCTCTTATAATAAGATCTTTTGACGTATATGGTGAGGTTTTGCTCAAGTCTGTGCATTTGGTTGTTGTTCACTCTATTATTCAAACGGTATTTATGTACGTTTTGTCTTCATTTTTTGCCGGTTTGATGAGGTTATCCAATAGGTCGAAATATATTTTCATTCTTCTTTCGTTTTTACCTAATACTGGTAATATTGGTATACCTGTATGTGAGTATTACCTTGGGAGTGCTGGAAGTAGCTTTGCTACATTTATACTTGTTGTCACATCTATACTTTCTCAGACGTATGGGGTTTATTTGGTGATAAAGGGTAGATCGAGTAGTGCTGATTTATTAAAGACAATGAAGGATATAACTTACAATATCTTGTCCTTGCCCTTGCTTTATGTTACTGCTTTGGGTTTTTTAATGAGTGTTTTTAGGTTAAGGTTACCGGAATATGTTAGAGATCCGATTTATGGGTTAGGTTACACTGCTATAATATTGGGTTTGATACAGCTAGGTTTAGTTCTCGGTAAGGTTAATTTCGGGCTTGTTAATTTTAAATTTGTTGCTGTTGTTAATCTTCTGAAGTTGGTTGTTTCTCCTTTGGTTTCAGGTGTTATTGCTTACCTTCTTGGGTTTAGAGATGTCGAGCTTAAGGTTTTCGTGCTTCAGTATGGTATGCCTTCGGCTCTGTATTGTAGCATTTTAGCGAACTTTTTTAACTCTTCTCCTCGTACCGTAGCTGTCAGTGTTTTTGTTTCAACAATACTTAGCATGCTAACTCTGTATGGAATTATGGAGTTATTGAATGTTATATTGAAGTGAGATTTTGTTTCGGTTGAACTTCATCTTGGAGAGGCTGCGCCTCTCAGAAACAAATAGATTCTGAATGCTACCTTTTTATGCAGATGGATAATGGTAAAGAACGTGGTATTTCTTCAATTGCTAAAGTGTTAAAAATAGCACATGCTTGTGTTTGTGCTTAATTAGCTGGTCACGTATTGGATTGTTTTAACTTGTAATGAGTATTTCGGATGTACAATAATTCATACAAATGAAAAAAATTTCCTTCTCTCTAAGAAACTTTAGGAGGTTGAATTACATTTTTTTCATACTTTCAGCTGTTTTTACTGTTTTTTGGGCTTTAGGAATTTACTTTTTTTCTTCTTCCTTTATTTCTTTTTACAAGGGTACAGCGTTACTTATGACTTATTTAGAAGATTATTACTTTGTAAGGACCTTGCAGGATGATGTTGTTAGTAAGGCTTTAGTGAAAGATGTTGAAGATAAGTTAGGTGGCTTTATCGTTTTTTATGAACTTTTAAACTTTAGGGACAGGGATTACCAGGAGATTAGGGAAATCTGGAGAAACTTTGGAATGGAAGATGACGAGACATTTGTTGTCGTATTTGGAACTAAGATTTTTAGGGTTATTCCTGGGTTGATGGATGAGGTGAGATCAGCGGCAAATGAAATTTATGAAAATATAAATAATTTATCTACAGCTTTCAATGAGGAAGAGTTTAAGAAACTTAGAAGTTCATCAGTAAAGTTTCTATATTCTTTTAATTCTACACTTAGAAGAACTATTATTTACTTTAATATTATAGTTGGACTAGCTGTTATATATTGGGTTTTAGTATTTGCTTTTTTCATCATAAGATACGTTGAAAGACTAAGGATAATTATAAATTCTTTATCTGGATCAATGCTGTCTTTTGTTAAGGAAGGTAAGGCTGAAAAAGTGGATATTATTGATGAGAAGAGTGAAGAGTTTCTAGTTTTACAGAATGCCGCGAACTTGGTTATTGACAAAAATAAATCGTTGAATGAATCGATATCGGAGGTGGAGAATCAGTTATTAGCTTTTGTTGAAGTTATAGAAGTTAATGCTTACACGATATATGAAGTGAGAATGTCAATGGAGGGATTAATTTCTAATTTATCAAATTTGGATAGAGAGAGTATAGAGCAGAATATTAGCAATCTGTCGAAAACGTTTTCAATCGTAAAGAAGTATGTTTACGACATAAAGGGAATGTTTGAAGATTTCAGGGGAAGAGTACAAAATGTATTCGAGCCAGTTGAAACTCTGTATGAGATGATATCGAAAGCATCAGAGGATTATAAGCAGATTAGTCAGACTGTAATTTCTTATTTGAATGAGAGTAATATGTTTTCTAAAGCTATTTCAGATGCTTTGAAGAGGCAGTATGGGGAGTTATCAGAGATAATGGATTCTCTTAGAAGAATTGCTTTGAATCTTAAGAATATTGGTATAAATGCAACAGTTGAGTTTTCTAGGTTGTCTTCTTCTGAGGCTCTTTTCCAGATATCAAGAAAGATTATAGATACATCCAAAAACTTGCAAGACCTAGTTCTCAAATCTAGTATTTTCATAGATGACATAAGGAATGATATAGCTCAGAGTTTGGATAAGATAGATTCTTTTTATTTAATGGTTAGTGAGCTTTCTAGCGATATTCAGAGTATTTCGGAGACAGTTAAATTGTTGCTTAGTGATAAGGACAAGGTTATCGAACACATAAGGCATAACTATAAACTTATCTTTTCTATTTCTGAAATACTTGCTGAGGTAGAGAAGATAACTTTAAATATGAACAACGTTTATTATTCCTTAGAGAGTAATATAAAATCGCTGCTTGAATTGGTGGGGGTAAAAGATAGTGTAAAGTCTATTTTAGATGTTTTAGATAATGTTTATTCTTCGCTTGTGGAAGTTAAAAATGTTTTTAGTAAAGTTTTGGAGAATTTGAGAAGGTATAAGTAGTTATGAGTTACTTAGAGAAAGAAGCTATTCAGGTGTTGAGAGATGTGAGAATTTCAAGTATTTTCGAAACTTTCTTTTTTCTACATTCTGGGAATTTCGTAAAAATGATGAGAGGTGAGGGGAGTGAATTTTTTGAGCATAGAGAGTATCACATCGGTGATGATATAAAAAATGTCAATTGGAAGATTTTTGCAAGAACTGGCAAGCTGTTTACTAAGGTTTTCTCGAGTGAAGTTGCCAAAGATGTCGTAGTGCTTCTGGATAATTCAAACTCGATGTTAGGTGGTAGTAAAACGAAGTTAGAGTATTCGAAATACCTTGTCAGTGTGGTTATGTATAAGCTTATCTCGGAGAGGTATAATGTTCTTTTTTCTCTTTTCAGTAACGGGCTAGATGAGGTGTATAGGGTTCATGATAAGAACTTTTTGAAGTTTCAGAATTTTCTATCCACTACAAAATGTAGTGGTATAACGGATTTTAGAGATGTATGGTTGGAATTAGCAAATAGGGTAAAGAAGAAAGTCAACATCCTTGTCGTTTCTGATTTTCTTTTTTTGGATAGGAAAGATATAGTTAATTTGAGGTATTTGTTTCCCAGTAGTAGCATAGTTTTTTTTCAAGTTCTTTCAGAGGAGGAAATGAGGTTTTTTAATGGCGAATTGCTAGAGCTTTTTGATCCTGAGAGTGGTGAATTGAGGATAGTCACGTCGACTAATTCTGTTAGACAAAAGTATCTAAAGAAATTTTCTGATTTCGTAGAGATGATAACTCGTAGTTGCTTAGAAAATAGAATATCTTTTTCTACATTCTCAATCTCAGAATTGTATTATGTTAAACTTAAGAACCTTTTTTTACGATTGTACTGAGGTATTTAAGTAATAGTGTAAGGATGTGTATTTTTTTTTGTTGGATAGTGTGTTGAAGTTTACTTGAATTAGTATTACAAAATTCGAAGGAATGAGTTTAAGCTTGTTAGCTTGTTGCTAATTCAGCAAAGCTATTCGAAGAGGTACTTTATATCCTCCCATGAGAGATTGGCGAAAGGTGCTGTTTCTGATTCTATGATGTTTGAGAATAGTTCTTTCTTTATGTTTTGGAGATTTGAGATTCTTTCTTCTATTGTGTCTTCTGATATTAGTCTGTAGACATTTACTGTTTTTGTTTGCCCTATTCTGTGAGCTCTATCCATTGCTTGTCTTTCTACCATTGGGTTCCACCATAGGTCGTAGAGTATGACGATATCGGCTGATGTTAGGTTTATGCCGAAGCCTCCTGCTTTTAAGCTTATTAGGAATACTTTTTTGTTTTCGTTTTCATTAAATTCGTTTATTACTTCTTCTCTGTTTTTTGTTGAGCCATCGAGGTATGAGTATTCTATCCCTTCGACTTGTAGTCTTTTTTCTATTATTTTTAGCATTTGGACGAATTGTGAGAACACGAGTATTTTATGTCCTCCGTCTATGGCATCGTTGAGCAGGTCGATTAGTAATTCAAGCTTACCAGATTCAATGTTTTCGTATGCTTCGGAAACTAATGCGGGGTGATCACATATCTGTTTGAGTCTTGTGATAGCCGAAAGTATATGTACCTTGGATTTATTGAGTCCGAGTTCTCCGACATACTTGAGTACATTATTTTTCATCTCTTTGGCAAACTTCTCGTATATCTTTCTTTGTTCAGTTGATAGAGGTACAAAAATGTTCTGTTCAATTTTGCTTGGCAGCTCTTTGAGTACATCTTCTTTCTTTCTTCTTAGTATGAAGTAAGATACTTTTTTGGCTAGTTCCTTGTGATTTTCTGGGTTTGAGTACTTTTCCATGAAAGAGTTGTAGTTTCCGAATGTTCCCGGCATGGTAAAATCGAATATTGACCATAGGTCAGAAACGGAGTTTTCTATTGGTGTACCTGTTAAAGCAAGTCTCATTTCTGCGTTGAGCATTTTGACGAATTTTGTTGTTTTTGCCTCTTTGTTTTTTATGTACTGTGCTTCGTCTATAATGATCACTTTGAATTCTTTGTCTAAGTAAAGGGAAATATCGTTTCGTATCAGAGCGTACGAAGATATGATAACGTCGTATTCTTTGTATTTGGCTAAAATTTCTTTTCTTTCCTTCGGTGAGCCGACAGCTAGCCCATATTTCATTGATGGGAAGAACTTTTGTATTTCTCTTACCCAGTTGTGTGTGAGCGATGTTGGACATATTACAAGGGAAGGTTTTTTGTTTTGCGTGTCTGTTGATATGCTTTTGATGAACGTTAGAGCTTGAAGTGTTTTACCGAGTCCCATATCATCGGCAAGTATTCCACCAAATCCATTTTTGTACAAAAATCTTAGCCAGTAATATCCTACCTTTTGGTATTCTCTTATTGTATTCTTTACTTCTTCTGGAACTTCTATTTCTATAGACGGTTTGAGATCTTTTAGTTCTCTTTCCAAGGTTTCCGTATTTTCGTCTTTTCTTATTACTAAGGTAGTGGAAAGAAGGTTAAAATCAATTTCTGATTCAAGGGAAAGTATTTGAATAAGTTTGATAATGTTGCTTTCTTTTATTCCGCTGTCGGTGATGTCTTTAATCTTTTCGCTTACCTTTTTGACCTCTTCAAGGTTTGTTATCCTGTAGTATCTACCTTTTACTCCGATTATTGCGTCTGAAGGCACTTCTGGTAGGATTTTAATAAATTTTTCTAGTTCGAATTCTTTTACAACGTTATTACTATTGTCTAGGAAAAAGACTTTGAATGAGAAATCGAATTTACCTTTCTCTTTGCTTATTATTTCAACATCGAAGACAGCTTTGATGTCTTGGGGTATTAGAATGCTTGTTCTTGGTGTTAGTTCACAGAAGTCTTTCCACTTTTGGTAATTAGCTAGGATTTTCCTGGCAAATTCTTCTTTCTCTATGGAAATGTAGTTTGTTATGTAGTTGTTTGACATGAAATATTCTTCAAGGCCAATTTCGAATAGTTTGTCTACAACTTTTTTCTTTAATTCTTTTATATCGCTTATGTAGTAGTTATCAAAAAGTTCTATGTGCCTGAGTGATATGTCAAAAATATCTTTTACGTTGACTGGTTTGTTATCGAATATGATTATTGACTCCCAGTGCAGTTTGTTTATGGCTTCGTTGTAGTCAAGTTTTATTTTTATGTCAACTTTGTCTGCTGGCACAATGTTAGGTCTGTCGTTGAATGTGTCTTGATCTGATACAAGGTGCGAGCATTGTGATAAGATAGAGTAGAATTTCCCGAAGAATTTGGGGAACTCTTTTTCGGATATTTTGAATCTATTTTCGAATATCACAAGCCATGTTTCAATAGGTATGGGGTTTGAGAAATCTAGTATTTTGTTGCCTATAACTACTTTTTTGTTCTCACTATCAGCAATAATGAGAATGTTCGAATAGTCTTCTTCTGTAATTATTTTTAATTTCTTTATATCGTTGGTGTATTCGTATGATATTCTGAGTTTTGGTATGAACTTTTCGTTGAGAAACTCAATTTTCTCGTTGCTTGGGTGTAGATACACTCTTGGATGTGATTTGAGTAGATCAAAGATCCTTAGGAATTGGCTCATTGAAAGAGATATTCCTTCGTCTGGGTAGGTGTATATATTGTTTTCGGTGATAAGCATCCTTAGGAATTTATCGTCTTCCGGGGTTACCTTTATTGTTTTTGTATCATCAATTATGTACTCGTATATGTAGTTTTTGGGGCTTCTGGCTAGTTTTTTGTCGGCTAGATCAAATCTTATCCTTATTATTGAGCTATCTCGTAGAGAAGAAAAGTCGAGGATTATTTTTAGAGGTATGAGTATGCGATCGCTCGAGAATCTTTTTATCTTGCTTGATATTTCGCTTTTCGTGTAGTTACTTATTTCTAATATTGTTGCTACCATGTGTTCGCAGTTTTCTTTGCCGCAGCTACATTTCTTTTCAATGAATTCTTCGTTTACCTGGTCAAATGTTATTTCTACATAAAAGTTTTCGTTATCAAATTCGACTTTTGAGTAAAAGTGTAATTTTGTTCCATTGGAGATTATGTCTATGTTCGGAATATCGAAATATTCTTTTCTGCTCAGGACTTTCTCATACAACTCTCGCCCAAAGAAATCTATGAGCTTATCTTTCGTTATCATATTACTTTATACCTCGGTCTATGTAAATTGGATTTTAAAGGATAAAGAGATAAAAATCAACTTGTATGGGAGGTATACACTTTGTGCTTTACTAGGTCTTTATAAGGATGATATGCTGTTTATTGCTATATTTTACTTGGAACGTGGTTCTATGAGCATTAGTGTATTTCCTTATAGATATAATGTGTTATTGAAAGAGGTTTATTTTATTTATTATTATTTAAGCACATCTAAGAAGGGGAATGCTATGGATTGGAGAAAATTTTCTGAGAACATGCATGATGAGTGTGGTGTCGGGTTCATTGCTAACAAGAACGGAATCAGATCACATGATATTGTTATAAAAGGTGTACAAGCTGTTTCTAATCTTACTCACAGAGGAGCCGTTAGTGGAGATGCTAAAACTGGTGATGGTACTGGTATCTTATTAAGGATACCTTATAAGTTCTTCAAGAGAGTGTTTGACTCTAGCTTGGAGGAAGGGAACTTCGCCGTAGCTGTCGTGTTTTTGCCTACTGATGAAGAATTGAATAAGAAATCAAGGGGTATAATATCTGATGTTCTAAAGCAAAGGAATATAGAGATAATTGGTTGGAGAAAGGTACCTTTGAATGTTGATTATATAGGTGATGATGCAAAAAGGAGTTTGCCTGATATTCAACAGCTATTTGTTAAGGTTGAAGATACTTCTAAGGATACTGAAAGGAAGCTTTACATTGCTAGAAAGCATATTGAGAGTATTTTTTACAAAGAGGCCCTTATTGATAAGTGTTATATTGCTTCTTTTTCTTCGAGAACAATGGTTTACAAAGGTTTACTAATTGCTCCGCAATTACTGAATTTCTTTCCTGATTTGCAAGAAGAAGATTTTGAATCTGATTTTATTTTATTCCATCAGAGGTATAGTACTAACACGCTGCCGAATTGGTTTTTAGCTCAGCCGTTTAGAATGTTAGCTCACAATGGTGAGATAAACACACTACAGGGTAATTTCAATTGGATGAAAGCGAAAGAGTCTGAGTTTTCTAGAGATGTATGGGGGGACGATACTGAGTACCTTAGACCTGTGATATGGCCCTATGGTAGTGATTCATCACAGTTGGATAACGTTGTTGAGCTTCTTACTATGTCTGGTAGGGATTTGCCACATGTTATCATGATGCTGGTTCCCGAAGCTTACAAAGCAAATCCATTTATGAGTGAAGAGGAAAGGGCGTTTTTTGAATATAACTTGACGATATCAGAGTCATGGGATGGGCCGGCTGCGTTAGCCGTGACAGATGGTGAATTTATCGTTTCTGCTTTGGACAGAAATGGTTTGAGGCCTGCTAGGTATGTGATACTTGACGATGGTACAATAGTAATGGGTTCTGAAGTTGGAATGATAGAGATTGATGAAAGTAAGGTTATCGAGAAAGGTAAACTAGGTTCGGGTGAGATGTTAGTTGTTGACTTGGTCAACAAGAAGATAATAGGTGATAAGGATATAAAGGAGATGTATTCCAAGAAATTACCTTACAGAGAATGGGTTAAGAACATAGAGAAGGTCCATATACCTGATGTTGTTGGTACGAATTATCATAAGAACCACACAGGTGAAGAGTTAATAAGGAAGATGAGAGCGTTTGGGTATGATGCCGGAGAAAAGGAAAAGCTCATAATGGAGATGATTGCAACAGGTAAGGAACCTGTTGGTGCGATGGGAGACGATACGCCTATACCACCACTTTCGTTTAGGCCGAGAAAGTTGTTTTCTTACTTTAGGCAGAGATTTGCACAGGTTACAAACCCACCTATAGATCCGTACAGAGAAAGATTAGTGATGTCACTTGATACGTATGTTGGCAGTTTTGGGGATATACTGGTTGATAGCGAGAAAAATACAAGGCTTCTTAAGTTTTCGTCACCTATTATTTCAAATTCTGAGCTGGAGTACCTTAAGAAGCTGAATAATGAAAAGTTTAGATCGATAGTTATAAGTACTCTTTTCCCACCGAGTGACAAAGGTAGTGATTTAGAGAGAGCTTTAGAAAGTATTATAACTAAAGGTGTTGAGGCTGTTAAGAGTGGTTACAACATAATAATTCTTAGTGACAGGGGGGTTAACGAGAATAATGCCTATGTACCTATACTTCTGGCTGCTTCTGGATTACATCATAGACTTATAAAAGAAGGTTTGAGGAGGAAGTGTTCTATAGTTGTTGAAACTGGTGAAGCTACGGTAGACCACGATTTTGCTGTTCTTATTGGCTATGGTGTATCTTTGATAAATCCTTATCTTGCTTATGACATGGTTGTTGACATTGTCGAAGGTAGCACTTCGGATAACCAAGGAGAACTGCCCACAGATTACAATATAGCTCTCTCAAACTACAAGAAAGCGATAGAAGCCGGGCTTTACAAAATAATGTCAAAAATGGGTATTTCTGATATAAATAGTTACAGAGGGGCACAGATATTTGAAGCGTTAGGGTTGTCTAATAAGTTAATAGAGAGGTACTTCACTGGTACGATTTCGAAGATAGATGGTGTTGGATTTGATGGAATAGCTAAGGATTACTTTACTTTATTTAATATGGGTTATGGTACCGATTTTGTTCCGTTTCTTACGGATTTTGGGTTCTATAAGTACAAGAAGGATGGTGAGTATCATGAACACAATCCTGATATGCTTAGAGCTATACAAAAAGCTACTAGGAATGGAGACTGGGAAGCTTATAAAGAGTTCTCAAAGATAGTTAACACAAGGGTTCCTTCGAGCTTGAGAGATTTACTTGAAATAAAGAGTGATAGAGCACCTATACCTATTGAAGAGGTTGAATCCGAGTACGAGATAGTGAAAAGGTTTACGACTCAAGCAATGTCTTTTGGTGCATTGAGTAAGGAGGCACATGAGACAATAGCTATAGCTATGAATAGGTTAGGTGCGAAGAGTAATAGTGGTGAAGGTGGCGAGCTCGAAGAGAGGTTATTTACTGAATCTAACAGTAAGATAAAACAAGTTGCTTCGGGTAGGTTTGGAGTTACTCCAAAGTATTTGATTTCAGCTGAAGAGATGGAAATAAAGATTGCACAAGGTGCTAAGCCTGGAGAAGGTGGGCAGTTGCCTGGTAAGAAAGTTTCTGGTGATATTGCTAGGGCAAGGTATACTAAACCTGGGGTTACTCTAATTTCTCCACCACCACATCATGATATATACAGTATAGAGGATATAGCACAGCTTATATACGATTTGAAGCATATAAATCCGGAAGGTAGGGTTTGCGTTAAGCTTGTTGCTGAAACGGGTGTGGGTATCGTTGCTGCTGGTGTCGCTAAAGGATATAGTGATTCCGTACAAATAAGTGGTGCTAATGGCGGTACGGGAGCTTCTCCTTGGACTTCAATAAAGTATGCAGGTATGATTTGGGAACTTGGGTTGGCTGAGACTCAGAGGATTTTGATTGAGAATAACTTGAGGCACAGAGTCAAACTCAGGGTTGATGGAGGATTTAAGACTGGAAGGGATGTTGTCATAGCTGCGTTGCTTGGAGCTGATGAGTATGGGTTTGGTACCATGGCTATGATTGCTGAAGGTTGTATAATGGCTAGAATATGTAATACGAATAAGTGTCCGGTTGGTGTTGCTACTCAGGATCCCGAACTGAGGAAGAGGTTCCCTGGAAAGCCTGAATGGGTGATGAATTATATGTTGTTTGTAGCTAGGGAAGTAAGAGAACTTTTAGCTCAGATGGGATACAGAAGCCTAGATGAGATAATCGGTAGAGTCGACTTGCTTAAACCTAAGGAGAATGTACAGTTGCCAAAGGGTGGTAATATAGATCTATCTTATGTTTTGTATGATCCGGATCCTACGAACACCAAACTTAAGAGGTGGGGTGGTAGGAACAATGATATACCTGAAAGGGAACATTTTGATGATAAAATTGTAAACGATACTAGATTCAAAGAGTTGTTGGAAAGTGGTAATGGGGAAGTTGAATATGAGTTTGTTATAAGAAACACAGACAGGACTGTGGGAGCTAAGGTTTCTAACGCCATAGTTAAGAAGTATGGCAATGAGGGTTTAAGGAATGGTAAAGTTAGAATAGTTTGTAGAGGTAGTGCTGGGCAGAGTTTCGGAGCTTTCATTGTTAACGGGATAGAGTTAGTTCTTATTGGTGATGCTAATGACTACTTGGGTAAGGGAATGCATGGCGGAAGGATAATAGTTAGGCCATTTGATGACGTTAAGTTCGATCCTTATAAAAATATAATAGCTGGTAATGTGTTACTTTACGGTGCTACTGGTGGAGAGGTGTATATAAGAGGTCGAGTTGGTGAAAGGTTTGCTGTCAGGAATAGTAATGCCTTTGCTGTTGTTGAAGGAGCTGGAGATCACTGTTGTGAATACATGACAGGTGGGTGCGTTGTTGTACTCGGTAGTGTTGGTAAGAACTTTGGAGCTGGTATGAGTAATGGTATTGCTTTTGTCCTCGATGAAGAGAATAAATTCGATAAGCTTTACAATCGCCAGATGATCAGAATACAGAAAATTAGTAGCGATGATCAAGATTTGCCTTTGCTCAGGAAAATGATAGAAAATCATTATGTCTACACTGGTAGCACAATAGCTGAGAAGATATTAAGTAACTTTGATGAGTATCTGCCGTTGTTCTGGAAGGTTGTGCCTAAGTCTGTAGAGGAGATAGAGAAAACTAAGGTTGTCCCTGATAAACAGGAAGAGCTTACTCCTAAGTGGTAGTTTATGGTTCACCATAGCATTTTGAAAGATTTGGATGAGGATCAGATAAAAGCTGTTACTACTACTGAGGGACCTTTGCTTGTTATTGCTGGTCCCGGCTCAGGTAAAACAAGAGTAATAACGTATAGATTTGCTTATATAGTCCTATCTGGAAAAGCTTCGGCAGACGAGATTCTCTGTGTTACTTTCACTAACAAAGCAGCTGAAGAGATGAGAAATAGAATACTTTCATTGGTTGGTGATGTGAAGGTAATGACATGGTGGATAAAGACATTTCATTCCTTTGGGCTTTCTATAATAAGGGAAAACTATAAATTGTTTGGGTTAGGACCTAATTTTGTTGTTTACGATGGCGATGATCAATTTAGGCTTATAAGAAAGTTGGTTAAAGAGTATAATTTAGATTTATATTCTCCTGAAATTCTGCAAGATCATATATCAATACTTGACAGAGCTCTTAGATTTGAGGAAACAGGAATAAAGGAAGAAGTAATTGAGTTTTATAAGATTTACAAAAAAGCTTTGAGAGAGAATAATGCCGTTGATTTTGGAGATCTGATAAGATTGCCGTATGAAGAGTTGCTTAGGAATGAAAGGCTTAGAAAGCTTTATAAAAGCCGTTGGAAGTACATAATGATTGACGAGTTTCAGGATACTGACAAGGTGCAGTATGAATTTATAAAGCTTATACTGAACGATAACAGAAATATTTGTGTTGTTGGTGATGATGATCAGTCAATATATGGCTGGCGTGGTGCAAACGTTGATAACATAAGAAATTTTGATAGGGATTTTAAGGATTGTAGAGTTGTCATTCTTAGGACAAACTACAGATCAACTGAGGAAATAATAGCATTATCGAACTTGGTTGCCCGGAACATGTTATTTAGGAGGGATGGTAAGTTTATAAAAGGTACAGGTGTACGAGGAACCCCACCCGTTATTATTGAAGCGAGGTACCAGGATAGCGAAGCATATGCCGTTGCTAGCGTAATAAAAGAACTTGTTCAAAGGGGAGAATATTCTTACAGAGATATAGCAGTCTTGTATAGAGTTAACTACCTTTCTAGGGTTCTTGAAGAGAAATTCATTAAGATGGGTATACCTTATGTTGTGTATTCAGGTGTAGGATTCTTTGAAAGGATTGAGGTTAAGGATATACTTGCATACTTGAAGTTTTCCATTAACCCTTACGATTTTGTTAGCTTTTCTAGAATCGTTAACGTTCCAAGGAGAGGTATTGGCGAAGTTACGTTGAGAAAGATATTCAATAGGGCATCAGATTATGGAATGGATTATTTACTGACAGTTAAGGAAATGTTAAAAAAGGGAGAGTTACCGAAGTTGGCTGATGAGTTTGTTAACGCAATAGAAATTTTAAGGGATAGTTCTATTAGTTTGTCTGAGAGAGTAGAGAAATTAGTGGATGAGATAGGTTATTACGATTACCTAGAGACTCTTGAAGGTGATTATTACGATAGGATTGAAAATGTCGAAGAGTTAATAAGAACTATAGCGGAGTTTGAGAGAGGGGGAGAATATACGGATGTTGTTCTTGAATTCTTAAACAATGCAGTTCTAAAGAAAGATTCTGACAATATAGGTGACGATGAGAACCGTGTGTCTATTATGAGCCTTCACGTATCGAAAGGATTGGAATTTCCCGTTGTCTTCATATTTGGTGTTGTTGATGGTATTATACCACATTTTAGGAATGTTCACAAGGGCCATCTAATAGATGAAGAAAGAAGACTTTTTTACGTGGGAATAACTAGAGCTAAGGAGAGATTGTTCTTTTCTTATCATAAGTATAGACTGGAAAAATTTGGAGGAAGAGAGTTTTGTAATATCTCTAGGTTCTTAGAAGGTGTTAAAATTCTAGGAGTTGAGTTTTATAGATTTTGAAAAATAGAATCTATCGATGGACGTTAAAAGTCCTGTACTTAGCAGCACATTGTGCTGAGTAGTGCATTCTGGGCTTTATTTTCTTAAGGTTTTACCTACTCTATGTTGAGAGAGATATAGATGCTGAATAATATCTTATGCTTGTTAATCTATTGAGAATAAGTAAACAGAAGCTAGTAAATTTACAATAAAGTTGTTTAGATTGTTTAAAATATTTTTTGTTTATAAATCTTTTTGTTATGGAAGGCGACTTGTTGGTTAAAACAAATAACGTTGAACTTGCTGTTAGGGAGCTTGAAAGTAAAATTAGTAATTATGTTTTGCTCTATCAGAGAAGTGAGGCACTGAGTCCTCTGTCTGATTTCATTTTTGAGTCTTTTGATCCTGAGGAATTAGGTGAGGCTTTGGAGGGGTGGTTTGTTAGGAGTGATATTGAAAATTATGCGTACAGGTTGTTAAAGGGTGAGGATGTAGGTATAGATTTGTTGTTTAGAGAATACTTCGAAGATAATGAGTTTCATGTTGTTAGGAATGAGTTCTTTTATTCAGTTATAGCTATTCTTGATCATGTTGCTAGGAAAAAGGGAATTAAGTATTTTGTTATAGTTTTGACTAATAAGTGTGTTTCTATAGGGCTAGAGAAGTTTATTAGTTTTTCCTTAGATGTTGATAGAAGTTTTAATTTTGTTGTGATTGATGCTTTGAACGATGAGAGAATATTTCAGAGTTCTATCATTTTTGGTGAAAATAGAATTAAGATGCTTAATTTATTTTATCATGAAGAGGATGTAGTAAAGGGTGAAAACGTTTTCAGGTTTGATGAATTGTTTTCTGATTCTTACAGATGGATGTTGTGGGAGGTGTGTGCTCACTTACTTGATCAGATGAGATATTCTAAGATAGGCTTGGATGTTGGCAAAGTTGAGAAGGTTGTATATTCTTATCTAGGGGTAAATAGAAATGAGGATGCTATAGATTACATTAACTTCGTTTTGGAGGGGCTTAAGGAGGAAGGAGACGCTTTATTGCTTGCTAGATATAATAGACTTCTTGCTTACGTTTATGCAATAACTCAATCTAGGTGGGATCTTACAGTTGAGATTGCTAAGAAATCAATGTCTTTTGCTTTTAGGTCTAAGAATAAAGGGGAGATAATATTGTCAAAAGCATTGCTTTTCTTTGTTGGTGCTGTATTGGGAGAAGATGTTGTGAAACTTCTAGACGATATTAAGAAATCTAAGAAAAGTGTAAAGGAATTGGATTTTGATAAACTTTACTATCACATAGTAACTTTTTATTACTTCTTTATATCTACTAGGGATATACTAGGAATTGAAAAAATAGAAAGAATGCTACTGAAGGCTCTTAGATACTATAGGAAGAAAAGGGATTACTTTCATTTGGCAGTCTTACATCATTTGAGGGGTAACTTATTCATAGAGAAGGGGTTTAACATTAGAGCTATAAGAGAGGTGAAAAAGTCATTGAAGTTAGCTATCAAGCTAAAATCTATGTATATTTCGCATATTTATAATAGCCTTACTCATCTTCTATATACTTCTGAAAAGTTTAGGAAGTCCTATGAGTACTCTAAAAAAGCTTTGTTGCTAACTGTTAAGGAAGGAGATTTAAAAGAGATATGTATGAGTTTAGTCAATATGGCTTATCTATACATGACTGTTAATGATTTTAGAAAAGCGAATTTCGTTATGGAGAGGCTATTTAGAATAATGAATGAGGCTAAAATAAAGGAGTTACCGATACACTCGAATATTAAACTCTGGGTTATGGATATGTATATAAAAAGGCAGTTAGGGTTGGTATCACCTTATGTCGGTATGGTTTATAAGGCTAGTGGGCTTGAGGATAGAGATACTGAAACTGTTGGATTTTATCATTGGGGCATAGCGATGCAGACTAAGGACTTAGAGGAGAAGATAAAACTTCTTTACAAGGCATTAGAGTGTATAAGAAGAAATGAGTTTAAGTATGTTGAGGTTAAGATTTTAAGAGATTTGATACATGCTCTGAGGGAAGCAGATAGAGAAAAAGAGGCTCATGATGTTAGGGAATACTATATTAAGCTCAGAGAGAATTATAGATTCTACCGTATCCTACTGGATACGGATGAAATTGTTGTTAATTTACCTTTTCCTAAGTTTAATTGGGAGCTAATTATAAACGAGGCTAAGAGTAGGTATAACATCTTGCAACTAGAGAGTAAGATTAGTCAGATAAGGTTTCTTGAGAGAATACAGAATTTGGTGATATCTGAAAATGATGAAAGGATGCTTATTAAGAGGTTTTTGAATATTGTTCTGAATTCTTTTTCTAGTGATGTTGTGTTTTTCGTTGACAGAGAGAACAATGACGTTTATTTACCGACTTACATAGATAAAAGTGTGGATATTGATGCTCTGGTTCGGTTATATGTTGTGCGTGGCGGTATTCCTGAGAGTAGTGAAGTTGGGAATGGTTTCGTGTTGCCATTTGTTTTCAGCAATGGTCAGGTGAAAGGTTATCTTGTTATTCATAACTTCTCTAAGGAGAAATCTCTCAGGATTGAGGAAAAAAATATTTTGGAGATTTCCTCAATGTTGGTTAAGGCGAAGCTAGAGATACTTTGGAACTTTAGGAAGATAGAGAAAATATCTAAGACTGATTTTCTCACGGGGCTTCCTAATAGGAATGAGATTGAGAATATTGCTATAACTGAGGTAGAACGGTGTAATAGGAATCCGAACTATAACTTTAGTTTGGCTTTAATAGACCTTGATAACTTCAAGTACTACAACGATACTTTCGGGCATATGATAGGTGATTTGATTTTAAAGGAGTTTGCCTCGTTACTCAGAGCAACAGTGAGGAAAATGGATTTCGTTGGTAGGTATGGGGGAGATGAGTTTGTTGTGATAATGCCAAACACTGATAGGCATAAGGCAGTTTTAGCGGCTAAAAGGTGGGTGAAGAAAATATTCTCTTCGGATTTCTATATGGATATTTTGGTGAGTTTTTCTAATTCTCAGGTTTATATTCCGGAAGATAAAAAGCTTTCTATGTCCGTTGGTGTTGCCGATTTTAAGGAAGTTAGCTATAACATCCAGGAGTTATTTGAGTTGGCGGACAAGAGACTATATATTTCTAAATCTAAGGGCAAGAGTGTTGTGACTTAGTAGTACCAAAAGTTTTTGATATCTTTTATATTTCTTAGCTTCTTCACAAACGAAA
Organism: uncultured Brevinematales bacterium; assembly: GCA_964475465.1. Lineage (GTDB taxonomy): Bacteria > Spirochaetota > Brevinematia > DTOW01 > DTOW01 > JAPYWX01. Next base: position 28,461 of record CAYYXA010000014.1, read on the forward strand.
GTGATGGCTTAATGCTATACGTTGATGGTAATCTGAAATATTCCATTCCTTCACCGTTCATTACGCCTATGTATATTTGGCATTTCCCGGAGAATTCCTTAAACAGTTTCCTTAACTTCTCTAATGATTCTTCGGAAGCCGTATTGTCTATTATCATGTGGAATTCTGTGAATTTTTCGCTTGTGTAGTGGTTAGGCTCTATAACTTTTGTTACCTTTGCTATCTTTTTGCCTTTGACTGTTTTTTCTATTGTTCCCTTAAATATCATGAGAAAGCCTTCTTTTATGACTGGTAAGTACGTTTCTGTAGTTGCCGGCGTCATGAACAATGAAGTCATGAAGTTTTTAGAGTTAGAAACTTTTAGAGTTGCTATTTTGCCTTTTATCATGTCTCTGAGTTCTATTTCTTCGATCATGCCGAATACCGTGAATGAGCATCCATCGGGTAGGAGTTCTAGTAACTCCAAGTCTAACGTAGTTATGGATTTGAGCTTATTGCTGTATTCTTCGATGGGATTATGAGATATATATATGCCTATTGTGTTTTTCTCAAAAGCCGCAATTTCTTCTTTTGATATCTGTGTATTTTCGGTAAGTAATTGTGAGATTATGTTGTAGGTATTTTGAGTATTATTTTCGCCGCTGCTATCTGCTGAGTTGAAGAGATCATTTTGCCCTATTTCGAAACTCTTTGATATGTTGGTGAATGCGTTTACTATCCTTTCTAAATTTTGGATAATTATTCCCCTATCTTCAAACAATGGGTCTAGGGCTCCTGACTTTACTATCACTTCGTAAGAATTTTTCTTCATGAACTTTGAGGTTCTTAGGAAGAAGTCAAAAATATCTTTGAATCCTCCTTTTTTGCTTCTTTCTTCTATGATGTCATCGACTATGCTTTCACCTATTCCTTTTATCCCCATGAATCCGTATCTTATTCCTTCGGTGCCGTTTTCGTCTGTCTGTATTTCGAAGAATTTCCCGCTTTTGTTTATGTCTGGTGGGAGTATTTTTATTCCCATTCTTCTCGCTTCATTTATGTATAGCACCATTTTTTCGAATTTACCTATTTCTGAGTTAATGAGTGCTGTCATGTACTCGAGTGGGTAGTGAGCTTTTAGGTATGCTGTTTGGAATGTTATTATTGCATAGGCTGCACTGTGTGATTTGTTGAATCCGTATTCTGCAAATTTCTCTATCATGTTGAATAGTTCTTCTGCAAAGTTTCTTTCGTATCCGTTCTTTACAGCTCCCTCGATAAATAGAGCTTTCATTTCATCCATTATTTCTTTCTTCTTTTTACCTATAGCTCTTCTTAGGTTATCTGCTTGGCCTAGAGTGAAGCCTGCTATTTTCTGAGCTATTTTCATTATTTGCTCTTGGTAGAGAATAACACCGTATGTCTCTTTTAGCACTTCTTCTAAGTCTGGATGTGGATACGTAACTTCTTCTTTTCCGTGTTTTCTGTTGATGTACTGCTTATCCATTCCTGAACCTAGTGGTCCTGGTCTGTATAGAGCGAGTGCTGCTATTATATCTTCAATGTTTGAAGGTTTCATGCTTCGTAGCATCTCTTTCATACCTTCTGATTCTACTTGGAATATGCCATCTGTGTTGCCTGAAGAAAGTAGCTCGTATGTTTTTTTATCCGTTAGGTCTATGGAGTCTATGTCTATTTCTATTCCTCTTCTTTCTTTTATTAATCTCAGAGTGTCATGTATCACTGAAAGGTTTGCTAGTCCCAAAATGTCCATTTTGAGGAATCCGAGTTCTTCTAGAAACTGTGCTGGTATTTGTGTTGATATTGTTCCTTCCTTGGGATCTTTGTAAAGTGCGATGTATTCGTGTATAGGAACAGAAGATATTACTATTCCCGAAGCGTGTATGGAAGCATGCCTTACCATCCCTTCTAACTTTTCTGAGTAGTTTATCCAGTTTTTTTCTTCTTCGTTTCCGTTTTGGAATATCTTTTTTATATCACTTGATAACTCTTTCGCTTCGCTTATACTCTCATAGCTTGATAAACTTTTGGCTATTTCGTCTACTCTGCTAAGAGGTATCGAAAGTACTCTTCCGACGTCTCTTATCACGGCTTTTGTTTGTAAAGTACCAAATGTTATTATGTTTGCTGTGTTTTCTTTACCGTACTTGTTTGCTAGATATTCTATCACTCTGTCTCTGTCTCTATCGGCTACATCTACGTCTATATCTGGCATTGTTACCCTTTCAGGGTTTAGAAATCTTTCAAAGATTAGGTTATACTTTATTGGATCAATTTTTGTTATTCCTAGAGCGTATGTTATTAATGCTCCTGCTGCTGAACCTCTTCCGGGACCAACAGGTATTTCATTCATTCTAGCCCAGTTTACAAAGTCTTGCACTACTAGAAAGTAATTACTAAAGCCCATTTTCTTTATAACATCTAATTCGTAGTTGGCTCTTTCTATATATTCCTCTGGTATTTTACCATTGAAGATTTTGTTTAAATTTTCAAATACCATTTCTTTTAGATTTTCGTCTGCGTTGAAAGATGTGCTATTGGAGTATCTTGGCATTAACTCAGGGTTGTTGAAGGGAATTTCAGTATTGCACTTTTCAGCTATTTCTAAGGTACTTCGAATCGCTTCTGGTATCTCTCTAAATTCGTTTGCTATTTCCTCTGGAGATTTTAGGTAAAAGGAGTTGTTAGGGAACCTGAACCTGTTCTCTTCATATTTTTTACTGCCTGTTTGTATGCATAGTAGCACGTCGTGTATTTCTGCATCTTCCGGTGATAAGTAGTGAGCGTCTCCGGTTGCCACTAGCCTAAGGTTGAATTCCTTTGCTATTTTTACAAGTTCGGGGTTTACTATCTTTTCGTCATCAATCTCATGTCTCTGTATTTCTATGTAAAAATTTTCTCTACCAAAGGTTTGTATGTACCAGTCAACTACGTTTTTAGCTTCCTTCAGTTTGCCAAATTTTATTAGTTGTGGAATCTCTCCAGCTATGCAACCACTGAGTATTATTAATCCTTCTTTGTGAGCTTCTAAAAGCTTTTTGTCTATTCTTGGCTTATAGTAGAAACCTTCTAGGTACGCTTTTGTTGCTATTTTAACTAAATTTCTGTATCCTGTAAAATCTTTAGCTAGTAGTGTTATGTGGTAGTATTGCCTTTCTACGTCCTCTTTAACAACTATTTTTTCCTTTTTTGTCATGTCGTCAACAAGGTATGCTTCCATTCCTATTATTGGCTTTATTCCGTTTTCTTTGCATGTCTTGTAGAACTCTATTGAGCCGAAAAGGTTTCCATGGTCGGTGATAGCTACGGCGCCCATTCCTTGTTCCTTTACAGTTTGAACGAGCTTCTCTATTTTTATAGCTCCGTCGAGTAAGCTATACTCAGTGTGGAGATGAAGATGAACAAAAGACATATATAAAAATTATCTTCCACTAGAAAATTTTGTTTCAACAAAAATGGTATTGTGTTGAGAAAATTTAAAGAGGGTTACTTTAAGTTTTATAATTTTCTTTATTTTGGAGGTTCGGAATGAGAATTTCTAAGTTTTCTTTTGTTTTCGTTTTTGTTTCTTTGATGGCTGTTTTGGTTGCCTTGGCAGGTCAAGGTAGAGGCGAGATAGATTCCATTAATAGTGGGGATTATATTGTTATATCGGCTGTAGGTGATATTATGCTTGGTTCTACTTATCCTACTGTTGCAGTGCCTGAAGAAAGTGAAAGGTTGTATAATTTGCCGATTGTTAACTTTCTTTCCAATGCAGACATAGTTTTTGGTAATCTTGAAGGTCCTATAACCGATGCTGGCACACTTACGAAGAAGGCTTCTTCAGGTAAGGTTTATGCATTTAGAATGCCTACATACCTTGCTGATGATTTAAAGAAAGCCGGTTTCAACGCTATGTCTATAGCTAATAATCATTCAAGAGATTTTGGAGAGGTGGGAATACAATCAACAATAAGGGAGCTTACTAATAGAGGTATTCAACCAGTTGGTGGTAAGTACGTAGCTGAATTTAATGTGAAAGGTAAGAAGATTTGTGTATTGGGTTTTTATATTCGTTCTTCAGAATACTCGTATTCAATTCTTGATGTAGATGAGGCAAAAAGAATAGTTAGGTCTTATAAGGAGAATTATGATATTGTCATTGTTTCTTTTCATGGAGGTGCTGAAGGTCCGAGAGCTCAGAGACTTGTTTATGGAGAAGAGAAGTTTTTTGGTGAGAACAGGGGTAATGTTATAAAGTTTGCTCGTTCCGTTGTTGATGCCGGTGCGGATCTTGTTTTAGGACATGGTCCCCATGTCCTTAGGGGAGTTGAAGTTTACAAAGGTAAATTTATAGCCTATAGCCTTGGCAATTTCTATACTTATAAGTTTTTCAGTACCAAGTATCCAAACAATATATCAGCTATAATGAAAATTTGGATTTCCCTAAAGGATGGTAATTTTGTCAAGATATCAGTCTTGCCTTTGAAACAAAACGAAAAGGGAGTGCCGCAAATTGACGAAAGTAAGACAGCTATTAAGCTTCTCGAAAAGTTGAGTATTGAAGACCTTTCATATAAGCCAAATTTCATTGTTGAGGATTTTCTAGCTCTGAAGAATTAAATGAGATTATTATTGAGTTATGCCCCCAAGGTATAAACTATTATGTTATAATCCTTAAGCGTTATTTTAATTATGGCTCTTAGTACTTAATTGTATTTTTCTTGAGAGTGTAGGAAAGAAAGATTCTTACTGAACTGGTTAGATGGGGTAAATGCTACTTGAGGATAGTTTTAGTACTTGTTCCTGGTATGTTCACTTATAGAGCGAGTTGAGCAACTTTGTTTTAAAAAATCTCTTTTTTATCAAAGAAATCTGTACTGCAGCTTGGGTTACCTAATGAGTTCCGACAGAGAAAAAAATTTGGAACTCAAAAAATTTGAAATTCTTTGAGATTTTTCATCATTATAGGTTTTATGAAGAGGTTTCTTATAGAAGTTAAGGGGCTTGTGGAAGGTGTTGGTTTTAGGCCTTTTGTTTACAGGATTGCAGTGAGATATGGACTTAATGGGTATGTGAAAAATGATTCAACTGGTGTTTTTATTGAAGTTGAAGGGAATAAGAGGAAATTAGATTCTTTCATCAGGGACTTAAAAAGTGAGAGACCAAGAGCTAGTAAAATATATTTTATGGATGTAAAGGAGTTAGAGCCTTTGGGATATGATAGTTTTAAGATAGAAAGGAGTAGTGGAAGTGATGAGAAGTTGCCAGTAATTCCACCTGATTTGGGGATTTGCAATGATTGTAAAAGTGAGTTATTTGATCCTGGTGATAAGCGACACTATTATCCTTTCATAAATTGTACTGATTGTGGACCTAGGTTCTCTATAGTTAAAGATGTTCCGTATGACAGAATTAATACCAGTATGAGTGTATTCAAAATGTGTGGATACTGTAGAAATGAGTATGATGACATAATGAATAGACGATTCCATGCACAACCTATTGCTTGTTTTGATTGTGGCCCTATCGTTGAGCTTTACAACTCTAATAAAGAAAGAGTTATTGACTTACCTGAAAACTTTGATGAAAGTAGCTTAAGGGACTATACTAAGGAGGTTATATCTACTGTTAAGAAGTTAATACTTGATGGTAGGATAATAGCAATTAAGGGAATTGGAGGATTTCAGATTGTTTGTAGAGCTGATGTTGATGAAGTTGTTTTGGAGCTAAGGAGAAGGAAAAGGAGAGAAGAAAAGCCTTTTGCTTTAATGTTTAAGGATGTGGAAGAGATTAGAAGGTACTGTTATTTAGGAGAGAGAGAAGAAAAGCTTCTTACTTCGTACATCTCTCCTATTGTACTTTTGAAGAGGAAAGAGGGGGTTAATTTATCTGAGTATGTATCACCAAGAAATCCATTCTTAGGTTGTATGATTCCATATAGCCCTTTACACGTTCTTATTATGGATGGCTTGGGTGTACCTATAGTGTGTACAAGTGCTAATATTTCAGATGAGCCGATATGTATCGGTAATGAGGAGGCTTTTAGTAGACTTAATGGTATTGTTGATTTTTATTTGGTTCATAATCGTGATATTGTTAGGCACGTAGATGATAGCGTTGTAAAAATTACACCTAAGGGTAATGTGATACTGATAAGAAGGGCGAGAGGGTATGTTCCAGAGCCAATAGTTTTCGATGAGGAGTTGCCAGATATTTTAGCATTGGGAGGGCATTTAAAAAATACTATAGCTGTGTCAACTGGAAATTATGTGATTCTGAGTCAGCATATAGGAGATTTGGAGACATTTGAGTCTATCAACGCTTTCAATAGGAGTATTGACGATTTTTTAAGGTTTTATAACATAAAACCCAAATACATAGTTTGTGATTTGCATCCTGATTATATTTCTACGAAGATGGGTGAAGAGTTAGCTGATAGGTTGGGTGTTAAGTTAGTGAAAGTTCAGCATCATATAGCACATATACTTTCATGTATGGCAGAGAATGGTATTATCAATGAGGATGTTATAGGTGTTGCTTGGGATGGTACGGGGTATGGCTTTGATGGTAAAATCTGGGGAAGTGAATTTTTTGTTGTAAAAGGTGGTGAAGTGAGAAGAACCCATCATTTGTTACCTATCAAACTTTTAGGTGGAGAGAAAGCAATAAAGGAAGTTTATAGGATTGGTTTATCACTACTTCTAGATTCATCGTTTGGTATAAAAGAAGTTGAAGATGTTTTCAGTAATTTTGTGAACTTTAGTGTTTTAAGGACACTTATTTCAATGTATAGGAGTGGGATTTATGTTGAGTCGCAGGGGGCAGGTAGACTTTTCGATGGTGTTTCCTCAATAATTGGGATATCCCGTAGATCAACGTTTGAAGGGCAGGCCGCTATGGAGTTGGAGTTTGAGTCTTTACTTTACAATGAAGATGTGGATGAAGTATATGATTTTAAGATTGTTGATGGTATTATAGATTGGAGGGAGATGATAGGGGGCATGGTTAGAGATTTGAGGGAAGGTCTACCTAAGGGGTATATAGGTAGAAAGTTCCACAATACCCTGGTTAGAGTTATAGAGGTGGTTGTTAAGGAAATAAGTGGTTTTAGCGGTGTTAGGAATGTGGTCCTGAGTGGTGGGGTATTCCAGAATTCTATAATTTTAGACAGAACCTTAGAGGTTTTGAGAGGTGAGGGATTTAATGTTTTTGTTCATGAGATAGTGCCGCCGAATGATGGTGGCATATCTTTGGGGCAAGTTGCGTATGTTTTAAAGTTTGTTGAAAGGTGATTTGGTTGAGTGATTTTTAACATTCATGAGAATATAAGATATCTTACATTCAGAGTAAGAAGATGCAGAGTCACTTTTTGTAAGATGGTGAATACTCAATGAAACTTAACGCTTATAGTTATTTTTAACTTGTAGGTGGAGGGACTTGTGGATGTGTTCCGTTCATGAGTGCTTGGATCACTTTTTTCATGTGTCTCTGAAAGTTGAGAGTTGTAGTTTCTCTTAGCTAAGAGGTAGAGTAACTAATAAATGAAATGAATGAGCTTGTGATCCTAGGTTTAACTGTGTCGAAACAACTTGAAAAAGTTTTTTGCTTGTAAGATAATTAGATCGGGTATGAAGCTGTGGAAAATCTTCGTTTGGACTTTTTCGTTTATTTTTGCTTTGTCTTTTGTTTCTTTTAGTAAAAGTGGGGGGAAGAGTATGGATAAACTAGTTGTTAGTAGTCCTGCTTTCAAGCATGGAGATTTTATACCTTCGGAGTATACCTGTGATGGTTCTGATGTTTCGCCTGAAATAGTGATAGAGAATGTCCCTACAAATGCCAAGTCGCTTGTTCTCATAAGTGACGATCCTGATGCTCCTATGGGAACTTGGGATCACTGGATACTCTATAATATTCCTGCTAGTAACAAGGTAGTTATACCTAAAGGTATAAAACCTGAAAAAGAATTTCCTAATGGTATGAGACATGGAGTTAATAGTTGGGGTGCGCTTGGTTATGGTGGCCCGTGTCCACCAAGTGGAGTGCATAGGTATTTCTTTAGAGTGTATGCCGTTGATGTTGTCTTGGATTTGCCACCAGGTGCAACTAAGCAAAAAGTTTTGAAAGCTATTGAAGGTCATATTGTAGCTCAAGGTGAGTTGATGGGAAAATACTCAAGAAAGAGGTAGTATGAGAACACTTGTGATAATAAAGCCTGATATTGTCAGCTCAGGCAAAATTGGAGAGGTAATTTCTATTTTGGAAAAAAACAGGTTACGAATAGTTGCTATGAAGATGGAGAAGTTGAGTGTAGAGAGAGCAAAGGAATTTTATAGTGAGCACAAAGGGAAAGATTTTTTTGAAAGGCTAGTAAATTTTATGACTTCAGGTTATTGTGTACCAATGGTTGTTGAATCTGAGGGTAATACAGTTGAGATAGTGAGAGAGATTATAGGTAATACCGATCCTTCTAAAGCTAGGCCAGGCACAATAAGGTACATGTACGGTACTAACTTGCCGATGAATGCAATACATGCTTCTGACTCTCCTGAGTCTGCTAAGAGGGAAATAAGTTTCTTTTTCGGTAGCGAATATTGTTAAGCATGTTTTTCTTTCTTTCTTTTTTCTATTATCTGTTCTAGTAAAGAGGCGTTGCCTCTGGAGCCAAACATAAGCAAGAGAACTTTCAAATCATCTTCGTTAATTATGTACTTTTTTATTTCCGTTTCAGCTTTTTTCCTTTTCTCTTCATCCTCCTTGATTTTTTCTTTCTCCTCCTCCTTGATTTTTTGCGTAATATCCTTCTTGAGTTCATTTTTCCCTTCTACGGAGCTTGAACTATCTAATATGTCATTTGCTGCCCTAATTCCTATGATTCTCATCTCGTCCATAAGTTCCCTCCTTGGAACTACTCCAAAACTATTTTCGGAAGTACATGTTTCTTAAATTACTCCTGAGCCCTTAAGGTTATTAAAACACTGGCATAGTAACTTCATATGGTTTAAGTGAGGCGTAGCCTCACCTAGAATATGGTACTTTTCTGGATAATACCTTGTGATGGGTAGCACTTTTTGGCTGTTCCTGTTAAGAGTTTATATTATCATTCCTTAAATTATTTGATGTACTGAAACCACTTTATTAGTGTTTGTAGCATTTTTGATTGTTGATTTGGCTACTCGAGTTAAGTGTTACAAATTTGAAGATTAAAAAGTTTTAGCTTCTACGAAGCATGCTTCTCTTTAGTAAGTGAGTTTCAATTATTTTCTACTTATTTGATAGTGTATTATGTAAATATTATATTTTTGGTAGAGATTTGGTTTATAATTTAATCAGGAGGGCTTTATGATAAAGATATCTACTAGGGTGATGTACGGTTTAAGGGCTATAATATATATGGGTGTAAACTATGAAAGGTTGCCGATTTCTTTGAATGAGATTGCTTCTAGTCAGAATATACCTATAAGGTATATTGAGCAAATTTTCATTAAGTTTAAGAAGGCGGGGATAATAAAGAGTGTTAGGGGCATAAATGGAGGGTACTCGTTTAATGATAATTTTGATTCCTTGACGCTTCTGGATATTGTTGTTGCCGCTGATGGTAGTGTTATACCTGTTTGGTGTCTTAATCCTTCGTCCAAGAGGAAGTGTCCGATTGTTGAGGAGTGTATGGTTGCTGAAGTTTGGAAGGGGTTGGCTAGACAGATAGAGGATTATCTTTCAAGTATAAAGCTTAAAGATCTAGTTGAAAAGGCTAGGGAGACTAATTTTGTTGAACTTTTCAAGAGGATTAGGTTAGGAAAGTAGGGAAATTTGGAGGAATTTAAGGAATATATCTCTTTCTTTGTATTTTTTTGTTATGATTGGTATTATTTTAACTTTGCTTTTTATTTTTATGTCATCTTCTTGAGGGAGATATGGAGAATTATAGACAACTTTTTGGTCTAGCTTTTTGTCGGGTAGAAGTGCAAATTTGAACTCTTCTATTTCTAATCCTTCTGAAAGGAGTTTTGTTTCTTGTTTCCTGAGAAAGGATATTTCATCTTCGGGAGCGGTTGCTGGTATTATGCCTTCTATCTCCGAGCCTGAGAGAGACGATATGAATTTTTCTCTGTATTCTTCATACTTCAGTACGTCTAACGTTATTTCCTGGTCTATATCGAGTAGGTTTTCACCTTTGAGTAGTTCTATTAGAAGCTGAACTATTTTCATGGATCTTTCATCTATCGGAGCCATGAACCACCAGATATCTATCAAAAACTCTTCTATGTTTGTTTCTTCTCCTAGTAGGTAATCTTTAAAGTCTTCAATATCTCCTCTAACTATGCTACTGAATATGTCGTATATGTACTTATCCTTTATTGTCCCTATTTTCAGTAGTTCATAGAGTCTGTTTACTAGTTTTACTACGTTCTCTATTCTAAGTTTCGTGAGGAAGGCAGTGTTTACGTTGTTTACTATGTACCTTGTTGTGTTACCAACTCTCATATTCTTTATCCCTATGAGTGGCTCAGGTACCATTTCTAAAAGTTTGGATATTAGTTCTTTTTGGAAAAGGAGTCTTCTACTTTTCTCTTTGTCTATTTCGTAAACCTGACTTAAAACAAGGTTTATTGTTTCTCCTAGTGTCCCAAATTCATCTTCGTTTATCACAAGATATTTGTTTTCATCTTTTCTTGATTCGCCAACGAGTTCATCTAATAAGGATAGGTATCTTTCGGAATCGTTAAGAGATGTCTTCTCGATTATTTTCTTGTACTCTTCTTGGTATAGCGATAGCATCTTTCTGTATCTTATGTAATAAACATATGATAGATATCCTAGCAAGAAGATACTAGAAAGTACCAGGGGTAAAGATAATGTCAGGTATCCTAGGAATGTGCTGATCGGTAGGTTTACTTTTACTAATACTACTGAATAGTAGATATACACTAAGTTGCTTACTAAAAACAATATTGAAAACACTAAAGAGTTTTTTATATGTTTTCCCAGTGGAGATTTTACCATATAGATATGTCTTTATTTGAAGATAGAGAGAGTATTATTTGTGTAGTGTTTGCTTCTATTTCTTGTATCACCTCTTCTGCTTTGTTTGTTAAGTAGTTGTAGATGATTAGTAATGGGATTGCTACGATTAAGCCGGCTGCGGTTGTTATCAGAGCTTCAGCTATCCCTGCCAAGAGTTCGGAAGGTGATGATAATCCTTTTTCGGCTAAAACTGTTGTTGCTCTTATCATACCTGTTACTGTTCCTAGAAGTCCTAACATTGGAGATATGGAAACCATTGTGCCTAGGAGGTATAGGTACCTATTTATTATAGGTAGTTCTATCTTCGCTATATCACCTATGGAATTTTCTATATCTTCTTTTGATGCTCCCTTTAGGTATGTTTCAATTGCTGTTTTGAATATCCTTGACACAGTGTTATTTTCTGAGTCGTATATTGCCATCAGATCTCTAACTTGACCTTTGTTTATTTTCTCAAGAGAGATAGAGATAAGCTTTTTTCTACTGTTTTCTAGCTTTCTTAAGAAAACGTATCTTTCTATAGCTATTGCAACGCCTAGTATTGATGCTAAGAGTATGAAGTAAATTATTATTCCACCTTTGTTAAAGTAATCAAGGATTAAGCTAAAGATATCCATAATTCTTCTCCTTTGTGAAAGTATTTTAAACATCTTTGAAAATGCTATTCAAAATGTTTTTGGTATCGTGGAAAGTTTTTTCATATTAACGGAGAATTTTATATTCTTTGTAATTTTTGGTGCTTAGTTTCTGGGGTAGCTAAGTTGACGATACCGCAAAAGTTAGAGTGCTTAACATAGTTGTATTCCTTAGAGAGTAAAATTCGTTTAGAGCATAGGGAATCGGATGGTGTGAGCTAAGTGAAAACAATTAGTGTGTGATATCATAAAGAGTCAACATTTTATATATGGTGTTTGTTAGGAAATATGCTGTTTTTACTCTGTTGGAAGCTGGTTATATGGTAGATCTTCTTTGAGAAGTGATTTTTGATTATATTGATATTTATGTAATTTGGGTTTAAAATTGGAAGTGAAATGAGGAGGGTTTATGGGAAAGATTTTAATCATTTTTATGTTATTGCTAGTTTTGTCTACTTTCGGCTACTCTCTAGAATTTAGCATACAAGGCATGCCATCGCTTAATATATACTTAGATGCTGTCAGTGTAAACATTGATTTGGGAGCAGGGTTGAAGGTTGCTGATCTACCTTTTTCTATCTTTGGTATTCCGAGTGACACGATAAAGATAAACACAGAAATGTTTTTTAACTTCTTTTCAACAGAAGATAGAAGGTACTATAACGTTGGATTAAAGATTTTGCCATCCTACAATTCAAAAGTTTTTGAGGTGAATAAGGTTAACGTTATAATTGCAAAACTGAGTTTAGGGGTTGGTGTAGGGTATCAAGGAATTAATCAAAGTATAGGTGACATAGCTAACATAACGATCGATAAAGGTAGTCTCTTATTATATTTTGAAGGGAAGTTAGAAGCTTTGTATAGAGTTATAAATAGATTTTATGTGGGTGTTAGTTTGGGGTATAATGTTTTGTTAGACCCTTCGATGCAAATATCTCTGTCATACTCACCGAAGATAGGAATACCAGTTATTTACGAGTTTTAAGAATTCTTAATTGTTGGTTAGTGTAAAAGTATATTTCTTGTACATACTGTTCATTATTAATTTTACTCTCTTCAGTGTGTTACCATTTTCGTCAACTATATCTGCATCGATGATTGTTCCTCTTAGGTTTGTCAGCTTCGTTGAAAAAGTGTTTAGAACGTTATTTTCTTGATTTCTGGTATCAGTTAGTAGCAGAGGAACTACATAGTTTGTTTTGTTTTTATCTTGGTTTGTTACTATGAGTTGCACACTTTTTGTAGGTGATATAACGTTTATTTCAGCAATGCAGTATATACTGGATATTGGCTCTATTTTGATTTCTTTTTTAGCCGTCAATCCCCCTAGTTTTATGCTTATTGTTCCTATGCCACTTTCGGTAGCTTGGATTATTCCTCTGTCTTTGTCAATTAGTTTGATTTTTTCTAGTTCTGGGTTTAGTCCTAAAAATGTTCTAGTTATTCCGTCCTCAGTTGTCCCATTTACAAAGAAATATCCCATGTCCCCTATGCCCCATTCGTTTGGGTAATAGTAGATTTCTATGCTTTTAATTTCTTGGGATAGCTTTTTCTTTGAAAAAGCGAAGATTAGGAAGTTTGTGATTCTTTCCTTCCATATAAGTTCATTGTGTTCTCCTGCTAAATCTTCAATGTATAGTAGATTCGGGTAGTCCATACCGTTTTTTTGTAAAAGCAAGAACATTTCTTTGGTGGTGTATATTACATTACTCACGCCTCTACCATTTTTTTCTTTAAACATTGTGCTTTGTTCTCTGTAGCCCATGTCTATGTATATTTTCTGGGTTTTAAGGGATTTTATGTGCTTTGATGCTTCTTCTAGGTTTTTATCAAGTCCCCACCAGTACGAAGGTGAAACTGATCCTATTATGCCGAATTGCTCAGGATACCACATTCCAATGTAGAGAGATATTAGTCCACCAAGGGATGAACCCATAACTGCTACCTCTTCTCTATTTGTTTTTACTCTAAAGTTGGCTTCTATGAAAGGTTTTACTTCATTAACTAAGAATTCACCGTACAGTTTACCTTTACCACCTCCATAGCTGGAAAAGGGGAAAGGAGTATACTCTGTTATCCTTTCAACTCCCATATGATCTATTCCAACAACTACTATGTCCTTTATAAGTCCTTCTTTCGTTAGCTTTTCTATGTTTTTGTCTAGGTCCCATTTCATTTTATTGTTTGGATCGTAGAATAGATTTTGTCCGTCTTGAGCGTATATTACTGGGTAATACTCAGAAGAGTTGAAGTAGTTGTTAGGTAAATAAACTCTTATGGTTCTTTTGTTTGTTAAGATTTTTGATTCAAAACCTTGGATTATGATGAAGTTTTTGTTTGTAGTTATTTTCATAGCACTTGATATCCCACTTACGAAAACAAAAGAAACGATAACAAGAAGAGTTATAAATTTTCTCATAGTTTTTTCCTTTTCGTGAAGGATTTGAACAAAGTTTGAAACATGGGATTTTGTTTTGTCAATTTTGTTTTGACTATCTACAGTGTTATTTAGGCTAAAGTTGAATAGAGTTACCTGCAGAATAGTTAATCTTCTTTTTTTGTGTTTAGTGTCAAAATGGAAAAAATGGAGCTAGAATGTTAATAATAATTTAGATGTTTGAGATTTTTGTTCAGCAATTGTTCAATGGTATTACCTTGGGCAGCATATATGCACTTATAGCACTTGGTTACACGATGGTTTACGGTATTCTCATGATGATAAACTTTGCACACAGTGAGATTTTCATGTTGGGAGCGTTTTTTACATTAGGAATTTACATTTTGCTTTCTACTCTGTTGCCTGTTTATGGAATTACTTTGTCAGTTTCGGTTATAGTTGCTGCCATAATTGTGGGATTTGTAGGTGTAATTATAGAGCTTTTTGCTTATAGACCTCTTAGGCATTCACCAAGACTTTCAGCTTTAATAAGCGCTATAAGCGTTTCTATAATACTTCAAAACCTTGTATTTCTCTTTGTTAGCAATACAGCGATAAGTTATAGCAAAATCTCGGATTTGATTCCATCGGTCAGGTTTTTGAATTTTGATTTGAAGAGTATGTTGATAGTGTTTTTTACATTCGTTTTGATGTTGGTACTTGCATTGTTTATAACTAGAACTAAGTTAGGGATAGCTATAAGGGCAACATCGCAGGATATAAAGACAGCTTCTCTCATGGGTATAGATGTCAATGCTGTAATATCTTTGGTGTTTTTTATCGGAGCTTTCCTAGGTGCTGTTGGAGGATTTTTCTATGGAACTTATTATTCTGTGATAAGGTATGATATGGGATTCATACCGGGAATAAAGGCATTTACTGCTGCTGTGGTGGGGGGTATAGGAAGCATACCAGGAGCAGTTTTGGGTGGCTTGATTATGGGAGTGTTTGAGGTTTTCGTAGGGGGTTACATTTCATCAGCCTACAAGGATGTAATTGTTTACTTGCTTCTTATATTGACTCTTCTGATTAGGCCTGAAGGATTATTAGGCCAGAGGTACACGGAGAAGATATAGACCTATGAAAGAGTTTATCATAAAGAAAATAAAATTTTCTTGCCTACACGATGAAGAAGTGAGTGAGCTTGTTTTTAGAAAACTTTTGGATAAGGATAAGTTTTTCATAATTTTCGCTGATGCTAAGGTTTTGTTCAATATAATCTACATTGATGAATACAGAAAGCTTGTATCTGGTAAGATGATAGTTCCTTCGTCGAAGCTTTTTGGATTTGTTACTAGGTTGCTGTTTGGAGTTAACGATATAAGCATAGTGAAGGAATCATCCACGCTGTTTAAGGTAATAAAAAACATATCTGATTATTACTATAGAATTGCTGTTGTGGCAAGTAACGAGAAAATGGCTTCTAAGTTTAAGAACAATTTGAAACTAAGTTTTCCAGAAATGAAGCTTAATATAGTAGGCTTAAGTAGGATTCTCAGTAAGCATAAGCATAAAGAGAGAATAGAGATGCTTAAAAAGCTTAAGCCAAACTTGGTTATTTTTGATACTGTTTCATTTAAGTTTGTTAAGTTTATAAATAAAAATGATAAAGAATTGTTTCAAGAGTATTCTGTAATAATGTCCAGCAGGGGAGTTGAGTTAATCTCTGGAGTAAGGAATGTTGTAGATAACGTTATTGAGGTGACTAAGAGGTTTTTATCTTGGGTTTTTGTAGCTTTGTGGGTACTTAAGGAAAAAGTTTTGATGATATTTAATGAGAAGAAGAGAGAAGAGTATGCTAAGAGTTGTAGAGTATAGAGACGGTAGCTTGGCTATACTTGACCAGAGGCTTTTGCCAAGTGAAGAGAAATATATTGTTTGTACAACTGTTGAAGAGGTTAGAGATTCGATAAGGGATCTTGCTGTTAGGGGAGCACCTCTTATAGCAATAGCTGCTGCTTATGGTGTTTGTGTAGGACTTCATCAGTACAAGGATCCTGATAAACTAGACTACATAATTGGTGTATTAAAAAGTGCTAGACCGACAGCATATAACATATTTCTTATTTTAGACAGAATTGAGAAAAGGCTTAGGGATATAAAAAATTTTGATGTTCTGGTTTCCCTAGCTGAAGAGGAAGCTAAGAAGGTGCATGAAGAGGATAGAGAACTTTGTGATAGTATAGCTGAGAATGGTTTGAAAGTTATACCGGATGGTGCTAATGTTATAACTTACTGTAATACCGGTATGTTGGCCACTGGGGGAATTGGTACTGCCCTGGGAGTTATATATAAGGCATTTTGGGGAGGCAAGTTAGAACGAGTGTATGTCTGCGAAACTAGGCCTTTATTACAGGGAGCCAGGCTTACAGCATACGAACTTTCAAAAAATGGGGTGCCCGTTACTCTTATTTCTGATAACATGGTTTCATACCTTCTTTCTAGAAGGAGGGTAGACGTTGCGATTGTGGGAGCAGATAGGATAGTGAGAAGTGGTGATGTGGCTAACAAAATAGGAACATATAACCTGGCTGTTGTTTGTAAACACTTTGGTATTCCTTTTTATGTTGCTGCACCTTATACAACGATAGACCTTAGTTTGGAAAAAGGTGGGGACATACCAATAGAAGAGAGAAGTGACAAAGAGCTAAAGTTCATTTATGGTAAGCAAGTAGCTCCTTTGGACGTTGAGGTTTGGAATCCTGCGTTTGATGTGACTCCTTCGGAGTTAATAACGGGAATAATTACCGATAGGGGAATATTCAAACCTGGTGAAATAAAGTATTTCCATGGTGAATAAAAAGTTCAGAAATATAACTGGGATTGTATTAGGTACTAAGGATACCAGGGATTATGATAAGGTTGTGGTAGTTTTTTCCCCTGAGCTAGGAAAGGTAAATCTTGTTTGCTACGGAGCCAATAGGTTCAAAAGTAGGTTTTCTAATAAGATAAATGTTTCAAACATTATAAAGGGAATGGCTAGATATCCATCTTCAATTGATAAGATGATTTCGCTAGAGGATGTAGAAGTGCTTGCAGATTTTTTTAGTTTCTTCAGAGGCAAGATTTCGAAGCTTTCAATTCTCTACATGGCAATGGAGATAATTAATTTAACACTTCCTTACGAAGTGTTTGATGAATATCTTTACTCTATAACAATAAGGTTTCTCAAAGATTTAGTAGAAGTAGAGGAGAAAGATAAAATTTTTTATTTACTAGCTAATTTTTCAATAAAGGTGCTTAAGAATCTAGGAGTACTTCCTTATCTAAAGGAAGAGAAAGGTTTGTCTCAAAAGTCTAGAAATTACTTAATTTCTGTTCTTACTGGCAAGGATGTGCCTGACTTAGGAAATGAAAATATTGTTGAGATTTTGGATTGGATAGAAAGCAAGATTTTGAAGTTTTCGTCAGGGCGGAGGATAGTTTCAAAAGACCTTGTTAGGGAGTCAATGCTTTCTGTCTGACATTGATTTTTGAAAGAAATGAGATTAACGTATAGCACTTTGGTTGTAGTATGCTGAGTGGCGCGTTTTATAGATAGATCAAAGGCAAATGGTACAATTCTATAGAGGATCAGGGAGAACCAAGCCCCCTTTGAGAAAATTTTTTAAGCTTATTCAGAGTTCTGAATTTCTAACTCTTTATATACTTCTGAACTGCGAAAGAATAGCGTCTTCTAGTTCTCTTCTGAACTCAGTGGTAATAGGATGGGCAATATCCTTGTTCTGGTTACCAACCTTTCTTGAAGGCATAGAGATGAACAATTTGTTGTCTCTACCTTCGACTATTTTGATGTTGTGGACAACAAATTGTCCATCAAAGGTTACTGAGGCAACTCCTTTGACTTTTCCAGGAGTTCTCCCATCAAACTTTTTGATCTTAACGTCGGTTACTTTCATAAAATCCCTCCGGTAAAAAATTTAAGAAAGGTTCGTTGACAAATCTTGTTTCAAAGATGAATTTGTCAGGAACCAATAAGTCATTTACTAATTTCGACTTCACTTTGCTAAGTTCAGCATCCTCTTCAAACAGTCCGTAAACTGCTGAACCCGAGCCACTCATTAAAGCAAACATTGCACTCTCCAAGTAAAGAAAGTCCTTTATTTCTTTTACTCTTTTAAGTATAAAACTTTCAAATGGGTTTTTCAACATTTGTTTAAAATTTCTTACATCTATTTCGTTTTTTATGAACTTGTTATAGAAATCATGAGCCCATCTTTTACCTTCTAGTAGTTCCATTTCATCAATGAATTTGTATGCTTCTTTTGTTGAGATGTTAATGCCTGGATAAACAATAATTATTTTGTATTTCTCTAGCTTTTCTACCAAATTGGGTAGAGTTGTCAGTTTTTCTCCTATACCCTGGGCTATTTTAGCACCGTTTCGCAGGAAAAAGGGAACATCTGCACCTATTCTATGTGAGTTAGTGAGTATCATGTTTTCTATTTCACTAGTTATTATTCCTCTTTCTTTAAGAAATGACAGCAAACACTTTAGAACGCCTGCTGCGTTACTACTACCACCTCCAAGTCCCGAGCCTACAGGTATGTTTTTCTTTATCTTTGCTTTGAATCCTAATTGCCTATAAACTATGTTTTCTACGAATTTAACTGTTTTCCATATTATGTTATTCTCGTCTGTAGGTACTGAAAAATTGCCTTCGATTGATATTTCTTTTTCTGGGTTTTCAAGTGAAAAATCGATGAAAATTTCATCGTAAATTCCTACAGGTATCATTATTGTCTCTATTTCGTGGTAGCCGTTTCCAAGTTTACCTAAAACTGTTATTCCTAAGTTAACTTTTGCAGATGTTTTTATGTGATACATGTTTGTGGTAATTTATTCTTTGATATTTGCATACAGATTTTCAAATTTTCAGTGTGAGCCTTTCTACAACGAATATGTTGGGTGCTTAGTTTAACTTTCTTAAGTTGTAGCATTTCTAAGATGCTTCCAAGTTAAAGCAATTAGAATTTTGGGAGATGTAACATTCCTATGAATAGAGAAAGAACAAATTTTCAAATAAAGTTGTTAAGAGCGTTGGAATTTGATTAGAGGTTGATTTCTTTTTATACTTACTTTAAGTATGCACGGTTTTAAATATGTTTTTGGTCCAATACCTTCAAGAAGGTTAGGTATGTCACTAGGTGTTGACCTTGTCCCGCATAAAATATGTAATTATGATTGTGTTTTTTGTGAGGTTGGTAGGACGGTGCGAACTGTGAATGTTAGGAAGGAGTATATAAAAAAAGAGGATATAATAAGTGAGTTGGAGAGATTTTTTGAAAGTTTTAGTGATCAACAAGTGGACCATATAACGTTGACGGGTTCAGGAGAAACAACTCTTAATGTGAAGTTGGGGGAGATAATAAGGGAGATAAAGGAAAGGTTTTCTTATCCTGTAGCTGTACTGACACATTCAGGTAATATATATGACCCACAAGTTAGAGAAGAACTTAGTTATGCTGATGTGGTTTGCCCTTCTTTGGATGCTGCAACTCAAGAAGTGTTTGAAAAAGTTAACAGACCACATCCAGGGATAAAAGTTGGTGATGTTGTAGAGGGACTCAGG
Organism: uncultured Brevinematales bacterium; assembly: GCA_964475465.1. Classification (GTDB taxonomy): domain Bacteria; phylum Spirochaetota; class Brevinematia; order DTOW01; family DTOW01; genus JAPYWX01. Next base: position 48,112 of record CAYYXA010000014.1, read on the forward strand.
AAGTTTAGGGAAATTTTTGGTGGAACTATGCTTTTAGAAGTTTTGCTTGTAGATGGGATAAACAATACAGAAGAGGAGTTAGAAAAGATAGGTGAGGCAGTAAGATATATAGAACCCGACTCGGTGCAGATAAACACGGTTGATAGACCTGGAGCATACCCCGAGGCGAAACCCTTGACGCACGAACAATTGGAATTTGCTAGGAGTGTCTTAGAGAAGTATCACCCGAACGTAGTCGTACTGAGTAGAATTTACAGACATCTTGAAAAAGTTCGTTTTGCTTCAGAGGAGGAATTTATAGAGGAGCTTTTAAACATGATAAAGCGAAGGCCCATGACAACTCTGGATATAGTTGCTTCGACTGGTTTGGATTTTTTTGAGGTCTCTGATGTCGTAAAGAAACTATTAGAAAACGGAAAGTTAGAGGAAGTTAAGTTGAACGGTAATAGGTTTTATAGGCTTCCAATGAAAATCTGAAACTGTTATTTGGTACAGAGGTTTGCAATGTTTTGTAATTTGTAAGTTCTACTTGATTTTGGTTAAAAAATAATGTGTCTATGAGTTTAGGAGCGAAATTGTTAATATTTGCTTTGGTTTTGTTAATACCAATTTCTGCGAAGGGTAAGGAAGTTGTAAGTTCAGATGTTTTAAGTTCAGGTAACGTTGATATAAGAGAAATTCTAGAAACTATACCTACTGAAAGGAAAATTTATATAGAAAACGTTACGAATATATTGGAACCAAGGAGGTATAAAGAAGAAATTTCTTTGAAGGTGAATCTAAATCCTAATTATGTGCCTCCTTTGAATGAGAAGCCGTTTTTTGAAAGTTTTGATAGGAGGTATCAGATAATTCTTATTGTTTCTATTCCTGCTACTTATATGATTACTAAGTTTTTGATGGAACAAGTTTCAGTATATAACTATAAAGATTACACGAGAACTTTGAATACTCAGCAGTGGGCATACATAATAGCTAGTTCGATAATTATTCCTCTTATTGCTGCTACCGAGGATTACAAGAAGTATAAGGAGTTTTTGGAGAAGAAGTTTTAAGAAAGTTTAAAACTTTTTTAAGGTTTAGAACTTACCGTGTTCAATATCACCTATTTCTTCATCATCTTCATAGACATTGAACGTATATATCCTATTTCTTCGTATTATAGCTGGTACGGAGATATCGTCTTGAATTTCTCTGGTTATGTTTTGTTTTTGAACTTTACCTCTGGATAAAAATTCTTCTCTTGATACTATTTTCCCTATACCTGGTAGTACCTTGATTTTTTTGTTTTCAGCACTTTCTTTTTCTTCATTGCTAGTTTTTATTTGCTCGGCGTTGCTTTCTACTTGAGTTGATGAAGATGCTTCCTTTGAGAATCCTGTAGCAATCACTACTACTCTTATGTTGTTCCCTAAGCTTTCTTCTATGCAGGCACCCATTATTATGTTTGCGTCTGGATCGGCGTTAGCTGATATTGTTTCCATTATTATTGCTTTGTCGTCTAACGAGAAGTTTGGTCCTCCGGTAATGTTGACTAACATTGCTTTAGCACCTTTAAAGTTAGCGTTGTCAACGAGAGGGTTGTTGATTGCTTTGGTTGCTACTTCTTTCGGGTCACTGTCAATAGCTATTCCCATGAAAGCTTCACCGCCTTCCTTTAAGACAGTTCTTACGTCTGCAAAATCGACGTTTATGAGGCCTGGAACTGTTATTATGTCTGACATACCTTGGATAGCCTGCATCAATACTTCGTCAGCTTTTTTGAATGCTTCCCTTATAGTTGTTTTTTTGTCTAGGATTTTGTAGAGGTTTTGGTTAGAAATGACAATTATGGTATCAACGTACCTTCTTAGTTCTTTTATTCCTGCCTCAGCAACTTCCATTCTCCTTTTACCTTCGAAAACGAAAGGTTTAGTAACAACTGCTACTGTTAGAGCTCCTATTTCTTTAGCAATTTGAGCAATAACGGGTGCTGCTCCTGTTCCTGTGCCGCCGCCCATACCTGCAGTGATGAACACCATGTCGGAGCCTCGAAGAGCATCATAGATAACATCTCTATCTTCCTCAGCAGCTTCTTTACCTTTGTTGGGGTCAGCTCCTGCTCCTAGTCCTCTGGTAGTCTTTTGCCCTATCTGTATTTTTATTGGTGCTTTGTTGGTTGCTAGGACTTGCGCATCAGTGTTAACTGCTATAAAATCAACGTTCTTGACCCCCATCTCTATCATCCTGTTGATAGCATTACAGCCACCCCCACCAACACCAACAACTTTGATGTTGGTTAAATCTAAAACATCATATTCAAACATCTTCCCCTCCCACCTTTTAAAGATACTTTCTATTGTAAAACAAGAAAAAAGAACTTTCAATAATATTTTGAAAGTATATTATTTTCTATATCCAATTGAGATGACTATCCCTGAGGATTCGACTGAAAGTATGAGATTATTTTCCTTTTTGGTTACCTTATCGTCATTTATTAGTTATACTGAAGCATAGCTTTAATAAGTGTATTTGAACGAGAGGATGCTATGAGCCCGAAATTTTTAAGATTAATTCTAAAACTTTGAATTTTAGGTTAACTTCTATGTATCATTAAAATCATGTTTCGGCTAATAGAGGGGGTATTATGGTATCAATAGGTGTAGATGTGATGGGTACTGAAAAGGGTGTAAAGGAGGCAGTAATAGGGTGTATAAAAGCAGCTCAGAAGAGAGACATACATGTTGTTATGGTTGGTAAAGAAGATGAGATAAAAGAGGTTCTAGAGAAGTATCCTAAGAGAATTCTGAAGAAAGCAAAATTTGATATAGTTAATGCTACTGAAGTTATTGAGATGACGGATGAACCTTTTAGTGCAGCGAGAAGGAAGAAGGATTCTTCCATAATGGTAGCTTTAGATTTGCTGAAGAGTGGAGAGATACATGGTTTCTTTTCACCAGGTAATACTGGGGCTGTAGTGGTGGCTTCTGTTTTGAGGCTAGGTAGGCTGGATAAAGTTTCTAAGCCTGCTCTCGCTACTGTTATACCTTCAATATACGGTTTTAGAGTTTTGCTTGATGTTGGTGCAAGTATAGACCTTGAGCCTAGGGATTACTTGCTTTTTGCAATATTTGGGAAAGTGTTTTCTGAAAACGTTCTGAGAAAATTTAATCCAAGGATAGGATTACTTAATATAGGTGAGGAGGACTATAAAGGGCCCGAGGTAGTGAGAGAAGCTAGAAAGCTTCTAAAAGAGAAGTTAGGTGATAATTTTATAGGTAATGTTGAAGGATATCAGATATTCTTAGGTAATGTGGATGTTGTAGTGACTGATGGTTTTACTGGTAACATAGTTCTTAAATCCTCTGAAGGTGCTAGTAAGGCACTTTCAAGATTGATGAAACAGGAGATAACGTCAAAGTGGTATGGCTTTTTGGTTGGAGCTTTGTTGAAGTTTGCTTTAAAAGGTTTTAGGAAGAAAACGGATGTGAGTGAGTACGGTGCGGCAATGCTTTTAGGGATTAAAGGTAACGTATTTATAGGACATGGAGCTTCAAACGCTAAGAGTATAAAGAGTGGTATCCTTTATGCAGCACATCTTTCGCAGATGAACCTAAACCAAAAAATAGAAAAGATTCTAGCAAGTATGGAGGACGTGTAGATGAAAAAATATCAAATTTATTTGCTATTCGTAGTAGTTTTGGTTAGTGTTTCGGTATGTTCATATTACTCTTACGCTGAATATTCAGATTCTGAGATAGTTGTTGAGGAATCTGTTTTGGACATAAGACCACCATATACTTATGAATACTATTTTGGGACAACAATTACACCTTATACAGTTTCGAAAGGTATGTACAATTTAAGTTTTGTTATTTACTCTGGTGGTAGCCTTTTGACAAAGATATATGTTGGACTATGGGATTTCTTGACCTTAGGGCTCTTTGAGGATGTCCAGGGTATTGTTGGTAGTGGTGAAATATCGGCAAATATACCGTTGGCTACACTTAAAATTAGAATACTTGACGAGTATAGAGGGATTTCTTTGGCCGTTGCGTTCGATAACTTTTCTTATGGTGAGAATGGTAGAGCTTTCACTCCCGATTACTACTCTAAAGTCTTGTATGGGCTTGTTATTCCTTTCGCAGTAAGGTATAGGTCTATTTTTAATTACTCGGATATAGTAGTAGGGTATAGGTTCCCTCTTGTGCCTTTGGCTGACGCTAGTGTCATGAATTCTTCTTTCTTTATCTCTACTGATTTGCAGTTTTCACAGTTTTTGAAGTTGTTTTTTGGTGCTGATAACATCATTCCTTTAGCTGACAAGATAAGCAATTCTTTTGTATTTGCGGAGATAAAGTTTTTACCTGTTAGGTCTTTGGGTATATCGTTAGTTTTTACGTATTCGTTTAAGCCCAGATTTGAGAGGATGCTGAAAATTGAATATATAGATAGGTTATTTTAAAGGGTAGGTTTCTTGTTCCGAATTTTCTTTCATGGGGTTTGATTTTAATCATAGCTTTGATACACTTGAAAAGAAAGCCCTTAGGGATTTATCAAGTTCCAAGGTTAAACCAATTGATGCGTCGAAGTTAAGCTTTTGGGTAGAGGTTTTCACAATTTCATTTTCAGCGTTGGTCATTATTGGTGTTGTTTTTAGTCTATCTTCTAGCTATGCTTTGAGTAATAAGCTATACAATAATCCGTTTTTCATATTTTTAAGGCAACTTTTATGGTTTGGTTTAGGTTTGCTTGTAATGCTGATAACAATGAAAGTACCTACTTCTTTTTATTCAAGGTACGTCAAGTTTATAGTGCTTTTGGGGATAATAGTTGGCATACTGCCGTTTATTCCGGGATTAGGTAAGAGTAAAGGTGAGGCGATCCGTTGGGTAAATTTGGGGCTATTTTCTTTTTCTTCATCCGAGGTTATGAAGTTATCCTTAGCTATTTATTTGCCTGTAGTAATATCAAGAAAGAGTGATACAAAAAACTTTTTTACCTCCTTTTTGCCTCTTTTCATTGTTACTGTGACTTTCTTTTTTATAGTTTCGTTGCAGCTTGACTTGTCAAATGCTGTACTTATGTTAGGAAGTGCTTTGTTAGTGATGTTTTTGGGGGGTATTCCTCTCAGGCATATACTGATAACGTTGTTCACATCGCTTGTGATAATTTTCTTGTTAAGTGAAAAATTTAGGTATATCCAGGATAGATTATTTGCGTTTCTTGATCCTTGGAGTGACCCATTTGATAAAGGGTATCATACAATACAGTTTTTGAAAGTTTTTTCTAACGGAGTATTGGGAACTGGTCTAGGAAATGGAATAATAAAAGAAAGGTACCTTCCAGAGCCCCATACAGATTCTATATTTTCGGTGATAATTGAAGAAACTGGGTTAGTAGGTAGTTTAATAACGATTATATCACTTGTTATGTATTTCGTTTCTGCTATTAATTTAGCAAGACTGGTAAATGATAAATATAAAGCATTACTTGTCTTCAGTATGGCTTCTCTCATTGTTATTTGGGCTATTGCTAATATGATGGTTGCAACTTTGTTGATTCCACCTACTGGAACTAACTTCCCTTTTCTGAGCTACGGGGGAACAAATACTGTAATATCCTTTGTAAGCGTAGGAATAGTATATAGGGTTTTCATTGAAGCTTTTAGAGAAAGTAGCAATAAAGTTGTTTAAAAGATGCTTATAGTTTTCTATTGTTTAAACATTATTAAGTGTAAGCAGAGCTGTAAACTTCTTATCAGTTAGCCGGTGCAAATAGAAAGTATTCCTAACGTATTAGGCTTCGTAACGTTTATGTCTAAAGCACTTTTGTATTTGGAATGCTAGCTGCTTAAATAGTTGTCAGATTAAATTTCTTTGAAGTAAATTCTGTAGATTTTGTGTATTTTGCCTCCCATTTTCTTTATTCCTTCGTTTATTAGAAAGTTGTCTTCTAGTGTCCAAGATAGTTCTCCATACTTGTATCCCACCTTCATCGAGTTCTGGTAAGATTTTACATACATCACTAGATCAAGTCCCAGCTTTCTGTACTTCTTTTTTACTCCTGCTAGAAGTAGCCTGCCGCTTTTAAATTTATTTTTTGGTTTTATGTATAGCCTGTATGCTAGAGCGAGTAGTTGCTGGATGTTTAGCAATGTCAGGTTTTTTGTTCTGTACTTTATCAGCACTTCGTTAAGGTTGTGTACTACGGCAGAGAAAGCAACAGCTTCGCCATTTTCATTTTCTATTATTATTACCATTTCGGGGTATACTATCGAAGCTAGAAACTCGGCAGTTTCCTTTTTTTCTTCTTCGGTCAAGGGAATAAACATGTAGTTTTCTGACCAACTGTCATGGTATATCTCTATTATCTTTTCAACTTCCTCTTCCATTTTTTTTGTGTTTAGATATCTGACTTTGAATTTGCCTCTTTTTAGAACTTTTTCTGTCAATTCTAGTAGTCTTTCGTCTATTGGTAAAGTTGGATCATAGTACCAAGCATAAAGGTCTTTGGCTTTTCTGAATCCGTAGTTTTCTATTAATGTTTTGTAGTACTCGGGGTTGTACGGCATCATTACGTAGGAAGGTGAATCAAAGCCTTCAACAAGTAATCCTAGTTCATCGTTTGTTGAATAGTTTGTTGGTCCGTACATTGTGTTGAGCCCGTTGTTTCTTAGCCATTCTGCTGCTTTGTCGAACAAAGCGTTAGCAACTTCCTGGTCATTGATACATTCGAAGAAACCAAAAAATCCGTCAGTTTTGTTGTATCTCTGGTTGTGAATATTGTTTTTTATTGCTGCGATTCTGCCTACGGGTTTACCGTCTTTGTAGGCTATGAAAAATTCAGCTTCGTTATGCTTCAAAAAAGAAGATTTACTTCTGTTTAGCTTTTTCCTTATGTCCATCAGTAATGGTGGTGTCCAGTTCGGATTGTCTCCTTGTACCAAGAAAGCCACTTTTATGAATTCATTAATATTGTTGCATACTTTCACTTCTATCATTGATAGACCCCCAACAAATAAATTTTGATAATAATGTAGGATTCCATTCAAATTGTTCTTGCATGGATATATAATATCCATGTGATGTTATGTTAGATTCGATAGATTTCTACATAAGAAGTTTTGATTTGATATTTCTCTTTTACCTCTATTATCCCTAAGTAGATTAATAATTACGCCTATGAATGTTTACTGCTATATATTTGTGATTGAGATACTTTCCTACGTTTTAGTAACATGAAGGAGATAAAGTATTTTATAAAGAAAAGTTTTCAAAGCATTTGTGTTACTTTTCGTAAAGATGCTTTGAATGTGAGATCTTCTGAGTAGTTAAATTACTTGATCTTGAAGATACTCAAGATGTATTCATGTCTTTGTAGCAGAATTGGTTTTGTTAATTTAGAACATGTTTTGGGTATGGCTAAGGTAGGTTTGTGAGTTTGAAATTCTGTGATTAAATTATTTGATATTGATTATGTGTTAGTAGTAATATTTTCTGAGGTGTAGAGATGCCGAGTCTGAGAAAGTATAATTCGGGGGCAATAATTTACTTTGACAAAGATGTAGGTGATGAGATTTTTCTTCTGAAGAGTGGGAAAGTACTGATAAAGTTTATATCTGAGGATACAGGTGAGGAGATTTCTAAGCCTGCTAGGCCTGGTGAAATTTTTGGTCTGAAATCGGCGATTATAGGTGTGCCTAGGGGTGAGACAGTTATGGCTGTTGAACCTTCTGAGGTTATTGCTTTCACGACGAGGGAATTTGAGATTTTTGCGTCCAATAATCCTGAAGTTCTATTTAAGACGCTGAAGGCTTTGAGTAATCAGCTTAGAAATATAGGAATTAAGGTTAATAATCTCTTATCGAATAATATTATTGTTCCTCCGGATGTCGGAATGTTGAAGATAGGTGAGTACTTTTTGACAAGTAAGAAATATGATCAAGCGATTCAGGTTTTTGAGAGATTTCTTAGAGTGTATCCTGACTCTTCGTTGGTTAATGAGGCAAAGAGATATATTGAGATTGCTAAGAAAGCAAAAGAAACTGGGGTACTGGATAAGATTCCTTCAATGGATCTAACGAAAAAGAATAATCATATCACAGCGGATGATATAACATTTGATGGTACTATATCTAGCATTATGAATGCAATATATCTGGCTGAAAATATGTATAACATGGGTGAGTATTCAGAAGCTCTGAGAGTTATAGAGAAGCTTATGCTTTCTGGAGTGGACACGTCGAATGATTTGTTTGAAAAGGTTCTATCAATAAAAGCAAAAGTTCTATTGAAGCTTAAGAGGTTTGATGAAGCGATTGCAACCTATAAGGAGATAATTGATAAGTTTCCTAACTCGAAGCAGATAAAGCTTTCTTTGTTTGGCATGGCTTCAGCTTTTATGGAGAAGGGCGATAAGAATAATGCAATAATGATACTAAGGAAGGTAGCTTCAATGTCACCATTTGATCAAATATCACAAAAGGCTCAGGAATTGGCTAATAAGCTTAGTTTGCTTTAGGTCATTATGATTTTCAGTTTTTCTATCTCATCAATTTCGGTTATTGACCTTACGATGTATCTGGAAGAGTCTAGGTAGAGGTTTATTTTCCTCTTTGTATCAGGTTTACCTAAAGCGTTTTCAATGATTAGAACTGTGGGCCTAAGAGTGTATTCTGAATCTTTTTGAATTATTAGTGCTTTTTCGCCTGTGTTCAATAAGACAAAAGAGCCGATGGCATAAGGTGAAGGGAGCCCGTAGAGTTTTGACATTTCCATGATAAACTTCTGGGCTAGAAGAGGTTCAAAATATATCCCTGATTTTTTCATTATGAAATTTAGAGTTTGAGGGATTGACATTCCTTGCTTGTATGGTCTTTCGGAAGTCAGAGCATCAAAAACATCTGCTAAGCTTACGATTTGTGGATATCTGCCGATTCTGTCAAACTTTAAGCCGAGGGGATAACCGTTGCCGTCAAACCTTTCGTGGTGGAAAAGAACAATTTTTTTGGCGTAAGTACTAACAGTGGGTTCATCTTTTATTGCGAAGTAACCTATTATTGGATGTTTCTTTATGATTTTTAGCTCTTCCTCTGTTAGCTCACCCGGTTTGTAGAGGATGGAAGTGGGAATTTTTACCTTGCCAATGTCATGGAGTATAGCTCCCATTCCAACCTCTTTTATCACGAAGTCACTTGCACCTAGGAATTTTGAGAAAAACATTGATAGTATTGTTACGTTGATTAGATGCGTGTATGTATATTCATCGTAGTTTTTGACTATTGACAGGTTTATTGCTGCCTTACCTAGTTTTGATATCATTTCTTTGAATAGTTTTTCTATGACGTTTCTTACTTCTTCTACGTTTACTTTTTCATCTTTTTTTACTTGTTCTAAGATCTTATCTATAGCTTCTTTAGCTTCTTCCTTAATTTCTTCTGAAAACATTGGTGGCATGTTTTGAGATAGGTCTTTACTGATATTTTTTGTGTAGTAGAGTTCTTTAATTCCCTTCTTTTTAAGTTCATCTATTACTGATTGTGTTATAGGTTTTCTGGCTGGCCAGATGAATATCCCTTCTTTGGAAAACAGGTCACCCGCCAAAACCATTCCAGGTTTCAGAAAGTCAACTAATATGTCTTCTCTTATTTTATCACTTTCCATTCTTGAATAGATTATCAATGTATAGGGAAAAATATTTCAATAGTGTATAAGGTTTGATTTTCAACGAGGTTAAGAAAATTGATTCTTTTTAGAAATTTACAAAGAACAAAGATCCTGGCTCTTTTTCTTGTGTAGCAATATTTACTTTCTTATTTAGAGAAACACAGCGTCTTTACTCTTAGTGAAGTTTAATGAATGAGTGATTGTTCGTAGGCTAGATGTTTGGAAAATTTCCAGAGTGCGGTAATAAAATTTGATTTTTTGCAAGGCTTCAATCATACTTTTTATTCAAACTGTTAAGTGTAAATCGCGAATTTTTGAATTATTGGTATTTGTGATTAAATTTTATAATAAGTTGAATGCTAATTTTTTGTGAGGTGTGATATGCAGGGAGAGGTTATTTACATATATGATACTACGATGAGAGATGGTAGGCAGGGTGAGAGTGTTGATTTTTCAATAAACGATATGTTGGTTTTGACGAAGGTCTTGGATGATTTTGGTGTGGATTATATAGAGGGTGGTTGGCCTGCTTCGAATCCTAAGGACAAGACTTTTTTTGAGGAGGTTAGGAAGATAGAGTTGAAGCATGCGAAAATGGCCGCATTTGGTAGTACTAGACATGCTAAGAATAAAGTTCATGAAGATATAAATATACAGGAACTTATAAATGCAAATACTCCGGTAGTGACAATATTCGGTAAGTCCTGGGATTTACATGTACATAAGGTTTTTAACATAAGCTTAGAGCAAAATCTGGAAATGATTTACGATTCAATTGCTTATTTGAAGGATAAGGGTAAAGAGGTGATATATGATGCTGAGCACTTCTTTGATGGGTTCAAGGATAATCCCGACTATGCACTAAAAACTTTAGAGGCTGCTGTTAGGGGAGGTGCTGACAATATAACGCTAGCAGATACTAATGGTGGCACTTTGCCGAGTGAAATTAGAGAAATAATGGCTAAGGTGAAAGAGGTTATAAAGGCTCCTCTGGGAATCCATGCACATAATGATAGTGAGCTTGCTGTGGCTAATTCTATTGAAGCTGTTCAGAATGGTGCTGTTTTGGTTCAGGGGACTATGAACGGTTTTGGTGAGAGGTGCGGTAATGCAAATCTGATATCTATAATCCCTTCGTTAATCCTAAAAATGGGTAAAAAGCTAAACGGTATAACAGAAGAGAAGCTTAGGAAGTTAAGAGATATCTCTGTGTTTGTTTATGATCTTGCTAATCTCATGCCTAATGAGAGACAACCTTTTGTTGGTAGTAGTGCTTTTGCTCACAAAGGTGGGGTGCATGTTAATGCTGTACAAAAGGATCCTAGAACTTATGAACATATACCTCCTGAAAAAGTTGGGAATGTGAGAAGGATACTCATATCTGAGCAATCTGGTAAAAGTAATATTGTGGAAAAGATAAAGAATATACCTGATTTGATTGATTTGGTTTCGAACGAGAGCTTAATGAGGAATGTTTTGAATAAGATAAAAGAGCTTGAGAACGAAGGGTATAACTTTGAAAGTGCAGAGGCGTCTTTTGAGCTTCTGGTTAGAGAGTTGGTTGGTATGAAAGAAGAGTTTTTTGATTGTATTAGCTTCACGGTGAATGTTATAAAGAGTCAGAACGATTTTGTTAATGACGCCTTGGTAAAGGTGAGAGTTGGAGATAGAATAGAGATAACTGCTGATGAAGGTGATGGACCTGTGAACGCTTTGGATAAAGCTCTTAGAAAAGCTCTATCTAAGTTCTTCCCAAAGATATCAGAGCTTAGATTGGTAGATTACAAGGTGAGGATAATAAACCCTAAGGAAGGTTCTGCCGCTAAGATAAGAGTTTTAACAGAATTTGAGTATAACCACTCTACGTTCATGACCATAGGTGTTTCTGAGAACATAATAGATGCTAGTTTTCAGGCGATTAGAGATGCCTTTAATTATTTCTTAATGAAGACAGCTAGGAAGGATTATTAATTTCTGTTAGCTTGAGTTATGGAATTATATAGAGTTGTGAAGCTCTTTGGAGTTATTGGATTCTGATTACTGTTTGATTGTATTTGCCTAGACAAATTAAGTTTTTTGGATGCCTCTCTTAATTAGAAATGGACATTTGTACATCTTTAGAATAGAATTAGAGATGTACGTATACATTAGAGTGTTTCTCGATAATAGTATGAAAGTGGGTGAGTTGCCTGAAGGGATGGAGGTAAAGAAGGGAGATTACTTGGTTGTAGAGACGAAATTAGGTTTGGATATAGCGAAATCGTTAAGTGATATGATAGAGATTATTCCAGAGGGGACGAAAAACACGTTAAAGGTGATTTCTAAAGCAACTGAGGAGCAATTGAGAAGCTTCAGAGAAAATGAGGGTATGTCGAAGCGTAATCACGATAAAGTAAAGAGCACACTTAGGAAGCATTTGCCAGATATAAATTTTCTGAAGATTCACTTTATCCTTGACAAGAGCAAAGTTGTTGTTTACTATACAAGTGAGAAGAGAGTGGATTTTAGAGAAGCGGTGAAAGAGCTTGCATCTATTTTTAAGACAAGAATAGAAATGAGGCAAGTGAGTTCACGAGAAGCATTCAGGCTTATGGGGGGAATAGGTATATGTGGTATGGAGTGTTGCTGTAGCAAATTTGATGTTGAGAATGACCACATATCAGCTAACTTAGTTAAGGAACAATCCTTGTCGGAAGTGAATGCAAAACTCATAGGGCCATGTGGTAAACTTGTGTGTTGTCTGAGTTATGAGCAAGAAAATTATAAAGATGGTAAGTGCTTGATATGTAAAAGTGCTAAAAATAACTATCAGGAGAAGAATCGTGTATGGATAGCAGAATAATAACGGTGCCTAATGTGTTATCCTTGATAAGGATCTATCTAACTTTACCGATAGTTGTGTTTTTTTGGTTAGGAAATTATAAGGTTGTTTTTATTGTTTTGGTGCTAGCATATGTTACTGATGCAGTTGATGGTTTTGTTGCTAGACAGTTTAATCAAGTGTCGGACTGGGGAAAAATTCTTGATCCACTGGGTGATAAAGTTCTTTCGACTTCCGTATCATTGTTGTTGTTACAGAAGGGGATTTTAGATTTGTATTTTGTTGTACTAGTTGTTTTGAGGGATTTTCTAATATCGGTTTTTTCTGTGAAAAAGATAAAGAACGAAAAATTTGTTTTTCAAGCCGTTTTCGTTGGGAAACTTTTAACTTTGCTTTTGGCAATTTTATATTCTTTATCTGTGCTGGTCCTTGTGAAATTAATACCTTTAGGTGCGGTTAAAATACTCCAGTTTGTTTGTATGCTTCTTGTTATTGTTTCAGGTGCCTATTATTTGATAATATATCTGAAAAGCGATAAAAATGCCAGTCAGTAAAATATTTAACATACCTACGTCTTCTATCCTTGGGAATTTTAATTATTGGATAACAACAAACTTAAAAAATATATCACATAGTTATTTGCCTCTTAAGAACTCGTTTTTAATGCTTGTAGAGGGGCAACCTTTGGCTGAAATAAATTTGGAAACGAATGATATATTGCTTAGCTTGGCTCCATTCCAAAGAGTAGCGTTTTTCGTATCATCTAGGAGTAATATTTATATTGATAAGAAGACGGTGAAAAGAATATTTTCAGATTTTGACACTTTGGGTGTTATTTTAGATTATTCGAAATTTAAGGTTAAAGGCCTTAGAGAAATAGTAGAGAAGGCATATAATAAATCTGTGCTTTTGTATCAGCTAGAGAGAGAGACAGGAGGGGGAGTAATTCTTATTCATCGGAAGAAATTTTATTCTTTCCATGAGTTATGTTTTTTGAGATCTAATGTTTACGAAGTAGACAATTATGTGTCTTATTTAGTTAGCAAGTTAGTAGATTTTACGGATGACGATGTCTGGAAAATAAAGACTATTTTGTATGAAATTTTTGATAATGCTTTAGAGCATGGTAACAAGTTTGATAACCGTAAATTGATAAGATCTGAGGCTTTGATAAGCAACAACGGTTTCCATATAGAGGTTTCTGACCAAGGGGAAGGCTTTGATTTCAAGGTGCTAAATAATCCTCCTAGCAAGGGGCGTTCCACCGGGAGAGGATTAATGATGATAAGGAAGCTTTCAGATATAACGGCTATAAAGAACGGTGGTACAACAATAGAGATATTTGTCCACCGATCTAATACTTATCCTATAGACTTAGCGAAGTAGTTAGTTACCTATGTATTTCCTGTAAAGGTACTCAATAACTACCTTGTCCTTTAAATCTGAGATCATTAGTCTTCCGTTTTCGAATAGAAACATTTTTTTGCCTTCTGCTTCAAAGCTTATATAGCTATCATCTTCAGTGATGATATTGATATTGTGTTTCTTGAAAAGTTGTGAGAACTTTTTTATTTCTAGCTTCCTGTCATCTACTGGGAAGACTCCTGAAGATCCGTTTCCACAATCTGGATTTATCATTTCTCCATACTCGTAGTTTGAATATTTTCTCTCGTTTCCGCACTCACAGTTGCTAGTGATTTCCTCCATTTTACCTTCGTGTAGAAAAAAGTCTCTCTTTTCACTCATAGAAATAATAATACTTCTGAATAATGTTTCTTTATCTATTTGTCTAAGATTGTCTAGAAGTAAAAGGTAATTAGAAATTTTTCCTTCTCCTGTGATACATTTGATACAGCTTTTTGGCTTGCTGAACTTTACGATTATTCCTTCATTAAATGGAAGAATGGATACGAGGTTTATGTTTTTTTCAAAACATATTTCTTCTATGATGAATGATGTCATGAAATTAAAAGTAAAGTTATAGACTCTGTCAATTCCGTTAAGAAGGTTTTCAATGGAAGGGAAATTTATTGATTCGTTTATATGTTTTACATCTTCTAGTTGTTTTTCGTATGGTCCTATTATCAATGGGATATCGTTAGATTTAGCGAATTTTATGGAGATTTCGTTCACACCTATGATAGCGTCCATGCAAGTATTATGAACAAGATCATTAGGTTATTTCATTTTCTTGATATTGGTTTTGATTTTTTAGTATAATCTTAGTGAGATTTGAGAGCGCCTGTAGCTCAAGTGGATAGAGCAGTGGACTTCGAATCCAATGGTTGCGGGTTCGAGTCCCGCCGGGCGCGAGAGCATGGGCCGTTAGCTCAGTTTGGTAGAGCAGCTGACTCTTAATCAGCGGGTCGCAGGTTCGAGTCCTGCACGGCCCAATTTGGGCAGATGGCGGAACTGGCAGACGCGCTAGACTTAGGATCTAGTGGGGCAACCCGTGGGGGTTCAAGTCCCCCTCTGCCCACTCTGTAATGTCGATTTTCCTTTTGTCAATATTTTTAGCTTTGCTTCTTGGGTTGGGATTAGGGATATTCCTTAGTGTTTATAGCTATCCACAAGGGATTTTAGCGTTTTATTCGAGTTTCCCAGTTGTGACATTATCGGTAGCTATTATTCTCATAATTTTACTCTTGTATTCTTTATTGATTAGAAAAAGGTTTGTTCTGTGGGTTTGCCCTGTGATATTAATACTTTATCTTTCCTTTGTTTACTCCTTTGTTATTTCTAAAAAGAGAGTTGATAAACTTGTTTCTACTCCCCCTACAAGCTTTTTGAGTGGTTATGTTAAGGTTAGCTTCCTGAAAAAAGTTCTTGTTCAATCTTCTAACTATAACGTTTGGGTTTACTTAAGAGAATATGATAGCGAATTTAGTAGGTTGGGTGCTGATGTTATCGTAATTGGTAAGCCTAGGCACTTTTATAGTTACTTAACAAACAATGACTTTCTGTCTTATGCTCTTTATTTACTTAAGAACGACGTTCCATTTGTTTTGTATGCTGATGAAAACAGTTTGATTGATTCCTATGGAGAGGAGAGAAATGATCTACTTAGGTTAGCAAATGACTTGAGACAAAATGTTTTTTATGTTTTTGAGAGAGAACTACCTTTGACTTTCTGGCTTTCATCTTCGCTTATTATTGGTGAATCATCGGAGATGTCAAGAGAATTTTCTGAAGGGGTTAGAAAGGCTGGATTAGCACATATATTTTCTGTGTCCGGTTTCCATGTTGGTGTGATAGTTGGTGTGTTGGTGATATTGTTTAACCTGTTTAGGATACCTAGAGTTGTTCAATTTGCTTTTAGTACTCTGTTTTTGATTATTTACTCTATAGTTGTTGGGCTAAAACCTCCTGTTGTTAGAGCTTCGGTACTGGCATCCATTGTGTTACTTATGAGGAGCTTTAGCTTTAAGCCTAATTACCTAAATATTACTTCAATTACTGGTATAGTTATGTTGTTGGTTAATCCATTTCTTTCGGTGGATGTTGGCTTCGTATTGTCTTTTGTTGCTCTAATAAGTATTATACTTTTTTCTAGGTATGTTTCTGATGCATTTTCAGTCTTCTTGAATCTCGTGTTTAAGCTTGAGATGAGTAATATCTCTAGGAGTATTGTAACATTGTTTTCTGTTTCACTTGTTGCTACTGTTTTCACATTACCTATAGTGCTGATGTGGTTTGGCAAATCTTCTGTAGTCGGTATACTTTCGAGTATAGTGATGGTTCCATTATCTTCACTAAATATAACTTCAGGTATGCTCTCTTATGTTTCCTATGCTCTTTTCCCAAGTGTTGGAGAGTTGTTTTTTAGAGCCACAAACTTCTTTAACGTTGTTTTCATTTGGTTAACTAACTATTTCTCTTCTTTGCCGTTGGAGATTTCAACAAAACTTGGAGTTCTAACATTTGCTGTAGGTATTCCTGTTTATTATTGTCTTGCCTCCTTGATTATTGTTAGGTTGCCCAGAATTACTTTTTCGTCCGTCAGAATTCTGGAAAATTTATTTTTAAAGTTGAGATGATAAGAATGTTGAGTTGGGGTAGCTTATAAATTTTTGATTTATATTTAACTAGATCGGAAGAGCGGCTCAGCAGGA
>CAYYXA010000015.1:0-15110 GCA_964475465.1 uncultured Brevinematales bacterium
AAGAAAGCAAAAGAATCAATTCAGTAACAAAAACATAGTAGTAAATAGACATCTTACCAATAAGAAACGAAGCAATTAAAACCAAAAAAGGCAAAAAAAACAAAACCCAAAAGATTACTCCAACCCTAGAAACAAATTCCTTTACCTTGTTAGAAAGAAAAAACCTCTTGTTAGAAACAAAATCAAAGACATACCCAACAAATAACAAAGACAAACTACCAATAAACACTAGAGCCCACTCTGTAAATGAAGGGAAAACATATCCGAAAATCTCTAGAACCAAATGCACAAACAAAAATAAAGAAAACAAAACAGAACCCAAGGCAAATAACTTAAAAAGAAAAGCCCCCTTTGCACCCCTAAAACTATACAACAAATTTACAAAACTAACAAAAAGAGAAAGAAAATAGAAATATGAAACTATTATAAGCAATGAATTTACATATGCCATAGCTTTCAACTTCCAGTTTTATATTAATAAAAGTATCCCTTACCTTTCAAGAGGAGGACTTCATAATCCTGTACCTCTTATATCAAAAGTAAACATAAGCAAACAATGCAGTTAGAAGAAAGAATAAAAAAACCATTAAGCACAAATTGATAGCCAAATGAGAGACCAAAGAGGGCGTAAGCCCTCTTGTAAAAAATTATTTATCAGGATCCGCATAATACCTAAAGTCAATTTCAGGGAATATGTTATCAAGGTACTCTATGTACTTAAGCCACTCAACATCAATATGTCCCGATTGCACCATCTCATAAATCTTGAATACTCTATTTATATGATCCTTTGTCCTTTTAACTGCGTACTCAACAGTAGTACCTGTCCTCATTATGAAAGCCCAATCCGAAGATTGAGCAAGCAACAACTCTCTAGCCATCTGATTGAGTGCCCTTTCTATCAAAGGATCTTTCGTATGCTTGAATTTGTTTGCAAGCTCTATCATCTTTTCATCGGCTTTGTGAAGATGCCTATATATCCAATCGTTAGGGCCAGAAAGCCAAAACTCATTATAACCTTTGTAACCCCAACTACACATTGGCGGAGTAGCAACTTGGTTTTTTGGATATCTCTGCAAGTATTCCATTGGACTTATCATCTCAACTTGTGTTTCCCAGTTCCTCGATTCCCAACACTTCTTTATAACTGCATACAAGAACTGCGGTCCTTCAAACCACCAATGCCCAAACAACTCAGCATCATACATAGAGACTATAAGAGGCTCTCTATCCATCATACCTGAAAGCCATTCTATCTGCTTCTGCCTGTTGAATATAAAGTTTCCAGCATGTTCCCATACCCTCTCCATAGCTTTGTGAGGATTATAAGGTTCCTTTCTGTCAAGCGGAACATCATGGCCAGTTATCCTATAATACTTTATACCTGTCATTAACCTAATACCACTCTCGTGTATATAAGGTCTTATGTAATCGTAATCAGCATCGTATCCCAGATCTCTATAAAATTCCCTGTACCATGGATCTCCAGGATATCCTTCTTTAGCACTCCAAACAGATTTTGAAGTCTCAACATCTCTACCAAAGAAAGCAATACCATTTCTTGTGTACATTGGTGCAAACACACCGTACTTCGGCCTCCTATCGGCATAGAGAATACCATGAGTATCAACGAAGAAGAACCTTATACCAGCTTCCTTAAGTATCTCTTCAAGTCCAGGATAATAAGCACACTCAGCATTCCAAACACCTCTAGGAGATTTACCAAAAACTCTTTCATAATCCCTCTTAGCTACCAAATACTGGGCTCTAACAGCGTTAGGATACATCTCCATAAGAGGAGCATAACCATGAGTAGCACTACAAGTTATTATCTCAAGCTTCCCCAAATCCTGAAACATCTTAAATCCATTCAAAAGGTTTCTATTGTACTTATAAAAAACATCTAAAGCATCTTTAAAGTGCTTTAAGTACATTTTTGCAGTTTCATGGAACTCTGGAAGCCACCTAGTTCTGTGTATTTCCTTTTCAGCAAGCTCAATAAGTTTCTGAATATGCCTCTCATATCTGTCCTGAAGCAATTTATCACCAAGCATGTTAGCCAAAGGAGGAGTAATAGACATCGTAATCCTAAAGTCAACCCCTTCATTAACCAATCTCTCAAACATCATAAGCAAAGGAATATAAGTTTCACTCATAGCCTCGTAAAGCCATCTTTCCTCCATTGCATCCGTATATTCAGGATGCCTAACAAATGGTAAATGTGCATGCAAAACCAACATCCAATATCCTTTAGCCATAACCCTTAACCTCCTTAACTTTCAGAGAAACAATAAATGAATAAAAAAACATTTTCAACAGTTTCAAAAATATCAAAAAATTTCCAATTATCCTCTCTAACGTACTGACAAACCAACTAACTTTTTATTCTCCTAATAGCTGAACCTCTGCTTATCTTCTTCAATAACCTTAATAACCTAATCCTATTGTACCTTTGTATTATTATGCAAGGTACATTAGCTAATACACCGTAAGCAGTCATGATATAATCACCAATAGGCGGATTAAAAGGATACGAAAGTGGGGTGATTAACAAGACAAGTATGTGAACTAACTCAGCTCTAGATGTCTCTACAACAAACCTCTCAAGATAAGATAACTCTCTCGAAGCTAGTTTTTTCTTATTAAAAGGGTTAATTTTTATTAACTCTCCTGCCTCTGGAACTTTGTCTTTCCACAACCTCACAAAAAACAGAAATTCGTAAAGCTTACCTCCAAACTCCCAAAACCTTTCTTTAAAAATAGGGTTCTTAGGGCTATAGAAACTAAAAGGAATTAAATGACATATAAAACCTATCAAAAAACTGAACCCTATCCAAAATAAGGAATTAAATATAAACAATAATAGTCCATTATTTATCTCTAGATTCATAATTGTACCTCTCGCCCCCTCCAATATATCTTAGACCTCGTAACCTTAAGTAACACAGACCTCACAAATACTATACAAAAGAATATAGTTATGATATAATGGAATAGTATCACCAAAGGGCTAAAACTTCCTATCTTTCTTGAGGTAAAGAAAATCAAATATCCTAGTACTAAGTAAAACCCAGAGTATAGTGAAGCCAAAAAAACATCTCTCTGAATAATTGACATTATTAGAGAATGAAACGTTCCTAAGGATGAAGCAATAACTGAAGTAATCATTAGTAGTTCAATCGGTTTAGTTACCGATGCACCTAAAGCCATATTCTTTGACCAGCCATCAAAAAGATATTTTATCCCTTCAGGATACATCCTAAACTTTATCAAGTTATTATGTGGTATTATCGTTATTGGTATACCCATTTTTGATAACTTTATACCTAAATCAACATCTTCTATTATGCTCTTTGCTACTAGTTTATGTCCTCCCGTTTCAAGGTATAAATCTTTTGTTATCATTATACACGGACCATATAGGCCATTGTCGGTACTGAAAGGTTTATTTTGCTTACCAGCTCTTAATGCAACTATAGCTATAATGTTAGGTATCAACGATAAGTTTTCATATAACCTTTCAATGTAGTGATATGGTTGACATGAGACAACACTATCTGACCTAAAGTACCTTAGAAGATACTCTAAAGCCTCTTCTTCAAGCATGACATCCGCGTCAAGGAACAACAGAATTTCACCACTTGCATTGATGGCTCCAGCATAGCATGCTGCACTCTTACCTTCCCAATCCGGGAAAACTTCCTTTCTACTAATCACCCTAGAACCATAACTTTTAGCAACTTCAACTGTTCTATCAACAGAATCATCATCAACAACTATCACCTCAAAATCTTTGTAAGTTTGCTTCCTAAGTGATTCTAACAAATATTTCAGCCTCTTCTCCTCATTTCTACACGGTATTATAACCGATACCTTACAATTATGTTCAGGATCTTCAAGATTCAGTTTAGCTACTCTAGCAGAATAGTATCTAATTATTCTAAAAAAAGCCATTACTGCTATTAAAATAAAGAAAATATTAAAAACAAGTTTTTCCATAAAATCTCTACCTCTACGAATCCCTAAAGAAGGAACGGTATAAACATCTTCGTTTTCTTCTTGTATTCAATGTATTCCTGTCCAAACTCTAATTCCAAAAATTTTTCTTCAACTATAGCTCTATAAATAAAAGCCAAAGATGGGAAAATAAATATGAATAACGAGGAGGGAATATGTTCAAAAACTATCGCAAGCCCTAGAAATGCAATTATTTCACCAGTATAACTTGGATGCCTCACCCACCTATATATACCACTCTTAACCAACTTCCTTTCACTGTTAACCAATATATCACCAGCAAAGTATTTACCTAAAGTAAGAATTGAAATTATTCTCAAAACTACCCCTAAAAGCAGAACAAAAGTACCTATAATCTGAAAAGTACCAAACTCTCTCACTGCCCACGATTCCCTAAAACTCTCCGGTAAAGATGCCAAAAAAACCCCTAAAAGTATCAGAAATGTAACAATTATCTTAGTCCTTCTCTCTACCTTTGTATAATAACCTACTCTTCTCAAGAAAACAAAATATATATCAACACATAACCAAACAACCACAACAAACCAAAACAAAACCGCCATATAACCTCCCCAATTCAGCAAAATAAATTAAAATAAAAAACCAAAAAATCAATTTACTAAAACATTATAAAGAAATCAAAGCTAAACTCTCAACAAAGGCAAAAACTCTTGAAATAAAGTAGGCTTTTTATTACATTAATTAAAGCACTATGAAGAGTATAAAGTATATTTACATTTTGGTAACAGTTATAACTTGTTATTCTTACATCTATGCTGATTTGTTCTATGAGCAAAAAACCATAGTAAACGGTAAAGAAACTAACTACACGAGAACTTACATAAAAAAAGATAAACAACTTATACAGATGACAGGTATGAAAAGAACAACACTAATAGACCTAAATCAAAACAAAGTTTACGTAAAAGAAGACGGAAAAGTAAAAACCTACAACAGTGTGTCAAATTACATTGTAGACTTGTCAACTAGGATAAATAGAGTCTTTAATCTAATAAAACTCATAGGTATAGAAATAAAAATATGGATTACCTCGGAAAAAACCAACATAATGGGATTTGAAGCAGTAAAACTGACAAACAACTTCGGAGGATATTATTACATAACCCTTGATATAGCTAAGAATGGCTTAAATGAATTTAATAAAAACATGCTAAAAGCAGCAGGTATGGAATTCAATACCGAAAACTTTCTCAAGATATTCGGGCTAAACAATATGAAAATAGAACCAAACGCTAAAAAATATTTTGTATACGGCACCTTGCTAGAAGGATTAGATATCATAAACGCTCCACTATACAGTGAAAAAAGATTTACCTATCTTTCAAAAGTTTCAACAAACGAGCTACCTGATAGTGTTTTTGATCTATCTTTATATAAATAAGGGGGATTTTATGGATTACGTAGAGCTAAACATAGGTATGGAAGCACCTGATTTTGCATTACCTTCTGACTCCGGTGAAATAATAAGATTAAGTGACTTTAAAGGCAAAAAAATAATACTATACTTTTATCCAAAAGATGACACACCAGGATGCACAAAAGAAGCTTGTTCGTTCCGGGATAACCTAAATACACTACAAAGCCAAAACATCGTTGTCTTAGGTGTCAGTGCTGACAGTGTAGAATCACACAAAAAATTTAAAGAAAAGTATAACCTAAACTTTCCATTACTAAGCGATGAGAAATTAGAAGTTATAAAAAAATATGGAGTATGGAAAGAAAAGAATCTATACGGTAAGAAAACAATGGGAATAGAGAGAAGTACATTCATAATCGATGAAAACGGCAAAATAATAAAAATATTCAGGAAAGTCCAAGTAGAAGGACATGTTGAAGAAATAAAAAAGGTACTCGGAATAAACTAAAATACAAAACCTAAAAATATTTTGATATTCTCCTAAGAGTTTTCTCTTTACCTAGCAGCTTGATAATATCAACTAGCCCTGGGCTAACCTTACTGTTCGTCAAAGCTATCCTAAGAGGTGGTCCAAACTGCTTTAGCTTTATACCATATTTCTCAGGTATGCTTCTCAGTATTACCTCACCTTCCTCATTTGGTTTTGAAATTATCTCATCCAAATTATTAGCTAAATCTCTAAAACAGTTCCTTATAGTATCATCAATCATCTTATCTAACTCAAATGATGGATCAATATCTATATCTTCAACAGCATATATCCTTGTGCTGTTGTAGAAATCCCATAGAGTGCTTACCCTGTTTTTATATACCTCAAATGCTCTCTTAATAAAATCATCATCCAGCGTCTCTTTAATTTGATTTTCCTCTAAAAATATCTTGTAGTACTTAAGAAACTTTTCCGGGGTAAGCATCTTTATATGCTCACTATTAACCCATAACATCTTCTGATCATCAAAAACAGCATTAGACTTGTTAAGATCCTCAATATCAAACAGCCTTACTAATTCTTCCATAGTAAAAATTTCTTGATCGCCGTATGACCAACCTAACCTAGCTAAGTAGTTAATTATACCCTCTGGTACATACCCCTGCTTTCTGTAATATTCAATATTTATTGATCCTTCCCTCTTGGATAAAGGTGACTTATTCTTGTTTAATATAAGTGGCAAGTGTGCAAACACTGGGATATCAAAGCCTAAAGCTTTGTATATTAATATCTGTTTAGCAGTGTTAGTTAGATGATCTTCTCCCCTTATAACGTGAGTTATCCCCATAAGGTGATCATCAACAACAACAGCAAAGTTATAAGTAGGTGATCCATCACTCTTTATTATCACCAAATCGTCAAGATCTGAAAACGGAATCATAACTTTCCCTTTAACCTTATCCTCAAACTCTACGTAATCAAATTCCCCAATATCAAACCTTATGACATAGCTTTTATCTTCCGGTTCAGTCGTATTACCCCTACAGTGCCTATCATACTTGATACCAAACTTAGCATTAGGGTTATCCTTTTGCCTTTCCTCAATCTCCTCTCTCGTACAAGTACAAAAGTAAGCTCTACCCATCTCTATTAGCTTCTTAGCATATTCTCTGTAAATATCAAACCTCTGACTCTGGAAATATATCTCATCCCAGTGAAGCCCTAACCATTCAAGATCCTTTTTAATTGCTTCAACATACTTCTCCTCAGACCTAGCAAGATCCGTATCCTCTATTCTCAAAATAAACTTGCCACCGTGCTTCTTAGCATAAAGCCAATTAAAAACTGCTGTCCTAACATTACCCAAATGAAGCTTACCCGTAGGACTCGGAGCAAATCTCAACCTAACCATAGATGTATATTTTCTAACATTCTCCGTAATAAAATCAATTATCAATGTGTTCAAAACACATAGTATTAGAAACACACTTCTAGTAAGGGCTCTTTCCTTCCCCTATAGTATAATAATCATCTAAATATCCTGAAAAAACTTTAATCCATTCCCTTACCTAGAAGTACTGAAAAGCGAGAAAGTACCTTAGGCACTCATAACTTAGATAATGTCTAAGAAGTAGGTTTATCCATTTATAAACCTCATAACTTCACTGAATGAAGGTTTTATTGTAAATGTTGGTGGTAAGTTTGATATTGCTGTATTAGGATCCTTTAAGCCGTTTCCTGTTGCTATAGCTACAACGAGTGAACCTTTTGGAATATCACCACTTTTGACCAGTTTTATTAATCCTGCAATTGATGCTGCAGAAGCAGGCTCAACAAATATCCCCTCAGATGAAGCTATTTTTTTGTAAGCATCTATTATTTCATTATCTGAAACGTCTATTATCTTACCACCTGATTCATCTCTTGCTTTTACTGCCTCTTGCCATCTTGCTGGGTTCCCTATCCTTATAGCTGTAGCTATTGTTTCCGGTTTTTCAAAAACTCTATTGTATACTATTGGTGCTGCACCAGAAGCCTGGATACCAAACATTTTTGGTAAGGTGTTTATCTTACCGGCATTCTTGTACTCTTTGTAGCCCATCCAATAAGCTGTTATATTCCCTGCATTACCTACCGGCATAACCTGAACATCTGGAGCTCTCCCAAGGTAATCACATATTTCAAATGCTGCCGTCTTCTGACCCTCTAACCTATACGGATTTATTGAATTCACTATTTCTATACTTTCCTCTTTCTCTGCTTCTCTTACAACCTTGAGAGCATCATCAAAATTTCCTTCAACCTCCAAAACTATTGCACCGTATATCATCGCTTGAGCTAACTTACCAAGTGCTACGTACCCCTTAGGGATTAGTACTATTGATCTTATCCCTGCTCTTGCTGAGTAAGCAGCAGCAGACGCAGAAGTATTCCCAGTCGAAGCACAAATTGTTGCCTTAACTCCCCTCTCAACAGCTTTTGAAATAGCTACCGTCATACCACGATCCTTAAAAGATCCCGTAGGATTGAGCCCCTCAAACTTTATGAATAAATCTATACCTAACTCTTTACTTAAATTCAAAGCTCTTATCAGAGGAGTATTGCCTTCGTTCAACGTTATAATTGGTGTCTTATCAGTGATTATACTCAAAAAATCCCTATACTTTTTTATTACTCCTTCCCATGTCATAATCTTCCCCGTAAGGGAAGAATTTTAATCCTAAGCAAGCAGAAATTAAAAATTAACTAACCTCAAAAACCAAATTAACTAACTCTACAAAACAAAAAGTTTGATTAATACAACAATATATTTTCAGAATTTTGCTATGAAAAGATTATCTCTGACATGCATGGGTAAAGACAAGCCCGGAATAGTAGCCAAAGTCTCAGAAGTCCTTTTCAAAGTCGGTGGAAGCATTGAAGGATCTAGAATGTCCCTAATTCAAGGTGAATTCGCCATAATAATGATTTTCAATCTCTCAGATGAGAGCAAATACAAGATTCTCAAGAAAGAACTCAAAAGAGTAGAATATGAAATGGATATAGACATAAACATAAGGGAGATTCCCGAAGACGAGTATACAGAGTTTGAAAAATACCCTGAGAAAGAATTCGTTATAAACGTGTACGGTGCAGACAAACCCGGTATAGTCTTCAATGTAACCAACGTTCTCTACATAAACAACATAAACATAATTGATCTTTACAGTGAAATAATACCATCAGAGAAAGGGAAAATCTACATAATGTCAATAACAGTTGACGGGACGAATATACCTTCCATTGAATTCTTAAAAGATAAGGTAGAAAAAGTTTGTAGAGAAATGGGACTTGAGGTAAGTGTACAAGAAGCTGACAAACTGGAGATGTAAGGATGGCAAACCTAGAAATCATAAAATTTCCTGACAACAGGCTCAAAATCGTTTCTTCTGAAGTCATCCCCGAGTACGAAAAAGAGGAAGAACTACAATCATTTATAGATGACTTAATAGAAACAATGTATAACGCACCGGGAGGTATCGGGATATCAGCACCACAAGTAGGAGTACACAAGAGAATAATAGTTGTTGATGCCAGATACCACAAAAAAACTACGGTATCCCACGGATTAGTAGTTCTTATAAATCCTGAAATAGTATATACCGAAGGATCTGTAATAGTAAGGGAAGGATGCATGAGCATACCAGATTATACAGGGAACGTCGAAAGAAACAACAAAATCGTCGTCAGAGGATTAGATAGGTATTTCAAGGAAATCGAAATAGAAACAGAAGGAATGGAAGCAGTCGTATTTCAACACGAA
This sequence comes from uncultured Brevinematales bacterium, assembly GCA_964475465.1. GTDB lineage: Bacteria > Spirochaetota > Brevinematia > DTOW01 > DTOW01 > JAPYWX01. The sequence goes on from CAYYXA010000015.1 coordinate 9,688, forward strand.
ATAGATCACCTGAACGGTACTCTATTTATTGACAGAATCAAAAACCCATCAACAGACCTATTTCTAAGAAAGAAATACCTATAGAACTAAAACACAATAAAAAATAACCAGTACTTGAAATAAACATTACCATTTTCAAAGTTATAATAAATTTCTACCCCATTCTTAGATTCATAAAAACCATTTCCAGGAATATCAACATTAAAGAAAATTCCAGCCTTAGCCTCAAACTTTGGTACCAAATCTAGTGAAAAATCGTTAAACGGCAGTCCTCCAACCAAACCAACACTACCCCAAAACGAAGTTATATAAACTGGCCAAACCCCTTCATTCAGCTCGAAAAACTTAACAAAAGCACTCAAAGAGGATGTAAGATAATTTCTAAACCTACCGCCTAGGTAGGTGTATAAACTCAATTCATCAAATCTTCCTTCACTTACAGGGAAAAACTCAGGATACCTAAAACCGACAAACCCAAAAGCATCCGAAAAATCAGAAGTCCTAAAGTTAAAGTCAAACTTAAGAACATTGTTGCCAAAAACCCTAAAAGCCAACCCCAGGAAAGAGGAAAACACATAAACATTTGTCCTAGAACCAAAAACCTCATTAGCCATCCTAACACCAGTACTAAAATAGATTCCCTCCTCAGGAGCCAAAGCACCAATTGAAGCTTTAAAAGTACTAAAGACAGCCCCCATTGTCAAATAAGGTGAAAAAAATACCTTAGAACTATTTTCAAAGTAATAGCCAGGGAATATAGAATCTGAATCCTTACCAACAAATGAAGGCAAAGAAAAGTACACAAAAGGATAAAAGTAAAGATAATTATTGAAAACTTCCCCAGAAGCTCCCAAACTAACATAATCAAAAGTGAAAACCTTATAATTATAACCTATCTCTTTTAGCCTACTTCCAAGGAAATCACTATCAACAACATGGTACCTAAACAAATTAAAACTCGTTCTCACATAAGGAATTGAAGAATCCATGAAAGTAAAAGTATAATCAATTGCATTAGCATTAAAGTCCCATGAAAAATCAATATAGTAATACCTAAACTCAAGAGGTTCATCACAGAAACCAAAAAGCACTCCCAACCTTCTCAAAGAAAAATCATAATTAAACTCAACAACTGGGAAAAAGGTAGATAAAATGTAAAGAGGTGTAATTCTATTGAAGAAGCTATACTCCGAAACATTCGTTAACTTAAAACTCACCGAAGTTATATCCAATAACTCAGGAAAATAAACCTTTACATGTCTATCAACAAAATTTACCTCCTCCTTTTTCGTTTCAAATTTAACAATTTCATACCCATCCTTAGAAAGTGATATACCATAAACTTTACCATCAATTTCAACAGGATTACCAACAGCAAAAATAGGCTTCACTATCCTTTCCAATTTTCCAGAACTAAGATCATAGGAAAAAACATTCACTCTTTCCCCTTCAATTGATGAAATAGTAACCCTTGACGTACTTCCTTTTGAAAACCTAGCAGAGAACGCAAGCCCAACATTCGTACTCTCACATATCTTTTCCCAAGTATTCACATCAAAAACTTCAATAATTCCTTCCCCCCTCAACCTACTAAGCAAAACAAGGTAATTCTCACTTATATCAATATCAATTCCAACTCTATCGCCTAAATCAAAAACATTACTAACTTTCCCACCAAGAGAGTAACTACAAATATAAGTTTTTCCATCCCTATCAACTAGTAAAAAAGCAGTTTTATCGTCTCTTAAAGAAACTTTATAAACACCACTCACACCAGTATCAACCTCATCATAAACGTAAGGTTTATAGCCGTCAAAACCTAACTTTGCAAACTTCAAGAAACATCTAGCTTCATACCTAGTCACTATGTACTCAATAAAAGCAATTGTATTCCCCTTAATATCAAAACTATCTATATACCTGTCATACAGCAAAAAACCTTTTTTCTTCTTATCAGTAGAAACGTACTTCAAACCTGATAAACTTCCCTTCGTTGTTCCTTGTGAATAAATAACAAAATTACCAAAAAACCTAAAATCATTTTTATACCATCCTTCAGAAGTGAGAAATTCAGGAAACTGGGAATCACTGATTCTATTAGACAACTTTACATATGCATAACTTCTAAACTGATCCCATTCTTCAAAAATCGTTTTACCAAACGTATTCTTGAATGCAAGGTAGAAAAAGTTAGGCATGTAGTATGAGTTTTCAGTGTAGAAAGAAAGAACTTTATCGTATCCGTATTTCTCACGTAAGTAATCAAAGAATAGCCCCCCGTAGAGATACCACTCATGACCAGAAAAATCGTAACCAACAAGAGAAGCTTTGTAAAAACTTTTGAACTTATTGTAGTAGACATCAGCAAGTAACATATCAGTAAACATTGGATTATTTATTCTACCAAAGCCCCAAGCACTTTCATTAAGAACAGTCACTGATTCCATAAACACCCCTGGAACGTAAGCGTTAGGAATTATGTAGTATCCAAATATAGCTCTGAGTACTGACCAAAAACCTCTCGCAGGTTCAATTGCCAAAGCATGAACTAACTCATGAAGAAACAAAATCTTAATATCATCGTCCGAAATAAAATAACTATCCTTGTTGATTATAGATGAGTAAAGTACTATCCGTGGGAAAGGCACAGGAAGATAAAAACCATTTGGCAAATCACTACTATCAACAACCACTATCGGGAACTTGTAGCTAAACCCAGAATTCATTTTTACCTTGACTAACTCATAAACTTCATCACAAACAGAATAGACCCTACTAGCAAAATTTTCCGACTTAGGTGTAAAGTATATTTCAAAGTATTTCGTCTCAACTTTCTTCCAATCCTCAATAGGTGAGAAAGTACCAAAAAGAAACTGAGCGTAAGAAGAAACAGAAAAAAACAAGAAAACGGAAACAAAAAATAACTTTTTCATACATCTCCTCAGAACTTATTTAAAAGTATTCTAAATGTAGAATAAAAATATTTCTACAACTTTTGATTAAAAAAACTCACAGACCCAATTCGTTTTAATTCATACCTATGGATTCACCAATGATCCTTTAGCTTTGAAATTTGGCAACGAATATTTATAATATGAATGTAATGGAAGAGGCAATCCAAAGCAAAAAGAAAAAATCTGAACTTATAGAAAGGGCAATATCTCTATTCAAAGCAAAAAAGTACAAAGAAGCTTTAGAGATATTTAAGGAAGTGTACAAGACGAACCCGAAGGACACAGAATACAACTATTACATCGGACTCACATACCTGAATTTAGGTAATTATGACGCGGCTCTGAACCACCTGCTATATTCTACAAAAGACAACTCGAGCTACTTTATAGCTCTAAGGTCAAACATGTTATGTGGCTACATATACACAATTAAAAAAGAATACAAGCTAGCTGAAAACTGCTTCAGAGAAGTACTTAAGATAAACCCTCAAAGCATATCAGCATTATTAGCAATAGCACACGTATTTGAGAAAACTGGTAGGTATGACCAAAGCTTAATATACTTAAAAAAAGCTATGGATATAGATCCTGAAAACCCAAGAGTATTAAATGCTCTAGCATACATATACGCCGAGATAGGAATAAATCTAGGCGAAGCCACAAGGTTAGCTAGGAAGGCAATATCTCTTGACCCAGATTCACCAGAAATAAGAGATACACTAGCATGGGTATACTACAAAAAAGGCGAAATAATACAGGCATACAACGAAATAAAACAAGCAATGGCCCTAATGCCCGATAACGAAGAAATCAAACAACACTACAAAGAAATCACTAGCAAACTACAAGGTTAAACCTTATCTAATTCCTCAAGAAGAGTATCTATTATTTCGTCATTACTTATCCTTTTGTATATTTTACCTTTCTTATAAACAACAGAGCCTGACTTACCACACGAAACGCCTATATCTGCATCCATAGACTCACCAGGCCCATTAACAACGCACCCCATTATAGCAACTTTAACCTTCTTCTTCATATTCTTGGTAAGTTGTTCAAACTTATTAGTAAGCTCAATTATATTAACATCAGCTCTGGCACACATAGGACAAGAAACAATATCCACGTATGTAGGCTTATACCCAAACTGTTGAAGTATAGCAATGCCAATTTCAACTTCCTTGACAGAGTCACCGGTAAGAGAAACTCTTATTGTATCACCTATGCCCTCGGCCAATAATGTTCCTATCCCTATAGCACTCTTGATAGTTGACTTAAACTCAGTGCCAGCCTCAGTAACACCAAGATGTAGAGGGTAATCACACATCTTTGCTATCATTCTATAAGCCTCTATCATCGTAAAAACATCGTTATGCTTAACAGAAACAACAATATCAAAAAAACCTAGATCTTCAAGTATACGAATATGATCAAAAGCAGAAGAGACCAAAGCTTCAGGAGTAGGAGAAGGATATTTAGACCTATCTATAGACCCAGCATTAACGCCAATCCTTATAGGTATCCCGTTATCCTTACAAGCTCTAACAACTTCCTCAACTTTCCATCTTTCCTTTATATTGCCTGGATTCAGTCTAATTTTATCAGCACCATTTTTTATAGCCTCCAAAGCTATCTTGTAGTCAAAGTGTATGTCAGCAACAATAGGAACCTTGACGTACTTTTTTATTTCCTTTATAGCTCTTGCCGATTCAATATCTGGCATTCCTAATCTAACAATATCAACACCAGCTTCCTCACACCTCTTTATGATATCAACAGTCTCTTCTATATTCGTAGTCTTACTTGTTGGCATGGTTTGGACAGTTATAGGAGCATCACCACCTATGTAAATATTCCCAACTCTTACCTTCCTACTCTTTCTCCTAACAATCATAATTATTTAATAATAAAAAGGTATATCCCAAAAATCAAAACTATCGTAAAACACTAACAAAAGTAGCCCCACACCCAACAAATTCTACTGCAAACTTCTAAATAATGAAACACAAAAGTTTGAAAACATCAACATACTTTTTTTAACCTATCCAACTTATAGTACATATGCAAGACAACTACAGCTTCATAATCACGATAACAATACTCTCACTACTTCTATACATACTAAGAATGATCATTCTCAGAATACTCAAAAACCTAGCCGAGAAAAACCAAAAATCTGCATTAAGTATAATATACAAATCCATTCGAATTCCCTCTATTCTATGGGTAGTAATAGTCGCCACACTTATTACCTTAGTGATATCAAGCATCCCCGAAGTAAGGAAATTTCTCATATTTCCAATTCACAAAGAAAACATAGAAATTATCACAAAAATAAATATAGTAATACTAATATCTTCAATAATTATACTTACAGAACAACTATTCACTAGACTATTCGAAAGACATTTCAAAGATAAAAACCTAGAAGAGGTAAAGACGGGCCTTTTTTTATTCTTAATCAAAGTA
>CAYYXA010000016.1:0-1624 GCA_964475465.1 uncultured Brevinematales bacterium
ATATACACTAAAATTTTCGTAAAAGAGATTAAGAAAATCTACTTACTGTATACAACTTTCTTAATTTCCTTCCTCCCATCCCTACCATAAACAACCACAAAAAGCACACTAACATCATAAACAACCCTAGGTAAAATGAAAACTCTACCATCACTTTCTTTATCTAAAACAAAATTCACACTGTTATAATCTCTATCGAAAACGTAAACACTTTCAAAGTCCCCCTCTATGTATATCTTACCACCACCCTTAACAAAAGTAGGATAAATCAAAACACTTTGGCTACTCAAAACTGGTATTTCCAAAACATCCGAAAACGAATACCCAACATCGTCTTCAAGCGTGTAAAATATTCTAACTGTGTCCACAGTCTCAGCTACATAAAACGTAAGTTTTCCACTCATCTCGTCAAAACCAATAAAATTCACATTTCCATCGAACAAAACTCTATACTTTCTCCTAAAAGGATCATCAGTAACAAACCTTATGCTACCAACAGTACCTCTAAACAAGTTATTAGGTATATCAACTTTCACATTAGGCGGAGGAAGAAAAACAAAATTGGTAACGTAATTGGTACCATGATCACTTACAAACTTAAAAATCATCAATGTGTTATTCGAGATCTCCTTGAGACTAAAAAGTGAATCAAGATAAAAGCTACCAACATAATACCAATCGTGAGGATACAACATAATAAACTTCTCTAAACCATTAAGCAAAACGCTAACGTAAGGAGTAGTAACATTAGTATAACCAAAAATCTTCACATACACCGCAGCGTTGGCCAAAATACTTTGAGAGCCATCATTAACAATAATAGAAACATTAGAAGGATCAAAAATTCCAACCTTAACCGGAACCAAAAACCTCTCACCACTATCCAAAATAATCCCTAAATCGAAAACTCCCACAACACTTGGAGGCACCAAGTAAATAGAGTTCGTCGCATTCGAAACTATAGTCAACGCTGAATAAAAGGACAAATTCGTAATGAAAGCAGCAACAACCCTATGCAAATTCCTACCCCTCAATGAAAAACTTTGCCCAAACATCAAATTGATGTTTGTAGATTCAACGTCAACAACATCGACACCCTCTATAGATTTACCACTTCTCGAGAAGTGATAAACAAAATCCCTAAAATAGCTTTTAGCAATGTCCGGCCTATTTTTTATTATTATAATGTTCTCATCGTTATTCTCTTCAGCATTCTTTGAAATGTTATACGAACCAGTTATAACGATAGCACTTGAAGGATCTTCATCCGAGTAGTTTAGAATGATATACTTACTGTGAAGTATCTTAGGGTCGCTCTCCACGTAGAAAGTGTCAGGGCTAAGCTGCAGAAGTAAAGGAACACCAGAAAAAGGAGAAAAAGATTGTCCACCATCAAAAACACCATAAACAACTTTACCACTATGCAAAACACTAACAAGAGCATCAAACACTGTAGAATTTGACGAAATGGCGTACATACAAACAAAAGCATTCGTAGCACTAGCCAAAAGTTCTACCAACTTACTACCAATCTTGTTGACATCAGAATAGGAGAAATAAACCTCAAAGTTATCCGTAATATGGAAGTAAGGCGGCGGGAGATCGGAAGAGCGGTTCAGCAGGA
>CAYYXA010000017.1:0-2064 GCA_964475465.1 uncultured Brevinematales bacterium
ATCTTTTGAATGCGAACTGGGCAGTTTGTTATGTTACAGTTGATGTTGATATGAAGGAGTTGATAAAAAGGGTAAGAACTATTAACGAGAGTGTAGATGTTTTTGGTTGCAGCTCTTTTAAGGGAGTTTTTACACCTGAAGGTTTTGTTAGAGGTGCACATTTCTTGGCTTCTTATGAAGAAGATAATGTCTCAGCTTATCCTATTATAGCTGAATGTAACGAGGCTAATGCTTTGGAGAAAGTTGAGGAGATGTGTAAAGTAATGGAGCAGAATTTTGGTGTTCCTGACGTTATACTTATGCATGCTACGCCAGGTTTTGAGGAGAAGGTTATAGAGGGCATTGAAAAGGTTTTTAATGGTAATGTCAGGGTTTATGGTGGAAGTGCTGGAGATGACAATATTTCTGGTGAGTGGTTTGTTTTCAAAAATGATATGGTTATAAAAGAAGGAGTACTTTTGGTTGGGTTTAAGCACTCGAAGAAGATTTACGGGGCGTTCTTGAGTGGGTATTTACCTACACCACATCAAGGTAAGGTCACTAAAGCAAGTGGTAGAATAGTCTATGAAATAGATGGTAGACCTGCTGCAATTGTCTATAATGAGTGGACAAATGGAATTATAAGTGATTACCTAGATAAAGGTGGTGTTATTCTTGGGGTGACTACTCTAAGCCCTATAGGTAGAGTAATAAGTGAGGTTTTAGGTATAAAACAGTACCTTCTTTCTCATCCACATCAGGTTCTTCCAAAGGAAAAAGCTTTGTCTTTCTTCACTGAATTTAAGGAAGGTGATGAAATAGTTTTGATGAAAGGGTACAAATCTTCATTAGTTGATAGAGTTAGGCAGGTTGTTGAAAGAGCTTTGGGTGTGGATAAAGGAAGAGTTAAGCTGTCAGGAGCTATATTTGTGTATTGTGGTGGTTGTGTCGGGGCTATACTTGATGATATTGACAAGGTTGTGGAAGAGTACAGAATTAATATGGGTAACACTCCTTTTGTTGGAGCTGCTACCTTTGGTGAGCAGGGTTGTTTCATCGGCCAGGAGAGACATAATAAACATGGTAACTTGATGGCAAATATGATAATGTTCCAGCAATAATGAATGATCTGGGTTCATTTGAGCCTGGATGTGTTAGTGGTACTTTGGCTTGGTAGCGATTACGGAAATTTCTGTAAGGCTAAGGGTTTACAGAGGTGGTGGAGCTTTGGTTTTTACTAAATTTGTAAAGTATAGAGATTTTATTTAAGATAATTGTATTATGGATCCAAAGGTAATATTGGCTTTCGTTGCTACTAGTATAAAAATTGTTAAAGAACTAAGTGGCCTTGAGCTTTATAAGGATAAGATAGCTATAAAGAGAGTGAAAAAAATACAGAAACCTATAGCCGTCATTATTGAGTTTCATGAGGATATCAAGGGGTGTATAATATATGAGTTTGACAAAGGATTAGCAGTTAAGATGGTTGATAACATGATTAAAGATGTCTACGGTAAGGGAGTCTCTGATCTTACTAACGAAGAGTTTAAGGAGATTTTTGACAGTGCAATTGGTGAGCTTGCTAACCAGATAAGTGGTAATGCAACTACGGAACTTTACAACGAGGGGATAAAAATAAGAATTTCTCCACCTTTGGTTTTCGTTAATAAAGTTGATACTTTGATATCACATAAACAATATGTTGAAGCAAATTTAGATACGATTTATGGGGGAATGAGCATATCGATACTCTTTGATGAATTTTTGGATTTGGAGTCAATAAGGTGAGACAAATTTTTTTTGTTTTAGTAATGGTATAAAGTGTAGTAAATAGGTTCTTTGTTCTTCAAACGTGAATTATATCTAAATTATTCTTGGTTAAGAGTTTCTTTAAGTTCAACTATATCGATTGGGTTACTTAGTTTTCTGAGTGTGTAATTTTTGAATGGGTAGTTATTTAGGAGAAGTACTCTGCCAATTGTTAGTGTTATGAATTGATAAAATTCTTTTGGAAGTTTGAATTTACTGCTGTGGTAGTTTATAAATTTTATTTTGGTCATATATTAGGTTTCAGGTTTTTGGTGA
>CAYYXA010000018.1:0-34197 GCA_964475465.1 uncultured Brevinematales bacterium
CTCAAAAACCTCTTATCTAAAGAAAAAGAAAAGAAAGAAGCTGTTATATCTAAAGAATACTCAAAACTAAAAAAAATAGATGAAGAAGAGAAAGAGTTACTATCAAAACTAGAAAAATTGGAGCTAGAGAGACTTAACATAACGAAAAAACTAGCATCGAAATTTTCTCTAGAAGGTGAAATAAACTTATCAAAGATAATACCATTCCTAAACAACCAAACCACACTAATACAGCTAAGGGATAAACTATTATTAAGCTTAGATGAAATAAGGCTAGCATGCTTAGAAAACAAAATAATAATAGAATCTTCAATTTCCGTATCTCTCGCAGTCGTAGAGAAAATAACAAACACCACACTATCTGAGGTCAACTATAACTCAGAAGGCAAAAAAGTATTCAAAGACATCAACATAACAACATATTCAACAATCAGCTAAATACCCTTTAAATTCTCTATATCCACAACCAATAATTTCAGCAAGCCAACAAAATTTATCCCAACACCCATATCGTCATCGGAATATATACATCAAAACCTACTGTAAATTAGTACTTTCCAAAGGTATAGGTATATAGTTATCGAAACCAAAAAACAGAGATACAAATCGGTAAACAGAATATTTTACTTTCTATCAAGATGAAATATCCAAAGGTATTTATTTAAAATTACCTCCAAAATCCATAGGATTAATTTTATGCCTAGGAGAAAAGATATTCAGAGTATCTTAGTTATTGGTTCTGGTCCTATTGTCATTGGTCAAGCTTGTGAGTTTGACTACTCAGGTTCTCAAGCATGTAAAGCTCTAAAAGAAGAAGGGTTTAAGGTAATACTTGTCAATTCAAACCCTGCTACAATAATGACTGATCCCGAAATAGCTGACGTCACTTACATAGAACCCCTCAATGTTGAAACCTTAGAAAGGATAATAGAAAAGGAAAGGCCCGATGCTCTCCTACCCACCTTAGGAGGGCAAACAGCCCTAAATCTTACAGTGAAACTCTATGAAGAGGGTGTTCTTGACAAGTACAGAGTAAAACTGATAGGTGCAAATGTTGATGCCATAAAGAAAGGTGAAGATAGAGAACTCTTCAAAAAAAGTATGGAAAAGATAGGGCTAAGATGCCCATATAGTAAAGCCGTTCACTCAGTTGAAGAAGCCTTAGATGTTGCAAAGAATATCGGATTCCCAATAATAATAAGGCCTGCTTTCACTCTAGGTGGCACCGGTAGCGCCATAGCATACAACTTTGAAGAACTAAAGATCCTGGCAGAAAGAGGACTAAACGCGTCAATGATAAATGAAATTCTTGTAGAAGAATCCCTAATAGGTTGGAAAGAATTTGAGTTTGAGGTAATGAGGGATAAAAAAGACAATGTCGTTATAGTATGTTCTATAGAAAACTTTGACCCAATGGGTGTTCACACAGGAGATTCTATAACAGTAGCACCTGCCCAAACCCTCACAGATAAACAATACCAAATTCTAAGAGACGCAGCTATCGAGATAATAAGGGAAATAGGCGTGGAGACAGGAGGTTCAAACATACAGTTTGCTGTGAATCCCGAAAAATTCGAATTCATGGTCATAGAAATGAATCCAAGAGTTTCCAGAAGCTCTGCCCTAGCATCAAAAGCAACAGGTTTCCCAATAGCAAAAATTGCTGCTAAACTAGCTGTTGGATATACTCTTGACGAAATACCTAACGAAATAACCAAGGAAACACCCGCATCATTTGAGCCCACACTAGATTATGTAGTTGTCAAAATACCAAGATTTGCATTTGAAAAATTTCCAGATGCTAAACCAACAATTGGTACACAAATGAAATCCGTTGGCGAAACAATGGCAATAGGTAGAAACTTCAAAGAAGCATTTGTCAAAGCTATCGTAGGCTTAGAAACCGGAAAGAAGTTTTTCGAGGGAATGCTCACAAATGATGAAAACTATAAATCAAGGATCGAAGATATTAAAGAAACTATAGCTATCAAATTAAGAGAACCCAACCCGGACAGGATCTTTTACATAAAGGACGCTTTCAAAGTAGGTCTAAGTGTCGACGAAATCTACGAATACTCAAAAATAGATAGATGGTTTCTATACAATTTAAAAGAGCTAGTGGAGTTAGAAGAATCAATACCCTCTACGTTAGAAATGATAGATAAAGAAACCATGCTCTACTACAAACAAATGGGAATCACCGACTACCTTCTAGCACTAAAAACAGGCGTTTCTGAAGAAGAAGTCAGAGAATATAGGAAAAAGTTAGGTATTGAGGCAACATACAGGTTAGTGGACACCTGTGCTGCTGAGTTTGAAGCAAAAACACCTTATTACTACTCAACGTATGATGAAGAATGCGAATACAAGGATACAGGTAATAAAAAAGTTATTGTACTTGGAAGTGGCCCCAATAGAATAGGCCAAGGTATTGAATTTGATTATTGTTGCGTACACTGCTCACTAGAACTAAAAAAGATGGGCTATGACGCCATTATGATAAACTCAAATCCAGAAACAGTTTCAACCGATCACGATATATCAACGAGACTTTATTTTGAACCTTTGACGTATGAGCATGTCATGAACGTAATTGATAAAGAAAAGCCAGAAGGCGTCATTCTACAGTTTGGTGGTCAAACTCCCCTAAAATTGTCACTAAAATTAAGAAAATCAGGTGTGAAAATTTTAGGCACCTCTGCCGAAAGCATAGATATAGCCGAGGATAGAGAAAAATTCAGAGAGTTACTTGAAAAAATAGGTGCAAAACAACCATTAAGTGCTACCGCCACTAACTTAGATGAAGCTCTAAGAATTGCTAACGAAATCGGTTACCCTGTGCTAGTAAGACCCTCCTACGTACTCGGTGGTAGAGCCATGAACATTGTTTATAGTGACGATGAATTCATTGATTATGCCAAAGAGGCCATCGTTGTGTCAGAAGGAGCACCTATACTCATTGATAAATTTCTGCAGGATGCAATAGAGGTTGATGTTGATGCACTTTCAGACGGCGAAGAAGTCATAATTGCTGGTATAATGGAACACATAGAAGAAGCAGGTGTACATTCAGGTGATAGCGCCGCAGTTCTACCTCCTTATTCTCTTTCTGATGAAATAGTGGAAAAAATCAGAAAACACACGATAGACATAGCATTAGCTCTCAGAGTAGTTGGACTTGTAAACATTCAGTACGCTGTTAAAGACGGAGAAATTTATGTATTAGAAGCTAACCCAAGAGCTTCTAGAACAATACCCTTTGTTTCAAAAGCAACGGGAATACCGTGGGCTAAGCTAGCTACAAGAGTGATAATGGGAGAAAAAATAAAAGACATAGGAGTCAAAGAAGTTATAAAGCTGGGGTATTACGCTGTCAAGGAAGTAGTTCTGCCATTTGACAAGTTCCCTGAAGTTGAACCTGTACTTGGCCCTGAGATGAAGTCAACAGGTGAAGTGATGGGCATAGATTTCTCATTTCCTCTAGCTTACGCAAAAGCAGAAATAGCCGCTGGCACAAACATCTACAACAGAAAAAGTGTTTTACTCACCATAGATGATAAAGACAAGCCAAAAATACTAAATCTGGCTAAAGAACTTTCGGAATTAGGTATCAAAATATACGCTACTAAAGGAACTAACTATTTCCTCAAACAGAACAACATCGAAAGCGAATTAGTCTTCAAAATAGGAGAAGGTAGACCTGACCTACTAGACCACATAAGAAACGGTAAAATCGAGATGGTATTCAATACAACAATGAACAGGAAATCAGTAAAGGATGAAATAAGCATAAGGAAATTAGCCATAAGATATAAGATCCCCTTAATCACAACAGTCCCAGCAATGTACGCTGTTGTCTCGGCTCTTAAAGACATGAGAAGCAAAGAACTAGATGTCAACCCAATTCAAGAATACCACAAAACACTATTAGACTCATAAAATCACGTGCTAATAGTATTACGTGCTAAATAGCACCTTATGGTTAGAACACCTTACCTACCAGGCTACTGAAAGCAAAGATAGATCTCACATTCCCTTTACCGTGCTTGAACTGCTCCTGTTTGGACATTTGAAATTTATTGACAACTTCAACTCATTTTCTTAAAATATGGTTCAAGGAGGAGGGATATGAAAAAAGTACTACTAACCGTGATTTCTTTGTTAGTGGTAGGTGCGTTAATCGTTTCTTGTGCACCTGCCGGATCAAAAAAATCAGATTCTGCTAAGAAAAGCAAGGGCACAACTTCTGCTGAAGCTACCAGTGGAGCTGTTAAAGCTGGCAAGATAAAATTTACATTCGATTCAAATGAATATGGTGGTGCCTCAAGCGTTAATTTAGTTGGTTCCTTCAACGGTTGGAACCCAACAGATCCTAACTACACTATGGAAGATCCAGATGGTGACGGAATCTTCGAAATAGAAGTTGAGTGGGAACCTGGTAAATATACCTATAAGTATTATATTGATGGAAACTGGCCAAAGGACATGAGCGAATTGGAGCAGTACATCTCTCCAAAGCCATCAGAGTATGTTGATGACGGCTTTGGTGGCAAAAACGCTGTCCTAGTTGTAGAGTAATTTTCATGGGGTACCCAACCGAAGAATGGCAATACTAAGCCATATGACCCCTCGTGGGGTTAAATTGGTTGGGTATCCCTCTTGCTCTTAAAAAAGATTTAGAAATCTCTTAACTTTGAAAGGAATTTTTATGTATTTTATTATTTTAAAGAAAGGGGGTTTGATATGTTAGATCAATTTCCAAAAGGACCAAACGTTTTTGATCCAAAAATTCCAAGTGCCGTAGGTAGCCACGAAAGCTTGGTTCAGGAAGGAAGAGACAAGGCAATCGAAGATAAAAAGTTCGTTCAAGATTTAACTAATGAGCTAATGAATAGGATTATCACTAAACTTCCTCCTGAGGTCACCGACAAGCTTGATGTGATGGGAAGCTTGAGGGACAAAATTTACAACTACATCAACATTACTTACCAAAACATGATGAATAGGTACTTAAAAACTGTCGAAGACGAATTCTTGAAGAAAGTTAGAACCTTCATCGACAGGGAAGAAAACAGACAGATGGCAAGGTACACACCCAGGGAAATAATCGAGTTACTCGACAAAATAGCAGGGCCTGATAAATTCAATACTGGTGAAATTGAAAAGTCTATCGTCAACATGTATGGTCACCTGCATGGACACATCCAAAGGGAAATAACAGAAATAGAGGAGATGACCAACGCTTTATTGAGGCAGAAAACTGATGTCGGTGCATTGGTTAGAGGTCAGAACGCTTACGCCATAATGAAAGCTGTGTTCAGGGATAATCCTTACAACCCAATTCACGTTTATGACGTTAAGGTTTCTATCAATATCCTAGAGAACGAGCTAATAAGTCCAATTTACCACTACCAAGTTCCTCTATCATTAATTATTAAAGAAGCCATCCAACACAGAATCATCGAGTTGATCGACAAGGAAATAGAAAGAATAAATGAGTCACTTATCGAGCAAGGTAAAGCAGAATTAGATAAAACAGAAATCATTTTCGAAAAGATAAGGCAAATTGAAAACTTCACAAGTGATGACAAGGACGACGAAAACTCTACAAGGTACACCATATTGGCTAAAAGGTTTATTGACAAGATAGAAGGCCTCAGAGCAGAAATACCACCTGACGAGTATGATCCTCTTAACATCAGAGAAACGATAAAGAAAATCTTTGACATTGAGAACATAAGAAACAGAGGCTACAACACCGCTGTTAATGTACTTACCTCAATACTTGACACTAGTAAGCTTGGATATCAGTATATAAACAATTTCAAAAATGCTAGGGTTTGTATAATAAAAGAATATGAAGAAACGGACCCCGAAAAATTACCACACGAGAGCTACAAAATAAAACTTGCATACTATGACCAGAACCAGTTGATCAAGTTAAGAGAAGAATACGACAGGCACTTTGAAGCATTTGAAAGAGAAGTAAAAAGACTCTGGCAACTAGTTTATCAATACTATCTCAAGAATAAGAGGAAATACAATATCAAAGATTTTGATGATCTAGTACTCAAATACATGCCTAGAGATTGGGCTAAGGAGTATTTCGAAGCAAACGCTGAAAACGGAGGAGACGAAGTTAAGTGGCAAGAGCTAGGATTCATGGATCCTGAAGAAACAATTGTTGAAGAAAGTAATCCGCACTACATACCTGAAACAGAAAACCTCTTCAGAAGAATTAAGTTCATAAAGGATCTCTTACAGAAGATGCACGGGGCTGAGAAACCTCTAGAAAGAGTAATACTCGAAGAAAGAATTGATTTCATAATGAGAAGATTCTCAGAGTTTGCTTACTCTATTAACCCACACCACATACAGCCCGGTTTGATACTAGAGCTAGATATCACTACTATCAAGAGGAAACAGTTCATACTTAAGAGAATGGCAGAAGTCATAAACGAATTCTTGTTCCAGCTATCTAAAGGATTCACAGATGTCGCTTTCGCTCAATACACAAGAAGAAGGTCAACAGTTAGATCAGACATTGATCAATCATTTGCAATACAAGAAGAGAAAGAAAGTATTTCAGAATTGGCATACAAAGCTAAAGAATTAACAGCCGAAGAAGAAAAGAAAGAACCGCAGGTAAAGGGCAAGGCGGATGTATCCCCTAAAAAGCCTGTAGAAAAATTAGAAGAACTATAAAATTTTAGGGAGGCTTTGGCCTCCCTTACCCCTATAAAAAGCGTCACTGAGCATCTCTCCTCTTTCGTCCACAAGGTACGCTTTTTAGAGCCTCTTCGTCTATCTAGAGTAGCCGTTTCAAACTTCATCAAATACGTAGTGCTATTCAGCGCAGTAACTCCTACCAAGTTTCTAAGCACAATCAAAAAAAAATTGATATATTACTTCTTGGTAATCAATAATTCATTATCATGGCGTACGAAAGGTATTTCTTCGGAAATAAAGTCTTAGTTAAAGTTGGAGACATAACAGAAGAAGATGTTGATGCGATAGTAAATGCTGCAAATTCTTCACTTATGGGTGGTGGAGGAGTAGATGGAGCAATACATAAAAAAGGAGGGCCGAAGATTCTCGAGGAATGCAAAGAAATAAGAAGGACAAAGTACCCCAACGGCTTGCCGACAGGCGAAGTTGTAGCAACTACTGGCGGTAACTTGAAAGCCAGGTATGTCATCCACACAGTAGGACCCGTATGGAGAGGAGGAAATTACGGTGAAGAAGAGCTACTAAGGAAATGTTATATTAATAGCATAAAAGTAGCAGAAGAATTAGGATGTAGAAATATTGCTTTTCCAGCAATATCAACAGGTGTATACGGATATCCCAAGGAAAAAGCAGCAGAAGTTGTGAGTAAAACACTAATAGAAATCCTACCTTCAACAAAACTTGAAGAAATAAGATTAGTTTTCTTCTCAAAAAACGATTACGACGTATTCCTAGAAACAGCCGAAAAAGCGTGGTCAAAGAAATGATCTATACTCATGAAGCAATTACAATAGCTCTACTGTCAGGATCTTTCGTTTATACCATATGGAGCATAATAACATACTTTTTATCTACTAACGCGAAGATAAAAAAAATCTCATTAATTTCATTTCTCGCTGGCACTGTCTACTTAGCATTTATACCCATCCTTTATTTAACAAAAAGTAATATCACCCTATCGTTCGTTATTGCCACAATAGCATATACATTAAAATTTCTAATCGAAAGAAGAATTCTAAGCTATAGCAAATACAAAAAGATGACACCAAAATGGTCATGCTACATCTTAGGAGCAATATCAATTCTTGCAATAGTCCTAATAGTCATAGGTGTGAAAGATACAAATCTATTTTTATACTTGCTCATATTAACAACCCTTATTGTATCATTAAGTTGGTTTCTAGAAAAAGGTACAAGAATTATAGGATTCACAAGCACCGTTTCATTAGTTCTTCTAGTTTTAGTTAACGACAAAAGCCTAGCTATACTATTATCTTTGATACCTTACGGCTTCAACTCTATCTTCTTTAATTCAAAAGACTACAATAATACCATCTCTTCTCTTTTTATAATAAGCCAATACGGAGAAGCCATCCTAGAAGAGCAAATAGAGGAATATAAAGATTTCATATATCTACTAATAAATAAAGTTGAATCTAGATATTCCCAAAGGAACATGCACTCAATAAACGTCAAAGCAATCTCTGAGGGAATAGCCTTAGAAATGGGACTTGATCAAAAAAGTATTGATTATATATCAAGTGCCAGTATGATTCATGATATAGGATATTTAGGAGTAGACCATAGAGAAATAGAGGTAAGTGCCCCAGAAGAAGAAACACCTAAAACAATAAAACACATATGGATAGGTAAATTAATCCTAGAAAACAGTGATATTTTTATAAAATACCTTCCTGTCGTTTTGTATCACCATGAAAACTTAGACGGTAGTGGTCCTGAGAGGTTAAAGGGCGAAAACATCCCTCTCCCAGCTAGAATTGTCCGAGTGGCAGATATCTTTGAAAGAATGATAAATAGCAGAGATGGCAAAAAGTACACTATAAAAGAAGCACTAGAGTACATAAAAAGAAACAAAGGTACGTTATTTGACTCCGATGTAGTTGATGCTCTCGAAAGGTATATTTACAAACATTACTGATTTATCTTCATGACTTCAACAAATGCCTCCTGAGGTATGCTAACATTACCTATCATTTTAAGTTTCTTCTTACCCTCTCTTTGTTTTTCTAAAAGTTTCCTTTTTCTTGTAACGTCACCACCATAGCATTTCGCTGTAACATCCTTTCTTAAAGGCGCAATATCTTCTCTAGCTATCACTTTACTACCTATTGCTGCTTGTATAGCTATAGGAAACAAGTGTCTCGGTATAAGCTTCTGAAGCTTCCTGACAAGTTCCCTACCTTTGTACACTGCGTGGTCCCTATGCACCAAAAATGAAAGAGCGTCAACTGGCTTACCATTAACCAATATGTCAAGCTTGACTATATCTGACTCTCTGTAACCTATGAATTCGTAATCCATCGAGGCGTAACCAGAAGTAGCACTTTTCAGATTATCGAAAAATCCATATATAACCTCTGAAAGAGGCATCTCATACTTTATCTCCACTCTCTTACTATCAATGTAAGTCATGTTTTTCTGAACAGCTCTCTTATTCTGCATTAATTCCATAACGTCACCTATGTAGTTCTCAGGTACAATTATAGTAACCAAAGCATATGGCTCTTCAATAGAATCAATTTTCGTAGGTTCTGGCATCTCCAAAGGATTTTCAACATATACAACCTCACCATTTTTAAGGTTAACTTTGTACTTCACGGTGGGTATAGTACTTATCACTGATAATCCGAACTCCGTTTCCAACCTTTCCATAACTATTTGCATGTGCAACAATCCAAGGAATCCACATTTGAACCCCATGCCCAGAGAAATTGAATTAACAGGCTCAAAGGTAATCGAGGCATCCGTAAGCTTTAGCTTCGCCATCACCTCCTTAAGGTCATTAAAATCCTGATTCTCTGTAGGGAAAATACATGCAAAAACCATAGGTTTTGGCTCTCTGTACCCTGGCAACGGCTCCTTAGTAGGATTCGAAGCAAGAGTTATAGTATCCCCGACAGTGAAATCCGAAATTGACTTTATATTACCTATTAGATATCCAACCTCACCAGCTCCAAGCTCATCCTTCTTTATGAACTTCAACGCCATGTACCCTACTTCCTCTACTTTGTATTTTTTCTGGCCGCCCATAAAGAGTATCTCATCACCAGGCCTCACAACTCCATCGAACACCCTAATTTTTGCAACTACTCCCTTATAATTATCATAGAAAGAGTCAAAAACTAAAGCTTTTAAAGGAAGGTCAACATTTCCCTTCGGAGGGGGGATCCTAGCAATTATAGTCTCTACAAGTTCGTCCACTCCCGTTCCATTCTTTGCACTTATTAGTATTGCATCATCCGCCGGAATTCCCAATTCTTTTTCTATCTCTTCTTTCGTAGCTTCAATATTCGCATTCGGAAGGTCTATTTTATTTATAACAGGCAATATTTCTAACCCTTCCTCCATAGCCAAAAGGAAATTAGTTATTGTCTGTGCCTGAACACCCTGAGTTGCGTCAACCAGTAGAATCACACCTTCACAAGCTTTCAAAGCCCTTCTTACTTCATAATTAAAATCTATGTGTCCAGGAGTGTCAATCAGATTTAGAAGATAAATATTCCCATCCCTCGATTTATACTCAAAAGTTGCTGACTGAGCTTTGACGGTTATACCATGCTCCCTTTCAACAGGCATGAAATCAAGAGCTGGAACATCACTGTCAGTTTTCTCTTTGACCCCACCAATCTCCAAAAGCCTATCAGCCAAAGTCGATTTACCGTGATCTATATGTGCAATTATAGAAAAATTCCTTATCCTACTCTTGTCAAACATGGTAATTAATTTTATATGTAACAATATTCGTTTAACATCTTTATGTTCAGCCTTTATACCCTAGTACTTATAACACCTAGCACTCTCAACAAATTCTTATTAATCTTTGAGAGGCATAGCCTCTCCTAAAAAACAACCTAAACACTTAACATTATCACATTATCTAAGAAACCTAACAGAACTCAATTGAATTTCCTTACTCAACTGTAACACTCTTTGCCAAATTCCTAGGCTTATCAACGTCAAGCCCCTTGGTAGAAGCAACATAATAAGCAAATAACTGCAATGGAATGACATTAACAATTGGTGACAATGGCTCAATTACATAAGGAACTTCTATTGTATAATCAGCTATTTTGCTCACCGTATCATCATTCTCGTTAACTATAGCAATAACTTTTCCGTACCTCGCCTTAACCTCTTGGATATTACTAACAACCTTATCGTAAACAGAATGTTTCGTAGCAATTACCAGCACCGGCATATTCTCATCTATGAGTGCTATAGGACCATGTTTCATTTCACCAGCTGAATAACCTTCAGCATGGATATACGAAATCTCTTTAAGTTTCAGTGCACCTTCGAGTGCCACAGGATAGTTATACCCTCTACCCAGATATATGAAGTTCCTATAGTTAGAAAATTTCTTAGCAAGTTCTCGGGCAATCTTGTCTGTTTTCTGTAGAGTATATTCAACAATCTCAGGTAGCCTTTTCAAAGAAGTCACTATCTCCCTACCTTCGAATATCCCCAGTTTTTTCCTCCTACCGACCATTAAACTAAGCATCACCAGAGCAACAACCATGTTGGTAAAAGCCTTTGTTGACGCAACCCCCACTTCAACTCCAGCGTGTATGTAAATTCCCATTCCAGTCTCTCTTGCAATAGTGCTACCAACCACATTGATTACCCCCATGGTAATTGCTCCCCTTCTCTTAGCTTCTCTCAACGCTTCAAGAGTATCCATCGTTTCACCTGATTGGCTTATAGCCACTACCACGTCCCTCGGGCTAACTATCGGGTTTCTGTACCTGAACTCAGAGGCAAAATCTACCTCTGCCATAGTCCACCCAATATTTTCCATAAGGTACTTGCCAATCATACCAGCATGATAAGCAGTTCCACACCCTATGAAAGTAAACTTCTTAACCTTGTGTATTATTCCCTCCAACTTAGAGATACCGCCTAACTTTACGTACCCTTCATCTTCAAGTAATCTACCTCTTATACAGTTCTCTATAGCAGTAGGCTGCTCAAATATCTCCTTTAGCATGTAATGTGGGTACCCTTTTTTGTCCATCTCCTCAACTTCCCAGTCAATAACAAAAATATCCTTTTTGACATTCTTACCCGAAAAACTAATAGTTTTTATCCCATCAACTTTGACAATTGCAATCTCACCATCATCAAGATACAAAACATTTTTCGTATGTTTTACTATAGCGTTTATGTCAGAAGCAACTATGTTCTCACCATCACCTATACCAATTACTATCGGGCTACCCTTTCTTATAGCTATTATCCTATCAGGTTCATCTGCATAAAACAACACTATACCAAAAGTACCACTAAGCTCCTGAACACTCAAGATTATGGCATCTTCCAAAGAATTACCCTCTTTCATATGCTCTTCTATAAGGTTAGCTATCACTTCAGTATCAGTTTGACTATAGAATGTATACCCTTTCTTGAGCAACAAATCTTTCAAATCAGCATAATTTTCTATAACACCATTGTGAACAAGCACTATTTTGCCACTATTGCTTATATGAGGATGAGTATTAAAAACCGTTATACCTCCATGTGTTGCCCACCTAGTATGCCCGATAGCTATCCCTCTAATATCACTGAAGTCAATACCCTTTATCTTCTCCTCTAGATTAAAAATTCTACCTACTTCCTTATATAGTTCAACCTTGCCATTCCTTAGAACAGCAAACCCCGCAGAATCATAACCTCTGTACTCAAGCTGCTTAAGTCCCTCAACAACAACCTCTACAGGATTAGAGCTAACCCCTATGTATCCTACTATTCCACACATCTACCCACCCCAAGCTTGATAATTTGACAACACGAAATTTTAATTCAACCACTAGCTCATTCTGAAATTCAATAACTTCCTTCATTTTACCAAAATGAGTACTACTACTCTTACATCATACTCAAACTCATTTTGTATTCAAACCACCTTGTGTTTATAACACTTTGTGTTTATAACACCTTGTGTTTGTAACACCTTGTGTTTGTAACACCTTGCACTAAAAAGCACCCCTCTACAGAGACACATCAAGTGCGTTAGTAACCAAATTATTTTTCTCAAAGCTTACTGATACGAAGAAGGTGATATTTCCTCCAATTCTTTATCTACTTCCTCATCACTGATTACAGGTTTCCTGGAAAATAAAACAAAAAGGAGCGACGAAGTTATCAAAAACGTACCAACTACCCCGTAAACTAAAATCATCTGGTAAAAGTCTGAATGCCAAATCACAAACCCACCAATCAACCCTATATTTGAAATCATTAGCGGAATAATCAACAACCAATTCCTAAAAGTAACGCTATAGTTTATTAGCAAAAATGCCAACCCCATAGGTATAAATGCCAAAGTGAAAGGTAAAATTAAAGGCTTAGCCTCAAGATACCTATAGCCAAATATCATCAATATTGTATCACTAAACACAGTAACAATTCCCAAATAGATTAAGCAAGCAAGAAGTGACAGAACTATACCCTTCATCAAGGCATTTACACTCGCTCTATAACCTTTCTTGTGATAATCATCTATCATTCTTGGCAAAACAACATAAGAGACTGGTATTATGACAAACAAAGTAGCTTTAGCAATCGTTGAAGCTATAGCAAACATATCTGTTTGAGATTCTTCAAAATACCTTCTAGCGAAGAGAAGATCCGAATAGTTAAGAACACTGTAAAGCACATTCATAGCAACTATAGGTATCAGAGGAACAAATTGAACTAAATCAAATTTCAATTTATCATCGTAAATTTCAAACTTGGAAGACATCCTTATCATCAAGCTAGTTAATATAAACGAAAGTGTGATAGCTATCACCATCGAGGCAACAGCTCCTACATACCCATTCCAAACCTTTATTAGTGGATAAGTCAAAATAAATCTTAAAAACGGGTACGAAAACGAAATAATACCAAGCACTAAAAACATCTTCATAGATTGAAAAAGCGAAGAGGTTACACTAGAAAGGTATGTAAATACAACTATTACAGCAGCCAAAATTATTACAAAAACACTATCCACATTTATAAACTGGGCAAAAATCCCGTAAAGGGGATACAGAAATATTAGCATCACTACCATAAAAATGTACGTAAGTAACGTAAACTTATAAGAAAAATGTATTGCCTTAGCACTTTCACCTTTAGCTACCATGTCAGATGTAATTTTTACACCAAACATTCTAAATCCTATAGCCATAGTACCAAGAATATTCACTATTCCATTTATTGACATTATAGCACCATAATCACCTTCCGGCAAGGTCCTGGTATATATCACATTCACTAAAAAGGCAAATAGATTTCCAATGATTGTGAAGAGCGTCAAAATAAACGAATCAAAATAAAACCTATCATTTTTCAATTTAAAAAACACATCCGAAATGTGAAATTTCATCAGTGTACTCCTGTTGAACCAAATCCCCCTTCACCCCTCTTCGTGTGAGAAAGCTCATCTACTACCTCTACCTCCACCTTTTCAAATTTTGATATTACCATCTGAGCTATCCTCATACCGTTTTTTATAACAAAAGGTTCTCTACCTAAGTTTATCAGAATCACTTTTACCTCACCGCGGTAATCAGGATCAATCGTTCCCGGAGAATTCAGAACCGTTATTCCATAATTTACTGCTAACCCACTTCTTGGTCTTACCTGAGCTTCATAGCCATCAGGCAACTCAATGCTAATACCAGTAGGAACCAAAACTCTTTCGCCTGGCATGAGCACAATATCCCCGTCTATGCAAGCACACAAATCTAAGCCAGCCGAATGGTCAGTTTGATACTTTGGCAAAATAGCACCTTCTCTAAGTATCTTCACCTTAAGCATAGAAGTTTATGATAACAGATGTTAGATACCCATTTCAAAAATGCTTAACTTTCTCACTCCAGAGTTTAGCACACATTGAAGCAAGCTCCCGCACTCTACCTATGTAATTCGCTCTTTCAGTAACACTTATAGCATTCCTAGCATCAAGAATATTGAATACATGTGAACACTTTATCACCATGTCATAAGCTGGGAAAACTAATCCTTTGCTTATTAAGTTTTTTGCCTCAGACTCAAATTTGTCAAATAGGCCAAAATACATTTCAACATCTGCCAACTCAAAATTGTACACAGAGTACTCATACTCAAAATATCGCTGCAAATCACCATAAGTTAAATCCTTGTTCCACCTAAGATCAAAAACATTATCTACATCCTGTAGATACATTGCTATTCTTTCGGAACCGTAGGTTATCTCTACCGGTATAGGGTCAAGTTCAATTCCACCTACCGCTTGGAAATAAGTAAACTGGGTTATCTCCATTCCATTAAGCCACACCTCCCAACCAAGCCCCCAAGCCCCCAAAGTTGGCGATTCCCAATCATCATGAACAAACCTTATATCATTATTACCAACATCTATACCTAGATAACTCAAACTCTCTAGATACAATTCCTGTATATTTACAGGTGAAGGCTTCATAATAACTTGAAATTGGTAATAGAAACCTAATCTATTCGGATTTTGCCCGTATCTACCATCTGTCGGTCTCCTACAAGGTTCAACATAAGCCACATTCCAAGGCTTAGGCCCTATAACTCTAAGGAAAGTATCAGGATTAAAGGTTCCAGCACCAACCTCAAGATCCCATCCCTCCCTTATTATGCATCCCTTATCAGCCCAAAATTTCTTAAGATTAAAAAGAACATCCTGGAAATACATTCTCTCTCCCCTACATATTTTGATATACTTTATAAGCCAAAGAGCCGAAACCTTTCAAGTTTATAGTTCTCAGCTTACTCTACAACATCCGATTAACAAGTACTAATAAACGCTTCTAAGTAGCAAAACATTCAATACTATTAGAGCTTTAACAGTTTCTACATGTTCTTAAATGAAAATAAGAACATGCTCTAAACACAAAGATTTCCTAAACATAATCAATAGACTCTTCATATAAAAAAAGAAAAGGATACTCGAAATTCTCAGCGCACTCAGATCAGCCACTAAAGTATCAAAAGAACTCACACCATCATAACATTTCAACAGTCTTTCTTATGCTCACATAACTCTCGCTAAGAGGAATTTCTATCCTTATAAACGTCCTATTGTTTATATTGCCTATTCTGAATAATGACGGGTCTATTCCTATGTCTTTGAGTATGAGCCAAGTCATAATTATCGAAGAGATGAAATTATATCTCTCATCACTTAGCGACAGAGAAAACTCCTTCCCAGACGATAAATCTCTAAGAATGGCTCGTATCTCCTTTTCATGTTCTTCCGGTATAGGTTCAGAGTTGATTATCTCTATTATTACCCCATCTCCCACACTTTTTATGACTATTTCTACCGCTTTACCGCTAGCTTTGAACCGCTCTCTGAAGTATGTTAGGTAGGACTCATTCAGAAGTAAGCTGAGTTTGCTATCAAAATTGACAGATTTAGCCGTTAACTTCAAGAGGTTAACAGCTGTCAGGTAGTTTATTAGTTCCTTAACGCACAAATAAAGAGAATTTGATTTTTCCTCTCCTATCATTCTCAAGACATTGAAAATCTTCTCCTTGATAACCCTTCTGGTAGGATCATCAGGAACAAAGAAAGTAATTTTCTTCACATTCTCATTTTCAGAAATCAAATAATTCATGTTCAAACCTCCTCTACTTTTTCGGAAATTTTAATTACAATTTTAGTAAAAATGATTCATTACACATTTTTCAAGAGTTCAAAAATTGCTGGAAAATAGCTTTCTTTGTATCCACTCGTGAAAATATTAGTACTTCTCACCTGCCAAATTCCACAAAGAGATCCCAAAACTATCCTTAGCTTTCTAGGACACCTGAATCAAAAAAGTTTAACTCACATTAATGCTTTTTCTACCCTACCGTGATTTCTATAAATGACATCACATTACCTAACTCTTAAAATAAAAAAAAGTGCCACCCAACACATTGTCTTCAACGGTTTACCTTCAAAAAGCAGTAAAAAGAGCTTCAGCTCTCAATACAAACAAAAAAAAATTCTATTAGCACAATGCTTAAAGCATAGGACAATTAATAATACTATACCTTTACCCCAAGGATTAGGAAGTCATCTACTATTTTTACGCTTTTCAAGCTCTTTATATAGGCAAATATCTCGTTCACAGTTTCTTTAACTGTGAAATCTTTACAGAAAACAATTAAGTCTATTATTTTTGAGTTATCCATGATCAATCCTTTCTCATCCTCTATTTCTACTATTCCATCAGTGTAAAGGAAAATTTTGTTACCGGAAGACACTTCAACGGTATTGACAACAAACTTACTTTCAAGAGAAATGCCAAAAGGTTTGCTTATTGTTGAAATTTTAGAGATGTCTATTATTGAATCTTCTTTAAGAATCAAACCATATTTATGACCTGCACATACGTATCTGAGAGTTAATTTCTCCCTATCCAATTCGCAAATCACTCCCGTAGCATAAATCAAGTCGGTATCTTCCTCAGATAGCCTTACAAGTAGCTTGTTTAAGTTGTTGCTAGTAGTCAAAATGTCCTCTGTATCCTTAAGGAATCTTTCAGCATAGCTTTTGATGGTCAATGCAACGAAGCCTGAAGAGATACTATGACCTGAAACATCAAAAACACCAAAAAATATTTTTCTACCTTGCTCAACTAATACAAAAGTATCACCACCAGTTTCAGATATCTTGTCATTCGGTTGATATCTAACAAAAATATCATCTCTATCCAAAGGAATACTGATTTTGTTTACAAATGCGAAATACTTTCTTATCTCAAGTAATTCATTATATACTGAGGACATAACTTTCTTGTCTATCACTTGGAATTGATAAAAGACGATGCCGTAGATATCGAGACTTGGTAAGACAATCTTTTTCATTTCAAACATTCCAGATCCTGAAAATATGACTCTATCAGATACTAACTTATACCTTGATAAAGCTTCACTAAGGTTTCTACCAGTTGGATCATCATTAAACCACTGAACAAAACTATTGTTAGCTAGGATAATATCATCGTTGACTTTGTTAACTACAAGAAGAGGGATATCTATCATTTTCGATATTTCAATCAAACTGTTTGCGATGACAGTCTTTATATTTTTATCCATCTCTAACTGTGTTCCCTCACCCTCCAAGCCTAGCCTAATAGCCGTAAAAAGCCTCTCAATAGTATCTCTACTAGAAGAGAGAACAAGCATTAACGAGACATAGTCAATAAGTAAGTTTATTATTGCCACACTTTCTCTTGAAAAATAGCTTGATTTGGTAAATACTACATATACCCCCTCTACCTCAAAGGTTTTGTAAACAGGAACTAAAATAATCGTATCCGAGTTTATACCTTTAATAATTTCTCTACTATTTTGATTCGGTATAGAAGATACAGAAATTGGTATTGATATCCTGTGCTTGTTTTGGTCTAACTCTATTAAGTAGATCTGTTCCTTTGTAAGGATCGACGTCAAACCTTCTTTTGATAAAAGATCTATCAAAGAGTTTATCCCGTGAGTATAGGGGAAGAAAGGCTCAGAATAATATACTAACTCCTCCTTATCACTGATAAGTGAGAAATAAGCCACGAATCTGGCTTCAAAAATCTTCTGCAATAGGTTAAGAAATTCCTTGAGAACATCTTCTTCATTGATTCTCTCTTTTCCAAGGAGACTAAAACATGACGTTAGAAACTTTTTAGCAAGGTTTGTCTTATAAATCGGGAAACCTGATCTTCTACTCCTGAAGCTAATAGCAATTAATAATACAAGAATAAAAGCCAATACTATTGAAAAAAAGATAACGAGGAAAAGTAAACTCATAATTTCTCGTAGAATACAATTTTTACATGGACGAAAGTAATAATTCAACTTATTAGACACTTAAATTTGCCAGATAAAGTTTGAATTTAAAAACAAATTCTTTTTATCCTTAGTCTATGGATATCTTCATAAATAAACCTCTGGAAACCTTACTACCCTTCGTTAATTCCGTAGTTGCTATAACTAACGTATTCATTATATTTTCAGCATTCCTAACAATCGCAAAGCTATCAAAGAGAGAATTAGATCTCTTTATATCCTACCTATCAATACACATTTTTCTAGGTGGATTCTCCGCATACTTATTTTCAAAAGCCTTTGCCAATAATAACTACGACAAAGTTATCTATTTAGTTTTCATAAGTGCTATAATAGTACTATCCCACTATAACATACTTTCATTTAGAAAAAGCTTAGACCAGGATTTCGAAATAAAAGCAAGCTATAGAGGTATATTAGTTATTTTTACTTCTCTGTTAGTACTACAAGCTTTTCTTAATAATATAACCATATCCACAACATTTTTACTGGTATCGATCATACTGTTCAGCATTTTTTACAAAGACATCTCACCAATGTTCAGATACAAAAGAATACTGATTTTTAGTATATCTATTATACTTTTAATTGTTTCTGTAGTAGTTGACTTCTCACAATCACTCAACGGTGCTTTATGCTCATTATTTGTCTTCATAACTTCCGCAATACTAAGTGTAATCTTCCTTTACGAAATAAGTTACAAATACTCTATTTTGAAGGAAAAAAATTCGAAAATAATCTCTTTATTAGAAAGGTCATCCAAAATTTCAAAAGAATTGTCAAAAGTACTTGATGATATAAGTAAAATAAAACTAAAACTCGAAAAAGGTATATTCTCTGCTAATCATGACATTACAAAGCTTGTTAACAAGATGATAAATATCACTTCCGAAATGTCAAAAATCAAAGAAGAATTAACATCCTCAAAGGGAATCTTGCTAAAAATATCAGAGGATCTCAACAACTTATCCAATCTAAAAACCAACATAGACCAAACCAAAAAAGAAATTCTCAACGATCTGAAAAAATCCCAGAATATCTGCGAACTTTGCAAAAACACTTTAGATGAACTATCGTCTAGATTTTCACAAATCTCCAACAATTTTTACAAAGCTATCCAAACTTTTAAGGAACTTTCAAACTCTTTAGCCATTCAGAAAAAGATTCTAGAAAGATTAGATGAAAACATATCAAAAATCCAGAAAAATATGTCCCTAACAAGCTATGTTTCAATAAGCGGTATAATGGAATTTCAGAAAAAGAACGACACAGGAATGGTATCAATATACGATGAAATAAAAAACATATCAGACCGAGCAAATAACGATCTAGCAAAAACAAAATCATTAATACACGAGCTAATTCTAACTAACGATGAATTAGAATATCTGAATAAAAAAATTCTAGATGAGCTTTACAAAACAATTTCCATAATTGACCTCATTGTGAATGAAAGCACCAACTTCCAAAAGTCAATCCAAGGGTATCTAAACACAATTTCACCACTCACTGACGAATACACTCAAAAACCTGAAGAGTTAATAAATATTCTATTAGAAAACAAAGATAAGTTTTCTGAATTGTTCAATTCAGCTATCGAAGCATATGAACTTCTAGAGGAATTATTCAACTCATTAATGAAAATAAATGAATTCATAAACCCTCTAAAAAACTCAATATTCCTTATCAAGGAAACTTTTAATAAAGTTGACAAAGGAATAAAAGGAATAAAAGAAAGCGTTGAGGAGTTGTCAAAAGAAGTAGTTTACTGAGGGATTATCGTGAAAGAAACAGTTGCTATAGTTTGCATTTGAGATGGCGAAAA
The DNA here is from genome assembly GCA_964475465.1 of uncultured Brevinematales bacterium. Classification (GTDB taxonomy): domain Bacteria; phylum Spirochaetota; class Brevinematia; order DTOW01; family DTOW01; genus JAPYWX01. Next base: position 20,399 of record CAYYXA010000018.1, read on the forward strand.
CCTTATTCTCCTCATAGTTTTGTAAATTATCTCATCAACAAGAGGCTCACCAGATGTCTTTTCTATCTCAATCCTTGAAACAAAACCCAAAGGATCTATAAAGAATGTCAATATGACTTCGGTCCTAGACTTAACCACTCCAGGGGGTATCTCTGGAGAATACCACTCTATAACTTTCCTTGGCTCACCCTTTACCCATCTTATACTACCTGAAACTAAACCACTTTCTTTCGAGTTCACCTTTGGAATACTCGTTTCCATCTTCTGCCCACCCTCTGACTTTTTCAGCACTTCCTTTGAAATACCTCCTTGTCCCTTTTCCTTTACTTTAAATTCCTCAGATTCATAAGACACTCCTTTGTCAGAAAATTCTCTAGGACTTACTACATTCTCACGATGTTGGGGCACTGGTGATATTTCAGAAGTTGGAATATAGGCAGATTTTTTGGGTGCGACTATCTCGAATACCGCCCTGTCTATCTCCTCTTTTGTTATTGGCTTAGAAACTTTAGACCTACTAACACTCTTAGATTCAGGAGAGAGAACAGGAACTTGCTCCTTTTGATACTCGCTAACTAAACTTATTTTAACTTCCTTAAATTTGAGCTCTAGTACGGGTTTCCTTAATAAAAAAGCGAAAAGCAGAATAAACAAAACATGAACAACAACAGAAAAAATAAAATACTTGCCCCATGCCGGTTTGTAACTTACATTCACAATAAAATTATAGGAAAAAAAGAGAAATTTTTCAAAAAATTATTTCTCCTTCTTCCCCTCTCAACGTCAATTCAATAATAAGAGTCAAAAGCTCATTAATTTTCTCTTGACCTTCAACAACCTTAGGGAAAACATAAAGAAATTTAGCACCATAGCCTCTCTTCTTCAAGTACTTCTCGAATGTCTTCACGAAACCAAACATACAATACCTTGAAACACTATACCAAAAATATTTATCAGCATAAGCATCAAAGACCGAATAGTCCAAAAATTGCACTACAAAAGCCTCTTTCAGCAATTCAACTATCTCCCTAAAAAACAAAGATTGGTTCATGAAATTTATATCAAGAATTCTAACAATTTCGCTTTCTTCAATTTGTATACTACTTTCAGAAAAAGCTGACAAGAAGTTTACAATTACATTAACCTTTCGAAACTTAAGCGCAAAATCACAAGCAAAACCTTTAACTTCTTCAAGATTACTAAAATCCACTTTGTACATTACCAAATCTTTACCATTCAACCTTACCTTTGAAGGGAACCCACTCGGAACCTCAGATATACCTAGTTCAGAAAGGAAAGAAGAATTAGAGTTAAACTGAATTACCAGAGTATCAAAGTAAGAAGAACTGATAAGCTCTTTTAAAAACACCTTTCCTATTTTACCAGATGCACCCAATATTAAGCATATCATCTAAAAATCTTCTCTATCTCAGTGAAATAATTGTTAGGGCTACTCTTTACAGCATTTATTACTGCACTTCCTATTATTGCCCCATCGCTTATTTCTTTTGCCTTTCTTATCATTTCGGCACTCTTTATCCCGAAACCTATAGCAACTGGTATATCTTTGATATTCCTAATCTTCTGAACTATACTTCTCAGGCTCTCCCAGTTTAAGTAATCTCTCATACCCGTAGTTCCATAAGAACTAACAAGATAGACAAATCCTGTTGTTCTCTTCACTATTTCCTTCATCCTCTTTTCACTCGTATTAGGAGCAACAAAACCACATACCAAAAGCCCATATTTCCTTAGTAACGGTGAAATTGCTTCCACTTCCTCAATATTTACATCAGGGATTATTAGTCCTTCAGCTCCACTCCTCTTTAGCTTCTCTAAATTCCTTTCCAAGTTAGCGTATATGGGATTATAATACCCCATAGCAAACACAGGAATGTCTTTGAAAGATTTCAATTCTTCTATAAACCTAGACACATCATCAATTGTTATTCCATTCTTTAAAGCTACTTGAGTAGAATACTGGATAACTTCACCATCAGCTATAGGGTCAGAAAATGGAATACCCGCCTCGATTATCTGAGCATAACCATTTGAAATCAAAAATTTAGCTATTTCAACGCTCTCAGAATACGTCGGGAAACCAACAGTTAGGTAAACTATAGTCGGCTTTGTTCTCTTAAACTCATCCCAAAAATTTTTGTTCATGACAATGATGTTATCTTTATCTTGGTTAGGATAGGTCTAAACCCGTACTTTCTTCTCCAGTTTACCTTATGTCTATACTTGAAAACAACTATCTTTTCTCCTTTGAAAGTCTCTTCAACTACAGCCTCAACCTTCTTATTGCTAACGTACGGAGTACCAAAAACTGCCTCATTCGAACTAAAAATAGCCAATACTTTATCTATTGTTATCTTCTCGCCGGGCTTTTTGTTCAAGTTATCAACAACTATCGTATCACCTTGCTTAACCTTATATTGTTTACCCTGAACCTCAATTAAATAGTACATATCCCCTCCTATTCAAATTCTGAGATATTTTTTATAATACTAGCAAATATGAAAGGCTTTTCTTCTGTTATTTCCTTACCTGTCAACTTAACAGTTGACAAACTCACACTTTCATAAAGTTTAGGAAGAACCTTTTCAATACTCTCATTCAACTTGCTACCATCCAATGAAGAAGAACCAAAGAAATACCTACTAAGTCCCTTATAGAACTCCCTTTGCAAAATAGCATTCAAAGATCTTTGCTTTATCAACTGCGTGTCGATATAAGGAACGAAAACGTGAACAGGAGCTCTACTTAACCTGAAGATTGCAACTCTAAAACTATCGAAAAACTCCTTCAAGAAATCCTCTTCGTTTAGTGAAAAACCATATTTCTTAACGAACAAAGACAAACATCTTGTTTCTAGTCTCTTATGGTTTTCCACATCAAGAGCCAAACTAAAGTATCTAGCAACATTTTTAGGATCTCTAAGTGCTTCCGGAAGTTCATCTAGATGCTTATGGAGCTTTTGTATATAAATCAACTTAGCACTGTTACTTAACTTAACCTCTTCACCAATTCCTAAGAAACTTGGTATGTAGTCTTTTTCTATCAACTTCTTTACTTTACCAGATAACTCTATAGTATTATTATCAGAGAGGTTCTTACCTTCAAACAAAGATTTCAATTCCTTATCTTCAGAATTTATGTAGAGATCCACAACCTCATAGTATTCATCTTTACCAACAGAAAATCTAAATTCCACCCCAACAACATACCTACTACCATCCTCAAATTTTATTTCCTTATCTTCATCCAGATGAGATTTTAGAACTTCCTCAATTTCCTGAGTCAATGAAAAATTATCGTAATCTAATTCGTATTTTACAAAATTCACACTTTTCAAATCATTACTTATTTCCTCATCTGAAGGGAAAAGTATCTCCGTAGGCTCTGAAATTTTTACAGAGACGACAAAATTGCCATTTTCATTCTGCCCCAAGTGTAATAAAACATAAGAAGCTATAGCCTTAGTATGTTCCTTCCTAATGAAATTTACTACAGTATCTTCTAAAAATTCTTCAAAAGCCCTATTTACCTGCTTGCCAAATTGAGAAAAAAGAATACTATCCGGAACATTGCCTTTCCTATATCCTGGTACAGACACATCCTTTCTTACGTATTCAACAGCTCTACTTAGTACCCTATCTCTTTCTTCACTTGAAAGCTCGACATTGTATATCCACACTCCTAAACCTACTTCATACTTCTGGAAATTCATAACAACCTCAATAAACAACAGTTGGTTGAAAATTTTGAACAATACAGACCAACCTTTTCAAGAAAAGGAGATTACTTTACTTAATCAATTTCCATGAACTTGCACCAATTTATAGAAAGAAGCAAAGCATTTTCCTATTTTTAGTACCTAAACGAAAAGTATCACAGCACATCTCAACTATTCTGAATGTGCTTGCCAAGAAGTGTTTAATCATCTAGTCAATGCCAAAGATATGATACTAACGTGTAAAGTGTCAAAGTCAAATAATGTGATATAAACATACTTCAAGATAGATTTCCGTAGAGTATGTTGAAAAAAGTTAACAAATTGATTATAATTATTCAAAAAATTCTAGTCCAGGGAGAAACATGATTACCGAGGAGTACGGTGTAATAGTAATTGGCGGCGGGCATGCTGGAATAGAGGCTAGCCTTGCAAGTGCTAGGATGGGCGTTCCTACCCTACTTTTAACTCTCAACATAGACACCATAGGGCAGATGTCCTGCAATCCATCTATTGGCGGAACTGCAAAAGGGCACCTAGTCAGGGAAATAGATGCTCTCGGTGGGGAAATGGGAAAGGCAGCCGATCAAACAGGTATACAATTTAGAATTCTCAATGACTCAAGAGGACCTGCCGTAAAGGCTTCTAGAGCACAGATAGACAAATATCTCTACAAAGATTACATGAGACAAGTTGTCTTCTCCCAGAAAAACCTAGTAGTCAAACAAGGTAGCGTCAAGAGGCTTCTTCTTGAAGGCAACAAGGTAATAGGAGTCGAAACAATATTCGGCGAAAAGATATATTCCAAAGCAGTTATTATAACTCCGGGAACGTTCATGAGGGGAATGCTATTCGTCGGCAAGGAAGCTCAAATCCCTGGTGGTAGAATGGGAGAAGCACCAGTCAGCGAACTATCAGAACAGCTAATTTCTCTAGGTTTCACCATAGGAAGGTTCAAAACAGGGACACCACCTAGGCTTGATGGAAGAACCATAGATTTCTCAGTAATGGAAGTCCAAAAAACAGATCCGAACTTCAAACCATTTTCAATGTTCACAGACAGAAGCAAATTCCCCATACAGCCCCAGAAAGAAGTATACATAACCTATACAAATGAAAAAACACATGAAAAAATAAGAAACTATTTACACACATCACCGCTATACAGTGGTATCATAAAAGGCACCGGCGTCAGGTACTGCCCCTCAATAGAAGATAAAATAGTAAAATTCCCTGATAGAGAAAGACACCATGTGTTCATAGAACCTGAAAGCTTAAAGTTCGATGAATGGTATCCAAATGGAATCTCTACCAGTTTATCTTATGAAGCACAGCTAAATTTCGTAAGGACAATAAGAGGACTAGAGAATGTCAGGATCGTTAGGTACGGATATGCAGTAGAGCATGATTACGTTGATCCCCGTCAACTCTACCCAACACTTGAAACTAAACTAGTTGAAAACCTATTCTTAGCCGGACAAATAAATGGCACCACCGGTTATGAAGAAGCAGCTTCTCAAGGTATAGTGGCAGGAATAAACGCAGCACTCAAAGTCATGGGCAAAGAACCTATAGTTCTAAAGAGGACAGAAAGCTACATAGGTGTACTCATAGACGACTTAGTGACAAAAGGAACAAATGAGCCTTACAGAATGTTTACATCAAGAGCTGAATACAGATTGCTAATGAGAGAAGACAATGCTGTATTTAGACTTTCAAGAATAGGGTATGAGGTGGGATTATTACCCAAAGAACAGTGGCAAAAGATAGAGTACCAAAGAAAAAGAATAGAAGAAACAATAAGACAACTAGAAACTGAATTAGTTACCCCCTCTAAGGAAGTCAACGAAAAACTACTTTCTCTAGGTTTGACACCAATACCTAGACCAACATCCTTAGCAGAGCTACTAAGAAGGCCTGATTTCAAATGGGAATATCTCTACGAATTTTCTGAAAACCTACCCTACGACCTACCAGATGAAATAATAGAAAACATAAAAATTGAAGTCAAATATAGAGGATACATAGAAAGAGAGCTGAAAGCTGTAAAAAAGCTAAGTAAACTAGAAAACATAAAAATACCACCCCACTTTGACTTTAGAGAGGTAAAATCCCTCTCGAGAGAAATAGTTGAAAAACTAACAAAGTTTAAGCCTTATAACCTTCACCAAGCGTCCCAAATACCAGGAGTAACTCCAGCAGCAATATTAGCAATAATCCACTACCTGGAAAAGAAAAATTCTAAACAAAACTCACAATCCAAAACATCCAATTCAACAACTTCTTAAAATTCAATTAAAGATAACAATATCTGCCAAACTAGGAACAGCGATATTCCAAAACCCTACATCCTTGATAACATCATTACCTTCTTTCAATTGTATAGAGAGGTTTCACCTCTCTAACACTAACAAGAACACCTAAGGGAAATTTGCTACAAGTAATTATGTTTAGCTTATAATCAATGATTCAGAGTATGCTTAAAATACAAATCATCTGTGTAGGCAAACTACATTACAAAGAACTCTACGAAACATCGAAAAGATTCGAGAAAATGATTTCGCAATTTGCTGAACTGACAATAGTAGAAATAAAAGAATCAAACAAGCCATTCCCAAAAAATCTGGAAGAAGAGAGCAAGAAAATAATACAAAGCATAAAAGGAGATTACATAATACTGACCGATGCCAAAGGCATAGAAATGGACTCTCAGGAGTTTGCAAAAGTCATAGAAGAGAAAATGAACATGGGCAAAAGTATATCAATAATAGTAGGAGGACACCAAGGAGTATCAGAAGAAGTAAAGAAACTATCCCATCTCAAAATTTCATTCTCAAAAATGACTTTCGGGCACAACATCTTCAGGATAATGCTATTGGAACAAATATACCGAGCCTTTTCGATAATAACAAACACAGGGTATAACAAATAACAAAAAACTTAGCAAATATTAGACTTACCTAACCATACAAATTATGCTAAGTGAACATTATGACTTTCCTTACCACTCTGCAAAGTTGCCCAAGCATTCGAATATGTTATCTTAATTCGCAGGCATTTAGTAAAAATAGGCCTATAAGTCCTCCAACCTAGAATAAACCTTGTATGGAGAATACAAACTGCCAGTTCTCAAAGAATTTATCTGAACCGAACAACTTGAGTTGGTTGTCCTGTACCTTAACTTGCCTAGCTAAGTACATCCTTATAGGTAAAGACGGAATATTTATCATGACTCCAAATCCGAAGCTACCGTAGTACTTATAAGGGTCAGTTGTGTAATCCATTAGCTCATCAAAAACGGCACCATAATCGGCAAATGTAGCTCCCCAAAGTAAACTTTCGTAAAGAGGGAACCTTAATTCAACTGAATAGAACGATTTAGCTATTCCTCTCAAACCATAACCTTGCCACCCTCTAAGCTCATAATAACCATCAAACCAGAACAAATCTGAAGTTTCCCTTTCAAACACTCCATTAAACTGAGGTAGCATAACACCATGTGTTGTATAAAACACACCAACCAACTTGTAATTTTCTGTTATCGGAATATTCTGGTAGAATGAAAAATTACCATTCAGTCTTATAAACTGGAAAAATCCACCAATAAGATGTCCTACATAATCAACAGAAATAGAAGAATAAATACCCTTGGTAGGAACTAGAGGATGGTCTCTACTGTCAACCGAAGCATTCAAGTTGATAGTACTCTTCACTTTACCACCTTGTTCCCACGAGGTCAATGCTAACTCCTTATTCAAATTATCATCTAAAGCATTATTGAAGTTCTGATCATGGTTAATCAAATCATATACTGAGTATCCTACACCAACAGAATAATAACTCCAAAGCCTTCTAGAAACACTTAAACCAAACCCCACTCTTGTCTGCCAGTATTGACCATTTGTGCTTTCGGCAATACCATCTCTGTCCTCATCAACAAGTATATTCTGAATCAGTGAATTGTAGAAATAAACTGAAGTGGTAAGCGAATACTTCGAATCAAATAAGTAAGGCTCAGTGAAAGAAATACTAATTGACTGTAGATACTGCCCTATTTCTAGTTTTCCCTGTATTTTCTTACCAGTGCCAAAAAGATTTATATGTGATATACTTCCATTTGCGGAAAACCCACTTACAGAGCCATAGCCTGCACCAAAAGATATTATCCCACCTTTACCTTCCTTTACCTTGAAGATCAAATCCATTATCCCCTCAGCATCACCCTCCTTTACCTCCCACTCGACTTTATCAAAAAACTGAGTCATATTGAGTCTTTCAATACTTCTCTGAAGTTTGTAAATACTGAAAAGCTCACCTTCTTCTATCTCCAGTTCTCTTCTTATAACGTAATCCTTAGTATAGGTATTACCAACAATGAATATATTCCCTACATGTCCAGTATCACCTTCGTATATGCTAACCTCAACATCAACAAAGTTATCCTCCGTGTTTTTCTTGATATCCTTCTGTACTCTCGCAAATACGTAACCTCTATCCCAATACTTCCTATTCACTGAATATATCCACTTATCAACCTGATCCATTGCAAACGAATCACCTTTAATTAAAGGGAAACTCTTTAATAGCTCATCCTGAGTAAAAATCCTTATATTACTCACAATTCTAACATCGTTGAAGTAATATTTCCTGCCTTCGGAAATATATATTGTGATAAAAACGTGCTTTTCTTTTATCCTCTCAGTCCCACTCCCATTCTTAGACCTACTTTCCAAAACATTTGTCGTTATTATTTTATTTGATAGAACTTTAGCATCTATAAAGCCTTTCATTTGATAGTAGTAGTAAATTTTCTCTAAATCTTTTGAGAATCTCTCAGGATCAAAATAACCTCTAGAGATAGGCAAGAAAAGAAAAACACTCTCTTCTTTTGTTTCGATAATAGATTTTAGCTCACCTTCATTGACATTTGAAACTCCCACGAATACTATTGACTTGACTATACTTCTTGGCCCCTCATCTATCTTGAATAGCAAAACATTCTTATCACCTTCCTTAGTGAAAGTAGGTGTAACTTCCACCTCTAAAAAACCTTCCTGTCTATACTTCTCCTTTATAACCGCAATACTAGCAAGTACTTTATAGGTAGAGATATAATCTCCCTTAGCTATCATAATCACTTCACTAAGATCATCACTTCTAACCTCATTATTCCCCGAAAATTTCACTTCATCGACAACCGACGATTCAGTGCCAACTATGTACACATCAACTAATTTTTTAGAAGCGTCAACAACTTCATACTCTATTCTAAAATCATAAAAGACACCGAGAGAGTCAATATTTTTAGTAGTCTGTATCACTTTCTCAGACTCTAAAGGCTCCCCCTCTTTGATAGCAAGCACCTCTTTGAGCATGCCTTGCGCCACTTTACTAACTCCCTCGAAAATTATCTTTCTCACTTTGAAACCTTCTACGTTCCTCCAATCACTAAAAGACAAACCAGAAAAAAACAAAATAAGAACCAAAAAGAGAAATATTTTCTTCATACTTCCTCCTAAGCTACCTTATGACCCTAACATTACCCTTAGCAGTAGAAGATAACATCTCGTTGTTTTCATTCATCACAACCTCTAGCACATCACATTCAAGAGTCGTATCCTCTTTCTTATTCTTGTAGAAAACTCTCTTATCTGCAGTACCATTAAACGTGTAGAATGTTAACTTTTGATCAGACGAAGAGGTAAAATTAGAAACTACTGCAAACACATAAAATGCCTCAACATAAAGATCCTTGCCATCAATTATAACATTTGTTGTCATAGTGAAGTTATCTATTTCGTTAGTATTCCTAAAGTTAGCCACTAAACTCTGAGATTTTGCAACTATATTTTTTGACTCAGAAACAACATTACCATAGGCTATGTAGTTCGAAACAAAATTACTGTTGACAGTAGCAAAAGCTACATCACTACTTACATTGAGATTAGTCGAGAATATTCTGACATTCCCAAACATCTTAGAGAGATTACTCTTAGAAACATATTCAACTCTATCAGCATAAGCTCTAAAGTTTTCATTAGTGACAAATGCGTTAGTCTCAATTCTAACTCTATCCTCATTAACATTCATGAAAACCCTCTCACCACCAACGTACATGTTTTCATTAGATATATACATCCTAGGATTGGAAGAAAACACCACATCACCCGTATTACCGTAAAATTCAGAATATCCTGCAACTATCTCTATGTTTTTTTCAAAGTTTTTAAATATAACATTTCCTTCGGAAATGACAAAGTTTCTATCCTGGAAATACTTTATAACATCTGCTTCAATGTAATTTGAGCCTTGCACAGCCACAGGCCTCTTACCTTCAGCACTAAAGAATACAGTATAACTCTTTTCGAATTTAGCTTTTGGTCCCTTAACAACTATCTTTAGAGGCTTTGCTTTCTGTTTACTCTGCTTAGTAACACCATAAGAAACGTATAGAGAACCAAAAACAAAAAAGATCAAAGAAAGAACAAAAATTACTTTACCTAAAAACCTAGCCATGCTTAACCTCCATTTCTTCGTAATCCTCAAAGGTATCACATTCACCCTCGAACTTAACATTGTCCTCCATTCTAAATAATGGTGTTTTTATGGAACCTATAACCTCAGCACCACTGAATAGTTCCACCTTCTTCGAAGCGTAAATATTACCAAAGACCTTACCAGCTATCATAACCACCCCTGCCCTAATGTCACCCTTCACTGTGGAAGTACTGGACACTATCAAAAAACCACTATCAGAGTAAATATTCCCCTCAAAATACCCGTCTATTCTCAAAGATGTAAAAAAATGCAAATCTCCTTTCAAATAAACATCTTTCTTACACCAAGTTCTCACAATAAAGTCATCAACGCTATAAGGTATCTTAAGTACCATACAAAACCCCCATTACTTGCTTTTCATTTCGAAAACTCCATCCCAATCAGGCGGTGGTGGATTGTTCATATATTCCTGACATCTCTGTAGGTAAACCTTAGATGGCCCATCCTCCGGATCTATACGAAGACACTCACTAAAAAACTCATAAGCCTCTTTGAAATTTCTGCCCATGTACAAATTCAATCCCTTCTTATACAACACCAATAACCTAAGCTTATCTTCTAAGCTAACCATATAACTTTACCTGCAAATTATTATAATTCTACTGACCACTTTTTTCAAACTTAACTACTGTATCAAAACACCTTTCATCTCAGTTATTCTATGTCCTTAGTACTTCCTCGTTTAACAAGAATTAACCTAAGCACAAAGTCAAAAGTAGAAATTGCACCGAGTGTCAAGTAGAATTCAAGTAGAATTTTAGTGATAGAGAGGCTATGCCTCTCTAAAAATTATTATAGACACACAATACGTAGAAGACATTTCTTCAAGAGTTCATTTTCACTAAAACACTCACTATGGCAGCACAAGCTTCACTTGCGAAGATAACACCTTCAGAAGTTTTTGCTTTTATAGATATCTTTTCTTTTCCAATACCAATTACTTCTGCCAAGTTTTCCTTAATTGATTCAATGTAAGGTGAAAGCTTAGGCTTATCAATTATCACCGTAGCATCCAAGTTTTCCACTGAAAAACCCTTTGCTCTAACCCACTCCATTACCTTTTTCAGCATTACGGTACTGCTCATATCCTTTGTTTCCTCAGAAGTATCAGGAAAATGAAAGCCGATATCTCTCATTGCCATCGCTCCTAGAATTGCATCAACTATAGCATGTACAAGTACATCCCCATCTGAGTGAGCCAAAGAACCTCTTTCATGTGGAATTTCCACACCACCGAGCACCAACTTCCTACCTTCAGTAAGCTTATGTACATCGAAACCTTGCCCTACCCTGTAGTCACTCATTGAAGATTTTTGGAATAGTATATTACCTTATTTATAGCATTGAGATATGCTTTAGTGCTAGCAACAATTATATCTGTATCTGTACCATGTCCCGAATAAGAAGATCCATCCCTATGTACCGAAAGGCTAACTTCGCCAATTGCATCTTTCCCAGATGTAACAGCAGTTATACTAAAATCCTCTAACTTTACATTCTTGAGGCCAACTATCCTGTCAATCGCTTTAAACACCGCATCTATAGGCCCATTACCTGTAGCAGATTCTACGTATTCTTTCTTTCCTTTCCTCAATACAACAGTCGCTGTAGGTATTGTTTTATCACCAGACATTATCTGAACGCTTTTCAACGTAAAGAACTCTAATTCTTCGCTAGATTCTTCTAAAAACAGAGCTATCAAGTCTTCTTCGTAAACGTTCTTCTTTTTATCAGCCAACTCCAAGAACTTTTCATACATCCTCTCAAATTCCTCTTCGCTAGAATATTTTATTCCTAACTCATTTAACTTAACCTTCAGAGCATGTCTACCAGAGTGTCTACCCAAAATTATTTCCGAAGACGATCTACCAATCATTTCAGGTTTCATTATCTCGTACGTCTCTCTGTACTTAAGTACACCATCCTGATGTATTCCTGATTCATGGGCAAATACATTCCTACCTACGATAGGCTTGTTATAAGCAATCGGTAAACCAGTTATAGACCTTAGTAACTTACTCGTCCTATATATTTCCTTAGTGTTTATTCCCACTTCAAACGGATATATATCGTTTCTTATGATTATACTCATGACGACTTCCTCTAGTGATGCATTACCTGCTCTCTCCCCTATTCCATTAACACTAACCTCAACTTGGTCAGCACCAGCAAGCAAAGCTGACAGAGAATTAGCTACAGCCAAACCTAAATCGTTATGGCAGTGAACACTTATTAGTACTCTATCCCCTACCACTTCCTTTATTTCCCTGACAAGATCATAAAACTCGAACGGAGTAGTATAACCTACGGTATCAGGAATATTTATAGTTGTTGCACCAGCCTCAACAACCGCTAAAAAAATTTCCTTCAAGAAACTCCTATCACTCCTTGTTGCGTCTTCAGCAGAAAACTCAACATCATCGACTAGAGACTTAGCATACTTGACAGCTTCTACTGCCATCTTAAGAACTTCGTCCGGCTTTTTCCTAAGTTTGTATTCCATATGTATTGGCGAAGTAGCTATAAATGTGTGAATTCTCTTCTTCTTAGCATTCCTCAAAGCATCATAAGCAGACTTTATATCCTTCTCAACAGCTCTGGCAAGAGCTGCTATAGTAGGCCCCTCCACCTCTTCCGAAATCATCTTCACTCCTTCAAACTGTACAGGTGAAGAGACTGGAAATCCTGCTTCAATTATATCTACTCCCAACAATGCTAGCTGCTTAGCAAAAACGAGCTTATCATGCGAAGACATACTAGCACCAGGTGACTGCTCACCATCCCTCAAAGTAGTATCGAATATATAAACTCTCCTCCTAGCTCTTTCCATAAATTCCCTCACTTAGGCTTAATTATAAATTATAACTAATATAGTGGACTTTATCAAGTTCCATGTACTCAAGTATCAGGTTTGCACTCAGTTGACCATACATTCATAACTAAATCAGCAATATTCAAACAAAAAAGTTTTAAACCCACTATCAAAAAAACAATTCCTCTCAAAAAACTTTTACTCACATTTAAAGGCTTATAAAAACTCTTTATTTACCATAAGAACAAAAATTCTAACTCCTACTCACTAAGTATCCTCTAAAAAGCGTACAAATTTGTTGTGGCATGCAGTGCCTACATTGAAAAGTATCCTAAAATACAAATTTTGATATTGACGGTTGAATAAAATCCTCTTCTAATGACATGAGTTTCTAAGATTAAGAGAAGCTTTGACTCTCTATAACGAAGCACAAACAATAAAAAGCAAACAATGATTACTCCAAAGCTACTTAATAGCATTTTCAAGTACCCAAGCACTATCACATTCTCGCATTCCCAACAATGAAGATAACAAAAAGTCTCAAGAGCAACAAACCTTAACTTTTTTTCCGATTCTTCAACACAATAAATAAATTGCTATGGACACTTTACTTTAGTTAAAATCAAACATACAAGGGGGAACAGAATGAAAAAACTTATCCTTGTCATCTTGCTAATTTTAGATCGGAAGAGC
>CAYYXA010000019.1:0-7363 GCA_964475465.1 uncultured Brevinematales bacterium
AAAATAATGGAAAAAATTGGCGGAAAGAAGGTACTTAACAGCATTTTAGCTGGCAACTCCAACAATTTACTGGACATAAGTGAAAAGATTTTATACCTCCAAAAAGGAGTAAAAAAAGAAGCAAAAAAAGAAATATTAGCCAAAATAATCAACGAAGAAATAGGTTCTCACAGACCTTTATCACTAAATGAAAATGAGATTGCAAGAAAACTTCTAGAACTATACTACCTAATATATCAAGAAATAAGGGGGGAGTGATATGGATTTTAATTTTAACGAAATTTTAGCTGAAGCCAGGGAAAAATCTTTTAACATTCAAGAAGCCACTAAACATATCAAAAAGCTCATAAGCAAATATCAAGAGTTAGGAGAAGAAATACAAGAAATAATGGAACTTTCTTTAAAGAATACTGATCCTTACACCAGAGAAAGGAACCAACTAGAAAATATGTACTATGAATTTCTATCTTCAACCTCCAACGGAATGATAGATAAAATAAAAGAAATTTGCGATAAGATAGCTAAAACCCAAGAATACAAAAACGTAGTAAAAGACTTAAAAGCACAACAGTACAGAATATTAGAGCTAACCAGGAGCCTAAAAAGAAGTGAAGTCTTTTACATAATAAGCAGAATTTTCATTGTAAACAACAAACCAATAGACAAAAGATTAGCGAAAATATTCAATCCATTCTATCCTAACGAGTTATTTAAAGTACTTGTTTACTACTTTATCGCTGGAATAAATCAAGAGGAAACTAACAAACAAGAAATCTCAGAAGAAAATACATAAAACCATAAAACATAAAGGAGGTACGTTATGAATAATATAACTTTAACTATTATATTTGAAGGTTCAGCATTAAACAGAGATGAGAACATAGCAGGTAACATAACATCTATAAAAAAGTTACAAAGGGGCGATAAAACATACAGTTTCATCAGCAGAATAGCAATCAGACACTACTTATTCAACACCTTAGTAAAAGCTTTCAATTGGCCTATCACTGAAGTAACTAAAGATCAAGAGGTAATTCAATTTGACATAACCAAGTACGACATACTTTCAAGTCCTGAATTAGATGTTTTTGGATATATGTATACCTTTAAAGAAAATGCAATAACAAGGAAAGCACCACTAGGAATAACAAAAGCTATAAGTCTCGAACCCTACGAAGGAGACATGATATTCTACGCCAACCATGATATGGTAAACAGAGCTAAGGAAAAACTTTTAGAAGCCAATCCTAACCCCTATAACCGTGAAGAACACCTATCACTCTACAAAGTAAGCTTTTTTATAGATACTCAGTCGCTAGGAGTAGATACTTGGTACTTCTCAAATGCTTTATTACGAGAAAAAGGTAACGAACTAATAATATCACCAGCAAAAAGCGAAGAGAAGGGGGAGAATAAAGGAAATGGAGCAATTACTTTCTCCCACGTTTTTCAAAAACCAATCTCTAAACTCATAGAAGAAAACAGGTTAATTATCGAAGAGATGAAAGAAAATAAATGTGTGAAAATAACATTTAGAATTGACGAAGAAGAAAAAAAGAAAAGAGTTGAACAAATCCTCAGAGCCATAAAAAATGGTTTATATTCTAAAACCTCCGGTGAAGCAAACACAATAGTACCTTTATTCCTCATAGCCTCAGCTGTCAAAGTTCCGTCTCCCATATTCCACCCTTATATAGACATAGCAAAATATGGAAACACTTTCAAGGTAATAGGGCTTAAGGATTGCTTATCAAATGAATGGATAATAGGGAAAGTCTTCATAATGGATTCCGAAAGACTAAAATCCGATGAAAAAGAGCTTTTCAGCGACAAAATAGAAAACGACTGGGAAAAATTCATAAAAGAACTTCTAAAGTAGTATGCAAAAAAAAGTTCTAAGAATCGAAATATTCCAACCAACAGCTCACTACAGGATCCCCTTCTCCCAAAAGAAAGTAAAAAACACCTATCCGTTACCACCGTACTCCACAGTAAAAGGCTTACTGGCAAATCTCTTAAAAATAGATAAAGGAATCAGAGAAATAACAAACAATCCAAACCAAGAATTAATTCTAAAGCTAAAAGAAATAAAAATGGCAATTCTCGGTAATTTCAAGTACAAAACTGAAGATTATACATGGGTAAGAAACTTAGAAGTTAACCAACATATAAAGAGATTTGGGGACCTCAAAAACAGAATTTTAAACTCTGAGGTAGAACACCCTGGTGGGCAATCACCAGTAATAATAAATACCCTTAATGAAGTAAAGATATACATATACCTTTGGCATCCTTACGAAAAATTCTTGGAAGAAATTGAAAAAAGATTCCTCAATCCATCAGAAAGAAATGATCCCTTACACCTTGGCAGAAGCGAAGACTTTATAATCATTGAAAACATAAAACACATTACTATCAAAATAGATCAAATAGAGAACAACTTCAAAACGTTTTTCTGGATCCCCGAAAAACCCTTCACATGGGATGAAAATGTACACTTTAACTTTGAGGAAATAAGAGGACTACTATACAGAATTCCAACATTTTACAGAATCGTGGACCAAAAAAGGGAATTTGAATACATTACCGTAAAGTTAAACAACGGTATAATAACAAACATCAATTTCTATGTAGACAGTGAACTTGGGTTGCCTATATTCCTTGCAAATTTTTCAAGTTAAAGGAGGGCAAAGATGAGCAACAGTGATGTTAATATTAGTAAAACTTTAAGAATCTGGGCTAAGGCAATCAAAACAACAAGTTCAAGCAATCCTGAAATAAGCTTAGGGAAACACACAGAAGATTTACTTTTAGCATTCGGTAAACTAGAGAACTTAATTCCCAAAGAACTCATTACTCCCATAAGAATAAGTATACTCTTCCATGATATAGGTAAAGCTCTACCTTCCTTTCAAGGAAGGATAGGAAACAAAGACTATTTAAAAGCTTTTTCCGAAGATACTGCTATTCTATCTGCCGACATACCTCATTCTTTATTCTCTACATTATTGATAAATCTGGATAGCCCAGAATCTAAAGAAATACTTGGAGAAGCAGAAAAATACAAAAACTTTATACTATCAGCGATAGCTTATCATCACTGGCGGGAAGGAACATTTGAAAGTTACCTAATGCACAATAAAATGAAAAAACATTTAAGTAAAATTTCAGAAAACCAAATAGAAATACTGAGGCAAGCTATAATAAAAGAACTTAGTTCAATAAACTTACCTAACCAAGAAGAGATAAAACGTTTTATCAGCTTAGTAAAACCAAACACTAGATTAATAAAAGGTATAATGAAAGGTAATACTTTCTCTACTTACGTAAAATCTCCTTATTATAACTATATTGATCCCCAAAATCTGCTTAAGGAAAAAGATTACCTGATAATATCCGGCTCATTACTAAGATGTGACCATTTTGTTTCTTGGGTAGAGGAAGAAGAACATCAAAACAAAGATGCCGAAAATGGAACAAAAATAACTCTAGACCACATAGAACTACCTGCGCCACCCACAGAAGAAATAGTTCTAGCGGTAGAAAAGAGAATAAAAGAAAAATCTAATAGTAATGATATCTGGCAAATAAGAAAGTTCCAAACAATAAAAGATAAGAAATTAACCTTTTTAATAGCTCCCACAGGCATTGGAAAAACTGAGTTTGCATTTATTTGGAGTAACGGAAAGAAAACCTTATACACCTTACCAATGCGATCAACAGTAAATCAAACACATAAAAGGGCAATTGATAAGATATTTAAGTTAGAAGACGTTGGAATACTTCACTCTGATGCCGATCTCTACCTTTACAAAGAATACCATTTCTCTGATATTGAAAGCATAAGGCTATACGAAATGTCAAGGAGTTTATCATTTCCTTTTATCGTCATGACTGGAGACCAAATTTTCCCTTACGTTCTTGGATTTCCTGGATGCGAAAAAGTAATAAGCCTGTTATCTTATTCAAATTTAGTAATTGACGAAGTACAAGCTTATGATCCCAAAGCTTTAGCTGTTGTTCTAAAATCATTAGAAATTACATATACCCTTGGCGGCAAAGTATTAGTGATGACAGCAACCTTTCCTAATTTTCTGGAGGAAGAGATAAAGAAGAGACTAAGAAAAGTAAACAAAAACTTTGATTCAGAATTAGGGAAAATAGACCTATACGAAGAAAACAAAGAAGATTTTAAAAACATAAAAAAACATTTATTAGAAATAAGATTAACACAACAAGACAGTGACTCAATCGTAGATAAAAAAGAAATAGAGGAAGTTATAGAAAAAGCAAAAGAAGGGAAAAGAGTTCTAGTTATAATGAATACTGTAAAAGCTTCCCAGAAAATATACAAAAAAATCAAAGAGATACTAAAAGAGAAGAATTTAAATGATATAAAAACTTTTCTGATCCATTCAAGGTTCACACCAAAGGACAGAGAAGAAAAAGAAAAAGTTATTTCTGAAGAATTCTGTAACCCAAAACCCATAACCGAAAAACAAGGAAAAATATTAGTTGCAACGCAAGTTATAGAAGTAAGTATGGATCTAGATGCTGATGTGATCTTCACAGAAATATGCCCTATTGATGTCTTGATCCAGAGAATAGGTAGAGTTGCAAGAAGGTATTTCTACCTTCAAGGTAGAATATTTGATAAAAGCACAAATCAATTCAAGAATATCAAAGATTTCAAAGCTTACGAAGATGGCAAACCTAATGTCTTTGTGTGGATAACAGAAAAATCTGACCCTGATAACCTTAACGAAACACAATCTAAAAAACAAAAAACCTACGAATCTGGCAAAGGAAAAGTTTACCAAAAAGAACTAATAGAAAACTCTATAATTCTTCTTTCCGAAGAATTAAAAGGAGATTTTATAACTCTTCCCTTCGAAGAACTAACAGATATTTCCCAAGACAGCAAAATAACAAAAACGGATATAAATAACCTATTAAAAAAGCTAAATGGCAAAACTTTTGAATTAAGCGAATACAAAAAGTACAAAATTTCAAATAAATTCTACGAAACTCTCTCAAATTCAGGAGAGAGTTCATACATTTCTGAGTTTTATGAAACACTAAGAATACTTGACATTGGATATAACGAGAAATCTCAAAAAGATGCTCAAACATTCTTCCGAGAAAGATCCACAGTACCAGCCATAATAGGAAGTAAAATGGAAGAATTAAAAGAAGAGATAAAGAAATTTCTTACTTCGTCTGACAGGCAAAGAGTTAATTATCTGAGCTTCAAGGATAAAATACTAAGCAAATTCTTAGTTAACGTTGAATTCTTAGAATACAGAAACAATTTAAGAAACTTTAAGGAAGTACTTACTGAAGTAATAGAAGACATATCCATTGACCAAGAAGTTAAAAGGAAACTGACAAGGTGGTTTAAGGACTTCTTACTACTAAAAAATGTTCAATATGACCCTGAAATAGGCCTAGCTACAGGTAAAGAAACTTACACCGAAGAAGATATAACTGAAAACATCTTATGAAAGATGGAATAAAAGTAAGTGGAACCAAAATCTATTACTTTTATACTTGCCATAGACAACTATGGTTTTTTGATAAGAACATAAATATGGAGCAAAATTCCGAAAGAGTAAAACTTGGAAAGCTACTTTCGTCAAATTCCTACTTAAGAAGAACTAGAAGAGAAATACAAATCGATGAAACAATAACCATAGATATACTCGAAGATAAAAATGTAATTGAGGTAAAGTTAAACAATAAATTAGAACACGCTCAGAAAATGCAACTACTCTACTACCTTTACTACCTTAAGAAACTAGGCATCGAAAAGAAAGGGATTCTTGCATATCCAAAGCTTAGGAAAAGAGAAGAAGTAGAATTAAAGCCTGAGGACGAAAAAGAAATAGAAAATGCACTTGCCAAAATAAAGGAAATTACGAGTCTCGAAAAACCGCCACCCATTGAAAGAAAACCTTTTTGCACAAAATGCTCATACTACGAACTTTGTTTTTCTGGGGAACCATAGATGCCAAGAGATTACTATATTTTCAGTAGTGGAGAAATAAAGAGAAAGGAAAACACTATTTTCATTCAAAACACGAAAGGTGAAAAGAAATACATACCTATAGAAGACATTGAATCAATACACTTATTCGGTGAAGTGACTCTAAACAGCAAACTTCTTAACTTCATTTCTCAGAATAGGAAACTAATTCACTTTTATAACTATCATGGTTTTTATTCAGGTAGTTTTGTACCTAGGGATACGAATGTATCAGGAGAATTACTCATAAGGCAGGTTAAGTTTCACTTGGATCCTGAAAAAAGGCTTGATATAGCTAAAAAATTTCTAGAAGGTGCAGCTTTTAATATTCTTAGAAACCTAAAAAGCTACTCAGACACTGAGGAGTATATAGACAAAATTAGTGAAGAATTTAAAAACCTAGATAAAGCAACTAACATTTCGCAGGTAATGGGGTGTGAAGGGAGAATAAGAAGCACATACTATAGTTCCTTTAACGTAATTCTAAGAAATGGATTTTCAATGGGAAAGAGAGAGAAAAGGCCACCAACTAACCCCATAAACGCACTTATATCATTTGGCAATAGCCTACTCTACACACATGTGTTAAATGAAATCTACAAAACTCAACTTAATCCAACTATAAGTTATCTCCATGAACCAAGCAAAAAAAGGTATTCATTATGTCTTGACATTTCTGAGGTTTTCAAACCTGTAATAGTTGATAATGTTATATTCAAACTCGTTAACAACAAAATGTTGTCATTGGAAGACTTTGAAAGCGATGTTGGGTATTGCTATCTAAACGAAGAAGGTAGAAAAAAGTTTATTAAAGAATTTGATGCAAAGCTACAAACAACAATAAAGCATAGAAAACTCAAAAGGAACGTTTCATACAAAACTTTGATAAGGCTAGAGTGTTATAAGCTAATAAAGCATTTCGTTGAAGATGAAATTTACAAACCTTTCAAGGTATGGTGGTGATGTATGGGATACTTCATAGTGACATATGACATAGAGGAAAGCAGAGTGAATAAGGTAAGGAAAGTACTGAAAAAATATTTTACATGGGTACAGAACTCCGTTTTCGAAGGAGAAATAACAGAAAGCAATTTAGAAAAGTGCAAAAATGAACTGTCGAAGATTCTGAAAAAAGAAAGTGACTCAGTGTACTTTTATGAAGTTGAAAACAAAAACAACCTGAAAAAGTTCGTTTTAGGAGTTGAAAAAGACATGACAAGTAATATCCTTTAATATACTACCGTAGAGGCATAGCCTCTACGTAAAAAGCTAATTTTAAACATGTCGTAATCCCTTTATTTAAGCGGTCTCTCTGATGATGCTTGAGATACGGAAAAT
>CAYYXA010000020.1:0-7312 GCA_964475465.1 uncultured Brevinematales bacterium
GGAACCCCGGTCCTGGTCGCCCGGCGGCACCGAGTGGAAGGGTCGTCGATCAACGGCCAAAAGTTCCCCCGGGGATAACAGGCTAGTCTAGCCCGAGAGTTCACATCGACGGCTAGGCTCGGCACCTCGATGTCGGCTCATCCTATCCTGGGGCTGTAGAAGGTCCCAAGGGTTGGTCTGTTCGCCCATTAAAAGGGTACGTGAGCTGGGTTCAGAACGTCGTGAGACAGTTCGGTCCCAATCTGCCGCAGGCGCTTGGGCACTTGAGGGGGGTTGCTCCTAGTACGAGAGGACCGGAGTGAGGGAACCTCTGGTGTACCAGCTGTTTCACCAGAAGCAGCGCTGGGTAGCCATGTTCCCAAGCGATAACCGCTGAAGGCATCTAAGCGGGAAGCGCGCCCCAAGATAAGGTGCCCCTGAAGGGCCCTGGTAGATTACCAGGTTGATAGGGTGCAGGTGTAAGCGCAGAAATGCGTTGAGCCGAGCACTACTAATAGCCCGTTCGGCATAGCTATCTTCACTATGGGCCAATTAATATATTTCTCAGCCTTTCTTTTAGAAAGGCTGTCTTTTTGGGGTCTGGTGAGCATAGGGTAGGGGAAACACCCGGTTTCCATTCCGAACCCGGAAGTTAAGCCCTACACCGCCGATGATACTGCCCCCCTTGGGGGTGGGAAAGTAGGTACTTGCCAGGTCCCTTTTTTATTTTTTACCTCGATCGGTTTCAGTTTTATGTTAATAGCTCTTCATTATTTCTTTCATTACTATTTCTCTTCTCCCCATTAGGCTTCTTAGGTATCTCTCTAGAATAGATATAATGGGCATATTTTGGGGAAATCTAGGATTATTTGAAAATATGGAAGTCATTTTTCTTAAGTAGTTTGATATAAAGTTATATCTATCTATTACCTTTTCAATGTTATCTAAATGTTCGGGAACTAGCATATCTACTCTGGTAAAGTTGAAAATGCCTTTTTTGAAGATTTCGTATCTATTGTTTTTTAGGTCTTCTTTTATTCTTCCTAGGTTTACGTAGCTTTGGTATCTTTTGGCTCCCATTTCGTTATAGGGCTCATATTCTATTTGTGTTCTAATTACATTTTTGGATGCTATGTTCATAGCTTTGTTTAAATCTATTTGATAGTTTTTTATGTTACCAAATATGTTAAACCAGAGTTCATCGTTCTCTATGTCGAAAGGTAGTGAAGTTTTGTTTAATTCAAGTTTTCCATCCTTTATCAAAATGGTTTTTTCGTTCATTTCTTTTATTATCTTGGTATTTATGAACTCGTTTTCTATTTTTGGTAGTTCTTCTTTCAGAAAAATTTCTTTCCAAAGTTCTTCGTATGTATATATTCTGTTTCTCGTTGCTGGTATTAGTTCGTAAACTATCTTGTTGTCGATTTTCAGAAATTTTACGTTGTCTAGAAACACATTCTGAGGAGATATTATGATTCTCTTTGTTTCCGTTTTCGTAGATTGTGATAGTATTATTTCCTTACCATTAGTGAACTTTATCGAACCGAGTGTTATTGTGATGAACCCAACTAACCCATTTTTAGTCATAATAGTACTATCTAGTCTTGCTACACTGTCAAATACTATAATTTCTTCCGCAGCGAATTTGTTCTCGTTGAGTATTTCGTCATTAGGTATCTGAAATATGTTACTATTTTCCCTAGAGTCTATTTCTTGGGAAGCAAATAGTTCATCGTTTGGTGTTGTCGAAATTCCTAAGATTTCTGTTTTTAGCGCATCTCTTAGTGTTACTTTCTCATTCATAACACTAATTTTTTAACAACTCTGAGTTTTTAGTATCAACTTTTTGCCTTATATTGTAGAGTTTAATTCTTTTCCGTTCAGATTAAACCTTTAGTTTATGTCTCATTTGACAAAAATTCTTCACTGTCATTTTTGAACTTTAAATAAAGTTTGGGATTTCTCTTGAATGCTATAAGCTTTATCTATATAATCTTAAGTGTGTCAAGTTGAGGGTAACCAATACCGAAATTACTATCAGGCATTTTGGTTTTTTCCCAAAATGCTTTTTGGGGGGATTTTATGAGAAGGTTATTGATATACATTACAGTGTTGCTAATCGTCAGTAGTAGTGCTTTCCCTTTTGGATTTACTGAAATTGGGCGAAGGACTGTAAATATGCAAACTGTGTTGATATCTGATTTTGGAGATGATTATGATAAAGCGAATGATATAAGTTGGTCAGCTAATTTCTCTTACTTTGCCCCTAGAATAAAGGATCCGCAAACTGGGGAGGAAGTAGTTGATAAGGCATATTGTGATTACAAATATTTCCCTGGGCACCCTTCCGGATTACTTGAATCAATAATGCTGAAGCAGACAAATGTTTTTGGTATTAAGGCTGCATTCCTGAGAAAAGGCTTTAACTGGATTGATATAGTTCCAAATAAGCCTGTATCTTTTGTTGGTATTGCGAAAACTATAGATTTCTGGGTTTGGGGTGGAAATTATAATTGGGTTATGGATATATATGTTAAAGATTTCAAAGGATATACATATAGAATAGAAGCAGGTAGCATAAAGCATATAGGCTGGAAGAATTTCCTTGTTGCTATACCAAACTATATTCCCCAGTATGAGCCTTATGTGCCTTTTGTTAGACCTTTGAACTTAATAAAAATAAGATTGACGGCGGCACCTACCGAGAGAGCTGACAAGTTCTATGTATACTTTGATTATCTACAATTGCAAACTGATGTTTACATGGAGAGGTTTGACGGTGATGATTTAGGTAAGCTTGCATGGTAATTTTTTCAGATTTTTTCCGATTATTTTAAGGAGGGTATTTCTATGAATAGGGTTTTGGTTTTGGTTGTAGGTTTGGTGTTGATATTAGCTAGTTATTCCTTTGCTCAGCAAGGTGATCAAGAAGTTCCGCAGCAGTCACAGCAAACAGGGGAAGTTCAATCTGAAGAAGTTCAATCTGAATATTTGAAAGGTTTCAAGATACTTGGGGAGCCTACTGAAGCAGAAATAAAGGATACAGCAAAACAGATGATACAACCAGTTTTAGTTGAAGATTTTGAAGTTCCTGGAGATTGGGAAGCTAGGATGTCTAGAGATTACGGTGTGGTGTCTTTTATGACAAGGGATGGTTATCCTAAGGCTTTAGCTGACATAAGAGATAAAAACAATAAAGTTCTTGGTGTCAAAGTTCAGTTTTTTAAGAGAGGCCCTGCTGAAATTTTGGTAAAGCCTGTTAGAGACATAAAGATTCCAGGAATAACAAAGAAAATAAAGTTTTGGGTTGTTGGTAGAAATTATACACATACTTTGAAAATACTGGTGAAAGATTATCTCGGGAGAGAAAAGGAGATCACAGTGGGGAAATTAAATTTCTCAGGTTGGAAGCTTATGGAGGTTAATATTCCTGACTTTATAGAGCAAGAGGATTATAAAGTTTCCGAGGAAAGGGGCTTAACTCTTTCAGGAATAAAAGTCTCTTGTGATATGACAGATATGGTTCCTGGTAGAACTTTCTATATCTACTTTGATTACATAGTTGCGGAAACCGATCTCTTTGTTGAGAAGTTCAGGGAAGTTGATGATATGGTTGATGCTTGGTAAATATTGGGAGAGGGGATGAATCCATCCCCTTTAAGTTTCAGCCTTAGCTGTTTTTTAGGTTTTGATTCTCAATAATGCGTAAAGCCCGCAGAAACCAGTTATTGCCGTTATAATTAATACAGTTGCTGTTATAACTAAAACTATTTGTAGAAAGCCACTTGCAAATATTGCTCCAATTGCAGCACCTAGCCCTAAAACAGCTCTTATTATTCTATCAATTGGTCCTACGTTTTTAGCTGGACATAACATAGTTCGTACCTCAGAATTTAATTCTTACCAAACACTAGAATTTGGTTTATGAATGAATTTTCGTCTTGGACACCTATTGTTATTGAATCTTCTGAATCGTTTATTATTTGTGTTGGAACACTTTCAATTCCCCATTCCATTGCAATTTCTGGATTTTCGTTTGCTTCTATTACTTCTGAAATAACTTTACCTTTAGATGCTATGGCTATTCTATTGGCTAGGAACGCAGAAGCCGGGCAATAAGGGCAAGTTGGGGTAACAAATACCTTTACATTTACCTCTTTGGGTAGGGATTCTAATTCTTTTGCTAAGTCTTCATCGATTTCGTGTCTATTGTTTGACACTGCAATTATTGTTTCGACTACTTGGCTTGCTTCGTAGCCTAATGGCGAGCCACTGAATAGTATCTTATAACCTTTGTCTTCACCTATTGTGAAGGACGGATTTGATCTTATGGGTAGACCTATTTCTGTTTTGTCCCCTACATTAGCTTTCTTTAGATGTACCTTTATTTTGGGTGCTATTTCTGAAATCTCAGTGAAGAAATTTTTTGTGAATTCGACGAAGTCTTTTAGTTCATCTTCAGTATCGTTGTAATAGATGTTAATTGATACATCATCACTAAGCTCCTGGAACTTTTCCCTAAGAAACTCAGCAGTTTCTTGATCAATGATTTTATTCATATTGCCTCCTCTAGAAAAATATTTATAAGTAAAAGTTTACAAAAACATTCATCGAAAGTCAAATAAATTTATTTTGTTCTTGAAAAGAACAAAGTTTCTTTTTATAATTCTTCCAAAGAGGTTGTTATGGAAAAGGTTCTAAAAAATAAGATAATTCAAACTTTTATAGAGGTTAATCCTGAAAGGTGTAAAGGGTGTTTGCTTTGTGTGTATGAGTGTCCTGAGGGGGTAATAGATATTACTAATAAGTTCAACTCAAAAGGGTGGATATATGTTGAACCTGTATTTAATGAGAAGTGTACGGGTTGTAAAAAGTGTGCAATGGTTTGCCCTGATTTAGCAATAAAGGTTTTCTTAGGGCAAGAAATCATAGCAGGTCCAGCTGATTAATCTGAGGAGGTTTTGTATGAAAGAACTTATAAAAGGTAATGATGCTTTAGCAGAAGCAGCAATTATTGCTGGATGTAGGCATTATTTCGGTTACCCTATAACGCCACAAAACGAGATAACGGCTTATATGGCTAAGAGAATGCCAGAAGTTGGTGGGATTTTTGTTCAAGCTGAGAGTGAAGTGGCTGCTATAAATATGGTTTTTGGAGCTGCTGCGGCAGGTGTAAGAGTTATGACCACTACTTCCTCACCAGGTTTTAGCTTGATGCAAGAAGGAGTGTCTTACCTTGCTGCTGCTCACTTGCCATGTGTATTGGCTAATATAATGAGAGGGGGACCAGGACTCGGTAATATTGCGGGTTCCCAAGGTGATTACTTCCAAGCTGTTAAAGGTGGTGGACACGGGGATTATAAACTTATTGTATTGACTCCTGCTTATGTACAGGAAATGATAGATTTCACGATATTGGCATTTGATTTAGCTGATAAGTATCTTATACCTGTTTTGATACTAACGGATGGTATTGTAGGGCAGATGGTTGAGCCTGCCGAATTCCCCAAGAATTACAAACCGAGTTTTTATGACAAGAGTTGGGCTTTGACTGGAGCTAAGGGGAGACCGAGAAATGTTGTTAGAACTTTATGGCTTGATGATTATGGAGTAGAGAATAACAACATTAGGTTACAACAGAAATATGCTAAGATAAAAGCAGAGTTTGTGATGTATGAGGAATTTATGACGGAAGATGCAGAAGTTATTCTTGTTGCATATGGTACTCCAGCTAGAATATGTAAGGCAATAACTAAGAAGCTAAGGAACGAGGGATATAAAGTAGGTACGTTTAGGCTTCAAAGTGCTTTCCCTTTTCCTGAGTATAGACTTATGGAATTAGCACTTGAGAAACATGTTAAAGGGTTTTTAGTTGTTGAGATGAGTGCAGGGCAGATGGTGGAGGATGTTAGACTCTCTGTTAAAGATTATAAGCCTGTTAACTTCTATGGTAGAATGGGTGGTGTTTTACCAGAGGAGAAAAAAATAATAGATTATGTTTTAGAGATGCTTAGGGGTAAGGTTGAGGTGAATTAAATTTTATTTTTAGGAGGTATTTATGGAGCTGAAACTAATTTTTGATAAACCTAAAACAATGACTGATACAAAGACTCATTATTGTCCAGGGTGTGGGCATGGTGTTCTACATAGAATTGTTGCTGAGGTTATAGATGAACTTGATATAAGGGATAGAGTTATAGGTATAGCTCCAGTTGGATGTGCTGTAACTGCTTATGATTATTGGGATATCGATATGTGTGAAGCTGCTCATGGTAGAGTAGCTGCCGTTGCTACTGGACTTAAGAGAGCTAGACCTGATGCTATAGTATTCGGATATCAGGGAGATGGTGATTTGGCAGCTATAGGTTTAGCCGAAACAATACATGCTGCTAATAGAGGTGAACTTATAACTATCATATTCGTTAATAATGCTACCTATGGTATGACTGGAGGGCAGATGGCACCAACTACACTGGTTGGGCAAGTGACTAAGACTTCACCCAGCGGGCGAAATCCAGATAACTTTGAGGGGTATCCTTTAAAAGTAGCTGAGATGATAGCAATGCTAGAGACTCCTGTATATGTTGAGAGATGTATGGTTACATCTACCGAAAGTGTATTCAATACCAAGAGAGCAATAAAAAAAGCTTTTACTCTCCAAATGCAGGGGAAAGGATATTCGTTTGTTGAAGTTTTGAGTGGATGCCCAAATGAGTGGCATATCAATCCAGTTGAGGCTAATAGGTGGATAGAGAAGGAGATGACGAAAGTTTTCCCTCTTGGTGTTTTTAAAGATAAGTACCCAGAGGTGAAATAGCAATTTAAAGGAGTACTGTTTGGTATAAGTACTATTAAGCGTAAGTGATTTAAAATTTTGGTGATTTATAAAAATATTCCACATGTTTTGTAATTCACTCAGTAGATGGAGATAATTAATATGAACTTGGTAGGGCTTGTAAAAATATCATCTTCTGAAGAAAAAGTATAAAAATTTCTAAGAGCTAAAGGAATACTTAGAACCTTTGCTTGCTGTCTCTTATGTGGTGATAAGAGTTATAGGTAAAGTTAGAAGAAACTTCTTCAGATGTCACAGATGTAAGAAAGAGTGGAGCGTTAGAAAAGATAGCATACTTGAAGACATGAAAATTTCTTTCTCAAAGTTTGTTTTAGCAGTCAAACTATTTATCCTTAAAGTGAGAGACGCATAAAGCTTATAAGGAACTTGGTTATGCCAAAGAGAGACTTCTTAAGTTTCATGGAGTAAGCAGGGAAAATTTTGTGTATTACTTGAAAGAACTTGAATTCAGGTATAATGATAGAGAGAACTTAGATG
>CAYYXA010000021.1:0-31130 GCA_964475465.1 uncultured Brevinematales bacterium
GATTTTTTTGAAAAGTAGGTTCGCTGCAAAATTCTTTGGAGAGGCCGTGCCTCTCCTAACTCTTTAGTTAAATGGCTATCTTTGTGTTCCTTCTTGTTTGCCTTTTCCGGTTCTGAAAGTTTTACGTCCTTATGCTCCTAAGTGCTAGATAAAAGAGTAGGTTAATTGCGAAATGTGATGAATTTTTCCGAATATTATATCTCAATGAAAGCAATTCTGGGGATATCTTGGATTATTGCTTTGTTGCTTCCATCGTATTTAGGTTATGGTTTTGTGATAGATAAACTTGATTACTTACACTACGAGTACGTTGAAGTGAGAGAGGTGTTTAGAGGTGAAACTAATTACAAGTTACAAGTTTGCAGAGATGATGTGGTTGTACCTGACCTTATAGGTAGGTTTGATATTTTCCCTTCGCTTGAGGTAGAAGAAAAAAAGACAAATTTGGTTTTTATATTTGTTCCTAAGTTTGGTATTCAGGATGGACAGTACCAAGTTAGAGGTTATTCAAATGATGTTCTACTTTTCTCAACAAATATTTACTTCTTGTCAAGAATGCAAGCTAAGTTGAATGAACCCGTTATAGCATTGAATTTTGAGGAGAACTACAATATTACAAACTTGTTGGAAAACTTTTCTAGTTTGGGCTTTGTGGTTAGAGGTAAGAATAATTATGAAAAAGTTTCCACTGCCATAAGGCATTTGCTTTCAGAACTTGGGTGTAACGTTTTCATTATTTTGGGGGCTCAGACAAGCCGTTTAGCCAATAAGAGAGAGTTATGGCTAAGTAACACTTTGAATAATACGAAAGTCCTTTCTTACCTTAAAAGTGCCGGGATTCAAACGGGAGCTTATGTGATAGCTTTTTTAACTTTAGGGCTTAGTGAAGGAGATATTCCGGGATATTCCCCTAACTTGGTTTTTAGAAACGGTAAACTTCAAAAGAATTATAAGTATACCTCTATAACTTCCCGTAAGAGAATAGAGGATATAAAGGATGTTTTGGTTAGGTTGGGTAAAAAGGATTATATTGACTTCTTGGGGTTGGATTTCATTAGAGTTGGCGATTATGGTGGATATGAGCTTTCAAAAGATTTCTTTTTTGAGATACTTGTGAAGATTCCGGAGTATAGTAGTTTGAAAGAAGTATTTAAAAAATGGGATTTTAGAGACATAGAAAAGTTTGCTAAGTTTTTGAGAACTAGCAGTAATGCTAATCTTTTGTTTAAGTGGTATCAGAGTAGAAGAGTCTCACTCATAATAAGGGAGATAAAAGATTATCTTAGGGAGAATGGAATTAATAAGCCATTGATAACATTTATGTTGGGTTGGAACGGTGGTAGAGAACACGGACAGGACATTTTCATGTTTAGGGATGCTGGCTCTGATTACGCTTTCTATATGCTATACGAGGTTTATTCGGATAATATGTTTAAGGAAATGGGAAATTATTACCTAACAAAAATTTATAACAAAGATTCTAATATAGTGTTTGGAAATATAATAGATGCTAGATTGAATAGGAACGGTGAAAGCCCTTTAAAGATTTTTTCTAGAAGACTCTGGGATTTTACCGTGAATTATTCCTATTTTACCCCAAATGGTTTGTTTTTCCATGACCTTCATAGGCTTTTTAAAGGTAGATTGGGGGAGTTCTCAGCTAAGGATTGGATAAAAGAGATTAGATCTCTTGGATATGAAATTGAGAAGTTGAAAACAACAGAATAGGAGATTCTCAGTAATCCTGAGTGTGTTTTTGTAATTTTTTAGGTTTTTTGATTACAATTTTTACTATGAATGTTTTTGAGGGAAAGCTCTCTGGTAAAGGGTTAAAGATAGCAATAGTTGCCAGTAAGTTTAATAGGCTCATAACTGATAGACTTGTTGAGGGTGCTAGAAATGTACTGAAGCAGCTTGATGTTAATGAAGATGATATAGACCTTTATTTGGTGCCTGGTTCTTTTGAAATACCTTCTGTTACTGAGATTGTGCTTAATAAAAATAAGTATGATGCTGTCATATGTCTAGGTACTCTCATAAAGGGTGAGACTCCACATTTTGATTACATCGCTACACATGTTAGTAAAGCAATACTTGACTTGTCTGTTAAGTATTCAAAACCTGTTGTTTTTGGAATAATAACTGCGAATACCGTTGATGAGGCTATAGATAGAGCAGGGGTTAAGATGGGTAATAAAGGTGCTGAGGCTGCTTTTGTCGCCGTTGAGATGGCTAACTTAAACAAGCAAATCCGAAGCTAGCTCAACACTTATAGGGAACCCTACAGATTTTTCTAGTAGCATCTTATCACTTTCATCAATAACTACACTTTCGTTGTTTGGATACTCTATAAATATTTTTATTCCGTCCCTTGAAAATCTTATTTCCGCAAGTTCACACGAAAAATTCGTAGCAGTACATAGAGCAAAGGAAAACCTTAGGAACGCAGAAAGTATTATTATTGTAGTTTTGTCGTTCTCTCTTAGGTCAGTATACCATTTGTGTGAATACTTAGGTATTGATTTCGTGTGATACCTTGCAACTAGAGCTATAAAAAGCTTCTCTTTTGTTTTTATATTGTGGATGTCCAGAGTTACAAACTTTTCCATTGATGCCTTATAGTAAGAATCTTGAGATACTGATTTGCCAATGTCATGAATTATTGCCGCACATTTTAGTATGAACTCTTCTACTGGTTCTTTGACTATTAGGTTGGCTTTATCGAACTCGTTGTATATCTTCACTGCAATGTTTGCTAACTTTTCGTTTTTGTTTACATCACTACCGTGCTGCTTGGCTATTTGTTTGATCTCTTCGTAGATTTTGTCGTACCTGCTCAGGTCTTCTGGGTGTATCTTGCTATATATTTCCTTCAGTTCTCTTAACAATACGTTCATTTTGCTATCAATTCTTACGTTTCTTTCCTTGAAGTTGTCGACAGTTTCTTTCCATATGTCTCTTTTGGAATTCAAAAACGATTCAACGAAATCTTTCTTTCTGGATACTCTTAGGCTTGTTTTGGATAATATTTCAGTTAGTTTTCTGACATCCCTGAAATAGTTTAGGCTTCTTTGGAAATTGTTTAAGAAAATAAATTCTTCAAAGAACTTTTTGGTATCGAAAAATGTAGCAAAGAGAGGAAAGACATATTTCAAATTCCTCAGTTTCGCTCTTAATCTGTCAAAAAGTTCATAGCTTGGCTCTATGAGAAATGAAATTTTGGCGAATAGGTACTCGTTATATGCTATCTTGAATAGTTTGTAAATATCCTTAAATGTAAGATTATACTTTGGATCGTTTAGCTCTTCTAGTAGCTCGTTCGTTGTTTGAATATATTTATCTAATGCTTTGAGTATCTTTTTGTATGCTGTTTTCATGCTTTTTGTTCTTTTTAGGGAAAAGTCTTTTATTAGTGATCTAGGAGATTTTTCTTTGTTGAGTAGCCCTATCATCATGTCCATGTCTCTTATGCTACCGAAACATTTGAGTATTTGGTAGGTATAGGTAAAATATTTTTTGAGTATGTGCACATTGTGTAATCTCGACATGAGTTTTATTAGAGATACGATTTTCCATCCTTTCACTCTTAGCGAATGTATAAGATGCTGGGAGACATTGCCTATCTCACCGTAAATGTTTATGAAACTGTGTAGCAGGGATACAAAATCTTCTATGTCTTTTAGGATGTATTCTTTGAAAAAAACTTTTCTCTCAACTATATCTACATTAGAGGTTTTTGACATAAATTTCCTTCGAACCTGTAATAATTTTGAATGATTGTAAAATTTTGTTTCAATGGTAATGAATTTGCTAGGAAGGAATCTTTCTTCAGTTGGTTTGAGAAATGCTTTAGCAGATCTTTGCTCTTAGGAATATCGGTAAGAGTTACTGTTTAGTCCAAAGTTTTTTGGCTTAATTGGGAGGTTTTAGTAAGGAGGATAAGAAAATTGATAAAGTTGTATTTTAGTTATTATTCTTTATTCGATGAGAAAGGTGAAAAGGCTATCTTTTGTGTTTTTAGTTGTTTTTTGTTTTGTTGTAATTGCTTTTTCTTCGAAGTTGTCACCAGAATTGCAGATTGTCGTTGATTTGTATAAAAAAGGTAAGTTAGAGGAGTTGAGAAGTTTGTCTTTTGTAGTAGTTGATAAAACTACGGGTGAGTATGTTGATGTATTGGCTGAATTTGATGGTACACTGCCTCCAGAATTGTTGTCTAGGTGTAGGTTCGCTAGAAAGTATCCTGGTAATGGGAACTTCTATCACTTGCAATTGCCCATTGGCGAGGTTGAGAAATTAAGTTTAAGTTCTTCTCTTAGATACATGAAATTGTCTAAGCCTTTGAAGCTCTTTATGGACAAGGTGAGGCAAAAGCTTGGACTTGAAGGATTTTACAATTATACGTATCTAGGTGATATTCAGGGAAGGGATGTTATAATAGGTATTATTGATACTGGTATCGACACTTCTCATTGGGATTTCTGGGGAAATAATGTGGTTCCCAGGATCTTGTATATTTGGGATCAGACAACTAATGGTAGAGCTCCTCAGGGATTTGATTATGGTAACGAGATAACGGATAGGGATATTACGGCTAATCCTTTCATTGGCACTGACGAGGTGGGACACGGGACACATGTAGCTGGTATAGCTGGGGGTAATGGCAATGAAAGCGGAGGTAAATATAGAGGTATAGCTTCTTCATCCAAGTTTGTGATAGTTAAGACAACATTAGGTATCTCTCAGATATTGGATGGAATAAATTATATATTGTTCAAAGCTAAAACTCTTGGTAAGCCTTGCGTTATAAATTTAAGCCTTGGAAGTGATATAGGATCTCATGATGGCAAGGATTTAGAGCATAAAATACTTAAAGAGATTATAGATTATTATGGTAGAAAGGGTAATGTAATAGTTGCTGCTTCTGGAAACAGTGGGGATATTAAAATACACTATTCTAATACTATTTCATCAGTTTTACCGTCTGTTGCAATAGTGAGGGTTACTACAAATATTCCTGAGGAGTTAGATGAGATACACATAGATTCTTGGTTTGACTTCTCGACTCCTACACAGAAAGTTGAAGTTAATGTAGTAACACCTAGTGGTAACAGCACAGGGTGGATAACTTTCCCTACGAGTTCGTATTCAATATCAACGTCGGAAGGTAAAATCATGATTTCCTCTACTTCCAACAAGTATAACGGTAGTGGTAACATATATATTGTTATTTCAGATTCTTCTTCATCTCAGATTGCTACTGGTAATTGGAGAGTACAGTTTAGAACTACTGAAGATACTTCACTTTTGCACTCTTGGATTGCTTATACCTATGGGGTAGATGCTTACTTTTTTAATGGTGATAACTATTATACAGTTTCTTCTTCATTTTTGATTGATGATGTTATAATTGTCGGTGCCTTTGCTACTAAAACTAATATTAAATCAGTTGACGACGGGGATGTGATTATTCAGAGTAAGCTGTTGCAGAAGGTAGGAGTTTATGGTATATCCAACGTTATGTATGGTGAGACGATTTTTGCTAATTTAACAAACGATAACATATGTTACTTTTCTTCTTTGGGGCCTACTAGGGATGGGCGCCAGAAACCTGACGTAGCTGCTCCAGGTGCTCTGATTGTTTCGGCTTTGTCAACCTGGTCTTTGGCTTCTGACTCTTTTATCGTTGACGAGATACCGGGGAAATACAGGTATGTAGCTATGATGGGTACGAGTATGGCTGCTCCCGTTGTTACTGGTGTGGCTGCTTTGCTTCTTGGAATTGATGGAAGTTTAACATCCCAGGATGTGATTAATTACTTAAAGACATATTCTTTAGTGAGTCATTATGATTCAAATGGTAAATCTTGGGATCCTGCTTGGGGACATGGAATGTTGTCAGTGACAAATATCTTTGAAGTGCTTAGGAAGAATCCAACTAATTTGGTTTGGCTTGAAGGTAATGTCTTAAGGTTTTCCTGGGGAGTTAATAGCTTCAATGTTAAGATTAGGACTGATACGTCAGATTCTGTTGATATTTATTTGTATAACATGAGAGGAAATCTTATTAAATACTTTGGTAGCTATCAGGTGCTTCCAGGAGTTAATACCATACCTGTCAAGCTGAAGGAAAATGAGGTTGTTAAAGACAATGTCTACATGCTTAGAGTTTCTGGGAAAAAGGTAGGAAGTATGGACTTCAAGATAGTCGTTATAAGGTAGGTTTTAGCGGAGAGGCTCTGCCTCTCCGATATAGTATTGCTTATACTTCCAGAAACTTTAGAAATGATTTTCTGTGCAACGGCGAGGTACCGTTTTGAATTATACTTTCTAAGTGCTCTTTTGTTAAGTAGCCTTTGTTCTTGTCCCATAGGTATTGGGGATACTTTTTCGATAGATGCTTCATTAATCTATCCCTTGTTACTTTTGCTAATATTGATGCCATTGAAACGATTTGAATTCTTTCGTCAGCTTTAGGTATAGAAATGTATTTTATTTCAGAGTTGTTGGTGCTATATACAGAAAGCTTTTCTAGAATGTTGATTAGTTTCTCGTTCTTTACAAAGCTTTTTAGGAAAAATTCAAACTCTTTGGTTTTTATGTTTACGTAATCTGTTATTATCAGATTAGGTATAAACTTTAGATTTGAGAGAGCTATTAGGATGGCTATTCTTAGACTATTTGACATTCCGAATTTGTCTATAAATTCGTTTGGTACTATTCCGAATCCTACGTCTTCTACCGCTTTTACTATTTCACTAAACAATTTTTCTCTTTGAAAGCTAGATAGCTTTTTTGAATCTTTTACACCTTCTACGAATGTTGAGCTTTTGGCAATTGCTGCGCATACTACTAAAGGCCCAGCTACACACCCTCTACCTACTTCGTCTACACCGCATATATATTCTTGCCCTTCGAGTGAATGTGTTTTGATTATCTTTTCTACTTCTTCATATGAAAACTTTTTGATCATATTTTTACTATTGTAAAAATTTTTTCATCTATCTCTTTCTTAAAATCTTCTATTGTTGAATTGTTGTACACTACGATGTCTACTTCATCTTTTACCTCTTCTAGTGTTTTTTGGAACTGTATTCTTCTTTTAACTTCTTCCTCTGTGAAACCTCTTAGTTTTGCTCTTTTTAGTATCTCTTCCTCTGATGATTCAACGTATACGATCAGGTCACAAAACTCGTCAAGTCCTATTTCGAATAGTAATGCTGCATTTATACAATAGAATCCATCTTTATTTAGCATGATCCTTATGAGTTCTTTTATTGTTCCATGTACTAGCTTGTTTAGAACTTTTAATTTCATGGGATCTGAAAAGACGATTTTTGCTAGTTTTTTTCTGTCTATTTTCCCTGTTTCTGGATCGAGTATGTCCTTGTCAATCATTTTCATTATCTCTTCTTTCCTTATTTCTAGAGCTTGATGCCCAACCTGATCTGCATCTATTACCTTGAACCCTCTTGATGCCAGAATTTCACATAGTACATTTTTACCAGAGAGCATTCTACCAGTTACACCTAGTACAAACCTTTTTAATTCTCTAGGCTTAGAAGGTCTTCTACCCATACTTATAAGATTTTAGATAAAGCAAAACTGCAGTAGCAAATATGGATCAGGTTGAATTGTTCAAAAGGCTTAGTTAGTTTTATGAACATTAATCTATTTGTTAGTGTTTTGATGTTTTATTTAAATGGAATACACTACTTAATTTATGTCATAATTTTACGAAAATTT
Organism: uncultured Brevinematales bacterium; assembly: GCA_964475465.1. Classification (GTDB taxonomy): domain Bacteria; phylum Spirochaetota; class Brevinematia; order DTOW01; family DTOW01; genus JAPYWX01. The sequence continues at coordinate 7,744 of CAYYXA010000021.1, forward strand.
TATGAAGTATTTACCTAGTGTTGAATATCCTGAGGATTTGAGGAAAATACCAGTTTCGGAATTACCTGTATTGTGTGAGGAGATAAGGAAATTCATAATAGATAATGTTTCTAAGACTGGTGGGCATTTTGCTCCTAGTTTAGGAGTTGTTGAACTTACTGTTGCACTGCATTATGTTTTTGAGATGCCGAAAGATAAGATAATATGGGATGTTGGGCATCAAGCTTATGTTCATAAAATCCTAACTGGCAGAAAGAGTAAATTTGGGAAACTTAGGAAGTATAGAGGACTTTATGGTTATCTCAAGCCATCAGAAAGCAAGTACGATATAGTGCATGCTGGGCATAGTAGCACTTCTATTTCCATTGCTCAGGGGATATACGAAGCACACAGGATAAATGGCATTGAAGAAAATGTGGTTGTTGTGATTGGTGATGGTGCGATGACTGCCGGCATGGCGTACGAAGCACTCAATAATGTGGGGTTCTACAAAAGTAGGCTTATTATAATACTTAATGATAACGGCATGTCTATATCTCCTAACATAGGTGCGATAACTAGGTTGTTTAATAGACTTATAATGTCTAGAACAACGTACTCACTCAAAAGCAGGATATCCAAGAGTGGGAATTTATTTAGTGCTGTGGTTGGTAGGTTCCTTGAGGCTGTTAAGTCTTTTTTCTTACCTAGGAGTCCGTTTTTCGATGAGTTGGGAATAAAGTATATTGGTCCTGTCGATGGACACAACGTTGTTGCTTTGGTTGATGTGCTTTCAAAACTGAAAGTTTCTCCTGAAAGACCTATTTTGCTTCATGTCATAACCAAGAAAGGTAAGGGTTATAAGTTTGCTGAAGATGACCCTGTGAAGTATCACAGTGTTCCACCTTTTGACCCGGAGGTAGGAGTTCAAGCTAAGAAAAGTAATAAGATTACGTACACCGATGTTTTTTCTAAGAAAATTGTTGAGCTTGGTGAGAAGTACAAGAATTTGGTTTGTATCACTCCGGCAATGAGAGAAGGTTCGGGGCTTTCAGAATTTGCCAAAAGGTTTCCAGAAAGGTTTTTTGATGTTGCGATAGCCGAGCAACACGGGTGTACATTCTCATTGGGATTAAGTATTGGTAATGTTATACCTGTATACGCTATATACTCCACTTTCTTACAGAGAGCATATGACCAAGTCATTCATGATGTTGCTATTGCTGATAAAAGAGTTATATTTGCTATAGATAGGGCTGGTGTTGTGGGTGAGGACGGTGAAACTCATCAAGGTATATTCGATATATCCTTCTTGAAGCAGATACCTAACTTTGTTATTATGGCTCCTTCAACTTCAGGTGACCTTGAGAGAATGTTAGAAATGGCTGTGGATTTTACTAAACCCACTGCTATACGGTATCCGAAGGATACAGCTAGTGACGATGAAATTTTGAACGGTAACACTAAAATAGAGTTTGGTAGAGCAAGGTTAATCTACGAAGGCAATGAATGTTTCATAATTTCTGTTGGAAGTATGCTCAAATACTCGGTTAAGGCAAGAGATGAGTTAGAGAGGATCGGAGTGAGTACTGGAATTGTTGATCTTACGTTTATTAAGCCTCTTGATCTTGAGATGATTGATTATGTTTTATCTAAGGCGAGGGTTATTGTTAGTGTTGAGGATGGTGTCAGAATAGGTGGTATAGGTGAATCTATAGGCAATTACTTGCTTACCAAAGGTTTCAAGGGTAAGTTCTTTAATATAGGGGTGCCTGATAGCTTTCCTGGGTTGGGCACTAGGGATGAACTTTTTAGAGATTTTGGTATGGATGCTGAGGGAATTGCGAAAAAGGTTATTGAGCTTATGCGAATTTGAAAAAACTCTTTTATGAGTTAAACAATCAAACTTATGGGAGTATTTGAGAAATACATTGAGGCTGTTAGGAGAGATGAATTTTTTAAGTCAACGGGTAGAGTTAGGAAATTGACGGGTGTTCTAATAGAGAGTGAGGGACCTAGTGTCAGTATAGGAGATATTTGTGAGGTATACTTATCTGAAGAAAGTAAAATAAGGGCTGAGGTGGTTGGATTTGATGGAAATAAGGTTTTCATGGTGCCTTTCGTTAATGTTGTTGGTATTCCGAATGGTGCGAAGGTTGTTAATATAGGTAAAAAAATGGACATACCGGTTGGCGAGGATATGAAAGGTAGAGTTCTCAACGCTTACGGTGAAGTGTTGATTGGAGGAAGTTTTAAGATAGATCGTTACTATTACATTGACAATGATCCTCCCAACTCTTTGGAGAGACAAAGAATAAGAGAAGCTATCCAAACAGGTGTTAGAGTTGTAGATGGGCTTCTTACAGTCGGTAAAGGACAGAGGATGGGGATATTCTCAGGTAGTGGTGTTGGTAAAAGTACATTGCTCAGTATGATTGCTAGGAATACTTCGGCGGATGTAACAGTTTTGGCACTTGTGGGTGAAAGAGGTAGAGAGGTTAGAGAATTCTTGGAGAGAGATTTAGGGGAAGAGGGGCTAAAAAGAAGTGTTCTTGTAGTTGCTACGTCTGATGAGCCCCCAATGGCAAGATTTAGAGCTGCTTACACGGCTACTACTATTGCTGAATTTTTTAGAGATAGAGGATATAATGTGATGTTTTTGCTTGATTCTCTGACTAGGTTGGCTTTTGCACAGAGGGAAATAAGCTTGTCTATGGGTGAGCCACCAACAACGAGAGGTTACACTCCTTCAGTTTTTACTCAATTGCCTAGACTTCTCGAGAGGACTGGACCAGGTAAGGAAGGAACAATTACGGCATTTTATACTGTTCTTGTTGAAGGTGACGATGTGAATGAACCAATTTCTGACCATGTTAGAGCTACTCTGGATGGACATATAGTATTGTCTAGGGACATCGCGGCTAAAGGTATTTATCCAGCAGTTGATGTTCTTCTGAGTATAAGTAGGTTGATGCCGGAAATAGTTGATAGAAAGCATTTGGAAGCCTCTTATAAGTTTAAGGAATTGATGGCAACTTATAAGGAAAACCAGGATCTCATAAATATAGGTGCTTATGTGCCAGGTGCAAATCCCAAGATAGACTTAGCTATAAAATACATAGACAAAATGTGGGATTACATAAGACAAGATATGTACGAAAAAGTTTCTTTTGAAGGGGCTGTCAATCAGCTTCTGTCTTTGTTCTCGTGATTACATTTACATTAGACTCAGAGGAGGTTCCTTGACTTTTTATTGAATTCGGCTAAGTGAGCTTAATTTTGCTAGGAAGTAAAGATTTTTTGTTGGATTAGTTGCAGTGTTTTTCAGGTGAATTTTTTTTGATATTGTAGGGATGTGGGAAAGTTCTTTACTATAAAATTGATGAGAAGTTACTAATGGTTTTCTCTTCAGTGGGTTTAAGGAAAGTTGAGTTTTTGGACATCATCTATTCACATTGAAAGAAAATTAGTTTATTTTTGAAAATAATACGTAAATGGGGAGGGGATGCAGTAATGTTTGTTGAGATTTTAGTTGCTGTTTTGGTATCTTCTTTGGTTGCTTTTGTTGTTTCGTTGATAGTTAGAAACATGGACAAGGGAGTAACTAACTTTGAGAAGCTTAAAAAGTTTACCTCTAAGCTAATGGAGGATTTCCAAAGCTATGTTAGCTCGAAGTCTGTTGAACTTGAGAGGACTCTCGAGAAATTAGATGGGGCTATAACTGTAGGTAAAAACTTAGTTTTTGCGATAAATGAGAAAATTAGTGATATAAAGAGTTCAGAAAGTGAGCTGAATGAAGTTGTAAATTCTATTTCTAAGGCACGTGATGAGTTGAAAAAGAATCTAGAAATGGTTAGTACGATATCGAAGGATTTAGAAAGGCTAAAGTCAGAGTATGATCGTTCTAAGAAGTATGGTGATGAGCTAAGGGAGATTTACTCTAAGGTAGAGAGTATAAAGGTCAAAATAGATAAAAGCCTGGAAGACGTTGAAAACAAAGTTAAGCTAGCCGAGAATAAAACAGATGAGATTGCTAATAAGATAAACTTGTTTTATACGTCATTAGATAAGTTTTATAGTGGTGTTGAGGAGAGAGTGAAGGCTTTGGAGAAGGATGTTAACGATCGATTCGAGGAGGTTAGCTCGTTTGCTTCTACAATTGATATCAAAATAGACAGAAAACTTAGTGAATTGGATAAGACAATAGAGGTTTCCCTGGCTAAAGCGCTAGAAAGCTTTAAGAAGGACATAGAGGCAAAGTTAGGTGAGTACAGGGAAGTTGCACTCAGAGAGCTTAACGAGAAGGTGTTGGCTTTGAATAAGGAACTAGAGGCAAAGTTTGGGAGGAATTTATCGTTGGTGAATGAGTTATCCGAGAAGGTAAAGAAGTTTGAAGAGTTGGTTAATTCTTCGAACCAATCACTTAAGGATTTGGAGAGTAGACTTCTAAGCGAATTTGAGGGAGTTTCGAAGGAATTAGAGAACTTTTCTACCGAATTGAAAGGAACTATAAGGGATAAAAACTTGGAGATAGCGGACCTTTTCAACAGAATTGAGAAGATAGATGGTAGTACTGTTGAGCTTTTCGGTAGAATTAGGGATTTGGATGCTTCTATTTCTAGAGTTCAAGAAGAGATAGAAAGAGTAAAGGATTATTATGCTAACATGATTGTAGAAGATTTTAGGAAAATAAGGGAAACATTGAGTAAAAACATAGATGAAAGAATATCTAGTATCATGGCTGAGATTGAAACGAAGATGGAGAATTATATTAAAAGCAAGTTTGCTTCTCTCGACGAAGACTTTTCCATTAAGAAGGAGGAGTTGTTTAATTCTTTCAAAGAGAGCTTTTATTTGCTTAGGGATAGCATGAATAGGGAAATAAACGATTATATAAAGAGTTTTGATTCTCAGATAGACTCAATAAAGTCAGAGATTGTTGCGGATATCCAGAAATTGGATAGAGAATTTTCGGAGAAGTTCGAGAAGATATCGGTTTTTGAGACTAGGCTAAAGGATATAGAGAGTAACATCTCGGCTGTTGAGGGATATGTGGAAAAATACAAAAATCTTATTGATTCGCTTGTGAGAGAATCTGAGGAGAGGAGTAAAGAAGTTAGAAACCTTTATGTTAAGCTGGCTGATGAGTTAATTTCTAGAATTGAGGATATATCTAAAGATGTTGACATGAGAGTAAAGGTTATTATAGAGAACATAGAAAGAGATATTTCTTCAGCAAAGGAGAAGTTCAACCAAAATGTGAACGAAGCTTATACAAGATTTGTTTCTGAGATGAGGGAGTATATACTTAAGCATGTCGATGAACTCAAGGTGAACTTTAACAATACGGTCGATATAATGATTTCAAGGGTTAGTTCGCAAATTTCTGATATAGACGTAAATGTTAAGGATATCAATGATAGATTAACTAAAGTTTCGGAAGATATAGATTCTAAGGAAAGTGAAATTTCTAACCTTTCGGTAAAACTGGGAGAAATTGAAAATAGGGTGAAACTTCTTATTTCTGATTTTAACAAGGAGCTGGATGAATCTAAGAGGGATATTAGTTCTTATGTTGATTCGCTCAAAGATGAAGTGAACGGGGTTCTAAAAAGTGTAAACGAAAAGTTCCAGGATTTTGCCCAGGAACTGGAAAAACTCTATAAGCTTGGAGATGAGAGGTTTAACAAGCTTATTGAATCATATAATAAGAAGCTTGCAGATCAGATATCTTTGTTTGAACAGAAGTTTGAGAATGATTTCAAGGCTTTTAAAGAGTCTGTCAGTAAGGATCTTTCAGAATTTACTGCAGCCAAGAAGAATGAGATTGGTACTACATTTGATAGAGTTTTGAAAAACTGGGAGAAGGTTTTTGATGATTTGGTTGTAGGGCTAAAGGGACAGTTTGGGGAGTTTATTAAAGGGTTAGAAAATGAGTATTCTTCACTGAAGCAAGCTATTAGGGAATACCTAAACAACCTTGGAGAGGTTAAGAAAGAAATAACTCAAGATTATTGGGCTTTGGAAAATGATCTCAAGGGCAAGGTTAAGGAGATAGAAAGCAAATTTGTGCAGTACTACTCGTCTAGATTGGAAGCTTTGAATGAGAAGTTTAATCAGACTACTCAGAAAATGGAAGCTGAATTCAAGGATTTCAAGGAGAATATTAAAACCAGGTATGATAATGAATTCTCTGAAACTTTGAAGAACTATAGGACTTCTATTGAGGAGAGGACTCACCAGTTGGCTTCTTTTGTTTCTCAGAGGTTCAAGGAACTAGAGGATAGGCTTAAGTTATTGGATCAGACGATGGCTTCTAAAGGAACTGAGATGAGCAATAAAGTAAGTGAGATGGAGAATTCTATGCAGAGAGCTATTGAGAGGTTTAACGCTGACATTAACAGTATAGTTCAATCTTACGATGCTAAGCTATCAGAGAGGTTTAAGGCATATGATTCTGAACTTAGTGGTAGGTTAGATGAGTTCAATAAGTTAGTGATGAATGTCAATAATAAGGCTTTAATGGTGATAGAATCTCTCAAGAAAGAGTTTAACGATAGAATGGATGAGTATTTGTCACAAATTTCTGAGAAGGTTTCATCTGTTGAATCTAGAGTTGAGGAATTCTTTAATAACATAGTTTCTTCTCTAAGGGAGAAAATAGATAAGGTAAGAGATGATACCGATAGGAGTATTTCAGCGTGGATGAATGATTTTTATAGGGAGTTTGCTCAGGAAAAAGAGAAGGTTTATGTAGAGATCTCTAACATAAGTAAGAGTATTGATCAGACTCTCCAGGAGAGTTTGCAGAGGTTGAGGAGAGAGCTTAGAGAATTTGAGGAAGTAGTTGTTTCGAAAATAAGTGAGGCAAGAGGTGAAGTTTCAGAGTTGTATGAGAATGAAAAAATTTCTATCGATAACCTTATTGAGAGTGCTAGAGCTAACTTGAGAACCTTTGCTAAGGAAGCAGAAGATAAGATTATTGAGTTTAGGAATTACGCAGATATACAGTTGAAAAGGTATTACAATACTTTGAGTGAATTGGAAAGAAAACTGAATGAATTGTTGGGTAAGGTTGGTGATGTTGAGAAGATGAACGAGGCTATAATGGATATAAAAGTTAAGTCCAAAGAGGTTAAGGAGATGATAAATTCAATAGAAGAGAACAGAAGAGCGTTAATGCCTATAATCAAGGATTTGGAAAGTATAAAGAAGGAGAGAGTGGAAATAGAAAGGTTTTTGAATTCTTACCAGAAGAGAGCTGAGATAGTCAAAGACCTAGAATCTAGGATAGACTTACTTATTTCGACTGTCGATAAGATAAAATCAGAGATTGAGTTTATTTCTCAGAAAGAGCCACTTATAATTAGTGTTTCTGAGAAAATTATAAAGTTTGAAAAGGACATATCGGAGATTGACAGAAGTATTGCAAACCTTGAGAGTAAGAAGGGAGTCGTGGAAAATTTGGGTTCTCAGGTTGCAGCTATGAAGAATTTCTTAATAGATGCTGATAAGAAGATAGCGGCTTTGAATAGAGCTTTGGCTGAAGCTTTGAGAACTAAAGATTCTATATCTTCTCAGATAGAAGCTATTTCTTCTAGACTTGAGAAGTTAATATCTTCCACCATGGATATGGAGAATGCTGTCAGTAAAATAAACAACATTGAGGGGCTACTTATACACTTAAATTCGGAGATTGACAGGATAAGAAGGGTCAAAGAGGACATTGTAAAGACAAGTGAGAAGCTCAATTCGGCGCTGGAACTCGCTAAGAAGTATATAGGAGTTTTTGAAGAGAGGACAGGTAAAAAGGTAGAAGATAGGGAGCTTTCAGATGAGCAAATATCAACAATCATAAGATTATACAAGCAAGGGTGGAATATATCTAGAATATCTAGAACTGTTGGAATTTCAGAGGATTATGTAGAACTTATCGTTGAGAAATATGCTACAGAGTAGTGACTAAGGGGGCATTGCCTCCCTTAACACTGTAGTAAAAATCTACTCTGTGGCACGTTTTGTTTAGGTATGTAGGGAATCATTTTAAATTTTCACAGCTTATTAATTGTTTTAGAAGTGTCTCCGGATAAGTTCAGAGAGGGATGGATTTTATTTGAATTAGTGTTAGCTCTTGTTAGAAAATTACCAAAGTTAATTATGGAGGTTACTTTTCTATGAATAGAAGAGTTTATTTGTCACCTGATGAGATGCCAAAGGAGTGGTATAATATTCTTCCTGATCTGCCGGAGCCGTTGGATCCACCTTTGAATCCTGTCACGAAGAAGCCGGTTTCTCCTTCTGATCTTGAGGTTATTTTCCCTAAGCCTCTTATAGAACAAGAAGTTTCGAGTGAGAGGTGGATTAAGATACCGGAGGAAGTGCTTAAGGTCTATTCGCTTTGGAGGCCTACGCCTCTACATAGAGCTTATGAGCTTGAGAAGTATTTAGATACTCCGGCAATCATTCTTTATAAGAATGAGTCAGTTTCACCTTCGGGTTCGCATAAAACTAATACTTCTGTGGCTCAAGCGTACTATAATAAGATATCGGGAATAAGAAAATTAACGACTGAGACGGGAGCTGGTCAATGGGGAAGTGCTTTGAGTTTTGCAGGTAACATATTTGGGCTAGAAATCGTGGTTTACATGGTTAGGGTGAGCTATGAAAGTAAGCCTTATAGGAAAATATTGATGGAGACATGGGGGGGTAAAGTTTTCCCAAGCCCTTCAACTAGAACAAATTTTGGAAGAAAGATTTTAGACAAAGATCCGAACAACAATGGTAGTTTGGGAATTGCTATAAGTGAGGCTATTGAGGAAGCAGTAAGCGATAAGTATACCAATTATTCCCTAGGTAGTGTTCTAAATCATGTCCTCTTACATCAGACAGTTATAGGTTTAGAAGCTAAGAGGCAATTGGAGATTGAAGGGTTGTATCCGGATGTTGTGATAGGTTGTGTTGGCGGTGGGTCGAACTTTGGGGGTCTTGCTTTGCCTTTCGTAAAGGATAAGATAGAAGGTAAGAAGAGTCCTAGAATAATTGCAGTTGAGCCGAAATCGTGTCCAAGTATGACAAGAGGCAAGTATGCTTATGATTTTGGTGATACTGCAGGTATGACACCATTATTGATGATGCATACCTTGGGACATGAGTTTATGCCTCCTTCTATACACGCTGGTGGTTTGAGGTATCACGGTATGGCACCAATTGTTAGTAAGCTGTATAACCTAGGGCTTATTGAAGCCAGAGCTTACTCACAGGTTGAGGTTTTTGAAGCAGGAGTCATATTTGCTAGGACTGAGGGTATTTTGCCAGCTCCTGAATCTAACCACGCTATCAAGGCTGCAATTGATGAAGCACTTGAAGCAAAGAAAGAAGGAAAGAAGAAGGTTATATTGTTTAATTTGTCCGGGCATGGACATTTTGATCTCAAGGCTTATGACGATTATCTATACGGTAGGTTACCTGATCATGAGCCTACTGAGATTGAATTAGAAGAAGGATTCAAGAGTATACCTGCTGTATGATAATAAAGAGTTTTGATGGAAAGTTTCCTAAAATCCATCAGAGCGTTTACATATCGGAGAATGCTTCAATAATTGGTGATGTTGAAATAGGAGAGAATTCTAGCGTTTGGTTTGGAGCTGTAATTAGAGGTGATGTTTGTAATGTTAAGATAGGTAATAACTCTAATGTTCAGGATAATTCTGTTATTCACGTTAACTACAATATGCCGTCAATTATAGGGGATTTTGTCACTGTTGGGCATGGTGCTGTAATACATGGTGCTATAATAAGTGATTTTGTCATAGTCGGGATGGGAGCTATCGTTCTGGATAGCGCTAAGGTTGGCAAAAATGTAATCATTGCTGCTGGTAGTGTTGTGCCTCCTAGAATGGAAATACCTGATGGTGTTATGGTAATGGGAGTACCAGCCAAGATTGTTAGAACTCTTAGGGAAGAAGAGATAGATCACATAAGGAAGAATGCCTTGGATTATGTGGAACTAGGGAAGATTATGAAAAACCAAAGGTAGAAGGATAATCTTATTTTATGAGCTCTTTTGCCTTTTCTGTCCATGGATTTTTGTAGAAGTCCCTTTCCATCTTCTCGTATAGCTTATTGGCATTTTCGTATTCTTTTAGCTGGACGTAACAGTATATAGTGTAGTACATTGCTTTTACAACAATATCTTTATAGTCTTTGTATATGTAAACGACTTTTATATACTCTTTCCATGCTTTATTGTAGTCTCCTATGGTTCTGAGAATCTCGCCTATTTCAAATTGTGCTTGTGCTGCCGTTTCGTTGTATACTTCTTCTGTTATTTCTTGTAGCAGATTTATTGCTTTCTGGTAATTACCTTGAGATTTGTATATCATTGCTAGTTCGAATTTTGCTTTACTCGCCGATTCTTTATCTTTTGATTTGCTTACATCCTCTAGTGAGGATATCAGTGATTCTATGTTTTTTAGCTTCTCTCCAGGTTTCTTATCCTCTGGTTTGTTTTCTTGCACTTTTTTAGGTGCTTCTGTTGTTTTTGGGCTGGTACTTGCCAGTTTCGATAGCTTTAGCACTGCAGTGTTGTATTCTGGTTTGTCTTTATATTTGTCTAGGACTATGTTATAATAATACCTTGCCTTTTCGTAGTTTCCTCTGTTTACCATTATGTCTCCTAATGTTATCAGTACCGAAGGTACTTTAGAACTCGATGAGATTTTTACGAATTCACTGAATACATCTACGGCATCTTCAACTTTTTTAGCGTTGAAGAGTGCCCACCCACCCCAATAGTACGCTTCGTCTCTCAAGTCGGGATCATTAGAACCTTTGGCTACTATCATGTACATTTTAGCTGCCTCGTCAAATTGGTTTATGCTATATAGGTATTCGCCGAATCTATAGATGTACTCATATGTTTTTTGAATGTTTGTGTAAGGAATTAATGAATCGATAGTCTGCTTTGCTTTGTTTAGGTCATTTTGCCTTATATACAGAAATGTTAGCCTTCCCAATGATTCAATATAATCATTTGAATAATTGTTTGACAGTGCTATTGGTATTATGTTTTTGATTATCGTTTTTATTGCATCTTGGTATTGTCCTGCTTTTTCGTGTATCAGTGAGATGTAATTGTAGTATCTTATTCTTTGGAAGTCATTAAGATTTTCTGATTGTATTATCTGTAGGAACGTGTCTATTGCTCTTTTGTAGTCCTTTTTGCTGTCATAGCTCCATGCCAGTATCTCTAACAATTGTATTTGTACTGTTGGGTTGTTTTTTGCTGTGTCGATATATTTACTAGCGATGCCGATGGCATCGTCAAATTTACCTATTTTTAGATAAATCCAACCTAAACTTATAGCACTTAGGAATATGTATTGGGTGTCCTTTCCGTAGATTAGGTTTTGTTGGTGCGATAATATTGCTTTATCAGTGTTTTTGATTTTCTCGTAGCATAGTCCTAACATGTAGTAGGCTCTTTCTGTGTATTTGCCTTGTTTATAAGTATCTACCAGTTCAGAGTAAAATTTTATTGCTAGGTTGTAGTTTTCGCTTAGATAGTGTGCATAAGCTATACCTTCAAGTGAATCTTCTTTTAGTGATTCGTGTTTTATCATCGAGTATGCTGAAATTGCTGATTTATAATCCTTGAGATTGAGATTTGCTTCACCTAACATTAAGTAAATGAAATCTTTTGTATAGGTTGATGATACTTTTTCACTTAGTAGCTTGTTGTATGATATTACTTTTTCGTAACTTCCTTTTGAGATTAGCAGTTTAAGTAATTCTATGATGGCGTTATCAACAACTTCTGATTTGTCATTGTTTGATATTATTGAGACTAGTATTTTTTCTGATATCTCTGGAGATTTGTTTTTTAGCACTAGTGCATAGTTGAATAGTGCTTTTGTGTCATTTGTAAAAGGTTCTAAGACTTTTATAGCTTCTTCATCTCGGTTAAGTGAGTTGAGTAGTGATGATAATTCTATTGAGGCTTTTATTGCGTTTTCCCCACCGTATGCTGTTACATTCATGTAGTTCGATATTGCTGAATTTGTATCACCGAGTTCTTTTTGTATCCTGGCTAAGTTTAGATATCCTTCTATCACAGTACTTTTTATTTCCGGCTGGTTGTACGATGAAAATTCATATACGAGATTTGAAAACATGCTTTTTGCTTCTTCTAGTTTACCTGTTGCTAGATAGCTTATTCCTGCATTGAAGAGTGCAAAAGGTTTTATTCCTGAATTGTATTCAGATGCTTTTTGGAAGTACAAGGCTGATTGTAGTAAATAATTGGTGTCTTTGCTTTCTGAAAGATTAAAGGTTATCAATCCTAAGTTGTAGTATACGTCAGGTAGATACTTTGAATTTGTGAATTTGGCTATGAAGTTTTGGAATTCGTTAAGAGCGTTTTGTAAGTCTCCTGAGAGTCTGTAAGTTTCAGCTAGCTTGAATTTTGATTCCTCAATTATTGGTGAATTTGGATATCTTATTTCTATTTCTTTTAGCAATTCTATCGCTCTGTTGTAGTTTGATAGGGAGGTATAAGAGCTTGCCATTAGGTATTGGGCAAATGGTGCATCTTCGTTTATTGGGAATAGCCTTAAATAATTTTCGAGTGATTTTATAGCTAGCTTATATTGTCTAACTTCATAGTGGATTTTCCCTTCTAAAAATAGGACATTCGGGTAGTGTTTTATGTAGCTGTATTTTGATTTTATTAATGATATTGTTCTTAAAGCATCATCGTATTTTTTGTTTTTGTACTGCGATAATGTAAGATAATAGATTGCTTCGTTGAAGTATCTGCTATTTGGGTACTGTTCAACTATTATTCTGAATTGTGCTTCTGATATCATATAAAGTTCATCTTTGAAGGCTCCTATTCCAACTTTGAAGATGTTTTCATCATTATTTCCATTTGCCGCTTGAACTACTGAAGATATCAAAACTATTGAGATAATCAGAAAAATTGAATTTTTCATGGTCGTTATGAAATATTAAAAATTTTTTAAGATATTTTCAATCTCATATATGTTTCTATGGCAGATGGGCTAAGCTTTATATATCTTGGGGTAGAGTGCAAAGATAAGCGAAGTTGCTTTTCAATCGATAGTGTGGTTGTTTGTAATACTTGTTAGCAAAAGGACTGGGAAGTTCTGTTTAAAATGATTACAAAACTTGAAAATTGTTTTTGAGGTTGTTATACTTTCAGGAAAAAATTTAGGAGGGTTTCGAGAAGAGATGGAAGAGTTGCCATCTATACGGCTTGGGGATTTTTATGTTAGTAAGGCCGAGTTTCTTTTCCCAGAGAAGGTTTTTGCTAGACTGAAGGGCAAGATTGATTATTTAGTTTACGAGCATAAGACGCCTCTTTTGGTTATTGATTCCTTGACGGTAAGAAAGAGGTATTACGAGTTGGTTAAGTACTTTCCAGATTTCAAAGTTCATTATGCTGTGAAGGCTAATGATAATTCTTCAGTGCTTGAGCTTCTGGCGAACTTAGGCGCTAATTTTGAGGTAGCTTCTATATCCGAGGTTATCAAACTTGTTGAGTTAGGTGTGAGTGGTAGCAGGATGATAACGAGTAATCCTATAAAGCCGCTTGATTTTATAGAGGTTTGTAGGCAAGTTGGAGTGAATTATCTCTGTGTTGACTCTAAGGATGAGATCGAGAAGATAAAATTTGCTTTCCCGGATGCTAAAGTGTATATAAGGCTTGAGATAGAAAACAAAGAGAGTTCTTGGCCATTGAGTGGGAAATTTGGATTGAATGAAGAAGAGGTAAAGGATCTTATAGATTATGCTGTCAGAAAAAAAGTAAACTTGGTTGGTTTGACATTTCATGCAGGATCTCAGAATAACTCTCCGGATAGCTTTGTCTATGCTTTGGATGTGGCTAGGAGAATATTTGATTTCGCTAGGGAGAAGTATAAGCTTTATATGTACCTTCTGAACATAGGTGGTGGTTTCCCAATAGAGTATACTGATAGGATAAAAGATATTGATCAGTTTAGAGTAAAGATTTACGATAAGCTAAGGGAGTTTAATAACAGGGAGAACTTGATACTTCAGATGGAACCGGGAAGAAGAATTATCGGTGAGGCTGGAATAATGGTTTCTAGGGTTATAGGTAAGGCTGTTAGGGGAGGTAAGAATTGGCTATACATTGATGTGGGTGTCTTCAATGGTATGATGGAAGTAATAGGAGGAATAAATTACATATTTAAGACGAATTCCAGAAGGAAAGCAAAAGTTTGGAATATAGGTGGTCCATCCTGTGATAGTACGGACATCGTGGCTAAAGATGTGTTATTGCCTGAACCGGAAATAGGTGATTTTGTTTATATACTCTCTGCAGGTGCTTATACTTCGGTTTATGCTGCTCCGTTCAATGGTTACAGAGTTCCAACAACTATATTGATTTAACGATTCTTCAATAGTTTTTAAGTAATACCGTTGAGTGCTACACAATTATTTTAGAAGGTAAGAGTTCGTCTTGAAAGGTTTTCATCTCTTATCTCTTTAGAATTTTAGGTATGAAGGCGTTTTAGGTTTAGTGAATAGAGGCTATGCGTCTCTGCATTCTTAGGGAAAATTAACTTTAGGTAATGCAGTTATGGAGGGTGTCTTTTGTACAATTGTTAAATATGGATTTTATTTGATTTTGTTGTCTGAGAATTTTTAGTATAAAAAGAAATCAGGATTGGAGGAGAAAATGGCTTCAAACGTTCAGAATCCTTTTATACCTAGGGAGTTTTATGAATCTTATGAGCCTTATTCTTATAGGCTTAGGGACTTCTTTATAGGATTCCTGGTGTTTATTGCTGTTTTTGTTAATTATATTGTTACTTTGACACCTTCTGTTGCTGCTGGTGACCATGGTGAATTAGCAACAACGACTTATGCTTTGGGCGCTCCACATCCTTCAGGATATCCAATTTTTGCAATACTTGGTAAGTTCTTTTCTTATCTGCCTTTCGGTAATGTAGCTTATAGAGTTAACTTAATGTCAGCTTTTGCTGGTGCTTTCACAGTTTTCGTTTTCTTCATGTTTGCTCTTAAGATTCTCGGTATTGTTAGAAAACCTACGATTGTTAGATATAGGGAGAGCTGGGATTTAAAAATATATATTCCTGCTATTTTGTCTTCTCTAATGCTTGGATTTTCAAATCTTCTTTGGAACCAATCTATAATAGGAGAGGTTTATTCGCTAAATAGCTTATTGAATGGTTTGGTGCTTATATCATTAATGCTCTGGTATGAAGATGTGGCTTTTGGCTATTATCACTACGACAGACCCTATTTGGGTACTAGGTATTTGGTTCTTTTGTTTTTCCTTATGGGGCTGAGTTTGACTAATCACCACCTTTCAGCTGGTTACATAATACCTATAAGTGTTATAGTTGTTGTTTTGATTTTTTCTGCTCTTTATGGTAAGGTTAAGTTCTCGTGGAGTGACCTTTTGACTGCTAGGGGTGGCGTCATAATTGGTTTGTTGTTGTCTTTACTTATTGCTATAGTTGTTTTCTATTTTATGGGATGGGCACCGAAAAGACCGTTAAATATGACAGAAGCTATAACGATAACCTTGATACCGTTTCTACCGATTTCTTTTGCTGGTCTTGTGTGGTGGCTCTATCCAGAAAGGGATGAGGATGTTTGGATAAAGGATCTTATGAGAACTTCGTTCTGGGCTATGCTTTTCTTTTTACTTCCTATATTTGTTTTCTATGGATACCTTCTCATAAGAAGTATAGCGATATACAATATGCCTGAAGCTGAAATAAGAGTGCTTACTTGGGGTGAGATAAGGTCACTTGATGTGTTGTGGACGCACATTTTGAGGAAGCAATATGGTGCAATTGGTGGTGTGCCTGTTTACTACTCTTTGCTACAGCTTTGGGAGTTGGTAAAGCTTCATCTTTCTCAGTTCCATATACTACTTTATCTCTTACTCATACCGGGATTTGTTGGATTGTTTAAGAAGGATATAAATTTTTCTGTTTCTCTAGTTTTTATTTGGTTTACTTTCCTTCTGCTTTTCTCTTTGTTCATTCAAGGAGAGCCTGTTGCTAGGAGCGTGGCGTTTTGGTCAGTTTTCTTGTTACAGTCTTATTTCATAATGGCTTTGGTGGTAGCTCAAGGAATGCAGACGACTATGGATTGGGTTCATGGGCTAGTATCTAAAAAAGAGTAAATTTAATTTTCTTTTGAGTCTCAATAAATCGTTTATATTGTGTGAGAAGGAGAAATATAAGGTGTTGCCTTTCGAAATTATGCCTTCTTTAATGAGATATTCGTTAGAAAATCTGGGATGTTCTATCAGGACACCGTATGGTGATAGTTTTTTTATTATACCGAGTTTGTAGAACTTCGATAGACTCCTAGTTACGTTCTTTTTTAGTTTCTTTTCCTTTTTAGAAATAAGGAAATTCTCTCTTAGTAGGTGATAGTAGCAAAGCATTGCTTCGAATTCGGTTATATTGAAAAATCTTAGATTTTTGTAGTTGTGTAGTACTGCAGTGTACCCGTTACTGATACCTAGTAATAAGATATCTACTTTGAGGTGTTTTAGGATGGAAAAGTACTTGAATCTTGTCCCCATTCTTGAGAGTGAGAGTACAACAATGTTTTTGAGGAAGATATTATCTTGGAATACTTTGTTGCCTATTAGTTTGTGTTTGATTTCCTTTTTTCCGATTGTAGTGGCAATGAGTGAAGCAAAGTATTTTGTGTTTCTAAATTTCGGTTTAGTTTTTTTTACTCTCACCTTGTAAAGGTGAGATAAAATCTTGTAATCGATATTGAAAACTTCGTCATGTGGTTCTATTATGAATATTTTCTTTTGGTTTCGTACTTGCCCGTTTGCTTTTATGAGTGATTTTATGTAATTGCTGTTTGATATTACTTCATGATGAGATAGGAAACTAAGGATTTTTGATAGTGCTTCTTCATCGTTCCTACAGATTGATACATATTTGAATGTTTTGTTTGTTAACTTTTCTAGTAATGATATGAGTCTGTATGTGAATATACCCTTGTAGTATGAGTTTATAGTGTGCTTCAGGTAGTTTTTTGTCATTTTCGTTACGTATTTGTCAGTATAACCTAGGAACAGTTTGCCATTGTTGAGGTAAAAGTCTGCAAATTTCTGCTCTAATATATCGTAGATGTAGATTTCTTTTGTTTTTCTTGGTAGTATATTGTATTCGCATAGTGGTGAAGTTTTTGATGTAGGTATATGTTTCTCTATTTCATGAAGTGGTTTTGTTTTTTTGTTTTTGAAAGTTTGAGATGATGGGAATTTGGACATTAACTTACTCCTAGCACCTCTTCGATTGTTGTTAGCCCTTTTTTCACTTTTTCGAATCCTGATTCTCTCAGAGTTTTCATTCCGTTTTTTATGGATATTTCTTTAAGTTCGAACGAGGAAGCATTTCTAAGTAGAGCATTTTTTATTTCATCGTTTACCACAAGTATTTCGAATATAGGTATTCTTCCGCTGAATCCCGTTTTATTACATTTGTTGCATCCCTTTGGGATGTATACTTTTTCGTTCGGGGAGAAGTGTTTTTTTAGTTCTGGGTCTAAGCTCAGATCGACTTTTGTTTCAGTTTTGCAATATTCACAGAGTTTCCTAACGAGCCTTTGGGCTATTATGAAATTTACGGTTGAAGCAACTAAGTATGGGGGTATTCCCATGTCAACTAATCTCGTTAGTGCTGAGGGAGCATCATTTGTGTGAAGTGTTGATAGAACAAGGTGTCCCGTTAATGCTGCTCTTATTGCTATTTCTGCTGTCTCTGTGTCCCTTATTTCTCCTACCATTATTATATCTGGATCGTGTCTTAGAAATGCCCTTAGAGCTTGTGCAAATGTGAAACCTATTTCTGGGTTGACTTGCACTTGTTCTACGCCATTTATTTGGTATTCTACGGGATCTTCGGCAGTTATTATTTTCTTTTCGAATTGTTTTAGATACATTATTCCTGCATAGAGTGTTGTTGTTTTACCACTTCCCGTTGGCCCAGTCACGAGTATCATTCCGTTGGGTTTTGATAAGGCATCTTTGTATAGTTTTACTTCATCGGGTGTCATTCCTATCTTTGTTATGTCTGAAATGATATTGGTGTCCTTTGAGAGTATCCTCATGACAACATTTTCGCCGAATATTCCAGGTATTACTGACACTCTTATGTCTATATCTCTACCGTTGTATATGAACTTTATACTGCCATCCTGAGGTAATCTCCTTTCTGAGATGTCGAGGTTTGCCATGATTTTTATTCTAGAAACTATGCTGGGGTAGAGTTCAAGCGGTGGTGGCTCAAATTTGTATAGTTTGCCATCTATTCTGTATCTTAGCACGATGCTTTCGTCATAAATTTCCAAATGTATGTCACTTGCCTTCTTGTTTATTCCTTCTGCTATTATGTTATTGACAATCTCTATTACTTTGCTTTCTGTTTTTACTTCTACCTTTATTTCTTTCTTTTCTTCGTGTTTCCTGCTAACTATTTTGCCAGTTTTGAGGTAATTTTGAATTGTGTCTAAGTATTCCCTTATTGCTGATTCTGTTGCGAATTTTGTTCCTACGTGCTTGGATGTCAGGAATCTTACTTCACTTATGGTGTCGAAATCTGATGGGTTATCAATTGCGATTATTATGAAATCGTTTGAGATGTCAATTGGGGCTATCATTTTTTTCTTACAGAACTCAATTGGAACTAACGAAAAAAGAATAGATATTTTTTCTTCAGAGGGTATTTCTAAAGATGTTTCGAATTTTACGTTAAAAATCTTTTCTAATATTTCGTAGAGTTGCTTTTCTGTTAGTTTACCTTCTTCTATCAATATTTGGCCAAGTCTTTTTTTGAATACGTGTTGTTTTTGTAGGTACTCCAGAAGCTCATCCTTTGTTATTATTCCAGCTTCAACTAACATTTCTCCTAATGCCACATTGTTATTATATTATTTGTTGCGAAAATATCTCAAAATGTGCTAAGTGATAAATCTGTGCTTAAGGTGCTTTTGTAGTACGTTTTGTGAAGCGTATTAGAGAGAAAGGATTTCATTTAGGCGATATTTGAATTTTTTGAGAAAATCAAATTATTCTTTATGTTTGTTATGTGTCCAAGTGAAAAACTTTCTGAGGAAATATTAAAGATGCAACCTAATGAGAGAAAGGAACTTAGGGCCAAGATGGAAGAGACACTTAGTAAGATGAGATCCGAACGAGTTGTTGAAGCTTCAAATGGAAGGAGTAGGGTGATTGATAATTTTGAGGTTTACCTTTCTCTGTGGGATAGAATACTTATTTTCGTTTTTTCTCTTCTAGGGATAATGAATCGTGGTGAGTATATCTTGAGAAAGAGGCTAAACTTGGTAAAAGATAGGCTTAAGAACATATATCCTCCAATAATGAATGTTAGGACTAACGAGCTTTATCCGCAGTTTGGAAAATATATTTTTGAGATATATCGGAAATTTGAGAAAATATTGGAACTTTTGAACGTATCTGTCTTTAATCCCAATCTTTGGGATAATGTTAATCTTCAGTATACTACTTGTGCTGAATACCTTTTTGAATTTCTTACTAATACTAGGTCTTTGTTTGGTACTTCTGATGTGAAATCTTTGTTAGCTAAGAAGTTGCCAATGAAGAGGTTATTTGAGCAAATAGATGCTGAGATTGATAAAGTGATTTCAACTCTGGATCCTGCTTTGGTGAATAAAGCGAATAGGGTTTACTCAAAGTTGTTCGTTATCAAGGAACTAGAGAGTGTTAATTTTAGGAGGATTCTAAAGTACTTTGCTAACGAGAGAAATGAGATATCTGAGCGCTGTGTTCCCGATGTTTGGTTTGTGGAAGAGTTAGAAAAGTTAGCTTCGATTCTTTCCGAAATTGATATAACGCCGATGATTTTGGATGTTTTGAATGTGCTGAAGAAATACTTAAGTGAGATAATTGAAAAAGATGCTCCGGAATATAACTTGCTTTTGGAAATTGAACCAATTATCTCTTCAGAAAGTTTCGAAGAGCTGAAGGATACGATAGAGAATCTTCATTTGATTGAGGTTTTGAGTTTGCTTAAGAGGGATCCCGATTATATACCTTTTTGGGTTGTACCTGATAGAAGTTTGGTTGACGTTTATAAGGAGGTTATTAGAGAGAAAGCCAAAGCTTACGCTTCTAATGCTTTGAATAGTATTGTTAAGGAGAGGCAAAACTTATTTTATATGTTTTTGCCTGAGGGAGTTGAATCGAAAGAAAAGTTTTCAAATCTTACCATTTACACAGAGAGCAAGAATGAGATTCTTAGAAGGTATCAATTACCTCAGTTTTTGTACGTTGTGCCTATTGAGATAATTTATGTCTTTTTTGATGCTTTGTGGGATAAAGGGTTTTATAATTCGTTGAATGACCTTGTGGTGAATGGGATATTCAAGGATAAGTATCTTAAGACTACGTTATCAAACCTTATAGTCTCTTTTGATGAGATTAAGAAGGGATTGTCGGATTTCCTTAAGAAGACTGGCAGAGGTGGTGAGGAATACAACCTTTTAAATAAGTTCTTTGAGGATCCGACTTCTATTAATTCTGGGAATTTTAAAAGGATTCTTCAGCAGAAAATTTCCTTTGTAAATAGTCTCGCGTATTCGTTATTGTTCAAAATGAGTGATTGTTCGGGACAGTTTAGCAAGTACTTGGGGTATGTGTTAGATGACTTTAACTCTTTGACCCCTGAATATGTCCTGAATATAAAATCTATAAAGGGAATACACAATACTCTGTTAAAAGCTTCTTTATCCAAAGGTAGAGAGGCTCTTTCGAATATTGTTGAGATACTATCGTACTTTTCTGGTTAGTATCTGTAGATCACTATGATTTTGATTGAATTGGGTAGGTAACATTATTTATCTTTTGAATAGTTATGAGCAAGGTAGATGTCTTGGTTGTTGATGATTCTGCACTGATGAGGAAGATGATCAGTGAATTGATTGGTTCACACCCTTTTATAAATCCTAAAGATACGGCAATAAATGGTAAGGTTGCATTGAATAAGCTTAAGAAAGACCATAATTATGATGTTATTCTTCTGGATATAGAGATGCCCGAGATGGATGGGCTGCAGTTTTTGGAAGAGTTTTCAAAGCTTAATTTGGATATACCTGTAATAGTTGTTAGTTCATTTGCCAAAAGGGGAGCAGAAATAACAATGAAGGCTTTGAGTCTTGGTGCTAAGGATTTTGTTACTAAGCCTTCAGGTCCAATATCTCTAGACATAGAAAAGGTTAGGAACGAAATCATTGAAAAGGTTCTTGTTTGGGGTCTAAACAGGAAGAAGGTAAGGGAACCTTTGCCAAATGTTCAAATAGCTGAAAATTTGAAATTAGTTGAGGAAAGGCCTGTTGAATTTATTTCGCCCCCTATAGAAGAAGTTGTTCTTACTAAGAGGATAAGGCCAAAGGTGATAGGTATAGGTATATCTACAGGAGGCCCTCCTGCAATAAGAAAGATGTTATCACAAATTGGTAATGATTTTCCCGTCGGTATAGTTATAGCTCAGCATATGCCAGAGAACTTTACGGCAGAGTTTGCCAAATCTCTAGCTTCTTCTTTCCCACACCTTGACATTAGAGAGGCAAGGGACTATGATGCAGTAGTTCCCGGTAGAGTACTTATAGCTAAGGGAGGTAAACATATAACTGTCCATGAAGTTGAAGGGAAGGTATTTGTAAAGATTGTTGAAGACGATAGTTATTCGTTTAGGCCATCTGCTGATTTGCTTTTTGATAGTATAGCAACGAATATAGGTAAAGATGCTATAGGAATAGTAATGACAGGAATGGGATCAGATGGAGCGAAAGGACTTAAGAGACTACATGATACGGGTGCTATCACAATAGCACAAGATGAAAAAAGTTCAACGATTTTTGGTATGCCGAAAAGTGCAATAAAAGCGGCAGCAGTTGACTTCGTTTGGTCGCTTGATGAGATGGTACCAAACCTTTACACTTTATTGGCGGCGCTGGGATTCGAACCCAGGACACAAGGCTTATGAAACCTCTGCTCTACCGCTGAGCTACACCGCCACTTAAGTAAAAATTAAGAGTTGCAGTTTGTTACTAAAATTATAATCATCAACTTTTTCAATTTTCAAAGTGTGTTGTAGTGGTACATTAATTTTTTCTTATCTTTCATCAATCTAGGTAATCCTGTTATTACAGTCTGATAAAATTACCGTAAACAGAAATTTTGTTTTAATGCCGCTTTTTTTGAATTTATTTTTCCGATTCTCTACATTTCATGAGTTAGATATATGAATTCAGAATTAAGAGATGCCAAGTCTATCTAAAAAGTTTTGTAAGAGATTTTAATTTACCAAAGGAATGTTATATAATAAAGAAAGTTAGGGGCAGGGGTATATATGAGAAAAGTAGCGTTAGTTACTGGTGGAGCTGGCTTTATAGGGAGCTATTTATGTGAAAGGTTGCTTAGCGAAGGTAGGTATGTCATATGCCTTGATAATCTATTTACTGGTAGGAAGGAGAACATTCAGCACTTATTTAGAGACCCTAATTTTGATTTTATACTACACGATGTGATAAACCCTATTAGTCTTAGAGTTGATGAGATTTACCACTTTGCTTCTCCGGCATCACCAGTTCATTACCAGTATGATCCAATATTCACGGTAAAAACATCGGTGATTGGCTCTCTCAATATGTTGGAGCTTGCGAGATTTAGCAATGCTAAGATAATGTTGGCTTCAACATCTGAGGTATATGGTGATCCTCTTGAACATCCTCAAAAGGAGACTTACAGGGGGAACGTGAATCCAATAGGTCCTAGAGCTTGCTATGATGAAGGTAAGAGGGTAGCAGAGACACTATTCTTTGATTACTACAGAAAGTATAAACTTAGAATAAAGGTAATAAGGATATTCAATACCTATGGTCCAAGGATGAGATACGATGATGGTAGAGTAGTTAGTAACTTTATAGTACAGGCTTTGAACAACGAGGACTTAACGATCTACGGAGATGGTACACAAACGAGGAGTTTCTGCTATATTGACGATTTGATAGAGGGAATAATAAGGATGATGAACTCGGATGATAGTTTTTTGGGTCCAGTAAATCTAGGTAATCCCGAAGAATTTAAGGTTATTGACCTAGCTAATAAGATAATAAAAATGACAAATTCAAAGTCAAAGATAGTATTAAAAGATTTACCAGAAGATGATCCTAAAAGGAGAAAACCTGACATAACGCTGGCAAAGGAGAAATTAGGTTGGGAACCTAAAACACCTCTAGATGTAGGACTAAGGGAAACAATAAAATATTTCAAAGACTTTTTGGGGAGCTACAAAAAACTAGGTTTTTTATGAAAA
>CAYYXA010000022.1:0-10071 GCA_964475465.1 uncultured Brevinematales bacterium
AAATATAGGATGTTATAAAAACAGTCACAAATATCAAAACAGATATCAGAATAGAAACCCTAGTAACAAACGAAATCCTAAACTTCCTCATAGCTACCCCCAAAGCATAACGCCTTAATTAAGAATGTTATTATATTAGAATGAGAAAAATAAATTAAATATCTTCTTTTATCCGCTGGACGCTGTGACTTTTATCTAGACACTTGCAAACTTTTTTGCGTTTTTTAGGAACGTTGTCTCATAAGGTTTTTTCTCGTTTATTATGGAAGAATAGATAACAAACATATTTTCAAACTCAAACTTTATGTTTTCTTCGTATTCCGAAATTAGCGATTCATTTATTTTCTCACCTGGCCTAGGTGAAGTAATGATAACTTCCGCTGAAGGATACAATTCTCTAATTATATCAACAACCTTAGAGTAAGACATCTTCGGAATAAATATCTCTCCGCCCGTCATAATACGGATAACATCCATAACAAATTTGCTTGCCTCCTCCTTAGTTATCCAATACCTAGTCATATCTGGATGTGTTAACTCAACAGGTTCGCCTCTCTCTTTTTTCTCTTGGATAATTTCAAATATACTTCCCCTGCTGTTTATTATATTACCGAACCTAACAACAGAGAAAAGAGTTTTAAACATATTCCTCTCTTCAACGTTAGCTGCAATGAAAAGCCTCTCGGCACAGAGTTTAGTAGCTCCATATATGCTAGTAGGTTCCACTGCTTTATCGGTGCTAATTAGCACCGCTCTGCTAATCCCGTTTTGAATACAAGCATCAACTATATTCTTTGTGCCTTCGATGTTAGTCTTTATAACCTCATAAGGATAAAATTCACCAAACTCAACTCTCTTCAAAGCAGCTGAATGAATAACTATATCAACCCCACTGAGATAGGAATTTATAGCTTCTCTATCTCTTATATCACCAAGCCTTGGTATTATCTTGTTGTCCCTATCCAATGATTTAAACTCTTCAACCAACCTAAACAACTTATACTCATCTCTACTCAAAACTTTTATAGCCCCAACGTCATCGTAAAAATTTTCAACGATATACCTTAGTATACTTCCCCCAACAGTACCAGTAGCACCAGTTATGAAAATAACCTTATTTCCCAAAAAATTATCAGTGAGCATCCCTCTTGGTCTCCGGTAAAACTATAACTCCAAACCTATTTTCGTATTCAGACACATTAGATAACAACAGGCTTGCTAACCTTTTGGCATTCTTTGGATTCAAAACAATTCTAGAAACAATTCTAGGGTTCCTATTACCCGGCATAACTCTAGCAAAATCGAGAATAAACTCATCCTCATTGAAGGATATTATGACAAGATTTGAGTAGTGCGTAACCTCTACGTTCTCAGGTAGCTCTAACTGTAATTCTTTCTTCTCCATCTACTCCCCCTTGACAACAACATAAGACAACTTGTCTGGATTAATATATTCCCTAGCCACTCTCTTCAGGTCCTCAACTTTAATTACGGAAATTTCTTTTATAGATTTAATGAAATAATTCTTCTCAAGATCGTACAACTTTTCCGTCAAAAGATATGAAGACAGAGAAGAAAAACTTTCCATACTCAGTGGCAGAGAGCCCTTAGCAAAATTCTTTGCATCTTCTAATTCTTTTTCACTAACACCATTCTGTACAACATCCATAAGCTCATTAGTAATAATCGATATAACCTTATCAACGTTTCTATTCTCAGTTTGAGTACCGACAAAGAAATATCCTTTCATAAGCCTATCTACGAAAAAGTTGCTAAAAACCCCATAAGCAAGGCCCTCTTTTTCTCTGATTTTATCCATCAACCTAGAACCAAAGCCACCACCAGCTATTATAAAATTCAAAACCTTGAGAGCATAGATATTCCTATCCTTTATGTTCGTTGACAAGTGCCCCACTCTTATGGTAGCCTGCTTCAAACCCTTTTTAACGATTGTCTTATTATCTGGTCTTAGCTCCCTTACCTCAGGTAACAATACCTTCTTACTTCTCCCACCCCACTTTGAAAACTCTTTTCTGATGAAGTCCTCGACTTTATCTAAATCAAAGCCACCAACAATTATGAGAAACGAATTATCAGGCTTGTAGAAATCATTAAAGAATCTCATTACGTCATCCTTGGTAAGTGAAGCTATACTTTCATCTCCTTGCACATCCCTACCATATGGATGGCCATCGTATAAAACTTTCCAGAAAGCTCTTTTACCGAGTTCCCAAGGATCATCCTCCTTAGATTTAAGCAAACTAATTATGTTAGGCTTAATTATGTTGAGTACCTCGTCATCAACATAAAAGTTAACCACTATATCCTTCAGTTTTGAGAGAGCATCAAAAATATCACTTGAGAGAACTTTAACGGAGATAGTTGAATAATCGAAATCACAGGAAGTATCAATAACTCCCCCCACGGCCTCAATACTTCTCGGTATCTCCATAAAACCATACTTTCTGTTTTTGAATAACAACGATTCAGATGTCAGGTTAGCCAACCCTACTTTATCTTCATAAAGGCTACCAGCTTTCACACCCAAAAGTATGCTAGCGCTCTGCGCTCCCTCAATTCTAAGAAGGACAACACTAAGCCCATTATCTAAAATTATATCCCTTCGGTTCTCGTTTATATTAGACTCAAGTTCTTCCAAACCAACTCCTAAAGCCATAAAATCCACTCCAACGATAAAAAGCAAAGAATAAAGCAAGAAACGAAAATTCCCAAAAGACTTCATAGTGAAATTATATTCCTAAAAAGGATAAACTTTCATAATTACGAATAAACGGATTCAACGAATATCCTCTCTATAGCCGTAGATGATTTCGTTATTTCAACGGGCAAGAACCCCATCTCAAAAATCCTTCTGACAACAATCTCTCTAATCTCGCCATCCCTTAACGAAGAGACAATAACTCTAAGTGAATTCCCCTCGTAAGAAACATCAAAAACACCATCTACATCCTTTAGAGATAAAACAACATCGGTAGCAGGCCTATTTAGATTGATTAAATACTCAAGTCTATCCTCAAGCGAAATAGTAACTTCATTGACTATTCTACCCTTGTTTATTATCAATGCTCTTTCACATATAGCATTAACCTCTTGTAAAATGTGAGTTGATAGTATTATCGTTCTCTTTTCTGCCTTTGCCAGTTGCTTTATAACTTCTCTCACCTCTATTATCTGGATGGGGTCAAGCCCAACTGTAGGCTCATCAAGAATAAGCAACCTAGGACTATGTATTATAGCTTGAGCTATACCCACTCTTTGCCTATACCCTTTGGACAAGTGCCCAATCAGAAAGTCAGCTTTTTCCTCAAGTCCAACAAGTTCTATAACCTCATCAATCCTTTTCTTAACTCTATTCGGCTCAACACCTTTTATAAGCGCAACAAAGTTTAAGTACTCCCTAACCGAGAGTTCAGGATACAAAGGTGGCTGTTCAGGCAAATAACCAATAATTCTTTTTACCTCCATCTGATTTTCAATGTTGTCATAGCCAAAAACTTCAACCTTTCCGGAAGTTTGCTCCATGAAACCCGTTATTATCCTCATCGTGGTAGTTTTACCTGCTCCGTTAGGTCCCAAAAACCCAACTATCTCTCCCTCCTTAACTTCAAACGAAACTTTATCTAAAGCCTTAAACTCCCCAAAGTACTTTTCAACATTGATAAGCCTTACCGCAACACTCATAAAACACCTTACCTAGAAAAATATCAAGCATGAAACAAAAAGATTTCAACTTACTACCTAAAAGCATAAAAAACTTAAAATTTATTTTACACACATATGTCATATAAAATTTCCTGTTTTGGAGGGCATATGGAAGTGAAACTCATAGATTATGCCTTAAATCCTTTGGAAAAGCTTTATGCAGCTTTCAGAACATGCTATTCCCAAAAAACACCAATAGAAATATGGGAAGACATAAATTCTGGTGCCATACCTAAAGAAAAAATAGTAAGCTTCATAGAAGAAAGGTTAAAAACAGGACATGCTTCACCGCTAGAACAAGTTGTTTTCTGGTTTGCAGTCTCCGGGATATCAAGAAGCTGCTCACACCAACTAGTCAGACATCACATAGGCATAAGCTTCGAACAGCAGTCACAAAGGTATGTCAAGTACAAAGAAGGGAAATTAGAGTTTGTAACTCCCCAAAGTATAAAAAATAACCCAAAGGTATACGAAAGGTACACCCAACTGATGAAAGAAATATCCGAATTTTACCAGTTTGCTCTAAATGAGGGGATACCAGCAGAAGACGCAAGATTCGCATTACCCAATGCAACACCTACAAACTTTCACATACTCGTCAACTTTAGAGAGCTACAACATATAGCAGATTTAAGGTTATGTACAAGAGCACAATGGGAAATAAGGCAACTAGTAGCTAAAATGCGAACTGAAGTTATGAGAGTTGTACCAGAACTTGGGAAATATCTACAACCCAAATGTGGAGAGTACAGACTTGGTTATTGTG
Organism: uncultured Brevinematales bacterium; assembly: GCA_964475465.1. Classification (GTDB taxonomy): domain Bacteria; phylum Spirochaetota; class Brevinematia; order DTOW01; family DTOW01; genus JAPYWX01. The sequence goes on from CAYYXA010000022.1 coordinate 4,490, forward strand.
ATGAAGACTATAAAGAGTACCTCAAATGTCCACTATCCAAGGTAAGACCTCACAAAGAAGACATATTTAGAATCTATAACGAATTCGCCAAAAAAGGAACAGTGTTACAACCTCCCCAAAACGAAATAAAACCTTTATCAGAAAAAGAATTCAAGAACATCGAAGAAATATGATAAGGGAAGCAAAACCTTCTGATGTTGACGAAATATACAAATTAATGAAACCTTACATGGCAACAGGTGATCTTCTACCTAGAACTAAAGATGATATACTTGACCACATAAGGAATTTCTTAGTTTATGAGTCAGACAACAACGTAGTAGGGTGTGTAGCTATAAAATTCTACAGTAAGGAAATGGCAGAATTAAGAAGCTTAGTAGTAGCCAAAGAATTCCAAAACAAGGGAATCGGCAAAGAACTCGTTAAACACGCTATAAAACTCTTAGAAAATATGGGGGTAAAAAGAATTTTCGTACTCACCAAGGTAGTTAAGTTCTTTGAAAACCTAAACTTCAAGGTTGTAAAAAGAGAAATTTTCCCTGAAAAGATATGGTTCGACTGTATGCTATGCCCTAAACTAAATAACTGCGACGAAATACCAATGATACTATACACTTCAAACTACAAATAACAATAACGAAAATCTTAACTTACCAAAATTCAAAAACAAAACCTTTCTTTGATTTTCTTGACAAGAAAGTATCTATTATATAAGATTTCTTTAGGTAACATGGGGGACCGTCATGATCAGTAGATATCTTTTTTCGCTCGGCACAATAGAGGGGTTCAATAAATCATTAAGACACTTCTACAAAACTAGTGGTGTAATGAACGCAATAAAAGAAAAAACAAATCCAGCAGACATATTAAACGGTTATCTGGATTCAGGAGAGATAGAACCTATACAGATAATACCAATAACCTACGCTCTACTTGTCCAGAAATTCAAGTATTCGTACAAATCGCACAACCTAGGTAGAAATATTGATGAATTTGATAACATAGTGAGCAAAGTTTCAAATTGGGATAAAATTGATATCGTACTAGTTTATCACAATCCCACAATAGGATGCATAGCAATAAACCCCAAAAATCCAAACCACTTTAGAAAAGTGGGATTTTTACAGAAAAACCAGCTAATTACAGTTTACACAAAGTGTTTTGACGAGAATGTTGAGGAAAAAGATGCAAAGGAGTTGGAAAGAAAAGCAATAAAACTTATGATAGATATCCTTGAAGGTAAAGACATAAGTGATGAAGATAAAGAACTCATATCAGAAAAGAGAAAAGTAAAGAAACAAGAGAAAAAACAGGAAGAAGTTTCAGAAGAAGCTTTTCAAGTTACACCTAAGTACGGCATCGAAGTGACGAACGAACTGTTCCACAACGGAAACGTTGAAGCCTGGAAGAACATAATAGAGGCATACACAACAAAATATCCACATCTAAAAGTGATGGTATTCCACGGCGGAGAACAAATCCATGACCTCAACGCTTTATTCAAGTGGGGCAAAGTAAAGCACGGAGATACAATATTCTTCTGCGTCGCAGGTAAAGGCATAAAAGACGTAAACAAGCTGAGAAAATACCTTTTTGAAGGGGCTAGCAATAGATTCCATATATTCCTTAAAAAAGATGTAAACAAGCCTCTCGACTTGTTCTAAAGGAGGCATTTATGTCAAAAGAAGATCAAATCAAGAAATTAGAACAAGAACTAAAAGAAAAAGAGAAAAAAATAGAAGAGCTAGAGAAAATAATAAAAGCCTACGAAGCAGTATCAGAAATAAGCAGAAACGAACTCTTAGACGCCTACAGAACAATAGAAGCACAAGAAAGGTTGAGTACTCTAACAAGAGCTGAACTCATGGAAAGAGACGAAATAATAGAAGCTGAAGAAAAAGTACTAGAAATGAGTGCCGAAGAACTCAGGCAAGCAAAAAGAGAGATAATGGCAAGAGAAATAGTTGAAGAACTAGCAAGAAGAGAACTATTAGATAAGGACAACATAATAAAAGCCATGGAGATAGTTACTGAAATGATGACGAAAGATATAAAAGAAAAGGAAAAAATAATCCAAGCATTTGAAATAGCCGAAGAGATGGCAAGAAAAGAACTCCTAGAAGCAAAAGAAGAACTAGCCGCAAGGGAAAGAGTCCTCAAACTCTCAGAAGAAGAAAGGAAGGAAACCCTAGATATAGTTAAAGCATATGAAAACCTAGAAGAATTCGCAAGAATAGAGAAAGAAGAAATAATCAGAACCTCAAGATTTCTTTTTGATGTCTTTATAAACGCCCTAATAGAGCTAGGCTACATTCCAAAGGAAAAAGAAAAAGAAATAAGAGACATAGCTACTAAGTTAGCTAACGAAAAATGGTACCTCAACATGCCTAAAATAGGTAAAATAGATTTGCCAACAGCAATGAAAATAATAGAAGCCCACGAGATAGTCGAAGAACTTATGAGGAAAGAGAAAATGGAAATGGACAAAGTCATAAAAGCTTATGAGATATTAGACGAAGTAAAAAGAAAACAATTTATAGAACTCTACAGTATACTATCAGCATACGAAAACCTACAAAACTACATAGCCAAAAACAGGGAGTTTTTCGACAAAGTGCTTCAAGCATATGATAACCTCCAAGAACTAGACAGAAAGGAAAAAATTGAGATGGACAAAGCCATAAAAGCGCACGAAATAGTTGAAGAGCTAGCTAGACAAGAATTGATAGAAAAAGACAAGATAAACAAAGCTTACGAACTAGCCGAAGAGTTTTCAAGAAAGGAACTAGCAGAAAAAGATGCAATAATAAAAGCGCACGAAATAGTTGAAGAGCTAGCCAGACAAGAATTAATAGAAATCAGAAACGTCAACAAAGCCCACGAAATAGTAGAAGAAATGGCAAGAAAAGAACTCTTAGAAAGAGATAAAATCATAGATGCTTACGAAAAACTAACCGATTACGTAAGAGAGGAAATGAAAAAACTGAAAGAATCAAAGGAAGAGAAATAAGGAACCTCTTTCCTTCGGACATCTTATACCTAAAATATCAGAGGATTTTAGCACCTAAGAGTAGGTAATTGTAACAGAATCCAAAGTATCCTAACAACTAAGTAGAATAATTCTTTTTCTCTTCTAAGTCGCTTTCTTCATACTTCTCGTAAATTTCTTCAAACTTATCATGGATCTGCTTAAAGGCTTCTAATAGCTCAGGATCAAAATGTGAAGGCAGTGTTCTACCATCACCCTCAAGTATAATCTTCACAACTTTCTCATGTTCAAACGGTGGCTTGTACGTCCTAGGTGACCTTAGAGCATCATAAACATCAGCTAACATGACAATCCTAGCACTAACAGGTATCTCAACGCCCTTCTTACCATACGGATAACCAGAGCCATCCCATTTTTCGTGGTGTCCCAAAGCTATATCCCTAGCCATACTCAACTTAGGATGATCACCAAGTATTATTGCCCCTGCTATAGTATGTTCCTTCATTATCTCATACTCTTCATACGTTAGAGGTCCAGGTTTCCTCAGTATCTCTCTAGGAATCCTCAACTTCCCAATATCATGCATCTGCGAGGAATAGTAAATCTGTTCAGTAAACTCAATATCAAAACCCATGAAAGAAGAAACTAACTTCGAATACTCGCCTACTCTATATATGTGAGCTCCCGTTTCTTCATCCATCTCTTCAGCAGCTCTAGCTAAAGATTGCATAGTATAAACAAAAGCACTATCAACTTCTTTAACCTCTGTATAGACAGTCCTAAGCAACACAGAAGAAACTAGAACAAACCTAAGTAAATCAATATCCCAAGAATTTATTTTTTCTTTATAGTTAAGAGCCAATACGAACATATCGCTAGTAGAAATAGCTAAAAAGTTTGACATCTCATTAACAAGCCCCAATATTTCATCTGAAAAAAGTTTTGAGAACTCATGAACCGGTAGGTTTTCATACCTATAATCTGCATATAAAACCTTATTAGGCCCAAATTGCTTTCTCTTGTAAAAGAAAGAATCAAAAGTAAAATCTTCAAAAATAAGCAACCTTTTTCCACCAATCAAAGAGTAAACCTTACCTTTCATTAGTGTATTGTTAATACTTCCCAATATTATGAAATCAGGGACGTTCCTAATATCCCCACTCTCCAAAAACACGTTATCTACGATGCTTTCAATTACACTATCAAATTCTAATGACTTGTATGCAAGGATTTTGTCAACAAATGCTTTTGAATAGTTCGCTAGGTAATTAATAGTCTTATAAGTCCTCTCAAGTTCCTTCCTATTCCTCAAAGTATAAAAAATATGATTCGTGATGTTATTTAAGTGCAATAAATCATTTTTAAGTAAAATGTAGGTATCAGCAAAAGATTCAAAGAACTCATACATCTTATCGCTACTAAAATCATAAAAAGCAAGTACGGTATAAACAGAAGACATTGATGGCTCTGATTTAACATACCTTATCAAATTCACAGCTTTGCCCTCATCAACAACATCATCAACTATCAAAACATCTGGAGCACCTGAGTTTACAAACTTAACACCACTCTCATAGCTCCCAACAAAATAGACATCAAATCCGTTCAAGATCAAAGATGCTGTAAGCTCTTGCCTAATTTCAACATCATCTATTGAAATCAAAGCTATGTACCCCCTCTCCTTTGATACCTTGCTCAGCAAAAAATCAGAGACAAGAAGAATATAATGATAGTATGAATCAAAGAAAAACTTAGAGATAGAAAAACCTCTTTCACCCCACCTACTCACACTTTCACCACAAGAATCACAAAAATCAAACGAAAAATAAACAGAAACCACCATTTTCAATTCTTCACCTAAAACTATTGGTATAACAACATCAGAATTTAGCTCTCCAAATACACTTAGTTCACCTTTAAAGTACGGTCTAGGCGTCAAAACCATTTTATCAACGTCAGCTTCTGAAACCCCCAAAATCTTAAAATTCTCAATCAACCCTTCGTAACCATCAATGAGCAAAGAAAGCCTTAACTCCTTCTTAAGATGGTCATAATTGTAAATCTCGAGGATGGAATAACCAAAAAATCCGCTAATCTCTTGCTGAACTTTCTCAAAGAACTCCCCTATGCTTATTAGAAACACACTTTCATCAACAAAGCTAACTTTCTTTCTTATGTAAGAACCGAAATAATTGGTAAAAAAGCTCACAACCTTCTTTCTAAAGTACCAGACAATACCAAAATATACCACTACCAAAGGTAGTGATATAACTAAAAATTGAATCCACGTAATAAATGGAAGAAAAGAAAGAACAATGAAAGCATACATAAGAGGAACAGAAAAAAGAACTAAAGAAAAAACTTTCAAAAAATGCTTACTCGAAGAAGAAGCAACAGGCGAAAACGGAGAAATGAGTGAATACGAATAAATCACCGTAGGTATTAGTACGAAAGGTACAAATTTAGTTGCTTCCCCACCAGAAAAAGATATTATCGGTAAAAACAAACAAAACATCAGAAGAGACAAAATAGAAACCAAAAAACCAAAAAAATGAAAGGGAATTTCTCTTTTTACATAGAGGTAATAAAAGAA
>CAYYXA010000023.1:0-20407 GCA_964475465.1 uncultured Brevinematales bacterium
ACAATAAAAGAAATAAAAGATGCCTATAGGAAATTAGTAATCAAGTACCATCCCGACATATCCAGAAAAAAAGAAACAGGTGAGATGCTGAAAGAAGTCAACGAGGCCTATACGGTTCTTTCAAATCCTAAATTAAGGGAAGAATACGATAAAAACTATAAAGTTGAGATAAACAATCACGAAAATGGCAAAAACGTAGAAGAATTTAGTATAAGAAAGATTATTGATTCAATAAAGAACACAGTAAAGGTAGCTATAAGAGAATTACAGAGAATGATAGATGAGGCTAGATTAGACAGGAACATAGCTAAGTTGTCAAATGAAGAACTTCTCCAAAGAGTAGCTTTTTCTGAAAATGAATTTGTTAAGATCGCTGCACTGAACATAATAAAGATGAGGAAGAGAAGGTCAACAATACCATACTTACTACAGATACTACAATCAGATTCCACACCCGAAAACATAAAAACTAAAATCAAAGAAACACTCAAAGATCTCGGCTATTCTAACTTTTGAAATTCCTAAAGATGGAAAGAGATTTCTTTGAAAATTTTCACTAAAACTTGAGAATCCATTAGGGCTTACACTTCCATCACACTCCAACGATATGAGGAAACATTATCTACTTCACCGCCTAATTTATACCATATCTGGTACATTTCCTTTTAATTACATAACTTAGCACTTTTACATATAGGTTATTCCTACTATGTCAGTCTAAGATCTAGGCTTATTTTACTTTCCCGGATAATCTTACAAGCCACTATAGTGAAAGCTTAAGAGTACTTTAGATTTTAATAATTTATTATTATACTTTGTTTGGAATAAATTTAAATAGGAGAGGCTTATGCCTCTCTTAAAATTTTAATCTTCATCATCTTCTTCTCTTTCTCCAAGTTCCTTATCTAGGATCAAGAGGCCTCCAACATGTTTTTCTACCATCTTTACTTTCCTTAGTAGTTCATAAGTATTTTTTTCTTCCTCAACCTGCTCGTCAATGAACCATTGTAATAAATTGTTTGTAGCCCTGTCATTTAAACTTTCTGCCAAGCTTACAAGTTCGTTAATCTTACCAGTTATATATTTTTCATGTTCATAAGCTGCCTCAATAGCATGAGTCAAAGAATCCCAACTGTGAGGTGGTTCTTTTATCTGTAGAAGTTTAACCTCCGCGTTCTGATCGATCAAGTAGTCGTAAATTTTCATAGCATGCCCTAACTCTTCTTTACTCTGTATCCTCATCCATTTTGCGAATCCTCTAAGCCCAAGAGCTTCGAAATATGCACTCATCGAAAGATAAAGATAAGCAGAATACAATTCCTCGTTTATCTGCTTATTTAACGCCTCGGCCATTCTTACATCTATCATAACGCCCTCCTTTTATCAAAGAAAGATAAAAAACTAATCACCAAAAGTCAAATATTCTATCTTCTGTAACTCTTAGACAAATCCCATATCACACTACATATGTACTCTATTTCCCTGTTGCTCAATGAGGGGTATATCGGCAATGAAACTATTTCTCTGAATATCTTCTCGGAATTCTTGAACTCCGATAAGTCAGGTTTCAGAATCTCTCTATACTTTGTGAACCTGTAAATGGGAGTGAAATGTACACTTGTTCCTATTCCCCTATCATTAAGAAGTTTAATGAATGTTAATTTATCTATACTCCACATTTCAGTATTCAACCTGATCGTAAATAGATGATACGAGGGCTCAGTATTCTCTCTTATTCTTGGCAACCTTATAGTGTCCAAATCTGAAAGGTACTTAAAGTACAAGTCCCAAACTCTCTTCCTCTCTTTTTGCATCTTTCCAAATACCTTTAGCTGTGCTATTCCTACCGACGCTAACACATCTGGGAAGTTATACTTGAACCCCACTTCAGTTATATCGTATCCTACCAAATTATTTTGGTATCTGCTCCATGCATTATGGTCCATTCCGTGCAATCTAGTTTTCCTTATTTTGTCTAAAACCTTTTCATTACTAGTTATTACTGCTCCACCTTCCCCAGTATGGAGTGTTTTAGTTGCGTAGAAGCTAAAAACAGTAGCATCTACACCTAATCTTTCTACATTTCCAACCTTTACACCATCAACTTCGGTACCAAAAGCATGTGCTGCATCCTCTATTGATACTATTCCCTTTGCATTGGCTACTTCAAGCACTCTTCTATCGTACGAATTGCCACCATAGTATGTTGGGATCACAGCTCCCGTTTTGTTGCTTATCTTTTTTTCTACTTCCTCTAGAGAAATTGTAACATAGTCATACTCGACATCTACTATTGTTGGTGTAGCACCTACTAACAAAGCCATTTCAACAGGTGAAATAAACGTTATAGCTGGTACTATTATCTCTTTACCTTTCAGCTCGAAGGCATCAAATAGCAAGTGCAAACCTGCCGTACAGGAAGACACCAAAACAACATTTCTTTCGTCTATACCTAAATATTCAGCCAGTTTCTTAGTGAACTCAAAGTTCCTCTTGCCAGTTGTGAGCCAACCACTGCTTATAGTTTTAAAAACTTCGAAATAATCATTGATCGTTATCGGTGGCTTATAGAACGGTATTTTTTTCATAGAATTGATACTAAGAGTTTCCTGCTTCTAGGTCCATCAAATTCACAAAAATAAATTCCCTGCCAAGTGCCGAGAACTAATTGCCCATCCCAAATTAGTAACGTCAAAGATGGTCCAACAAGAATTGACTTTATGTGCGAATCAGAATTCCCTTCAGAATGCAAGTAATTACCCTGCTGAGGTACAGCTTTCCGCAGATAATTAATAAAATCAGTCTTCACACTAGGATCAGCGTTCTCATTTATTGTTATTCCGCAAGTTGTGTGTGGCACAAAAAGCACACATATTCCGTCTTTAACACCAGAAGATCTTATATGCCTCTCTACTATATGAGTTATATCTATTACTTCTTCTCTCTTAGAAGTTTTGATTATTTCCTCGGCCTTGTACATTTTACTCTCTACCAATGTATTCAAGTTTTTCTGTAGATATAATTATGGTATCACCAGTTTTTATGAACCCGGGAACCATTATTTCAATATTACCTTCAATAATAGCAGGCTTCCAAACACTCTTGTCCGTCCCACTTGTCACCTCACCAGTTTGTACAACCTTAACTCTAACCTTTTCAGGTATATTGACAGCTACAGCTTCCCCATTATAAAGAACTAGTTCTACTTTATCGTTTTCTTTTATGAACTTTGCATAGTTGCCTAATACTTTTCCATTTATTTCAAACTGCTCGTAAGTGTTTTCATCCATGAAGTAATATACATCCTGATCCTTATACGAAAATACAGCTTCTGTAAGCTGAACATCTGCTTCTTCTAGTTTCTCAGACGGATTAAATCTTTTATCATGAATATGTCCTGTTTTGAGATCTATATACTTAGCATGGACTATAGATCCGAACTGTCCACCTCCACTTTTCTTGTCAACCTCAATTATTTTACATATATTACCGTCAATGACCAAAAAGTCCCCTTTATGTATATCCGATGCCAACTTAGCCATGTGTTCACCCCCTTCTTAATGAAAGTATATACAAGAATTACTCCGTTATCAAGATTTTAATACAATCTGATTCTCCACCTCTGTTAGAAAACCCAAAAAATTTGTTCGCTCCAGACTTAACCTGTGAGCTATTGCTAGTCTCTATATTTTATTAGAATTACTCTCAGTTGCCCTCCTAAACCAAATGAATCTATTAGCAAAGATATAGTTTACCTTTACTTGATAAAGATTTGCTAAAAATAACCTAAGATTTTCTTGAAATGTTTTTGTAAAAAGTTAAAAAATACGAATAAAATGTTTCGCAAAATAAACTTCAGCGAAATAGTTGAGATTGTCAAACTTTCCTCACCATCCACTGCCGTTTACGTTGGATGTGATTCAAAGCAACGAGGTGAAACATGTATATTTGCTACGGTAGTTATTGTGCATCACGACAGATCAAGAGGTGCCAATGTTTTTGTCCAAATTGAGAGAACAAGAAAAATACCTTCTTTGAAGCAGAGAATAATGATGGAAACATTTAAAGCTGTAGAAATAGCTCTACAAATAGCTTACCTTATCCCGGACAAAGAAATAGAAATACATCTTGACATAAATCCTTCACCAAAGCACCCTTCCAATGTAGCATTAAAAGACGCAATTAGCTATGTTTCCTCACAAGGATTCAAACCTGTTTTCAAGCCTTATTCTTTTGCTGCTTATTCTGTAGCCGACTACGTGTGCAAAAAAGCGCACTAAGTCGTAATAACAAAAATACCTCAAGATTTAATAATTTGAACAACTATCAAAGTACCTATCTTAAGGAAGTTCTACAAATAAGGTACTACGAAACATCACCTTCTAATCCTATCAGAGAATAGCCAAGTACTCTTGAAAAATACCTAAATTCATCTCTAACGCTAGCTTTACATTCCTCAAACTCCTTTTGTCCCCTAAAGTAACCAAATAAAGATTTACTAACCAAGTTTAAAATGAATGGGTACTTATCTATCATATCGTTGATATCACTAAGTGTAATTTCGCTACTTGATAATAAACTATCTACATCACTTTTTAGTTTCTTAACTCCTTTTATAAGATTTTGTATATTTAATTTTGGTTTAGCTTTATTTCTCGTCATTACCCCACTCCTAGCAATGCTAGGATTTGAAGAAAAGAGAGACTCTAATAATTTCCTACCTTCTTTAGTTGGTACGTTTCTTACTCCTTTCAACTTAACACCATCGGAAATGTTGAAAACATTTTCTAAATTAGAAGTATCGCTAGCACTGTCGAACCATAGCTTGTACGTTTCCATTATTTTGTGGGTTATACACTTCTCGTCTTTTATACCTTCAAGGTATATGTAATCCTTTAGGATACTACCGCAGAATTTTGTCTCTGATGTGCTAAAGTAATTTGAATGAACGGTAAAGTACTCATGATTTGGCGAGCCAGGAAGATGAGAAAAGAGGTAAGGAAAGCCTAAATCAACTCCAACCATTATTGAAGGATTGCCACCAAGCAATAAGGAGAAATGGAAAAGATTGGTACTTACAGAACCACCACTTTCCAAGCCAATCAATTTATACTCCGCAAGTTCCTCAACCCAACTAATTACCGAATTTGTCATCTCAAATATTGAATTGCCTATCAGTTCCATATGTGATGTCTTTGAAAAGAAAATGTTTCCTCTGAAATTTCTTATTAGCTCTGGCGAAACAGTTATATCAGCAATTAACGTCAAATCTTTTGTCTCAACACCAAAAAAATCTTTTATATTAGCCAACTGTGAATCCAGAGAAAAAACAATGTCGGGAACTATACCTTGTGATAATGTAGTCTTCAAAGCAGTATCAACAACACCAAGCACAAACCTATCTCTGTACCTTTTCAAAACATCGAACAATAGCCAAGCAGAATACCCAGCACCTAAAACAACGAAAGGTTTATTAAGTAAATAACTGAAATCAGCTTTTAGTTCTTTTTCTGATAAACTACCAAACCTTGCTAGGTTTGGTAAATTCAAAAATATATTTTTTACCCAAAGCTTATCAAAGTTAACTCTTGTAAGTAAATCTGAGAATTTAGCCTTTACTATGCGGTGTATATCTTCAGAAACAACTTTGTACTTTTCAGCATTTAACCTATAAGAGCCTGGAAGAATAACAAACTTAACATCCCTAACTTGCATGAAATCAACAAAATTCAGAAAGGTATATATATCATTAACATTGTGGCTCGTTATCAGAAACTTACCTATATTACTCAAATAGTTCAAAGCTATATCATCATCTAATTCTATGGGCAATATGATAGAATTAGGAAACTCACTTTTAATAATTTCAATGTGATAGCCAAGTCCCACACCTAAAACTACGAACAAATAAACATTATCACCTTGCAGTTTCAATGATTCAACAATAGTTTTAGCTTCTTTTATAGGGTCATACAAGCTGTGAATAGCTACACCATTCTTTTTAATTGTTTTTACACCACTTTTTGAGTCAACAACTTCTAAATTTTTTAATGACGCTGATTGACTCAGTTTCTGAATAACGCTACTACTTAACGACAAACTATTCAGAATCTTCATCAACATATTGTAATTCTTTAGTTAGAATATCAACCCACTTCTTAGCTTCGCCACTAAGCCTTGAATTCGGATATTCAATTAAAAATTTCTTGAAGTTTGCTATAGCATCAACAATTTTGCCTGCCTGGTATAAAACAACACCTTTCTTAAACAAAGCATCTTCGTCCTTGTTTTTCGGTTCGTTGTTCATTGCCCTGTCAAAAAATTCAATTGCCTTATCATACCTTTTATAAATAGCATATATTTCTCCTAACCAATACAAAGCAGCATCTTCGTAAACTGTATTAGGGAAAGTATTAACAACTTTTGCAAAATATTTAGCAGCAACAGAATATTCCTTTGCTTTTAGCTGCCTAAAGGCATACTGATAAAGTTGCTTTGAATAGGCATGTATAACAGAATTATAGTACTTACTAGCTTTTCGGTACTGAAGGAAGCTATCATAAATATAAAATGCCCTCTCGTAATCACCCATATCAATAAATACTCTAGCCTTACCAAGCTCGGCAAGTTCCGTATTAGCCCTCTCAAAGTATATCAAAGCAGTATTATAATCCTTCCTATGGTAGTATATATACCCTAACTGAGTAAGTATGTTATTCCTCGTTGACTCATCCTGAACAATTGTAAGAGTTCTTTTCAAGTATTCCTCTATCTCAGGATTCATAGCTTCTCCCTTCTCTCTCAGTATATCACCTAAGAGTTCTATAGACCTAGTCAATACTTCATCATTTCTTCCCTCTGAGAAGAATTTTCTTATCAATGCCAACAACCTGTTTTGTGCAGTATCCAACTTACCCAGTTTAAAAGCACTAAATGTGACTAAGTACTCTACTTCGTTATAACGTTGGCTCTTTGGATAAGTCGCTAGGAATTTAGTACCATCTCTTATAACATCTTCATAAATTCCATAGTCAAACCTATTCTTTATGAGAAAATATGAATTATTTTCCGACCACTTAAAGTACAAAAAAACACTGCCAACCGCCAAAATCAAAATTACCACTATTACCAGTATAAGAATTAAAACATTCCTCATTCTTAACCTCTCGGCCTTCTAGAACTATTTTCGGAACTAAGTACTTCTCATTTACCTATATGATACTATTTTCCAATCCTTACCAAACTTTTTGAGGATATACTTACTTTCCCTAAAAACTTTCACCTTTTCTTCTTTCGTTCCCTTAACCACACTCCTATCGTATCCCCACTTGACAACAACATAAGCGATATTATCACTAACTTTTGAGATTTCCTCAATTCTCGGCTCCGAAAGAAGTGATATTTCAGACTTTATTTGATTGTACTTATAAGGGGAAGCTGCATAAGAAATAACCTGTTCAGTGTCTCTCTTAGCTTTTTCCTCCATATAGGGAAGCATCTTCTCAAATTCCATTTTGAGGTAATAAGCTAAAACCTCATTCACAACCTTAGATATCCGAACTAATTCTTCCTGTGGGAAACCATCTTTTATTTTACTTTCGTCAGCAAAAACCAAACTCACCAAAAGTAAAACCAAAACACTAGTAAAAAATACCTTTCTCATCTCTTCTACCTCCAACAACATCATCTATCATTCTCTGTTCTTCGTTAATAACATTCCTAACATATTCACTATACAACCTTTCTCTATAATTCTCCAAAGCTTTAACTTCCCTATCCTTTTGAATATATTCATTCAAAGCCTTTTTAAAAGGCTCCTCCTTTAATTTTATATTTTCGATCTGCAAGCTTTGAAGTTTGTTATTTGCGTTTATATACTTATCGTAAAAGTCAATCATCGAAAAATCACCAGAAGCCACTTTTCCTTTCATTTCCCTTATTACTCTTTCCTTATTGCTTTTCAAATCATTTAACTTCATTACCTCTTTGCTATATTCTTGAGCCTTTTTTGAAAGCTCAATCTTCTTTATTTCCCGAAGTTTTTGCTTAATTTCCAAAACTTTCTGCAATCTAAACTCAAACTTTCTCATAAGCGAATTTTCGTTTCTAAAGAGAATTATTTAAGGAACTGGAAATCTTTTCAACTATCTCAGAGATTTCTGACTTCTTAAAGTAAAATGATTTCTTATTAGAAACCAACCTAGATGTTATTTCTATTATCTCATCAAGAACAACTAAACTATTCTCTTCTAATGTCTTGCCAGTAGATGTAATATCAACTATACAATCGCTTAAACCAACCAGTGGTCCCAACTCAACTGAGCCGTATAATTCAATTATTTCAGGTTCAATCTCTTTCAATCTAAAGTATGACTCAGCAATGTTAGGGAATTTCGTAGCTACCCTTATAGATGTACTATTGAGATTAACCCCTTCTCTACCAGCAACAACCATCTTACAATACCCAAAACCCAAATCCAAAAGGTGAAAAACATCAGGGTTTTCCTCTACTAACAAATCATACCCAACAACTCCCAAATCAGCAATCCCCTCAAATACATAAGTTATCACATCCTTGGCTCTCACAAGCAAAAATTTAATTCCTGATTTACTCTCCTCAATTATCAACTTCCTTGAATCTTCTCTGAGCGGCTTATCAATTATCCCTGCCTTAAGAAACAAATTAACGGTATCTTCAAAAAGCCTACCTTTCGGAACAGCAATAGATAAACTCATAAGGAAATTATAAACGAGAATAAAAATCACATAGAAATTGAAAATTCTTCAGGTGCTATAAATACATCTGCAGTCATAGAAACAATAAAACTTCTTCACTCTTGAAGAAATAAATCAAAAAGTACTTCAGGTGCACTTTTTGATTGCATAATTATGAGCGACTCACCAATTATACTCACAAAAGCAAAAAACAAAAAATATTCATTTGTCAATTTCCAAAAAAGCTATCGCTTTCATGAAAATTTTGGCATGAAATACATAGGGTTCTTTCTCGAATATCTATTCTTCGCAATCCTCAAACTAACAGTATTACTTTTAGGTTTTAAAAGATCGAAGAAAATTGGCAAATGGCTTGGGAGAGTCATGTTCAAATACCTCGGAAACTATAAAGAAAGTGCCTTAAAAAACGCAGAAATCATATACGGAAAAATAGACGAAAATGTAACAAAAATTCTAGAAAAAGCATTTGAGAATGTAGGAATATTCTTAGTCGATTCATTTTTCATCAATAGAGTAACCAAAGAAAATTTCAACGAATTTGTTGAATTTGAAGACTTCAAATATATCGAAGAAGCCTTGTATTACAAAAGGGGTGTAATTGTTGTCACTGGACACTTCGGAAACTGGGAATTCTTGGCTGGAGTACCTGCTAGATTAGAGCTTGTCAACTTAGGAGTTGTGATGAACAGACAAATAAATCCTTTTACTGAAAGGATGATAGTTAATACCAGGCGCAAAGCTAAAATGAAAACTTTCTACAATCAACCTGAAGAAATGAAAAAAATCATATCACATCTAAAAAACAACGGAATATTAGGAATGGTTGTCGACCAAGCGTACTATTTTGATCCTATTTTCGTTGAATTTTTCGGTGTTCCTGCACCAACAGCCAGAGGACCTGCAGTATTCCACCTAAAATTTAAGTCCCCCATTGTCCCGGCAAGAAGTATCCTAATGGAAGACGGAAGGTATAAACTTAAATTCTATCCACCTCTGAATTTTGACATGCCTTTGAACGAAGAAAGTATAAAAACCATAATGAGGCATATAAACAAAATCTTTGAAGAGTGGATATTAGAATTACCAGAACAATGGTTCTCTTGGACTCACCCAAGATGGAATGTTGAAGGAATAATATACAGGAAAAAACAAACTACTTCAGCTACGCCTTAATGTTATCTCACCAAAACTAAACATCATTATTTTTCTGTCCTTCTCAACCACTATCTCTCCAGACCTAGAAACATCAACAAACCTACACTCTAATTCTTCATCACCTCTTTTAACGATAATCTCTTCACCAAGATATCCCATATTCTCTTTCCACTCAGAAAAGATCTCATCGTAATTCATATTCATAAATTCATCAAAATATGTCAAAATTTGAGAAATGATAAATACCCTCCTCACCTGAAACCCTAAGATCTCATAAAGAGATATAGCATTCTCCACTTTTTCGGATATAACTGAATTAACATTTAAACCAATGCCGATAACTATAGCTTCAACAACTTTAGATGTCATTTCTATCGACGTCTCCGTGAGTATCCCACAAAGCTTTCTGCCCCCGTAATAAATATCATTAGGCCACTTTATAAACAAATCGCTAACATCAAAGCTTCTTAACGTCCTAAGAACCGCCAAGGAAGAAGCAATAATATACTTTAGAACATTTACTTCACTATTCGGTTTTAACAATATACTCATTGTTATATCCCTATCCTTTTCAGAAATCCACTCTCTACCAAACCTACCCTTACCACTTAGCTGGGCTCTAGCTATCAAAACCGTGTAATCATTCATCCTATCAAAGTTTTTTAAGCAATAAGTATTAGTTGAATCAATTTCATCAAATATCACTATTGAATATTTTCTCGACAATTCACCTAACCTAAAATTTATTAACGATGGATACAGAACATCCGGATAAGAAACAAGTTTGTAACCTTCTTTCTTACGACTCTCTATATCAAATCCTTCGAGCAATAATTCCTTTATGTACCTATTGATTATTGTTCTGCTTACTCCAATCTCCTTTGCTATCACATCACCCGAAACAAAATCTTCCCGTGTGAGTAAACAATTTATTATCCTGTCTTTTATCGTTCCCTTTCCTAACTTCATCTAAAAAATTATCTTCCCAGAAAACAAATTTTTTCAAGATAAGCAAAATCCACAAATCTCCTACAGCTCTTCCTTACCCACTTTAGTCACACTCACCTTCAGAAGCCATACCTACTAGACTTAGATAAGTTCTCCTTCTCTTTTCTGAATAAATAATGCTTGACAAATAAGAAAACCTCAGAAGAAAGATTTTACCATGCTGTGAATAAGAAATTTCTTTTACACAAGTGCTACAACTGATTAAGAAGCACCTCAACTTGCTTCAGGTATCTGAAGCACAAAACTTTAAACTATACCATGAGAAATTAACCCAAACCCAATAAGAAAGAATTACTCGAACAGTATATAAGAATTTTCTTCTTTCTAGAATCCCTACAAGTATTATAAGAATTAAACTTATGATTGTTGACTTTATTACAAATTATTCACTATTTAAGTAGGTTTTTAGGAGGAGAAAAAGTTATGTGTCTAGGGGTGCCAGGAAAAGTCGTTGAGATATACTACGAAAGATCGCCTCTTATGGGCAAAGTCGACTTCGGAGGTGTAAAAAGAGAAGTATGTCTTGAATATGTACCTGATGTAAAAATAGGTGAATATGTAATCGTTCATGTTGGGTTTGCTATAAGTAAGCTCAACGAGGAAGAAGCTCAGAGTGTTTTCAGATATCTTGAAGAGATGAACAAAATTTCTGAACAACTAGGGGGTGAGCAGTTATGAAGTACGTAGATGAATACAGAAATTCAGAAGTAGCAAAAAAGTATATAGATGAGATATGGAAAATAACAAAAGGTAATTGGATGATAATGGAGGTTTGTGGTGGACAGACACACACTATAATAAAGTTCAATATAGATGAAGTTTTACCAAAGAACATAACATTTATTCATGGCCCTGGATGTCCTGTTTGCGTGACACCTCTAGAAATAATTGACAAAGCCATAAAGATAGCAAGTCTGCCTAACGTTATATTCTGCTCTTTCGGTGACATGTTGAGGGTTCCTGGGTCAGAAAAGGACTTATTTGCTGTTAAGGAAGAAGGGGGGGATGTAAGAATCGTTTATTCGCCTTTAGATGCTCTGAAACTTGCTATTATGAACCCTGACAAGGAGGTTGTTTTCTTCGGTGTTGGATTTGAGACTACAGCACCAGCAAACGCAATGGCTATATACCAAGCTAAACAGATGAGAATAAAAAACTTCTCTATGCTTGTATCTCATGTTCTAGTGCCTCCAACGATGGAGGCAATATTGAGTTCTCCAAAAAACAAAGTTAACGGTTTTCTTGCCGCTGGGCACGTATGCACAGTAATGGGATACACAGAATACGAAGAAATAGCTAAGAAATACAAGGTACCCATAGTCGTGACGGGCTTTGAGCCACTTGACATCTTACAGGGAGTACTAATGTGTGTGAAACAACTAGAAGAAGGCAGGTATGAAGTAGAGAATCAATACACTCGTTCAGTAAGAAGAGAAGGTAATAAATTTGCCCAAGAAATAATGAGAGAAGTATTTGTAGTAGTAAATAGAGTATGGAGAGGGATAGGTGAAATACCAAGAAGCGGACTAGGAATATCACCAAAATACGAAGAATATGATGCAGAAAAGAAATTTGATGTTGGATACATTTCAGTAAGAGAACCCGAAGAATGCATAAGCGGATTAGTCTTACAAGGTGTAAAAAAGCCTAACGAATGCAAGGCATTTGGTACGTTATGCACTCCTGAACATCCTTTAGGTGCACCAATGGTATCATCTGAAGGAGCTTGTGCCGCTTACTATAATTACAAATTCAACAAGGAGGTGGTATGAGTGAAGGATTCAGCTGTCCATCACCGTTAAGCAACGTTTCTGATAGAATAAGGCTTGGACACGGTGGTGGAGGTAGATTAACAAACAATTTAATAGAAAACATATTCAAACCCATATTCTCAAACGAATATCTAGACAAGCTTCATGATGGAGCAATAATAGGTTTACCCAAGAATAAAATAGCATTTACTACCGATTCTTATGTCATAAACCCTATATTCTTTCCTGGTGGAGACATAGGTAAATTAGCAGTTACAGGAACAATAAACGACCTTGCAATGTGCGGAGCAAGACCAAAATTCTTGAGCTTGGGGCTAATAATCGAAGAAGGCTTCGAGATAGAGAAACTAAAAAAAATACTAAACTCAATAAAAACTACTGCAGACAAGGTTGGTGCAATGATTGTTACAGGCGACACAAAAGTAGTTAACAAAGGCAAGGGGGATGGTATATACATAAACACTGCAGGAATAGGCATAATCGAACATGATTTTGAGATTCTACCTCAAAATGTCAAGCCAGGCGATGTAATAGTTTTGAACGGTGATATAGGTAGACACGGAAGCGCTATAATGAGTGTAAGAGAAGGGCTAGAGTTTGAAAGCACACTTGAAAGCGATTGTGAAGAGTTATGGACAACTGTTGAAGGAATACTAAACAGTGGAATTGAAGTGCACTGTATGAGAGACCTAACCAGAGGCGGGCTTGTAAGCGCACTCAACGAAATAGCTAAGGCAAGTGGACTAGGTATATACATAGAAGAAGAGAAAATACCCGTAACAGAAGAGGTTAGAGCTATTTGTGAAGTTTTGGGGTTAGACCCTCTATATGTCGCAAACGAAGGTAGATTCATAGCTATCGTTCCCGAAAAGTACGGGGAAAAGGTGGCTAGTATAATGGCATCAACACTTGGTACTGACGCCAGAGTAATAGGAAAAGTCACTGAGGAAAATCCCGGTAAAGTCATAATGAAAAGCCTAATCGGTAGCAATAGACTACTAGACATGATAAGTGGCGAACAATTACCTAGAATATGTTAACGGAGGTACATAGATATGCATGAATCTTTGCTAGCAAAAGATACTTTAGACCTAATAATAAGCGAAGCAAAGAAGAACAATGCTTCTAAAGTTCTTAAAGCCAAAGTGATAATAGCTGATACGGAAAATTTAAGTACAGAAGCATTCAAGATGCACATACTAAATTATGCAAAAGGTACAATAGCTGAAGGAATGGAAATTGAGCTCAAATTTATTCAAATCCCAATAATCTGTAAAGATTGTGGGCACAAATTCTACACAGATACTCACATATATATCTGTGAGAAATGCGGAAGTACAAACACTGAACTAGGAGCAGAGGAAGGTATAAAGGTCGAATACATTGACGTGGACATAGAAGAAGCAAAACTATAGCAAGAAAATATCATCGGCGTGAATTACCTCCTCGTCGAACTCTTTGAGGTTCAGAATGGTACCAATATCGCTAGATTTCCTACCTTTAATTTTCCGTATTTCGGCAGAAGAATAACTCGGTACACCCACAGCAATGTTTCTACCATCAGGGGATGTTAGAAATACAACATCCCCTTTCTCAAATTCACCTTCAACATCCAATATCCCAATTGGCAATAAGCTTTTTCTACTCAAAATCGCATTCACAGCCCCATCGTCAATGATTATCCTACCCTTCTTTTTACTAGCAATAACCCAAGAAGCTTTTAGATTCTTCTTATTTCCAGAAGGTACAAAAACAGTTCCTTCCTCCCCATTTATAGCTCTCCTTATAACATACTTCTTAAATCCGTTGGCTATAATACACTTTACTCCCGACTTCATACATAGGTAACCTGCTTGAATTTTAGTTTTCATTCCACCCACTGAAAAATCACTACTTCTACCTTTCAAAAACCTTTTTGCATCCTTTATGTCCTTTATTTCTTTTATTAGTTTCTGGTTAGGTGTGCCAAAATCCATGAATACGCCATCGACATCAGAAAGTATCAAGAAAACATCACCACCTATAGCCAAAGAAACCGTTGCTCCCAAAATATCGTTATTACCGAACTTTATTTCTTCTGTTGCTACACTATCGTTTTCGTTTATTACTGGCACTATTCCCAAGAAGAGGGCATTTCTTAGAGTGTTCCTCAAATTAAAAAAAGACTCTCTTGAGTTTATATCACGATAAGTTAGAAGGACTTGGCCGACCTCAACTCCATAACGCCCCAAAAAACTCTGCCACCTCTTCATAAGTTCTACCTGCCCGACAGTTGCCACAGCTTGCTTCTCCTCTAAAGTGAGAGGCTTATTACCCAAATTAAGCTTTATCCTTCCCAAACCTATAGCACCACTAGAAACGATTATAACCTTGACACCATTCTTTAAAAGTTCAGAAACCTCAAAAGAAATATTCTCCATGCCCTCATCACTGAGTATTACTTTCGTACCAACTTTCACAACCACATTCATAATTCGATATATTTTAATTAACTCAAATATCTCAATTCCATGTAATTCCATTAGAATTTTGTGTCAAGCAACCTCTGCCTTTTAAATTTCCAAAACAATAATTTCATCTTGCAAAACTTAAAAATTTGAATTCTCCCTAATTTTTAGTTATACTAAGTAAAACGGAGGGGGTATGAAGAAGATAGACATAAATGTTAACTTTGTTGACACTTTCAAATCCAAAGAAGCTAAAGCTTTGATAATTCCAGTTTTTGAAGATACCAAAACCAAAGGTTTTGGCAAACTTAGTCAAACAATAGAGAACATTGTTTCAGAATCAAAACCTAATTTTGGAGAAGTAATAGTTCTTCATAAACCTTATCTAACCAAATCTCTAAAGTTTGAAAAAGTTCTATTGATCAGTCTAGGAAAAGAAGAAAAATTCGATTATGAAACTCTCAGGAAACTTGGAGGAATAATAGGCTCAGCGGCAAGTAAATACAAATTTTCTTCCTGTACTATTGCTAACACCTGGTACAGAAAGAAGCTAGATAAAGAAGCCTCAATAAGAGCATTGGTAGAAGGTATATTCCTAGGTACCTACACATTTGAGGAGTTCTTTTCTGAGAAAAAGGAAAAAATTAATCTAAAAGAAGTTAACATAGAGTTTAAAGGCAACTTTGAAAAAGCAATAGAAGAAACGAGAATAATCGCTGAAAGTGTATTTTTTGCTAGAGACCTACAGAATTTACCATCGAACATTGCTACCCCAACGTACATTGCTAATGCTGCTAAAGAAGAATGTGAAAAAGTAGGGATTTCCGTAAAGATAATAGAAAAAGAAGAAGCCAAAAAACTAGGAATGAATCTTTACCTTGCTGTAGCGAAAGGAAGTGATGAAAATCCTAAATTCGTAGTTATGGAATATAAAGGAGGTGGTGATAAATGGTTCTCTCTCGTAGGTAAAGGTATAACATTCGACACAGGAGGTATATCACTAAAGCCATCTGAGAAGATGGAAGAGATGAAATACGACATGAGTGGTGCTGCTAGCGTAATAGGTACAATGATAGCCATAGCTAGGCTAGGACTCAAGGTAAACGTTGTAGGAATAACACCATTAACTGAAAACATGCCTAGTGGCAAAGCTACCAAACCAGGCGATATCGTAAAAAGTATGGGAGGTATATCCGTCGAAATAATCAACACTGATGCTGAAGGCAGGTTAATACTTGCCGATGCGTTAGAATACGCTAAGAAGTACAATCCCGAATTTGTTATTGATATTGCAACCTTAACAGGGGCATGTGTAGTTGCTCTAGGTCACGAAGCAGCCGGATTAATGGGAAACAATAGCGAACTAATAGACAAAATAAAGAAATCTTCCCAAAGGACTGGTGAAAGAGTTTGGGAATTACCTTTGTGGGATGAATATAATGAGTACATAAAAAGCGATTTTGCAGACATCAAAAATGTAGGTAATAGATATGGAGGTGCAATAACAGCAGCAGCGTTTCTTAAGAAGTTCACAAACTACAAGTGGGCCCACCTAGACATAGCAGGAGTCGCCTATACAGATAAAGAGAAATTTTATATCAAAAAAGGTGGAACTGGTTTTGGAGTAAGGCTCTTTGTTGATATGTTTAAATCACTGTAAACTCCTTAACTTACCAACCACCAATACTGCAAAGCCATAAGTAGAACCTAAAATTAAAACTGTAGTTGGACCTGTCGGAAGATTAAAAACAAAACTAACCATGATGCCAAGAAACAAGAAAATAAAAGTTAGAATAGCCGAACTTGTCATAATGGCTAGAAGTTTTTTATGAAAAAGTGAAGAAATAGCTGCTGGAAGCGTAACAAGAGCAATAACCATAAGTATCCCAACAACTTGTATCATCAAAAAGACAGTTATAGCAACAAGTAAGAGCAGCAGAGTATTAAGTAAGTTAACTGGAAGCCCACGAACTCTCGAAAACTCTTCATCAAAACTTATCGACTGTAGCTGTGGGTAAAATCCGACAACTGTAGAAACAACCACAAGGCTAAGTATTCCTATGATTAACAAATCACTTTCCGAAATCAAAAGAATGTTACCAAAAAGATAACTCATAGGGTCAGTATACGTAGGTGTTAAACTTAGAAAAACGAGACCTAAGGACATCCCAACAACCCAAACAGTGTTTATCGCTGTATCTAACCTTTGTCGCCCCCTTATTGACAGCCAAGCAATAACAAGACCAGAAAATATTGCAAAAACTAATGCTCCCAACTGTGGAGTAGCCCACTTTAACCTCAAGACAACCTGTAAGTACACTGCTAGCCCTACACCTCCAACTATAGAATGACCAATAGCCCCAGCAATTGCCCCCATGTTCCTCACTACAACAAAACTACCAATCATTCCGAGAGGCAAACTCGAAAGAGCAGAAGCTATCAGAGCATACCTAACAAATAGCACATCATTACTCACTATAGTAGAAAAAAACTCTAACATCCTTCACCACCTTTTTATCACTGTAGTATGATCAACGTGTAAATAAATACCTGGATATCCATACTCAGAAGATTTACCATCATCAATCACACAATGTTCTCTAACTGTTCTTTCAATACACAACACTCTATCAGTTATCCTATCAACAAAAGCAGTATCATGAGTCACCACCAGTATAGTGTGATTCTTTTTTAACTCGGCAAGTATTCCTGAAAGTTGCCTTTCACTCTCAGCATCAACATTTGATACCGGTTCATCTAGGAATAATATATGCGCTTCCGAAGCCAAAGCACGAGCTATAAGAACTCTCTGCATTTGCCCACCAGACAAACTCGAAAACTCCCTATCTCTAAACTCCCAAAGCCCCACTTCCTTAAGTGCCTTTTCTACTGCCTCATAGTCTTTACGAGTAAACCACCCAAAAGTCCTAACTCTACCCAAAAATACAACTTCCTCAACAGTTATAGGGAAGCTACGATCCAGGATATTCTGCTGAGGCACATAACCTATCAAATGTCCATTTTCTTTTGGAGATTTTCCGTAAATACGAATCTCTCCTTTCCACGGCTTGAGAAGACCACACATCAACCTAAGAAGAGTAGTCTTACCTCCTCCATTAGGCCCAACAATGGTCACAAATTCACCCTCTTCTATCGAAAAGCTTACATCCTGCAAAACAGGCTTATCATCATACCCAAAGGTAAGATCAATAACCTCTATAACCTTCATTTCCACCCCTCTACTATCGCATCTGCAATACTTCTAATCATTTTTATATAATCATAACTTAAAGGGTTGATCTCAACAACTTTACCATTTATAGCCCTCGCCACAGCTTCAGCTGATTTCTTTGAAAAACCCTCTTGTACAAAAACCGTCCTTATACCATTTTTCTTAGCAATCATAATAATTTTGTTTAATTGAGACGGAGAAGGTTCCCGACCTCTTATCTCAATAGCCAACTGCTTAAGTCCATAATCATCAGCAAAATACCCTAAAACAGGATGATACACTAAAAATTTTCTTCCTTTATATGGCTTCAGTTTGTTAGAAATTTCCGCATCCAAACTATCCAATTCCTTCAATAACTTCTCATAGTTCCTTTTATAAAAATCTTCATTTAATCTATCTAGCTTAGCAAGCGTCTCATATACTATTTTAGCTTGTTGCTTAACTAACCTAGGAGACATCCAAATATGCGGGTCCTCCCCCCCAACTTCATCACCACGATGATGCTCTCCATACTTGTCTTCAACAATTTCATCTTCCCTCATTATTCTCCTCTTTATACCCTCTGAAATATCAACTATAATAATATCTTTGTGCACTGATTTAACCTTAGGTATCAACACTTTTTCAAACTCAATCCCAAGAGTAAACCAAACTAGAGAATTAGCAATATCTCTCATCTGTTGTGGTGTAGGCTCATAATTATGAGGATTCTTACCAGCCGGAACAATAACCATTACCTTCAAAGCATCTCCCCCAATCCTCTCAACAATAAATCTCTGCGGCTCAATACTCACAGCTACCAGAACTTCAGAAGCAAAAACTGCCCCACCAAACCAAAAAAGAAACATAACCAAAAGAGAAATTAATCCACCCTTCATATCCAATCCCCCTCCATAGGATGTAAAAATATATCAATTCACATCTCGAAAGTCAAGGATAAACATAAAAGAGAAACTGCATATCACAACAATGGCTATGCGTAAAAATTACACACAGATACACACTTAAGAGTGTGTAAAAATTATACAAAAAAACAACCAACAATTTTCCATCACATTCAATCAAAACCTACATAAATAGTATACTTTGTAAACTATTTTTCTAATTTTGGCATAATTTTTGCATCATATAATATAAGGAGAGATTTATGCCGGTAGTCAGAGATGTAACATTAGATAATCCAAACATATCAATGGAAGCTAAAGATAGGGAAATTGTCAATTACAAAGAGATGGAAGAAGAAGTAACTCAGATGCTGAATGAAGCCAAAAAGAGCTCTAATAGTCAAAACGTTCTTGAAAAGTACTTCAAAGCAGTTGAGAAATTCCCTCTTCTCAGTAGGGAGGAAGAAATAGAGTTAGCGATAAGAGCCAAAAATGGTGACCAAGAGGCAAGAGCAAAGCTAATACTTTCTAACCTAAGGTTTGTTATAACAGTTGCTAAAAACTATATAAATACTGGAATTCCTTTTGCCGACTTGATAAGTGAGGGGAACATCGGACTAATGACGGCAGTAGACAGATTTGACCCGTACAGAGGTATTCATTTCATTTCTTATGCCGTATGGTGGATAAAACAAGCAATCCTCAAGTATATAGCAGAAAGATCAAGGCTTGTCAGATTCCCAATGAACAGAACAAACGAGTTACTTAAAATAGAAAGATTCATAAACGAGTACCTATCGAAGCATGGCACAACACCAGACAGCGAAATAATTTCCAAGAACTTAGGAATATCAAGAGAAGATGTTGAGCTACTCCTAAGTAGAAAAAGTAGGGACTATATATCGTTTGATAGCAACGTCTTTGATGATAGCGACATAACATTAGGAGAAATACTTGACGTTGAAGATGATTCAGAAAACCCAGAAGAGATAGCCATAAACAACTCCATAAGAGAAGAAATTAGAAAGATAATAGATTCTCTGCCTGAAAGAGAAAGAGAGGTAATAAAGTACAGATTTGGATTTTATGGTAAAGAGTATTCCCTCAAGGAAGTAGGAGAAATAATGAACTTAACGAAAGAAAGAATCAGACAGATAGAAAACAAAGCCTTAG